>NTLA01000009.1 GCA_002457435.1 Acidimicrobiales bacterium MED-G01 | reverse complement strand
TGCTTCTGGAATCCACGGGGAAGTCGTTTGAGTATTCCGCCAACGACACAACTCGTATACGAGCAGCTTTGGGCAGTCTTTTATTACCGCGAACCCTCCCGCTGTATCTCCGTAAAGCGTTGAATACCCGACTGAGGTTTCGCTCTTATTCCCCGTCGTCAGAACCAACCAGCCCTTTTTGTTTGACATCGCCATAAGCAATATGCCTCGCAGGCGACTTTGAAGATTCTCCTCTGTGAGGTCAGCGCTATGACCGCGAAAAACGGACTCAAGCATGTCGGTTAACGCTGTGTACCCGGCCTCAATTGGAATCGTTTGAAAGTCGATACCAAAGTTCTCTGCTAACTCAGCAGCGTCATCTTCTGATCCTTGACTTGAGTACCGAGATGGCATCGACACTCCATGAACTCGTTCAGGGCCAAGAGCGTCAACAGCGATCGCTGCCACCAAACTCGAGTCCACTCCCCCCGATAGGCCAATAACAACCTCACTGAATCCGTTTTTGTTCACGTAGTCGCGGGTAGCCAACACCAGCGCGTTCCAGACTTCAGCGATCGTTTCGTCGGCTTCTGCGACTACGGGCTCCTCTATCTCGCCTTTCGTCTTCTGTTTTTTTGAAATAACAATTACTGGTAGTTCATCAGAGCCACGCTCGTCGACATCAAGGTCGACAATTTGAACGGCTTCTTCAAACTGGGGAAGGCGGGCAACGAGTTCACCTTCAGAATTCGCGACAAAAGAAGACCCATCAAAAATCAATTCGTCTTGGCCTCCTACCTGGTTTACGTACACGACCGGAATCTTGTGACTCGTCACCCGTTCAATAACCGATGACGCTCGAGCCGCGTCTTTGCCTCGTTGATACGGCGAAGCGTTCAAGGAGATTGCTAAGCCCACGCCTGAAGCGATCTGGTCATTGAGGGGACCTTCGTCGAACCACTGATCTTCGCAGATAGAAATCCCTACCATCACCCCGGCGATTTGAAAGATCGGTCCTGCTGACGCGCCAGGAGTGAAATAGCGCTTCTCATCAAAGACCGAGTAGTTGGGAAGCAACTGTTTTCGATAAATGCCTTTGACGGCGCCCTCATGACAAACAGCAGCGGAGTTGTAGATAGATTCGCCATCCTGTTCAGGGAATCCCACGACAGCAACAGCGTCCGAGGTGCGGGCGGCGACATCTTCAAGTGCTGCTCGTGCGTCCTCAAGGAAACGTTGTTTGAGCAGCAAATCCTCCGGTGGGTAACCACATACTGCGAGTTCGCTGAACACCACAACGTCAGCTTCGTGTTCAAGCGATCGACCATAAGCTTCAGTGATTGAGGCCACATTGGACTCAAAGTCACCTAAACAAAAGTTGAGCTGCGCCAAGGCAACCCTGATTGAAGCCATGGTATGAGGCTAGAAGCAGACAGCAGTCATCTGCGAAAAGTATTTAGGCGGGGCCGACAGCCCCGCCTAAATCATTAACCGAGATGTTGCGTTATGCCAAAGCAGCGCAGCATGTGTTGGTCAGCAATGTCGCCACCACATACGGGTCAGCATTTGCATTCGGCCTGCGGTCTTCGATATATCCCTTACCGTCCTGGGCGACCTGCCATGGAATCCGGATCGATGCTCCTCGGTCAGACACTCCATAACTGAATTGGTCAAACCTTTGGGTCTCATGCTCACCGGTCAACCGATCTTCGATTCCTATGCCATAGCCGGCGAGGTGCTCTGCTGGTTTACCAGGTGCACCCATAGATTCAGCAGCCTTTTCGACTGCGTCGTAGCTTTCGCGCATGGCGTTGGTTGAGAAGTTGGTGTGCATACCGGCGCCGTTCCAGTCACCCTTCATCGGCTTCGCTTCGATACTGATTTCTAGGCCGTGCTGTTCCCCTGCACGGTAAAGCAGGTAACGAGCCATCCAGAGATGGTCACCAACGGCCACCGTGTCCACTGGGCCTATCTGAAATTCCCACTGGCCGGGCATAACTTCAGCGTTTGTACCAGATATTGCTAATCCGGCTTCGATACACCACGTTGTGTGTTGCTCAACGAGGTCACGGCCGCGAATCTTCACCGCGCCAACTCCGCAGTAGTACGGCCCTTGGGGGGCGGGGAACCCGCCGACAGGAAAGCCAGCAGGCCAGCCTGAGGCTGGGTCCAGCATCGTGTATTCCTGCTCCAGCCCGAACCACGGTTCCTGGTCGCCATATTGGTCGAGAGCGGCTCGTGCTGCAGCTCGCGTGTTAGTTGGGTGGGGCGACATGTCCGATGTCAACAAGGTTTCGCATAGAACGAGGATGTCGTTGCCTCCGCGAATTGGATCAGGGCACTGAAATACGGGCTGTAGTACGACGTCGGAGTTGTCGCCAGTCGCCTGATTCGTGCTTGATCCGTCGAAACCCCATATTCCAGGGTCATCACCATCTGCAAGGACTTTGGTCTTCGACCTGATCTCTGCAGTTGGTTCTGTTCCGTCAATCCATATGTATTCAGCCCTATACGCCACTGTGTTTGCTCCTGTTAGAGGGGGCGGGATCGAAAGGCAAGCTAACAATTAGAATGACCTTGTCGCACCATTTTTCGGCTAACTGAACAGTCAAACTGTAGTGATGAGCCCACAGACCCTTAGTTTTAGCCTCATCCTGCGATTGTGAATGTCATGTAAACGGAACGCTTCGAGGTTTGATTTACGGTGAGAACCACCAAGAATAGGTTCGGTGTTGTCGGCGCCCTGCGCCAAATGAGAAAGTGAACTCAGATGGAACGACCACAGGACTATGTGCAAAGACGTGTTGAGGAACGCGGAGTTCGTTTGGTTCGTCTGTGGTTTACCGACGTTCAGGGTCAGTTGAAGTCGTTTGCCATCTCTCCTGCTGAACTCGAAACTGCATTCGAGAGCGGCATGGTGTTCGATGGTTCTTCGATCGACGGTTTCAGTAGGGTCCGAGAAGAAGACATGGTCGCTCGCCCGGACCCAGCGACTTTCGAATTGATGCGCTGGGGCGGTAACGACGAAAATGCGGCCAGAATGTTTTGTGATATTGAACGAGCTGATGGAAGCGCGTTCCCGGGTGACTCCCGACAAGTGTTGCGACGCTCAATGGAACGAGCCCTTGCTCAAGGTTTCACATTTTTCACCGCTCCCGAACTCGAGTACTTCTTGTTCGAAGCAGACAGAAACGGTGAGCCGGTTCCACTAGATCACGGCAGTTATTTTGACCTGACGACCGCCGATGTAGCGAGCAATATTCGTCGTCAGACGTTGACGACTTTGGAGGCAATGGGGATCCCTGTGGAATATTCATTCCACGAGGACGCCCCGAGTCAGCACGAGATTGATTTGCGTTACACCGATGCGTTGACCATGGCAGACAATGTCATGACATTTCGTTTAATCGTTCGGGAAATAGCTCTCGAACATGGGGTGCATGCCACATTCATGCCTAAGCCGTTAACGGGTGTCCAAGGTTCAGGAATGCATACTCATCTGTCGTTGTTCAGAGACGGCGTAAATGCTTTCCATGACCCGGAAAGTCCAGATGGCTTGTCGGATGTTGCCCGCGGTTTTATTGCTGGCCTCCTCCATCATGCGCGGGAAATCACCGCTGTCACCAATCAACTTGTGAACAGTTACAAAAGACTGGTAACTGGCTATGAAGCACCGGTAAATGTTTCATGGGCAAGGGCCAACCGCGCCGCTCTTATACGAGTTCCCACCAGCCGCGAAGGCGGTGTTGATGACACAACTCGGATCGAGTATCGAGCCCCCGACCCGGCATGTAACCCCTATTTGGCTTTTGCGGTGATGCTTGCTGCGGGAATGAAAGGAATCGAACAGGGCTATGAATTGCCGCTTGAGGCGCCGCCTTCGATGACCGGATTCACTGAACACGGCGGCTTAATCGATCAAGCTCAACTCCCCCAGTCATTGGATGAGGCGCTCGACGAAATGGAGAAAAGCGACCTCGTAGCCGACACTTTGGGTGACCATTTGTTCAGTTGGTTTCTTAAAAACAAGCGACGTGAGTGGAACGACTACAAAGCCCAAGTAACACCGTTTGAACTCGACCGGTATTACTCAAGTTTGTGATGACCGTTCTAGCTATTTACCCTGCGGACCCAGCGCCCGAATTAGCTCAGCTTTTGGATCTGAGCGGTTTCGTGTGGAAGGGCGTGGCCCAACCGTCAGATGTAGATCTTTTCGAACCTGATGAGGGCTGGGGTGGTGCGATCGTTCAACTAGGTCAGGACAGCGACCTCGGTTGGGGGATGCTTCGCGCCCTGCGCAGGCGTGACGTTCCGGTGGCCCCTCTGTTGTTGATGATCAGAGGCAACGAATTGAACGAACTGGATTTGCGTGACGATCTTTTCGATGATTTTTGTCTAGACCCGTTTCATCCTCGAGAACTTGAAGCTCGAGTTAGACACATGCTTGCCGCTTCGGGAGGTGACCTGAGCGGAGAACGAATCGAATACGGCCCATTGATTTTGGATCTGGAAACTTACGAAGCTTCGGTCAACGATCGACCTCTTGATTTGACGTTCATGGAGTACGAGTTACTCAGGTTCTTGGCAGCGACTCCCGGAAGGGTCTTCACAAGAGAGGTGCTGCTCAGCAGAGTCTGGGGTTACGAATATTACGGTGGTGCAAGGACGGTAGATGTTCACGTACGGCGGCTTCGGGCGAAACTTGGCGAAGAATACGCCGCTCTAATCCAAACGGTCCGAAGCGTTGGCTACCGCTTGGGTGAAAGCCGTCGCCGATAAGCACCGAACATTGAGAAGGTCGGGCTTTAGTAATTGGTTTCGATAAGGCTGCTGCCTTCATGACGCGATTCAGCGTCGCTCGTCAGGGAGTTCCCTAGCAAAGCAGCTACAGCAGCAAGGCTCATGGTGATCATGAATGGGCTCAGCAGCAGAATGACAGCTATCGCGATTCCTCCGACCATGTGCTTGATGGTAGCCAGTTACCGGCGCTAGTTACGACTTAGGCAGGTAATAAAACACCTGCTGCTGTCACGATCTGCTCATCAGCCTGAGATGTGAGCTACCGCTTCGATTTCGACCAGACCACCGAGCGGCAACGCCTTGACGGCAATAGCTGAACGGGAAGGTCGATGATCTCCGAATGCTTGGGCATAGATATCGTTTATGGTTGAAAAGTTTTCGATATCGGTCATAAATACCGTGCACTTCACAACATTTTCGAGACTCAGTCCGTGTTCCTGGAGAACGCTTTGAGCATTGGCGAGAGCTTGGGATGTCTGCGCTTCAACTCCTTCGACTAACGAACCGTCGGCGAGACCCAACTGACCAGATACAAATAGAAGATCACCTGCCCGATATGACGCTGAGTAATGAGCTACAGGTTTAGACACTTGGTACCTCCACGTACACGAAGTAACGGGTTTGGATCTGATTTATCCGGTTGGTAAATCAGGTGGACAACCCCGATTCAACCATGTGGCGGCAGCTACTGCGGCAAATACTGCCTCTCCCGCTGCGAGAACTTCGCCTTCGCCTACTGAAACTACCTCTATGTGAGGAGTGTCCGAAGAACGGAGCACCCCAAAGGACCGAACCGTGAGATCTTGTACTTCTCCTAATGCGTCCACGCTCAGACTCTCTGAAGTCACCCAGCTGTACGCCATGTGCGCCGCGCCTATGCAGTAGCTGCGAAACATCACCCAGTCGAGCGGAGTGCCGCTATCAACTTCAATTCGGATTGTTCCTTGCCCGATCTCAGCTTGTGCACGCGCCCCGGAAGGTGCATGAACCCAATCGTTTTGACCTCGAAGCCCTATTCGCAGCATCTGGGCCTCAGCCCACCCGGCGCCCCTTAGAGCGAGCGAAGTTGGGGGACCTGGGATTTCTATTTGTTCGATGTCACAGTCGGGTAATACGGATTGAATCACCTGCCCTACGCCAGGCGTCTTGGCGACGCGGACAACACCAGTTCCATCGGCGCGTAGTCCGGCGGCGAGCGGGGGACGCTTACTTCCGTATCGGACGACATCTTCTCTTGACCAAAGGACCCGCACAGGTACACCGTTCTCCCGTGCAAGAAATTTGGCTCTTTCAGACACGTCGCTGTCGATTTTCCCGCCGAAAGCTCCCCCATTTGCTGTCGGGTTAGATGGCTCACCGACCGGGTCGCACCATGACGCGTCAGTTTCCAGGTAGGCCGGTTCCACCCACCCAGTTCGGAGAGTGAGCGACCAGTCCCCTTTGGGTAAATCCAGCGGAGGGGTTGACTCCAAGCTGGTCCGTCTGCCTTGGACTTTGCCAGCACGCTCTCGAGCTTGGTGAAGTGTTTCTCCAATAGCCCACTGCTCATTATTTCGCGCTGCCACAAGTGCCTCATCTGGGGGTTTGTCGTCTCCAAACGTCACTTCACCCAGCACTACTTCGGGGCCCACAATTTGGTGTGTCCCAGCTTCGAGGCTTGCTTGGCGGGTTGCTGCTTCAACATCTCGTTGGGGGTATTTAACTGAAACTTCGGCTGCTGCTTCTTTGATGGTCTGCCATCCGGTACAGCGACAAAGATGAGCGGACAACAGCCGATCTACCGTTTCTCGATCTCCAAGATCAGCTCCCTTGCGTTCGTGCCCTACGAGCCGGCAGACAATGCCCGGGGTACAAAAGCCGCACTGCGAAGCCCCATGGGCCAAGAAAGCGTCTGCCCATCGCGTCCGCTCTTGTTCGGTTAAGCCGTCGATAGTGGTGATGCTTCTGCCTGCAACGCGCCTCAGCGGCGTAACGCAGGCAACTCGGGGGGCGTTGTCGATCAACACGGTGCAGCAACCGCACTGTCCTTGCGGACTGCAACCGTCCTTGACGGACCGATTCCCGAGATGGTCGCGTAACGCACCCAAAAGGCTGCCGCCGTCATCTACGACGTCGACCTCTTGTCCATCAAGTCGGAATCGAATGATTCGTTCGATGGGTTTACCTCCATATTATGAATAGGTCTCAACGCTTCAGATGAGAGCAGAGTTCAGGCTACGTTCCAAGGAGTGAATCGCAATATGTGGGACCCCCAACGTGTTTCACGCAGAACTTTCTTATCACTCGCGGGTGGTGGCTTAGCTGCGACAGCCCTACTGGCCGCGTGTGGGACCCGGACAAAGAATCAAAACGATCTCAGGGCAGCATCGAAGTGGTTTTCTGACCAAACCGTTATCAGTAATCAAGGCCCTCAAAGAACAATCTGGTCATTCTCTGATGATGACGGCAATTTGGGCGGGCTTTCACCGGAGTCGATTGAAGTGGAGATTCTTGATACTGACCTCCAGCTGATCCACACAACCACTGCACGACGCCACATAGACGGTGTCGCCATGCCTTATTACCCGGTAATCGTTCCCTTCCAAAGATCAGGGATTCACGAATTTCGTTTTGATCTAGGAAAGCGGGGAAAGTACGTCGGCTACACAAACCCGGGGACAAAATCGCAGAGCCCGATCATTTGGCCCGGTGATCGTTTCCCGGCCCTAGTGACCCCCACTCCGTCACGTCCTGGTGGTGTGAACCCCATTTGCACTCGAGAACCTTCATGTCCGTTTCACGATATATCTCTGGATGACTCAATTTTTTCTGAACGCGCAACTGTTTTGATCGTGAGTACGCCGGCATTTTGTGGAACGAAATGGATGTGCGGTCCTGTATTGGAGAACTTGATCACCCAAGTTGGATCAAATTATTCAGGATTCGATGTAATACACGCAGAGGTGTATTCGAATCCAAGCAAAGATGAGTTGGGCCCGATTGCACCCGCGGTATTGGATATGGGCGTCAACTACGAGCCTTTTATGTTCCTCTTAGACGAACGAGGTGTAGTCCTGAGACGGCTTGACCATATTTGGGACAACGTCGAACTGAGGGAATTGCTTTCGCTGATTTAGAAGGTCGGTTCTCAGCTGAAAGAGCTACCGCAGCCACATGTTCGTTGAGCATTTGGGTTATCAATGGCAAAGCCAGACCCCATCAAGCCGTCCTTGAAATCCAACGTGGCTCCTTCTAGAAGTTGGGCGCTCATTGGATCCGAAACGACACGGACATCTCCGTCTCCGAAGAACTGCGACATGTCATCTGCTTCGGTTTCGCTATCGAAGAACATTTCGTAGCTGTACCCAGAACATCCGCCGGGGCGGACTGCTACTCGGAGTGCCAAATCAATTTCGCCTTCGGCTTCGATTAATTCTCTAACTTTTTCAGTCGCAACATCGGTCAAAGCGATCATGTTTTGGGACCTCCGGGTTTATCTATTTTCAATTGTAGCCAATACGCGACAGTGGATCACACCCAATGTGGTTACTAGCCTTATAAATGTGGATCATCAGCCTGTTGACGAAACCGAGATTCTTGGTGTCTTGCGCGGAGTGATGGATCCCGAGTTGCATGACAATATTGTCGACTTGGGAATGGTGCGGTCTGTTTCCGTTAAGGGAGAGACTGCTCACATCACTATTGCCCTGACGACAGCTGGGTGTCCACTGCGTGCAACCATAAAACGTGACTGCGAAACTCGGGTTGAATCACTTCCCGGCATCAATTCGGTCCAGTTGCACTGGGACGAGTTGACGCCAGAGGAACGCACGCGAGTCATGGAGCGTGCCCGACTTAAAGCGCGGGACACTGCGGCCCCAAGCCAAATCCCGGCACGCACCCGAGTCATTTCGATCGCTTCAGGTAAGGGAGGAGTTGGCAAATCTTCCGTAACGGTCAACATTGCTACCGCCTTAGCCTCGCGAGGTCTGACGGTCGGTGTTCTTGATGCAGATATTTGGGGTTTCAGTGTGCCGAGAATGCTGGGGGTCGATTCTCGGCTGAACGCTCGCCCCGCGAATTCAGATGAAGAGCGCGGCAAAATAGTTCCCGAAGAACGGTCCGAAGGTGCGGGACTTCTCAAGGTCGTTTCAACTGGTTTGATGGTCGATACAGAAGAAACCGCTCTGATGTGGAGAGGCCTCATGTTGGCTAAAGCTGTTGAACAGTTTCTCCATGATGTGGATTGGGGTGACCTGGATTATTTGCTGATTGATATGCCACCAGGTACCGGTGATGTCCAAATGGCTTTAGCCAGGTTGTTGCCTCAAGCAGAGATGCTGGTTGTGACAACACCAGCTGTCAGCGCGCAAAAGGTGGCTATCCGGGTCGCTGACATGGCCAGACGCAGCCATATGCCGGTGCTGGGTGTGATCGAAAATATGTCTGCCTTTACAACCCCCGACGGCACCAGTTGGCCGCTATTCGGTGAGGGCGGTGGTGAGCGTCTCGCCAATGAAATCGACGTGCCATTGCTGGGTTCCATCCCACTCGAAGCTGCTGTATCTGCTGGCGGGGATACTGGTCAACCAGTTGCTACCTCAGATGGGCCGGCGAGCCGGGCATTCCATGAAATTGCTACACGCATTTTTGAAGAAATCGCGCCTCCACCCGACATGAACGCTTGCTCGGCGTCAGCTATCGCTGAAATACCTGTGTTGCTCAAAACCGAAAAAACTTCTGATCACTGAGTTGAGCCATGCGGGGGTGGTTGAGCTAACGCTTCTTCGTAGCCAACTTCTCCGGGCATCAGCACTGAGGGAGCGCCATCTGCGGATACGGCTAACGCTGGCAGTATTTCCGGTATTTCGGTTAGCCCATCTGCCCACTGCATCACTTCGCCGACTGACTTCAATTCCAAGAGCGGTTCGAGATTGGCGACTGTCGGCAAAATCATTTCGAACTTGCCGGCGTGGTGAAGTTCCATAGCCTCCTTGGGAGCGATCCAACAACTCTCCACGGTTTCTCCCCCATCGTGTGCCGGGCGTTGTCCATATGGTGACCGCGCGACAAAAAACCGGGTATCGAATCGTCTTGGTGGGCCAATGGGAGTGATCCAGTGGCTCACGTACCGCAGATCCTCGAAGTTCAAGGACAGGCCTTCGGATCGACACAAGTCCATCATCGTAAGATCGCCGGCGTAAAGAGCGTTTCGGTGGCTTTGGAACCGTTCATGGACCTGAGGGTCAGCTAACGACAAGTCCTCCCCATCGATCCGTGCCAACAACGCCCCTGCTTCTTCGAAACATTCGCGAATCGCGGCAACCCAATAAGCAAGACCACCGCTGTCGATATGAAGTCGTTTCGAGGCTTCCCTGTCATCAAGTCCCGACGAAACGGTCTCAACTTCGTGCGTTAATTGGTCGTTGACATCCACTGCCCCACCTGGGAACACGAACTGGCCGGGAACAAATTCGCTCTTGGGGTTTCGCTTGAGCATGAACGTTTCAAGACCGTGCTGCCCATCTCGAACCAGCATGACCGTTGCCGCTAGACGAACTTCAACCGGTGCTGTCAATTGTCATTATCTCCAGATGCATTCCCACCCTCGCTGGGAGGAATTTTCTTATCCCAGTCAGGCAGATCCGATGTTGTGAAGTTAGTTGCTATTCGCGATCGAAACTTTCGTGTCACGACGCGCAACACGCCATTCCGAATTGGAGGAATCAACAAAAATAATCCTATGGCATCGGTAAGAAACCCTGGAGTGAGCATCAAGGCGCCTGCGAAAAGAACTGTCACTCCGGAAAAAATTTCGTCGCTCGGCATTTCACCGTTCCGCAGACGATCCCGAGATTTTCTGAGTAAGCCAAGCCCTTGGTGCTTAACAAGCCATGCCCCAACCAAGCTGTCGACTACGAGCAAAGTCACCGTATTCCAGGCCCCCACCGCTTGACCGACTTGGATAATCAGCATCAGTTCAAGAATCGGTACAACAACGAAAATAACGAAGAGGAGAAACACTTCTGTGATCCTAGTGACGGTACCTAGGGCAAATCGAACTCGGGCGGACGTATCCTCTTATCGTGCGACCACCATCAGTTGATGCGTTATCCAGATCTCTGTCTGACATAGATCTGCCATCTCCCCTGCTGGTCGAAGCTGCTCGCACCGCTATCGGCAACAACGATCCAGACTCAGCTCGGGTAGAAGCGGTCAAATTGCAACGAGCGCTGTTAGGCCCAGCTATCAACGCGACCGGGGTCCTGCTTCACACCAACCTTGGTCGTGCGCCATTGGACTATCAGCAGGCACCGCAAGCAACAAACCTCGAATTCGATTTATCCACCGGTAATCGGGGCTCACGAAATGATCATGTAGCTAACTTGATCTGCAAATTGGGCGGCGCAGAAGCAGCTCTTGTGGTCAACAATTGCTCTGCCGCAGTGACGCTGGTCCTAGCCGCTCTCGCGCGTAACCGTGCTGTTGCTGTTTCTCGAGGAGAGCTCGTCGAAATCGGAGGTGGCTTCAGGGTCCCGGACGTCATGGCCGAGTCCGGCGCTCAACTGATTGAAGTGGGAACAACTAACCGCACCCGTGTTGCGGACTATCAGGCAGCCCACCGATTACATGACACTGCTCTCTTACTGAAGGTCCATCCATCAAATTATAAAATCAGTGGTTTCACCGAAGAAGCTTCAATCGGGTCGTTAAGCGTTGTTGGTCCTCCCGTTGTGGCAGACCTTGGGTCCGGCCTGATCGATGAGGCATGCCACTGGTTACGCGACGGGAAACCTTCTTGGCTCCGCGATGAACCTGCTGTGAAACAAACATTGGAAGCAGGAGCTGACTTAGTAACTTTTTCATGTGACAAGCTTTTTGGGGGTCCTCAAGCGGGAATTATCGCGGGACGAAAAGACCTCGTAGCAGCTTGTGCCAGCCACCCTCTCATGAGGGCATTCCGGCCCGGGGCGTTGGTGCTAAGCGCTCTGCAACAGACAGCTTTGGCCTATCTCCGTCGCGACGGGGATGCAATACCTTTCTGGCGTATGGCCCAAACTTCGGTGATAGAGCTTGAGGCTCGCGCCGAAGCGCTCGGAGTTGGTAGCCCCGTCCGCACGATGTCTATGACCGGTGGGGGTTCACTTCCTGGAGAAGAATTCCCGTCTGCAGGCGTGGCGATAGATGGGGACGTGTCCGACGCTCTGCGTAACGCCGAGGTGCCGGTAATAGCCAGAGTCCGAGATCATTCGACCGTGTTAGACCTGCGAACTGTTAACCCAGATGACGATGCTTTGGTGGCAAAAGCCGTTGCGTCCTCTATTTGACCAATGCACGTAATTGCGACAGCAGGTCACGTTGATCACGGGAAATCAACGCTCGTGCGCGCGCTTACAGGAACTGACCCTGACCGGCTCGCCGAAGAAAAAGAACGGGGTTTGACCATTGACTTAGGTTTCGCATTCACGACCCTGTCATCAGGCCGCAAGTTGTCCTTCATTGACGTTCCCGGACACATCAGGTTTATTAAAAACATGCTCGCAGGCGTGGGTGCAGTTGATGCCTGCATTTTCGTTGTTGCGGCAACCGAGGGATGGAAACCTCAATCGGAAGAGCATCTTCGCATTCTCGAACTATTAGGAATCAATCACGGGCTGATAGCCCTCACTCAAATAGGTCTTGTTGACGATGAACTCGCTCAGCTCGCGCACATGGATGTTGAAGAGAAAACCGAAGGAAGTTTCCTCGAGGGCGCCCCGGTTATCGCTGTTGACAGCTTGGATGGCACCGGCATTGATGAACTCCGGGAAGCCTTAGATGCTCTCACGGAAGCCGCTCCGACGGCCACAAACACCAAACGACCGCGTTTGTGGATCGACCGTTCATTTGCCGCAACCGGCGCGGGAAGCGTGGTCACTGGCACATTAACTGGTGGTCGTATCCGGGTAGACGACGAACTGGTTCTCGTACCTGGCGAGAACCGGGCGCGGATTCGAGCAATACAAACACAAGGCGAACCGCGCACCAAAATTGACCCTGGTCACAGGGTTGCCCTCAATCTGGCCAATGTCGACCATCAGGTCCTGGGTAGGGGTGTTGCCCTGATATCGAGTGACCAATGGCATCGAACGACAAAATTCGATGCCGATATCAGTGTTCTTGCCAACCTCGATCACGAAGTTTCCCGACGTGGAGCCTTCTCTCTGTACATAGGTTCTGGGGAGTGGCCTGTAAGCATCCGGGTTCTGGGTCCCAACCGTCTTGCACCAGGGTCGGAGGGACAGGTGAGGGTCTTCCTACCTCAAGAATTGGCACTACTTCCGGGTGACCGGTTCATTCTCCGCGAGTCGGGGCGTGATGAAACTATCGGCGGAGGACAGGTACTTGATGTGGACCCCGTGGTTAAAGCTTCCGAAGCTCAACCCGACCTCTCGGTGGATCGAGTGATAGCCGAGCGAGGATGGATCAAAGCAGATGAGCTGGAGCGCCTCACCGGAGTGGCGACACCACCTGTTTTAGGAGACTGGGTCGCGCCACCATCGGTGGTTGCTGCTGCCGAAAAAGAAGTTCGTTCACTAATCGACCAAGCTGGGCCGGTGGGTCTAGATGTAGCACTACTGAACGAAATAGAACGACTGGTGGTAGTCAGTCTCAACGGTGTCGAGGTACTCGAAGGTCGAGCACGGCCCTTGGATCAAGAGGATGTCTTTGTTAATCACCCATTAATCGATGAACTTGAAGCAAACCCTTATTCACCGTCTCAACCTGATGGGTTGTCCAGTGACGAGATAAGAGGCTTGGTCCAACGAGGAACAGTGATCCAAAATGATGGTGTCTTGTTCGCTGCCTCAGCCATAGACAGCGCAGCGAACGTGGTCGCCCAACTCTTAGAAGACAAACCTGACGGCGTCACGGTTGCGGAAATCCGTGATGCTTTGGGAACCACACGAAAGTTCGCGTTACCTATCTGCGCGGTGCTTGACAGCACCGGCGTAACGCGCCGAAGAGAAGACCTCAGGATCGCCGGGCCGCGTCTACCCAGCGTTTAGCCATTAGCAAGTGCCTTGTGCGATGCCGGGCCGTTGATCTAAGAGACGGCCTCACCGTCGAGCACAAGCAACATCTGTCGTCGTTCGGCCTCGTTTGCCCCGCCCCAGATTCCGTGTGGTTCACGGATGTCAAGAGCGTATGAAAGACAATCTTCTTGAACGGAGCATTGGGCACAGATGGCCCGAGCTCGTGCTTCGCGATTTAGCTTTTCGTCTTTACGTTCAAACCTGGGCGGCGGAAAGAAAACCGTCGATTGCGGTCCTCGACACGCGGCCTTGTGTTCCCAACTGTCATCAGGCAGTGCAGCCATAATTTGCTTCCCCCAACGTCCCTCCGCAGGCAATCTAGGCGCGCCAATAAGTAAATCGCAAGAAAAAATCGAAAAACGATTCAATTTTTGAAAACACCTGCTTGCAGGAGTTATTGATCGCTTTCACCCGACGACTGGCCCGTCTCTTGCTGGGCAGTCTCTGCTTCTGAAGGCTGTCGTTGCCGCATCTCTCGATAATCGACAGCGCCACCTTCCTCAGGCTCAACCTCGAGCACCAGCCCCTCAATTCCCACAATCCGAGCCGGTTCGCCCTCTTTGATAGGGGTGAGTCGGTTAACTCGGGCTCGCCACTGAGCTTGTTCGTACACGACTATGCCCTCGGGAGCTAGATCTGTTGATGCGGATGCCATTTGACCAATCATCCAATCCCTGCCCAGAGTGCTCGTGCCGTACCTTGTACGCACCAGTGCAGGCATCCCAGAGAACACAAATGCGAGTGTGAGACCTATGCCTCCCAATAACGTCAACCAACTCACTGAATGCGAAGCAAATAGACGAAGGGAGCCAACGACCAGGGACACGACGCCGACGACTGTCCAAAACCTCGGCACTCCCGTCTGAAGGTCAATCGCGAATCCAAACATCGCGACTACCAGAAGCACCAGCGCCCATACACGGACGTCGAGGACTCCTAGCCCATAGCAGGCCAGTAGAAGCGACCCGCAGCCGACTCCCCCGGCCACGCCGATGCCGCCGGTGAAGAAATCGAGCAGCAACATTGACATACCAACAAGCAACAAAAGATATGCGACAGCCGGGCTGGCGACGGTATGAAACAACTGATCAACGAGTGACAACTTATTGAAAGTAACTCTCACATCGTCGGCCACCGATCGTTGAACGAGCCCATCAGCTCGTTCAAGTTCTGTGGAGATTTTGTCTATTAGACCAACGTCTTCCATCGCCAACAAGAATTCGCCCAACGTGGGGGCCATGACATCGACCAGGCCGACTGTGACTGCTTCTTCACCGCGCCGCACCTCGGTTGCCCCTACTGCCGAAACGGACTCTTTGGCGGCGTCGAAATCTCCTAAATTGCCGATTCGACTTCCCGGCGCAATACCGGAATAGTCGGCCGCGGCTACCAAATGAGCGGCTGCACCCTTAGCGGTAGCTCCACTCTGTCCTACCCATGCCCCGACGGGCACTAGTGAACCTTCAACGTTTTGCAGAAGATCCTGAATTTGTTGCTGGTCCGCTGACCCACCCGGGCTGTTGATCTGGATAACGACAGCCAGCGCCCAATTTCTTTGAGCATGGTCCAGTTGCAAATTGATGTAATCAATTTCTATGGGGTCTAGGAGGCCACTCACTTCAATTATCTGAATTTCGCGGGAATGTTCGTGGCCCGTGTGAGCAGCTGCTGGAGACCAGTACAGGGCAAACGAGATGGCACAAACGGCCGCGGATGCCGCACACATACGAAGCATGCGATTCAATTTGGTCAAAGCCTCACCACGTAGCCATTCACTCATTGTTCAGCCAAGACTACAGAGACCCGCCCACTCTCCCATTCTCTTAAAACCTGATGCTATTGACGCCTCTATGTCTCGTTCACTGCGACTAGCCTCGTGAGCAGTGACTACTGTCCTTTTGGCAAGTGATGCGGATTGGCTGATCGAAGAGGTGCGTTCTGCTCTCAGTGATCCGGGCACAGACGTAACGGTGGTTCGCGCGGGTGCCGATGTTCGAAATGCAGTATCTAGTCAGAGTCCCGAGTTGGTCATTCTTGACCTACAGATCGGCAACATGGGCGGCATGGCGACGTGCATGGATCTTCAACTCGAAATTGGTGCTGGGAGAATTACCCATGTCCCAATACTGATGCTTTTAGACCGCTCAGCAGACGTATATCTTGCCCGGCAAGCCGGAGCTCAAGGTTGGTTGGTGAAACCCTTAGATTCTTTTCGCTTGAAGTTGGCCTCGGTCAGGCTTCTAGCCGGCGAGGACATGCGAGACGAGATTATTGATGACGTTGCAAGCAAATCAGATTCAGTTATAGCGGAAGATCTGGTTGCAGAGGGCGACGAAAATCAAAACGACGAGCCCGCCGAAGTCGGTTAGACGTACCTGTCAATCGGGGAATTAAGTCCTATTTGCTGTAGCGTCGTGGGTTCCAGAACGGTCTGACGGGCAGTGGCGCAGGTTGGTAGCGCGCTTCGTTCGGGACGAAGAGGTCGTGGGTTCAAATCCCGCCTGCCCGACCATTAATTGGCCCCTGTGTCGCGACTTTTTGGTTCGTCACAGGACCGTCGAAGGCACATCCTCGAGAGTGACCTTGAACAACGTCATATTCTCTGCCGGCAATTCGTTTGATCCTTGAGACACCGATCATGCGAAACTCTGGCTCAGACATGATTACGGTTACACCAAGAAGAACGCAGGGGCTTTTGAAGTGATTGATCCACAAGGTCGAGTGATGATGGTTAGTGGCGCTAACCGGGGTATTGGTGCGGCGTTGGCCCGCCAGTTCCATGCTGATGGTTGGGTGGTAAGTCTCGGCGCAAGAAACGTCGACCAACTCGAAGCATCAGTTCAAGGGTGGGCTGACCAAAATGTTTCATGTCATAGCTACGACGCTCTCGATCCAACCAGTGGAGACGTTTGGGTGCAGGCGACAGCCGATTTACGAGGGCGCGTAGACGGGCTCACGAACAACGCCGGGATTGGCCACATGGAAGGGTTAGCCGACTTGTCCGAGGAAATCTTGGATGAAATGTGGGCGGTGAACGTCAAAGGGCCCCTCCGTCTTATCCAAGAAGCTCGCCCCTTGCTGGCCTCCTCGGGTGAAGGACGAATCATCAACGTCGTGTCTCTATCCGGTAAGAGAGTTAAAGGAACATTTGCCCCTGGTTACGCAATGACCAAACATGCTTTCCTTGCTTTGCATCATGCTGTGCGGCATGCAACATTCGATGACGGTATAAGGGTCACCGCGATCTGTCCGGGTTACGTCGAAACCGATATGACCTCTACATTCGGTGTTGACCCTTCAATAATGATCCAACCTGAAGACTTAGCCGAAACTGTTGCGACGATTGTCAAACTTCCCAACACCGCAACTGTCGCCGAGATTTTGATGACATGCGAGCCTGAGGTTTTGGGATAATCGATTCGGTGAATATCGCAGAGCTTCTCGATCAAAACCCCAAACCCGACGATGTTGCTTTAATCGATCGTTCCCGGAAACCTGCTCAGGAGGTGTCAGTCGCAAAAATAACCGAACAAGTGCATGTATTCGCTCAGGCCCTTACAGATCTTGGTTTACCTCCAGGTTCTCGCATCGGATTGTTGGCCGGCAACCTTGGCGAGTACTACACAGTGATGTTTGGTGCTCCTGCTGCAGGGATGGTGTTTGTTCCACTCAATACCAGACTTCCAGAGTCCACTTTGTTGTACATAATTGACGACGCCGACTTGAAGTTGCTCATCACTGATGATCAACACGCGGAGTTGCAAGCGGATGTCCCGAAAGTTGCCATCGCTTCAAGCCAATGGGACCAAATGATGGCTGGGCCACCTGCGAAGACTGTTGTCGATGTTCGACCTGACGACGTGGCTATTCAGATCTACACGTCAGGTTCGACAGGAAACCCGAAGGGCGTCTTGTTGTCACACGAGAACGTCACATTTACGGTTCTGGAGTATGGGGGCGCTCTGCCCGGTGAAGTGATGCTGGTTTCGGCACCTCTGTACCACAAGAACGCCTCTATGGCATCGAAACTCGCTTTCGCCAGCGGAGGGAGGGTGGTTCTACTCCCTCAGTTCTCGCCCGCCGAATATCTCCAAGCCATCACTGAACATAACGTAACTATGTGTTCCGGTGTGCCAACTATGTACGCCTTGGTAACGGCTGAGTTGCAGAAGACGTCTGAATCCCATGATCTGTCATCAGTGCAGCGAGTCCTGATCGGTTCGGCACCTTTAACGGAGGCATTGTTTGACGATGTTCAGGCGCTTTTTCCTCACGCGTTGGTTACCAACGGCTACGGAACAACAGAAGCGGTTCTGGAGTTTGGCCCTCACCCTCAAGGACTTCCAAGACCCAAAATTTCTCTGGGTTGTGAACACTCGGATGTTCAACTGAAGTTGATAGATCCGGATAGCGGAGCGGAATCTGACTACGGCGAGTTATGGGTTAAATCCAAGGGCGTCATGCTCGGCTATCACGGCCTGCCAGAGGCCAACGCCGAACGGTTAACTGCTGGGTGGTACCACACCGGCGATTTGATGCGCCGGGATGAAGACGGCTGGTATTTCTTTGTTGGGCGGGTGGACGACATGTTCGTCTGCGCTGGCGAGAACATCTATCCCGATTCGGTTGAGCAAATGCTCGAACGACATCCATTGGTGCATCAGGCAGTTGTCGTTCCGGTCGAAGACGACCTCAAGGGCCAGTTACCTGCGGCATTCATTCGCTGCGAAGCTGACGTTGCCATAACTGTTGACGAGGTTAAGCAGTACGCCCTGGCAAACGGGCCGGCCTACGCGCATCCTCGACATGTCTGGTTCGTTGATGAGATACCGCTGGCTTCGACCGCAAAAATCGATCGAGCAGCTCTCACGAAACAGGCTGAAGAGCTCTTAACTCCGAATAGGGATGCCCAATGAAAGCAATTGTCTTTGATGAACACGGATCGATCGATGTTCTCGAATATCGAGATATCGCGGAACCGGATCTACAACCGGGTCAGGTTCGCGTCGCTGTTCGAGCCTGCTCATTGAACTATCACGATGTCTTCACCCGTCAGGGAATGCCCGGAATCAAGGTTCCATTGCCTGGCATTCCTGGCTGTGATTGCGCTGGCGTAGTGTCCGAAGTCGCAGACGATATCCACGATTGGTCGACCGGAGATCGAGTTCTTGTCGATCCGGTTCGCTATGAGGATGGAAAGCTGTGGATGATTGGGGACACCTTGTGGGGCGCTTACGCGGAATATGTAGTCGTATCTGCTGAACAACTCATTTCACTTCCGGCAGATGTCTCGTTTGATGATGCTTCATGCCTGCCAGTCGCCTATGGCACCGCGCATCGGATGATGTTGACTCGAGGTGATGTCAACGCCGGTGATTCCGTTCTAATTTTGGGCGCGAGTGGCGGTGTTGGAACAAGCGCGTTGCTACTAGCCAAGATGCGCGGAGCTTCTGTAATTGCTGCTGCTGGCACTGACGAAAAGTGTGCGCAACTGTTGTCTTTGGGTGCCGATGAAACGATCAACTACAGCACTACCGATTTTGTGAAGTACTGCAGAGAAAAGACAGGCAGCCTTTTTAGTGGCGGTGGATATGACGTGGTGGTGAATTTCACGGGTGGTGATACGTGGGCGCGGTCCCTCAAATGCGTAAAGCTAGGTGGCCAAGTGCTGACATGTGGAGCTACCGCCGGATTCGACCCGCCGACTGATTTGCGTTTTATTTGGACGGCGGAGATGGACATCCGCGGGTCAAATGGTTGGCAGCGCAGTGATCTTGATCAGTTACTCCACTTGACCCAAAAGGGCGATTTCTCTCCTGTGATTGACTCTCGAGTCGCCCTCAAAGACGGCGTTGCTGCTCACCGTGCTCTGGAAGAACGAAAGTTCTTTGGCAAAATTGTGATTAACGCCGACGCTTCGGTCTAGATCAGGTATCTCACGAAGTCAGTCGGGGAACTCTTTCGGTCTGTTGTGAATAAGGGAATTCGTCTGCGAATCCTGCCAGGGATCTGAAGAGTTCAGGATTCGAGCAGTCGTCGGCTAAATCTCTGGGGAAGAGATTCTTTATGTCGTCCTGCGGCAAGATCATGTAGTGACGGAAATAGTTCGCTATCGACAGGCGCATCCCACTGGTGTGGCGAGGGAAAGCCCCGTGCCATGTGGCGCCGTGGAACACGATTAGCGAGCCCGCCGGGGCTTCCACTGGGACAGCTAGTTCAACTGCTTCGGGAAAACGGGGTGGCTCCATTCTGCGGTGCGATCCGGGAACGTAGGCGAGCGCTCCCCCATCCAAGGTGTAGTCGGTGAGACACCAGTTTGTATTGGCAGTTAAAGCATTTCGCCCCCACGGACGCGGGACGGCCAACTGATCACAATGGAGGCCGAGATTGCTTCCGTATCCGAACTCTCCCTGCCACTTTACGAAAGCATTGTGACTGCTGAAACGGGTGGCATTTCGGCCTATGAGATGACGGATCAACGCTAGCGCTACTGGGTTAATTGCTAAATCCCGGAACAAGCGATGACGGGCACAAAGCTGTTGGACCAAGAATTGGGTTGGTTCGCCGTCGTCTCCGGTGGAGCGCGCGATGACGTTGTCATCCGTGCTCATTGTCAATTCGGCCTCAGGGCCGGTCTCCAGATCAAAACCGCACCCGACAAGTGCTTCGGCTTCGCACAACAGTTGTTCTCGTATAGCTCTGATCGTTTCGGGGTCAACACCGGTTTTCTCAGGTGGGACAACACATAGGCCGTCGACTTCTAACTGCAGTAGGAAAGCTTCGAGTCCAAATTCTCGCAGTTCAGAACTCAATCGTGTTTCGAGTGCTCCTGTTTCCATGACTCGTAGATAGCTCTTTCTCTCAATTAGTTGTTCTTAATCTACGTCAGTCGATTAGGACCGAGAGAACACTCCCACCTTCTATGGGGTCACCGAGGCTGACGTGCAGTTCTGAAACGCGGACAACCGCTGGTCGGAAAACCACATCACTGTGACTAACCGTTCCTGTGGACATAAGACCAAGGGACTCTTGCCAGGCTCGAATCGAGGACACCGTTAGGGGTGTTACATGGTGATCAACAGTGAGGTCGGTGGATTTGCCGGTCACGGCCTCATCGAGCACATACCCAAGATCAACCAAATTGCGTTCCAATTGAGCCACATCAGGACCGTCAGCACCCTTGTACGCGATGTCTCGATGCATAGGCAAAGCACCCTTCATCAATATGACGGGCTTGTCATCAACTGCGTACAGGGCGCTTCCGAATTCAACGAAATCGCCCGGCTTCGGGAGCCATGTGATGGTGCCCACAGCCACATTGCTCAAGGGTTGTGATGGGCCTGCGATGACGAGGTTGTAAACCGCCTCAGCTGCCGTCCCGCTACCTTCAGCGGGTTGAATAATTCGGCGAGATAGGGGTTCAGCAATCTCTGGGGTCGCGGTTTTTTTGGTGGTACCCGATATTCCGATGACAATCGTGACAACACACGCAACGCTGAGGAGCGCTATAAGGATGACTGTCAGAGTTTTTTTCATCTGTGGTCGCACTCTTCGTAATGGCCTAAGAGGTACAAGACTACGGGGCAAATATTGATTGGCACGCATCCACTGTTTCACGCCTCACGACGGGATGTCACTTCGTAACGATTCTGGGACCTAACGTCGTGTCGTGCAGTTAAGCGAACTCCAAGATCTGATGGAAGAGACCTACGGGTTACGTGACGGCGAGCGGGGCCTTGCGGCTACCGTCGCTTGGCTTACCGAAGAGTTGGGTGAGCTCGCTCAAGCTGTGCGAAAAGGCAGTCGCGAGGAACAGCTTCACGAGTTGGGTGATGTTTTGGCTTGGCTGGCGTCCCTAGCAGTTCAACTCGATTTATCGCTCGACGATGCTGTGTCTCGTTACGTCGGGGGTTGCCCTAGATGCGACTCAGTGCCCTGCGATTGTCCAAATTTGTCGATCAAGAATTAAGAAAATCGAAGTTCCAGGGCGGTCTCTGCGATCTGGACTGCGTTGAGGGCTGCCCCTTTTCGCAGGTTGTCGCCAACGATAAACAATGCGAGTCCGTGCTCCACAGTGGAATCGCGTCGTATTCGTCCAACGTAAGAAGGGTCCTGACCAGCAGCTGACAAAGGTGTAGGGACGTCCGCGACCACTACTCCCGAGGCGGTTCTCAAGATTTCTGTGGCACGTTCAGGACTTATTTCCGAATGGAATCGCAAATTCAATGCCAAGGAGTGTCCGGTGAACACCGGAACTCTCACGCAAGTACCAGAAACTTCCAGATCGGGGATGCCGAGAATCTTGCGGCTTTCGTTACGAAGCTTCTGTTCTTCATCTGTTTCACCACTGCCGTCGGAAACAAAGCTGCCTGCGTGAGCTAACACATTGTGTGCAATCGGCTGCGGGAACGAGTTGGGCTCGGTGTGATTGACGGCGCCGCCGTCATAGGTCAATCCTTCCGCGTCGCTGATTGTTGCACGAAGTTGCTCAGCTAACTCTGCGACTCCTGCCAGACCCGCTCCCGAGACAGCTTGATAGGTAGAGGCAATCATCCCCTGCAGTTGAGCCTCTGCGTGCAACGGCGCGAGAACCGGCATCGCCGCCATAGTTGTGCAGTTTGGATTGGCGATAATGCCCTTCGGGGTATTGGTGACCGCAGTGGCATTTACTTCTGGAACCACAAGGGGAACGTCCGGGTCCATCCGCCACGCTGACGAATTGTCAATTACCAACGCTCCTTGAGAAGCAACTTTTTCAGCTATTGCAAGCGATGTTGCCCCCCCTGCGGAGAACAGTGCAATATCTATATCGCTGTAATCTGCGGCGCTCGCGTCTTCGACAACGATGTCAGCCCCACCCCACTCGATGGTTGTCCCTGCTGAGCGAGCTGACGCGAAGAAACGTATTTCATCTAACGGGAAGAGCCGTTCGGTCAGGATGCTTCGCATCACACCGCCGACTTGTCCTGTAGCACCAACGATTCCTACTCGCATAACTTCTGAGGTTACCGATGGTCGTGTCGTACTCCAGCGCGATTATTGGATGTGTTTCAATCCAGCCCGTAAGCGGTGTGAAGTGCAACTGTTGCCTTATCGACATCTCCTTCAGCAATTACGCAGCTAATACGAATCGGTGAAGTGGCGATCATCTCAATATTCACTTCGTTTTGAGCCAAGGTTTCAAACATTGTGGCCGCAACACCTGGATTGGACGCCATACCCGCACCCACTACCGATACACGACCGAGGTTGGGGTCAGCCATAACTCCAGAAAAACCCAATTGATCGGCAAGAGCCTCACATGTTGTCGTCGCAACTTCTAAATCTTCAAGCGGAACGGTGAACGAAATATCAGTGCGCTCACTGTCACTGACATTTTGGACGATCATGTCAACATTTATTGACGCGTCGGCAAGGGTACGAAAGACCGTCGCTGCTAACCCTGGCTCATCTTGGACACCGCTCAAGGTGACTTTGGCTTGGCTTACATCGGGCACTACCCCTTTGATAATTGCTCTTTCCATATCAGGGTCCTCCTCAAGCACCCATGTACCAGGTTCCCAGGTAAACGCAGATCGAACGTGTAACGGCACTCCGAAAGCTCGGGCAACTTCTACCGAACGCATCGCTGGTTTCGGACACCCCACAGCCGTCATCTCTAACAGTTCATCGAAAGAAATTGACTCCATGCGTTTCGCTGTAGGGCAGACTCTTGGATCTGTCGTGAAGACACCCGACACATCGGTATACAACTCACATGCGTCAGCTCCGAGTCCATGGGCAAGAGCCACTGCTGTGGTGTCTGAGCCGCCTCGGCCCAGGAACGTGACGTTGTTGTCCGCGGACATTCCTTGTGCCCCTGCCACAACCGCTACTCGCCCTTTATCTACCGAGTCACGGACTCTATGGGGGTCGACTGAGACGATCTTTGAGTTGCCGTAATTATCATCCGTTTCAAACCCTGCCTGATTTCCCGTGAACGAATCAGCAGGAACCCCCGCGGCATGAAGTGCCATGCACATAAGAGCTATGGACTTACGCTCGCCGGCGGTAATGAGCATGTCCATTTCGCGTCCGGGAGGATCGTTATTGACCTCACTGGCTAATCGAAGAAGTCCGTCTGTTTCTTTTCCCATAGCACTGACGACAAGAACGACGTCATCGCCTCGACTTCGAGTGCGTTTGACGTGGTTAGCCACCTCGCGCATGCGGTCAGCATCTGCGACTGAAGTGCCACCGAATTTTTGGACGACAAGTGCCACAAGATTCGAGGGTACCCGTCAGCACCTCGTGGCCCTTGGTGATTTAACGGGTTGTTCAGGTGGGCTTCAGGGTTTGGCGTTGCTACCTTCATTGGTGAAGTTCAGTAATAAGGGATTGTTGGTTCACTGGTATGAGCAATAACAAGCGCGAACGTCAACGGGCTCACCGCCAAGCTCAGGCAGACGCAGCGCAACAGGCACAAAAGAGTTCCAAGCGAACGAAAATTGTGATCCGTTGGGTCGCTATCGGTGCAGCTGTCCTCGTAATCGCATTTTTATGGAGTTTGACCGGCAACGATGAAGACACCGCCCAAATCCAAGACACAGCAGCTGAAGCTTCAATTGGTGCTGAGGCGCTCGGAATTGAAGGATGTCCTGCAGTTGACGGGTCATCAGAGCGCCAAACACAGTTCGAGACACCGCCGAAGCTTTGTATCGATACCGGTCAGTTGTACTCCGCTGAATTTGCAACGAATTTAGGGGACTTCACTGTCGTCCTGGACCCAACTCTGGATTCTCGCAGCGTCAATAACTTCATCTTCTTGGCACGTCACCATGCCTATGACGAAACAATATTTCATCGGGTTATTGACCAATTTGTAATTCAAGGCGGAGACGTTGAAGGGTTAAACGGCAGAGGTGGGCCCGGATACAAATTCACTGGCGCTTACGGCCCTGAGGAGGGATACCTGGTTGGGTCCTTAGCTATGGCCAACCAAGGAACACCCAACACCAATGGCTCACAATTCTTCATCGTTACTGGGCCGTTCGGTGCTTCTTTGGATCCCAATTACTCCTTAATGGGTCACGTAGTTGCCGGTCTCGATGTGGCATTGGCGATACAGAAAGCCGAAACCGATTCTCAAGATTTGCCTGTCAAACCAGTGTCGATCAGCTCTGTAACGATTTCTGAAGCCACTTCTTCCGAGATCGACATATACAAAGATTTCACTGATTAGTCATTCTGCTTTGGGTCAGACGCTGAGAAATGCGTATGCTCACGAGTATGCGCGGGGACACTCTGACTGGGCCGGTTGAGCCACAAGCAAGCAGCTGGACGTTTCCACCTGCTCATACTGCCGACGAAAACGGTCTTGTCGGAGCGGGAGCAGATCTAGAACCCGGCACTTTGTTATCTGCATATGGCTCCGGCCTTTTCCCTATGCCCTTAGGCGACACCCTCGGTTGGTGGTCCCCCGACCCGCGCGGAGTGCTCCCCCTTTCATACCTGCGTGTCGGTCGATCTTTGCGCCGATCATGTCGAGACTTTGATATTCGAGTGGATCACGCTTTTGACCAAGTGATCGATGCTTGCGCCAGTCCGGTGCGCCCCCACGGATGGATCGATGCCAATATCCGGGACGCATATCTTGAACTCCACCGCCTTGGCTGGGCTCATAGCGTGGAAACCTGGCGTGACGGCGAACTTGTAGGCGGCCTGTATGGCGTTGCAATAGGTGCTTTCTTTGCAGGTGAATCCATGTTTCATTCGGTTCCTAATGCATCGAAGGTCGCTCTCGTCGCATTGGTCGACGCTATGAAGGTCACCGGTGGTGCACTGATCGATGTGCAATGGAATACACCCCATCTTGAAAGCATGGGGGCCGTTGAAATCAGCCGCGATGATTACCTGCAACTTTTGGCAGAGGCCGTGGATCGGCCATTAGCTGAAGTCTGGGCTCGGCCCATGAATTTCAGTTTGCTTGACGATTGAGAGCTACCAAAAGTCCCTAGGCTCAACGTCAAAGCTAGGAGCTCGTGTGAACGCTGCACCCAAATCTCGGAGGGACCGTCCTTGGGTTATGCGCACCTATTCGGGACACAGCACCGCAAAGGCTTCTAACGAGCTTTACCGGAGCAACCTCGAAAAAGGCCAAACGGGCCTCTCCATAGCGTTTGATCTCCCGACTCAAACCGGATATGACCCCGATCATCCACTGGCTATCGGTGAGGTCGGCAAGGTTGGTGTCCCCGTTTATCACCTAGGCCAAATGAACATTCTGCTCGATGAGATTCCACTGGAGCAGATGAACACTTCTATGACCATAAACGCCACTGCAGCTTGGTTGCTTGGTCTGTACATCGCGAATGCTGAAGAGCAAGGAATTGCTCCAGCCGCTCTCCGGGGGACCACACAGAACGACATCGTTAAGGAATATCTCAGCCGAGGTACCTATATTTTCCCGCCCGAAGCAAGCAAGCGACTCATTGTCGACATGATTGCCTACTGCTCTCAACACGTGCCTTTGTGGAACCCCATAAATATCTGCAGCTACCACCTTCAAGAGGCTGGAGCCACACCGGTTCAGGAAATTGCGTACTCGTTGGCAAACGCTATCGACGTCCTTGACGCCGTCCGAGACTCCGGCCAAGTCCCTGAGGACCAATTTGCTCAAGTGGTGGCAAGTATTTCTTTCTTTGTTAACTCCGGAATCAGGTTCGTCGAAGAAGTGTGCAAGATGCGCGCCTTCACCCAAATGTGGGATGAAATCTGTGAGCATCGATACGGAGTTACTGATCCGAAACTTCGACGTTTCCGATACGGAGTTCAAGTTAACTCACTTGGCCTGACCGAAGCTCAACCAGAAAACAACGTGCAGAGAATCATTCTCGAAGCTTTAGGAGTAACCCTTTCGAAACGAGCACGCGCTCGTTCTATCCAGTTACCAGCTTGGAATGAAGCACTTGGATTGCCGCGACCGTGGGATCAGCAATGGTCCTTACGTATGCAGCAAGTATTGGCCCTGGAAACAGATCTACTCGAATACGACGACATCTTCGACGGGTCGCATGTAGTCGAAAATCGGACAGCAGAGCTCATTCATGACGCCCAGCAAGAGTTGGACGAAGTGATGGAATTAGGCGGCGCCTTCGTCGCGATTCACGAACTAAAGCAACGACTCGTAGCGAGCCACACAGAACGTATGCGACAAATCGAATCAACGGAATTGACCATCGTTGGGGTCAACGCATTCGAGGAAACCGCAGAATCTCCATTAGGGGGAGAAGGAAGCTTTCTAAAAGTCGACCCTGAAGTCGAAGATGAAATGATTACCGAAATTGAGGCGTGGCGGTCTTCTCGGTCTCAAGAAGCCGTTGAAGTTGCGTTGCAAAGCTTGCGCGATGCTGCTCTGAGTGATGAGAACATCATGCCCCATACGATCGCCGCAGCTAAGGCCGGAGTAACCACCGGTGAATGGACCCAAGTGCTCAGGGAAGTATTCAGCGAATACAGGGGGCCGACTGGGATACAGACAGCTTCGGGCAATTCTCCAGGACTGAGAGAAGTAGCCCAACGCTCACGAGAACTCGTTGACGGTCCACCTCGCCTACTAGTTGCGAAACCAGGTCTTGATGGCCATTCCAACGGGGCGGAGCAAATAGCGGTTGCTGCTCGAAACGCCGGAATGGAAGTTGTGTACGAAGGCATCAGGATCACCCCAGAACACGTCGCTGCTACAGCTCGCGACGAAGATGTGGATGTAATCGGGTTGTCAATCTTGTCCGGCGGTCATCTCCACCTTGTGCCGTCGGTGTTATCTGCTCTACAAGAACAAGGGGTTACATCACCAGTGATTGTCGGTGGGATTATTCCTGATGAAGACAGGGACGCCTTACTGAACGCCGGAGTCTCTCGGGTGTACACACCGAAAGATTATGAACTGACTCGCATCATGCATGACGTAGTCGATTTAGTGGAGTCTCAGCGCGCAACCTGATTAGCAGGAGCCGGACTGCTAATCCTCAAACCAAAATGCGTCCGGACCCGGCGTCGTTTCATTATCTGCACCCAAGCTGCGTCCAGCCCAACGAACACTGCCAGGTGTTTTCGATAGTTGAGCTATCAAGGACTGCATCACAATTCCATCAACTTCAACCAGGGAACCTCTCTCTGCTACGTGATGGTCAGATGAAAGTTCACCAACGTTCAACACCGGTGCCGCAGCAGCTTGAGCTGCTTCGAAGCTCTCTAATGCTTCTGAAAGTGTTCGTTGTCGAACCCATTCGGCCATCAGTCTGTCGACCTCTTCTCGGTTCGCTATTCGACCGTCAAATGTTTGGAATCTTTCGTCATCGCCAACACCGATGAGTTCCATAACTCTTTGCGCAAGCGCATCACTTGAGGTGCTAACTGCAATCCACCCACCATCGGAAGCTTGGTAGGTGCCTCGGGGAACGCTGTACGCGATCCCTGAACCGAGTCGTGGCTGCAAATAGCCCTCGGTGTGCCAGGCAGAAATGAGCGGACCCATGATTTGCATCATGGTTTCAAGCAGATTCACGTCGACGGTCTGTCCTCCCCCGGAGTGGACAGCGACCATGGTCGCGAAGGCTGCCGCTATGCCAGTCACTTCATCCGTTAACGCTATTGGTGGCAGCAACGGAGCGCCGCCGGCTTCGCCGCTCATGGAGGAAAAGCCGCTCATTGCTTCAGCCAACGTCGCGAATCCTGGACGATTTCGGTATGGACCACTTTGTCCGAAACCGGTTACCCGGGTAATCGTCAACTTTGGATTTGTTTCAATTAGTTCGTCGGGAATCAGGCCCAATGCTTCTAGCTTTCCTGGCCGAAGATTTTCAACTAAGACGTCAGCCACACTGAGCATCCGCTTCAAGGTCGCCAGATCCTCGTGATTTTTCAGATCCAAAGTGATGGCCCGTTTACCTCGATTAGCTAATTTCCACCACAGCGTTTCACCGTCTTCTGCACGCCATCCGATGTTTCGAGACGAATCCCCGGACGGCTGTTCAACCTTCACTACGTCAGCGCCAAAATCTGCCAGGTATCTTCCGCAGTGTGGGCCGGCAAAAATTGTCGATATGTCGACAACCTTCAAATTAGCAAGGGGTGGAGAAGGGTCAGTCACGTCAAGATCCTGCCATAATCAAAAGCAATTCACTCACCGTGAGATGATGGAATTAACTCATTGGAATCAGCGAAGAGCACCTCTATGAACACAAGTACCAGCGCCCCATTTCATCTTCGAGGTAACTATGCCCCTGTGTTTGAGGAGGTGACGACAGACCAACTCGAGGTTCGCGGTTCGATACCCGTTGAACTTGACGGCCGTTACTTCCGTAACGGCGCAAACCCAATCACCGGTGAATCCGCGCATTGGTTTCTCGGTGACGGAATGATTCACGGTGTCAGGCTTCGCGAGGGTAAAGCCGACTGGTACCGCAACAGGTGGGTGAAGACACCATTCCATGAGAATCCGACCAAACCGGTAATCGATCTTGAAAACCTTGATTTCAGCAGCGAGAACTCAAAAGCCAACACCCACGTCGTTTCGCA
The DNA here is from genome assembly GCA_002457435.1 of Acidimicrobiales bacterium MED-G01. Lineage (GTDB taxonomy): Bacteria > Actinomycetota > Acidimicrobiia > Acidimicrobiales > Poriferisodalaceae > MedAcidi-G3. Next base: position 50,500 of record NTLA01000009.1, on the reverse strand, counting down.
TGCGGGTCGCATCCTGTGCCTTGAAGAGGGGCATGTCCCTTGGGAAATATCGGATGAGTTAGAAACCGTGGGGCCGCACTCGTTTGAAGGTCGGCTCGATGGTTCTTTCACCGCGCACCCAAAGATTTGCCCTCTGACCGGAGAGATGTTGGCATTCGGATATGGCTTGTTGCCACCCACATACCTGACCTTTCTTCGCGTTTCAGCAACAGGTGAGTTAGTTCAACAACAGGCGATCGATATCCCGGCTCCGGTGATGATGCACGATTTCAACATCACAGCAAGCCGTGTGATTTTCATGGATTTGCCGGTTGTCTTCGATCTTGATTTGGCCGTTGCAGGGAGCATGCCATTTTCATTCCAAAGAGATAACGGCGCTCGGCTCGGCGTAATGAACCGGGACAGTACCGATGCGGACGTTCAGTGGCTCGAGATTGACCCTTGCTATGTTTTTCACCCCGTCAACAGTTATGACGTTGACGACCATGTGATTATCGACGTGGCCAGATACCCCTCGATGTGGGAGACGGGAAGCGGCTCATTCAACACCAAAGCCGAGTTGTGGCGATGGGACATTGACACCGCTGCGGGAAAGGTTACTGAGACCCAACTTGACGATCGCCCAATTGAGTTCGGTCGAGTTGCCGATAACCGCGTCGGATTGAATTATCAGTATGGGTACGCGGTCAGTCTTGATCTCGCCAGTGAAGAAACATCTGCTTCTCAGTCCGGGACAATCGTTAAATACGACCTATCTGGAAATCGCTCATCCGTCTGGGATCTCGGTGAGGGACGAGACCCGGGAGAATTTGTCTTCGTTGAAAGGCCAGGAGCTGATGTTGAGGACGATGGTTGGCTACTCGGTTACGTATATGACCATGCTGAGGACAGAAGTAGTTTGGTAATCCTTGATGCCTCTCAACCTGGAGAACATCCGATAGCTGAAGTTCTACTCCCTCAACGAGTGCCTTTTGGGTTTCATGGATCCTGGATTTGGGACTAGGGATCAGATATCAGCGGTTGTCGTGATCGGCGGGACGTTATCTAATAGGACTTATGCGGCCAACGTGTACTTTCGGTCCACCAACGACCGCTGAATCTCCAACTTGATTGAGATCTTTCAATACTTTGTTGCATTGGTTCTGGCCACAACACTTCAATCGCTGCTGCAATCGCTGCTGCTTCTTCATCGGTGGGTGAAGGGTGAATCGCACCCACGATCGGGGCACTCACAGCGGGACGTTGCCATGTTTGCGTTTGGGAAGTTCTTCTCGTTTACTTTCGATCATCCGAAAGGCCGCTACTACTTTTTGTCGGGTCTCAGCGGGGTCGATGACTGCATCAACAATTCCTCGTTCCGCCGCCACGTAGGGATTCGCGTATCTCTCGGTGTAGTCGTCAACCAGTTCAGCTTTGCGAGCCTCAGGGTCCGCCGCCTGCTGTAATTCCCGGCGATTCAATATTTCGACGGCGCCTTGAGGCCCCATAACCGCCAACTCCGCCGTCGGCCAAGCAAATGAAACGTCACATCCAACTGACTTCGAATCCATAACGACATAAGCGCCTCCATAGGCCTTACGAGTTATGACCTGAACCCTCGGAACTGTTGCTTCACAATATGCGTATAGCAGTTTCGCTCCATGTCGGATGATGCCCCCATGTTCTTGGTCCACGCCGGGCAGAAAGCCGGGCACATCGACAAAGGTGAGTAACGGCAGGTTAAAGGCGTCACAAAAACGAACGAACCGAGCCGCTTTTTCAGAAGACTCGATGTCGAGCACCCCAGCCATCATCATTGGCTGGTTACCCACGATGCCAACCGACCGGCCGTCAAGCCTCGCAAATCCACAGACGATCGATCCCGCCCAGCCTGCGTGGTACTCAAGAAATTCGCCATCATCGACGACTTCGGAGATCACGTCCTTGATGTCATACGGGACGTTTGAACTGTCAGGCAGTATTTCTCGCAGTGCAGGACAGTCTCTTTCCGGATCATCACCGTCGTTAAGGACGGGTGGATTATCAAGGTTGTTCGACGGCAAGAAAGACAGTAAATATTTCACATCGTCCAGAACGCTCTGCTCGTCGGTCGCGACGAAAGAAGCGACACCCGACTTTGTGCTGTGCGAACCAGCACCTCCAAGTTCTTCGAGAGTCACTTCTTCGCCGGTAACAGTCTTCACCACATCAGGACCAGTAATAAACATGTGGCTCGTGTCCCGGACCATAAAGATGAAGTCAGTCATGGCCGGCGAGTACACAGCTCCACCTGCACAAGGTCCAAGAATCACACTGATTTGTGGGATGACGCCCGAAGCTTGGACGTTCCGGCGGAAAATTCCGCCATAACCAGCGAGAGAAACAACTCCCTCTTGGATCCGAGCACCGGCACCATCGTTCAAGCCAATCATGGGTGCTCCGACTGACTCAGCCAAATCCATGATCTTGTGCATTTTTTCGGCAAACACTTCACCGAGTGCTCCACCGAACACCGTGAAATCTTGGCTTGCCACGAAGACTTTGCGTCCATCAACTGTTCCCCACCCGGTAATAATTCCGTCTGTGTAAGGGCGTTCATCCAGCCCTACATCATGAGCTCGATGACGGGCAAGCATGTCGAGTTCATGGAACGAACCGTCGTCGAGGAGATACTCGATACGTTCACGAGCGAGCATCTTCCCTTTTTCGTGCTGGCGAGCTACGGCTCGTTCAGAGCCAGCACTAATAGCCGCTTGGCGACGTTCTTCAAGATCTTTTAGACGTTCGGACATGCTGGGGTTTGACACAACACCTGAGCGTAGCGTCCAGCGCCTGCCTGACCCATGTCACTCAGCTACCAGAAGACAATACAAAGTTGCTCTATCGGCGACTCAACGTCTTACCAGATGTATCTAGGCGGGCTGATTTAGTTCGATCATGTTGCCTGATGGATCAAAGAAGAAAGTCTGTCGTGCAGTTGTCCCAGGCAAGGCTTTGGGGTCTTTGACTTCGACTCCCCTATCTCGTAACTCCGCCACCGTGGCATCAATATCGTCTACGCGAAAGGCCCAGTGCTGACCTTTCGGGGGTTGCCAGCCTTCCACCTCGATGAGATGCACTTCGCCACCACCTCCAGTTTGTAACCATCGTCCGTTGAAAGGGAAATCGGGACGTTCGAGGGTTTTCATCCCGAGCACCTCGGTGTAGAACGGTGCCGTCGCTTCAACATCAGCGCAATTGATTGATACATGGTGAACTGGTCCAAGTTCCATTAACCCATCCTAGATCCGATGTGCAAGGAGCTTCTCCATTCGTGGCACAAGAGCCTCCATCCGGTTGTTTGTGCAGAATGCTTCGAAGTTTGATGCTGGCTTTTTCCACTCAAGGTCTTCAACCGATTTCGCTACCGGAGCATCGGTGCGTACGGTCGCTATTTCTTTGAAAAGCAGAGCTTGGTCGCGGTGTTCCGTCAAGGTCGCAGCCAACGCACGGCCCGCACGAATAGTGACGTCCCACTCATCGACCTCATCTGGAATCATCTCGATCGAACCGTAGTGATTCAACAGGGTCGCCGAGGACTTCTGCCCCCACCCCGCTAAACCCGGGAATCCGTCTGCTGAATCTCCGACGAGAGCTAGGTAGTCGGGGATTGAAGAAGGGGAAACGCCGTACTTGTTGTGAACTTCGGTGCTGTCGAATACAAAGTCCTTCCTGCGATCCCATTGGAAAACTTTTCCGCCGACGCACTGAGCTAAATCCTTGTCTGGTGTGCAGATCAGTACCTCGCTGACTCTCGCGTCAGCGCTCGCCATCACAGCACCTGCCGCTAGGGCATCATCGGCCTCGAACTCAATCATTGGCCAAACCTCAACGCCAAGAGCGCGCAGTCCTTCTTCGAGGGGCCCGAACTGTTCGGCGATCTCGGGGTCGATATCGGAGCCATCTTTGTAATCGGGCCATAAGGCATTCCGAAACGACGGGATGACATGGTCAGTGGCGACTGCCAAATGGGTCGCGCCTTGCTCAAGCAGGCTTACAACACTACTAAGGACTCCTCGAACAGCTCCAACCTCCGCGCCGGCATCCGTTTTCCGTGCCGGCACCGCAAAAAAGTGTCTGAACAGTTCGTAGGTTCCATCGATTAGGTGTACTTGAAAAGACATTTTGGGTCATCTCACTGGACTTATATGGACCTTACAGGTCTACTGTTACCTCCAACATCGATCAGCAGACCGAGGAAATAAGTCATGAAGGTGCCTTTCACAATCTCCGATTTCTTGTACCGGGCAGAGAACGTCTATTCGGACCGAATCGCCCTAGTTGATGAACCTGGCGTGCCTGGCGGCGGTTTGGGTGAGTTGACTTGGCGCGAGTTTGGGGTCAAAGTCCGTGAGCAAGCCGCAAAGCTGGACGAGTTAGGTATCGGCGTCGGTGAGCGAGTCGCGATGGTCTCACAAAACTCCGGCAGGTTGATGACCTCATTTTGGGGAGTTTCGGGCTACGGCCGCGTGTTTGTACCCATTAACTTTCGCCTGAGCCACGATGAGATCGCGTACATAGTTGACCATTGTGGAGCATCAATGTTGTTGGTCGATCCTTCAATGGAGGACACCTGCAAAGACATCGATGTTGATCACTTTGTGGTCATGGGTACCGACAGCGATGATCAGATGTACTTATCAGGTGGTGAGCCCGAAATCTGGGTCCCAGACGAAGACGCGACCGCGACCATCAACTACACATCGGGCACAACAGCTCGCCCGAAAGGTGTCCAGCAAACCCACCGAGCCTTGTGGGTCAACGCAACAACGTTCGGATGGCATGCGGGAGTCAGCGATAGGGACAACTACCTGCACACCCTGCCCATGTTCCACTGCAACGGATGGGGAATGCCCTACGCCGTTACGGGCATGGGCGGCAAGCATGTAGTGCTCCGCGAAGTGCGAGGAGAAGACATCCTTCAGCGCATCGAAGACCACGACATCACCTACATGTGCGGAGCTCCCGCAGTTGTAGCAGCGGTTCTAGAGGCAGCCCAAGACTGGGAAGGTGAGATTCCCGGACGAGGTCGAGTGAGGATGGTCGTAGCGGGGGCTCCACCTCCAACGCGGACCATTGCCCGAATGGAAGAAGAGTTGGGTTGGGAATTTATTCAAATTTATGGGCTGACCGAAACTTCACCCCTTCTGACGATGAATCGATGCAGATCAGAGTGGGACGAATTCGATTTCGAAGAAAAGGCGCGAAAATTGAGTCGCGCCGGTGCACCCGCAATTGGGGTGAAGATCAAGGTTGATGACCAGGGAGAGATCCTGGCTCGCTCGAACGTTGTTCTCGAGGGGTACTGGGAACAGCCACAGGCAACTGCTGAAGCCATCGTGGATGGGTGGTTCCATACCGGCGACGGTGGAATCATGGACGATGAACATCACGTAACGATCTCCGATCGGAAGAAAGACGTGATCATTTCCGGAGGTGAAAATGTCTCTTCGATCGAGGTTGAGGACGTGCTGTTCAGCCACGAGGGGGTGGCTGAAGTTGCCGTCATCGGTGTTCCTCACGAAAAGTGGGGCGAAACGGTCAAAGCTCTCGTCGTATTGGCCGAAGACCAATCCGCTACCGAGCAGGACCTGATTGATTACTGCCGAGAGAAAATGGCCCACTACAAGTGTCCGACTTCTGTTGAAATTCGAGATGAGTTGGCTCGAACTGCTACCGGCAAACTCCAAAAATTTAAGCTCCGCGCCCCTTATTGGGACGGCATGTCAAAACAAATTAACTAGGTCTGCCACACATATTGATAGTGAGAGTGGTGACTCTTGGAGTAATCACTCTTAAACTGGTGGTGTGCGAGTCGAACAACTAGCCGGAGACGCTCAGCTCAGCGTCGACACCATTCGGTATTACCAAAAGATTGGGATTTTGCACGCCCCTACCCGCGAAGGGCGGGTGGCCGTCTACGACGGTTCGCACTCAGACCGGCTCCATGAAATCAGGAAGTTATCCGACGATGGGTTCAGCTTGGCCCAGATTCAACGATTAGCTGATTCAGCACCGCATCCACTACTGACTTCACTGAATGGTGCTGCAGATTCACTGTCTCTCGATGAATTAATTACCGCCTCCGGTATCAACCGAGAAATCGTGCATCTCGCCGTGGACGCAGGGTTAATCAGACCACTCAACACCGACGGCGAACAGTTCGGAATCGCCACACTTTCGATGCTGAAAGCCGGTGTCGAACTGCTTGACGCTGGAGTGCCATTTGACGAGCTAATTCACTTGGCCGTTCGACACGCCGATCATGTAGAGAGTGTGGCCAAAGATGCTGTTGCTCTATTTGTAAAACACCTCGATGAGACATCGACTTCTTCACAGACTCAATTGGTTGAAAGCATCGTGCCGCTAGTTACAGAACTCGTAGCACAACATTTTCGTCAAACGCTGGTTGAACAGGTCGGTCGACACCTTCTAGATGGCGGCCGCTCAGAATGACTACCTTGGCTGAGTCTCGTCAGTTAACCCTTATCCGGAAACAAATAGAAGAACCCGTGGATCTGCTGGCTCTTTGGGCCTCGACCTCCTACCAACAAAAGGCCTACTGGACGGTTCCGGACACAGGTTTCGAATTTGTTGCCCTAGGTAGAGCCCAACATTTCAGAACCGAAGAACGAGGATCGCGATTCCAATCGGTACGCGAAGCCTTAGACGCGTTAAAGATTGAGCTAGTCGGCGAAAATGGCCCGGATTTTTCGGGAGGGGTTCTTGTCGGTGGGTTCGCATTCAGTGACCGCGAAATCGAGCGCCACCCCGACTGGGCCGTGTTCGGGGGCGGCGAATTGGTGCTCCCCGAAATTTTTGTGGTCCGGTCCAATGGCTCCACCTGGATGACACATATCGATGGAGCAACGATCCCGCCTCTGACTCCCGCGTTAGATCAAGATCTTGGCTGGGTTAAAGAAGTCGACCACCAAAACGACCAGGACTATTTAGACCTTGTTTCCCGCGCGTTAACAGAAATTGATGCGGGCAACATGACCAAAGTAGTGACAGCTCGCTCTCTTTCTCTTCCCGCAAACCTTAATTCGGCGGCACTGCTAGAACGTCTGCGGCTGAGACACCCTTCTTGCGCCACTTTCGCAATAGCTCACGGAAGCCAAGTTTTCCTCGGTGCTAGCCCCGAGACACTTGTAAACGTTGACGGAGAACGCCTCGAAACGGCTGCTTTGGCAGGTTCGCGACCCCGCCATGAGCACCCTGGAGCTGACGCCCGGTTGCGAGCCGAACTCTTAGCCAACCCTAAGGAGCGCACTGAACATCAAATAGTTATCGACGACATCACACATTCATTGACTAATGCGGGCGTTCACTTGGACCCACCAGCACCTACCGGAGTGATGAAGCTTCGACGCATACAACATCTCCACACCCCCATCTCAGGGAATTTGCCGGGAAACACCGACATTCTTGATCTGGTCAAGGCACTACACCCGACTCCTGCAGTTGCTGGTCTGCCCAGACAATGCGCGCAGGACTGGATCGATGAAAACGAGTTGATGGATCGCGGCTGGTACGCAGCTCCAGTCGGCTGGATGACTCCGGAGGGTGGGGGCGAATTCCGAGTTGCCTTGCGATCCGCTCTCCTGACGGATAAGTCTCTTACTTTGTTCGCTGGGGGTGGCATCGTCGACGGCGCTGAGCCTGAGCGTGAGCTAGCGGAGACAGCTACCAAATTCGAGGCTCTGCTTGGAGCTCTCGACCTCACTCCGTAGATCAATGACTGAAGATCCGGTGTATGACGCCTGTGCTGCGTTCGTCAACGAACTCGCCAGTCAAGGCGTCGGCCATGCAGTCATCTCTCCAGGATCTAGGTCGACACCCCTGACGCTCACTTTCGCGGAAACTCAAGACATCAAGACTTGGGTTCGACTTGATGAGCGTTCAGCCGCCTTCTTCGCTCTAGGACTGGCCAAGTCTTCAGGCAGTCCCGTAGTTCTACTCTGCACATCTGGCACCGCCGCCGCGAACTACCTACCCGCAGTTTCGGAAGCTAATTGGTCGGAGACTCCTCTAATCATCTTGACCGCGAATCGGCCACCAGAGTTACGCGGCTGGGGTGCAGGCCAAACCATCGACCAGACAAACATCTACGGCAGCAACATTCGGTGGTTCGCTGAAGTCCCAGTGATCACAGAACCAAATTCGAACTGGTTCCAGCGAACAGCAGCTCGAGCTGTTCATTCGTCCACCGGTTTACGCCCAGGCCCTGTTCATTTGGATTGGCCATTTAGAGAGCCTTTGGAACCAAAGTTAGGACGCTCAGTCTCCGCAAGGTCAACTCCAATCCGACTTGACCGCCCAATAGCGACTCTCAGTCCTTCTAGCACCAAAGCGTTAGCAAACACTTTTGAACAAGCACCACGAGGAATTGTGATCGCTGGCCCCATGGTTCAAGGTTCAGATTGGAAAGAGGCAGTGCACAGTTTCTGCCGAAAGACGGGCTATCCGCTGCTGGCTGAGCCACTGTCTCAACTCCGCACAAAATCTCGGGACGTAACTGTGATCAACCATCATGATCACTTACTGCGCAGTTCATGGGCTGAGACCGTCATACCAGAAGTCGTGATTCGGATCGGCGGTCCCCCCACATGCAAACCTCTAAGACTTTGGTTGGAACAGCACAAGTCGCCACTGGTCATGTTCGACCCGTCGAGTAGTTGGGCAGAACCGAGCTTCACCGTTTCGGACGTCGTTACCACTGGCCATGAGGGGCTCATGGGAATAGCTGAATCTATTAAGTCGCCCACACCCGAACAGGACTGGAGGCAGAGGTGGGAAGTTGCCGATCAACAAGCAGCCGCAGTCATCAACGACGTCCTCGATAGCGAACCTCTGTTGCAGCCAGCAGTTGCCCGCGAGCTAGGTCGACAACTCCCTAGCGACCATGTGCTCTATCTGTCTAATTCAATGCCTGTCCGCGATGTTGACAGCTTCCTCGAAGCTCGTTCAGAATCACTTTGGGTTATGGGCAATAGAGGCGCAAGTGGCATAGACGGCGTCATCTCCAGTGCTGCCGGCGCAGCGGCCACAGGCCACCGCACAACACTGTTAATTGGGGACCTGGCATTTCAGCATGACATCAGCGGACTATTGGCAACCCTGAATGACGAACTCTCATTAAACATCGTGGTTGTCGACGATCAGGGTGGAGGAATTTTCAGCCACTTACCTATCTCACAGTCAACCGACCCAGCCCTATTCAAGGAGTTCTTCACCACTCCTCAGCAGCTCCCCATTCGCGAAATTACGGAAGCACTCAATATCGATTACTTCGAGGTCACTGAGGCTACAAAGCTGGCAGAACTACTGAAGAACCCGCAGGGCTTGCGGGTCATCAGAATTCCTGTTGATCCAGATCTTGATCTAGATCAGCATCGACGGCTCACAGAAGCGGTCACCGATGCAATATCAGCATTATGAAACTTCTCTGCGACAACGTCGCTACAGAAGTCGAAGTGATAGGTGATGGCGAACCCATCCTAATTATTCACGGATTCACCGGGTGTGGGTCAGCTATGACACCACTTGCGGAGTTATTACATGGTCGCCGAATCATTCCAGACCTCATTGGTCACGGCCGAAGCGAGTCACCTGCATCATTAGGCCCCTATTACCTCGAAAGCATCTCGTCACAATTGTCATCGCTACTCAGCCAACTCGATGCTTCGCCAGCATCAATAGTGGGCTATTCAATGGGCGGCCGGATAGCGCTAACTTTCGCTTTGTCTCACCCAGAAATGGTGAAATCGTTAGCGCTCATCGGCACAAGTCCCGGGATCAGCGACCAAAGAGACCGAGCACAGCGTTTAGAACGTGACTATCAACTTGGGGCATCAATTTCCCAGCGCGGTATTAGCGATTTCGTCAATAACTGGGTCGCTCAACCTATGTGGGAGAGCCTTCGTCAAAGTCTGACTTCACAACAGTGGCAAGACTCGATCAGCCAACGTCTTTCAAATCATCCCCTCGGTTTAGCCAACAGCCTTAGGGCAAGCGGCACTGGCACTATGAGGCCGTTACACGACGTACTCCAATATTTAGACCCTCCCACCTTGCTCCTCGTTGGCGAAAAGGACCACAAGTTCTTAGAGGTTGCCCAACAATCTGCGCCACGAATGCCAGATGCGTCTATTCGGGTAATAACAAACTCAGGTCACGCAACTCACCTTGAACAACCCAGCGCGACCGCTGAAGCCATCATGGAACACTTCTCGTGCTCATAACTCTCAAGAACAGAACCTTGCGGCTTCGCAGTCCTATGGTGACAGCCCATGGCACAACGACCGATCGACGCATCATCGAAATCACAGCAAAGCAGGATGGGTTTGTTGGCTACGGGGAAGCTGCCCCACTACCTAGTTTCGGGGCAGAAACATTTGAAGAAACACAGACCGCTCTCACGGAATGGTCAAAAAACCCAGACTCTCTTCCTGACCCGCCAGTTGCACGAAGCGGCGCCGCTGCCGCTCTTGATCATCTACACCAGTCAAAATCACAAACCCCCTTGCAACCCGGGGCCGTTGCAGTTCAAGCATTAATCGGGGGCCTTGAAACTGCGTCAGTGGAAAGACAGATTTCTGATGCGATCAACGACGGTTACCGCGCCGTTAAATTGAAGGTCGCAGCAACCGACACCGCATCTGACATCGAAAGAATTGACCTCGCGATAAGTCTCAGTGAATCACAGGTGTTACTTCGCTTAGACGCGAATGGGGGATGGACAAAACGGCAAGCGCTCGCGGTTCTGACGAGTGTGGAAGCCAGTCGCATAGCGCTCGTGGAAGAACCAACTTCTGATCCGTCAAATTGGGGAAAGATAAAAGAAGAAACGGGAATCAGGGTGGCCGCTGACGAACATCTCACTGACCGACAGCAAATTGATCGTCTTATCGAACTAGAGGCGGCCCAAACCTTCGTCATAAAGCCCTCAATCCTGGGAGGGCCCCCAGCTACCCGAGTCATTGCAGCTCTCGCGGCCACGAACGACATCGACATTGTTATCTCGTCATTTTTGGACGGCCCAATAGCGTTGAGAACCGCTAGGGACTTAGCTTTGGAGCTGGCACCCGAACAGATCCACGGCTTAGGTACCGCTCCCCTTTTTGTTGAGGACTTGCCTCAAGATGTCCAACCCATCAACGGTCACCTTCACCGTCTCTAAGGCAACACCAAAACATTCTGAAACACTTCCATCATCCGACAGGTATCGGACCTCGGAGTTAGTCGCCGCCGCGATGCCTATTTCGCTAGGGTCGATGCACTAGCAAACATCTAGAAAGGTGGAAGTTGTGTCTTACATGGTCTTTTCGGTCGGCTCAGCAGATATGAGTCACATAGGTACCCTGGCGCCACTGGTGAAAGAAAAGTTGATGGCTCTAGGTTCATCACGAGTCACCTCGTCTCTGATTCTCACAGGTGAGCTTGCCGGTGCAGGCATTGCGACATCGAGTTGGGATTCAGTTGACGCGAGTATCGCTGGACGAGCAGCCCTCTACGCCGACCCTGAAGCGCAGTCCGCATTTGGCACAGCGGGATGGTCACCGATCGCCCTCAATATCGGTCAAGTTCTGGGCGAACACGGAAACGGCGAGGGCGCATATTCAATAGGCGTCTCCGCTGAGTCCGCTAACCATGACCTAGCTTTGAACAAGCAATTAAATGAACTGGTGTGGGGTGTCGCATCTAATCACGGCGTGAACGGCATGCGAAGCCTTCGAGCGGTTGCTGCTGGGGAACAAACTGGTTCTTATCTGAATATCTTTTACACAGATTCAGTGGATGGCTACTTGGCAGCTTCTGCCGAGCTTTCCCAGAACGCTGAATTTGTTGGATTCATGACTGACAATGGCGGCCGGATTACAAATCGCTCCATAAACCGGTCAATGGGCTAAGCACCGATTTTTCTAGCCATACTGATCAATTCGCTCAGGCCGCCCTTCAGGGCGGTCCTTTGTCGTTGCGCTAGCGAAAGAGGTCTGAACCGGCGTTGCTATTGTTCTTGCGAAACATGCGAGGAAACTTGCGTTTTTGTTCAATTGGGTTGAGCGTCGTACGTGCACGTCGAGTTTTTGCAGAGTTGTCACGCTGAGAAAAACCTGATTTCACAGTCACAAACATTGCCGAAAGTAGAACCAAGAACCCCGGTAACAACCACCAAATATCTTTAGCCATCGCTTAACAGCCTATGAGAGGCCGCCCTCCGGGGCGGTCTTTGCGGTCTTCGGACCTCAAACCCTTAAGGACTTAGATGCAGGCACTGTTTCGTGCACATTTAGGCATGAAGAGCTGCCAAAAGTTCACTTAACGTCTGTCGGTCGCAAATCTAAAGCAGGTGGCGCTGAAGCTTCCCCAAGGAGGTTTTCGGAAGTTGTTCAACAAACTCGATAGAACGCGGCGCGCAATACGCAGGCAGAGAGTCCTTAACTAACTCACGAAGCTCAGCTAACGAAGGCCTGACAGTACTAGGCACTACCAACGCAACGACGGACTGACCCCATTCAGCGTCGGGCCGTCCAACTACGGCGCACTCACGCACGCCTGCCGCCTTACTCAATATGCGTTCAACCGTGACGGGCCAGACGTTTTCTCCACCCGTGATTATCATGTCGCCCATGCGCCCATGCACGGTCAAGACGCCTTCACTGTCCAATTCGCCGGCATCACCAGTGGGATACCACCCGTCTCTGGTATTCGGATTGTCCCCATTCCGGTAACACCTGAACAGCATCGGGCAACGGATCTGAACTTGACCTTCCACTATGCGCAATTCAACATTTTCAAGTGGGTACCCGTTGTAAACAACTCCGCTACCAGTTTCGGTCATCCCGTAGGTTGCTACGACATTGTCAGCGCGATCAGAGGGAACAGAAGAACCACCGACCAGAACCTTCCGAAATAAATCTGTATCTATTCGCCGCATCGCCGTGGGTACCAGTGAAACTAACGTCACTCCGCCATGGGCAGCCGACATAACTCGATCAGCTTCAAAACCATCGTGAACTTCCAGTGCGGCCCCACAGTGAAGCGCGCGAACGATGACTGAAAAACCGCCTACGTGACTCAAAGGCAGGCAAGCCAGCCATTTATCATCAACAGGATCAACTCCCAGAAAGGCGTTCGTAGCTTCAGCATTAGCGATTAAAGCCCCATGTTCGAGGACAACACCCTTGGGCTGGCCGGTACTGCCACTAGTCGCTACGACCAGTGCGTCACCCGGTTCAACCGGCCAGCCGTCGAGCGATGAGGCCCCTGACGGGTCAAGCACGGCCGAAGCTCCCATCTGCGCAATTAAGTCGAGTTGAGCCTTCTTGGGCAACCTTTGATCTACCGGCAGCACAGCGTCGCCTTCATCCCACACACGTTGGACGGCTTCAACGAACTGATGTCCACCAGGCATCGATAGGGCCACAAGACGATTCACCATGATGACGTTACCGGCGACCTAGAACGCCCGAATCAACAAACTGATCGTACAGACGGTGATGATTGTGCTCACTGCCATGTTGAAACGGGCGGCATCAATGCTGCGGCCGATTCTTATTCCAAAAGGAAGGGCTACGGCCACAACTACGGCGGCCATACAGGCGCCTAAAATTCTTTGATTTGACCATTGACCAGTGGCAATCAGAGTAATGAGTTGGCCAATTCCCGCAAACAGAAAGATCGCTGCGTTTGACACGACGAAACGCTCACGAGAAACACCCAAGCCCTGGAACCAGGCAGCAACAAGTGGGCCGGAGATGCCGGTCGCACCCTGCGCAACTCCGCAAGTGAGTGCGACAGGCATCTTGCCCCACTTCTGAAAGCTCGGGGACCATGTCGGTTTCGCAGCAGTAAACCTCCAAACCAAAAAGGAAGTGAGGAGCAAAGCCAACAGGAGAAAGAGGAATCGATCATTGATTCGAGGGAGTAGCCATGCGCCAGTAATGGCACCGATTGATCCCAAACAGGCGAACGTCAAAAGACCCTCAGTGGACCGCAGTTCCTTTCGGTGCTCTCTCAGCAGCATCGCGTTACTAACTGCGGTAGGCGCAGCCATGATGACCACGGCATCTTGAACACCTACAAAAAAAGCTATTACTGGCACTGATGTAAGAGGTAACCCAAGACCGGTTGTGCCCTTAACAAGTGATCCCAAGATCACTGCAAGGGCCACTACCAACAGTTCGAACGCACTCATTGCGCGGCTATCGCCGCAGCGACTTGCCCCGCAACACTGGCATTGTGTCTCGCTAAGGCAAGGTTCGCCGACACGCTGTCACCCTCGGTCGCCTTCTCAACAGCAGCCAGTACGTGTGGTGTGACCAACGGGCCTACAAGCCCGCGATCTTGCACCTCTTCCAGACTTTTATTGATCGCTTGATCAATTTCGTCACGGTCAAGCTCAGCAGCCGATGGAATAGGCACTACGAGAAGCGTGCCCCCTTGGTCAAGAGTTCGACGAGCAAGGTGAAAATCTGCTGCACCCCTCGCATCATCAACTCGATGTGTGACTCCTAGGCCAGAGCTGCGCGTATAGAACGCGGGAAAGTCATCGGTCTGCCATCCAACTACGGGAACTGATTGAGTCTCTAGATATTCGAGGGTGCGAGGTAAGTCCAGAAAAGCTTTGGCGCCAGCACTCACCACCATCACTTGATGTCGAGCTATGGCATCCAGGTCCGCTGAGACGTCACCAGTGGGCTCACTCTCGCGATGTACTCCTCCGATTCCACCCGTTGCAAAGACTTCAATCCCAACTCTGTCAGCTATAACAACACTCGCTGAAACCGTGGTCACTCCGGACGAGAATTGTTGCGAAGTCGCAGCAGCTAAATTTCGAGCTGCCACTTTGACCGAACAGTCAAGCACGCGTTCATAAAGTTCTTCTGGAACACCGGCCCAAATCACTCCGTCGAGCACCGCTGTCAATGCCGGGATTGCTCCTGCCTCGCGAATGGCCGACACACATAATTCCAGTGCCTCAGCATTAGCTGGTGATGGCAGTCCTAAGTTCGAAAAGATCGTCGATTCCATGGCTACAACCGGCTGATGTGCTTCGATAGCGGTTCTGACTTCGTCACCCAACTCAATCATTTAAGCCTCCTATTGGCTACAGCATGTCAGCCATGCGGCATCTAGTCGTGCCGGCTTCTACTGTGGGGTCGTGTTTAACCTTGTAGAGCATCCTGTAGTCACGGCTTGGACCGACCGTTTGCGGTCTATTGATACTAATTATGAAGAGTTCCGACGGTTATTGCGTCAGATCGGTCAGTTGATGGTCCCCTATGCCACCGAGGATTTACCAACTACGGAGATAGTTGTCCACACTCCGCTCGAGAAAACAAAAGGGCTGCAACTAGAGGGCGGCACGCCGGTCGTCATTTCGGTACTCCGCGCGGGGAACGGCCTACTCGACGGAGTCTTAACGATCTTGTCTGACGCTGACGTCGGATTCATTGGCCTCGAAAGAGACCATGAAACCCTGGAGGCAATGGAATACCTTGTAAAACTTCCGCAGCTGTCAGGCCGTCACGTACTAGTTGTCGATCCAATGTTGGCGACAGGACACAGCGCAGTCGCTGCTCTAGACCGGGTGGCCATTGAAGCCCCCGCAAGTATCACATTGATGTGCGTTGTAGCTGCTCCTGAAGGCGTAGCTCATCTACAAACGCATTATCCAGATGTACGAGTCGTTACTGCAGCCCTTGATCAAGGTCTCAATGATGTTGGTTACATTCTGCCAGGGCTGGGCGATGCCGGTGATCGTCTCTATGGAACTGAATAATGAAAGGCAGGACGCCCCCAACTGTGTGGGCCAACGACCACATTCAGATCATCGATCAGACACTGTTACCCACAGAAGTCAAAATTATTGAGATACGAAATGCTGCACAGGCAGTAGATGCGATTCAACGGCTAGCTATCCGCGGCGCTCCTGCCTTGGGGGCCTTCGGGTCCTTAGCTTTGGTTGTGGCTCTCGACGAGGTTCAACCCAGTTCTCTCGCAGAGGCGACAAGCAGGCTTGAGCAATGTCGAACCCTTATAGGCGATGCAAGACCAACTGCAGTCAACCTTCGTTGGGCGGTCGACCGTGTAATCGATCGGGCGACCAATAGCGCTAGCGACCTCGCGTCACTTAGAACGGCGCTGATCCGCGAAGCACATGCAGTTGCTGCCGAAGACGAAGCCGCATGCAACGAGATCGGTCGACTCGGACATGAACTGTTGCGGGAAGCCAGCGTCATCGGAACCCACTGCAACGCAGGCCGCTTGGCAACAGCCGGAACAGGAACAGCCTTGGCCCCGATGTACGCCAAAGCAGAAGCCGGCGAGCCTCTGCATGTCTTAGCGTCTGAAACTCGACCCTTGTTACAAGGTGCTCGACTGACGGCATGGGAATTGGATGACGCCGGAATAGACGTGACGGTTGTTCCAGACGGCGCAATGGCTTCAACCGTTCTGTCCGGTCAGGTAGATGCCTACATCGTCGGCGCAGATCGCATCGCAGCCAACGGCGACGCTGCAAACAAGATCGGTACTGTTGGGCACGCTCTCGCGTCTCGGGAAGCTGGAATACCCTTCTACGTCGCGGCCCCTACCTCAACTATCGACATTGGGTTAGCAAGTGGAAGCCACATAGAGATAGAACAACGCGATGCAGTCGAGGTTCATGAGATTCGCGGTAGCAGACTCACCCCAAAGGGGGTTGCTGCTTCCAATCCTGCTTTTGACGTGACACCGAATCACCTGATCACGGCAATCATTACTGAAGCAGGGGTGCTACGAGCCCCATTTAAAGATTCAATAGCTGAAGCAGTTTCGAGAGTTAGAGGCTCTTAATGAAAAATTTGTGGAACGCCAACGAAGCTTCAATCTTTTCAGACGCACTGGGCGAGTGTGTGTATGGGTCAAGACTTCTCGGAGCTGAACCATCCCTGGTACTTCACGGCGGCGGGAACACTTCTGTAAAGGCTCAAGAAGACGACATACATGGTGATCCAGTCGACGTGCTGTACGTCAAAGGCAGCGGTTGGGATCTCGCCACAATTGAACCTCAAGGGTTCGCCCCACTTCGTCTTGAAGCCGTCAAACGTTTAGCTGAACTACCAACACTCACTGATACCGAAATGGTCAATCAGTTAAGGCTCAATCTTCTTGACGCCTCGGCTCCTAACCCATCAGTCGAAGCGATTTTGCATGCTTCTCTGCCGTTCACAGCGGTGCAACACACTCATGCCAACGCTGCATTGGCTTTAACCAATACCAGTGACGGAGAACAACGCGTCCGGGAGCTTTGGGGACAATCCGTCGTCGTCGTGCCCTATGTAATGCCGGGTTTTGACTTAGCAAAAGCATGTGCATTGGAGTTCGAAAAACAGGCGAACTCTGACACAGTCGCGATGGTGCTGATGAATCACGGTGTATTCACTTTCGGCGACACAACCGAGCATGCCTACAACAACATGATTGAAGTAATCACCGAGGCCGAGGATTACCTAAGGGCAAAGGCAGAAGTCGATATAACCGTTTCAGCCACTATGGCCGCGCCAGCAAATGCGACGGGCTCTGCCTTGGACCAGGCAACGCTCAGAGGGCATTTGTCGAATGCCGCGGGCCGGCCCATGCTGCTAGCTCGAACTCCAAATCAGCGAGCAAACGTTTTCGCTGCACGTTCTGACATCGCCGATGTTGCCTGTCGCGGACCCGCGACACCTGATCACATCATTAGGACGAAACAATTTCCGCTCATCGGCCGCAACATTGATGAGTTTGTTTCGAACTATCACAGTTACTTCGAACGTAACCAAGGTCGTTTCCCCGGTGTCCAAGAACTTGATCCTGCTCCCCGAGTGGTTCTCGACCCAGAGTTGGGTCTATTAACCGCTGGGGCAAGGATTAGTGACTGCAAAATAGTTTCGGACATTTACTTGCATACGATCGATGTGATTGAAGCTTCCGAAGGACTCGGAGGGTTTGTAGCTCTTCCAGAAACAGATCTGTTCGAAGTTGAGTATTGGGAACTCGAACAAGCGAAGCTGGCGAAGTCAGGGCAACCCTCTGCTATGTCGGGCGAAGTGGCGGTGGTGACAGGTTCCGCATCTGGAATCGGACGGGCATGCGTCGAAGCTCTCGTTAGCCGGGGTGCGGCCGTTATCGGAATAGACCTGAACACATCGGGAACTCCTGCAACTCCATCGTTTCTCGAGTTGACCGCCGACGTCACGGATCCTGAATCTTTAGCCACTGCCATCAACATGGGGGTTGAGCATTTCGGAGGTATCGACATAGTGGTTGCTGCTGCAGGAATTTTCGGTGCTTCTAATGAGATAGCTGACATTGTTCAAAGTGACTGGGAGACGACTTTGTCTGTGAACCTGAACGGAGTTACTAATTTGCTTCAGGTGACACATCCATTTCTTACCTTGGCGCCGAGCGGCGGTCGGGTACTGCTAGTCGGGTCAAAGAACGTTCCGGCCCCAGGGAAAGGTGCGGCTGCTTATAGCGCCTCGAAAGCAGCGGTTACACAATTGGGACGCGTCGCTGCACTGGAGTGGGCTGAAGACGGAATCGTTGTTAATACGATTCATCCTGATGGGATATTTGACACCGGCTTATGGTCGCAAGAACTTGTTGAACAAAGAGCGGAAAATTATGGGCTTACCGCAGATGAATACAAGCGCAGAAATCTTCTGGGCCAGGAAATAACGAGCAGTGACGTCGGAGAACTGGTGGCAGCTATGTGCGGTCATTCATTTCGTCAAATAACGGGAGCTCAAATCCCTATCGATGGCGGCAGTGACCGAGTGATCTAGTGCACGGTTGGCCTAATCGGTGATGCCTGCCATGAGGAGTCCGATTTTCTCTCGGTCGGCATCGTGGGCATCTATGACATCCATTATCTTGCCGTCATACAAAACAGCGATGCGGTCTGAAAGTCCAAGAATTTCGTCAAGTTCCGCCGATACCAGAAGCACAGCGGTGCCTTTATCTCGCTGCTCCAGAATTCGACGATGAATGAACTCAATAGCGCCGATGTCGATGCCGCGAGTGGGTTGGGCCGCTATCAGCAATTTGATCTCGTCGCTGAATTCTCTGCCAACTATGAGTTTCTGTTTGTTTCCGCCACTAAGACTTGAGGCTGGGACGAGGACATTAGGTGTCCGCACGTCAAATTCATCTACGACGTCTTGGGCATGACCTCGAATGACGTGTCTCCGCAATATCCCTCGAATAGAAAAAGGCTTGCGGTGATAACGGTTGAGTATCGAGTTCTCAGCAACTGAATAGACGGCGACAACCCCATGCTTTTCACGGTCTTCTGGGATGTGCGCCACTCCTTTCTTGGTTATTTGTCTCGGCGAACTGCTTGTTAATTCTTCGCCGTCAATTTCCATAACCCCAAAGGCGGGGTGGCGCAGCCCTGTGATTGCTTCAACCAACTCTCGTTGACCATTACCTTCCACACCGGCGACGCCCAATATCTCCCCGGCTCGAACTTCGAAGTTCAACCCGTCAAGCGCAACCTGGCCTCGGTCATCGTTTACCTCTAGCTCACTGACCTTGAGAACCACGTCACCTGGATCTGCGGCGGATTTTTCTACTTGAAGCACGACGCTGCGCCCGACCATCATTTCCGCTAAGCCGCCCTCGCTAGTCTGTGACGGGGTTGTTTCGCCAACCACTTGACCGTTACGCAAGACGACGATGTCGTCAGCAATTGCAAGAACCTCGCGCAATTTATGGGTAATGAAGACGATGCCAAGACCGGTTTCGGTTAGCTCCCTCAATACACCTAACAGATGGTCTGCTTCTTGGGGAGTCAAAACACCAGTCGGCTCATCCATGATTAAGACATCAGCGTTGCGATACAGCGCTTTGAGTATCTCGACGCGTTGTTGCATGCCAACGGGTAAATCTTCAACTAGTGCGTCCGGGTCAATTTCCAGTCCATACCGTTCGGAAAGTTCGACGACTCTGTTGCGTGCTTCATCGAGGTCGACCAAACCACGTTTTGTCGGTTCATCTCCCAACACAATGTTCTCCACGACACGCATGGGTGGCACTAACTGGAAATGTTGATGCACCATTCCAATGCCCCGGGAGATGGCGTCATCCGGACCATGAAGATCTACCGTCTCATCTTTGATGACCACCTGGCCACTGTCAGGCCGGTACATCCCAAAGAGAACATTCACGAGCGTACTTTTACCGGCACCATTCTCGCCTAGGAGCGCGAGAATTCGTCCGGGTCGAAGGCGTATAGAAACGTCATCATTGGCCAAAACACCTGGAAATTTTTTCGTAACATTCTGCGCAGCGAGAAGAATTTCCGACATGCTCAACCTTTTTCGTAGTTCTGTCCGAGCGCTGCTGGGTCACGCATGGAACCAACAAGTCCACTGAGAGCTACGACGACGATTGTCACAACAAACGGAAGCATGCCAACAAATTGCGGGGGGATGTCGAAGGTGTTGTTTAGCTGAAATTGATTCTGAAGAGCAGTTGTGAACCCGAAAAACAACGCGGCAGCGTAGGCCCCAAACGGAGTACGTCTCCCAAAGATCATTACGGCTAAAGCCAAGAAACCCCGACCCCCAGACATTGCTCGGCTGAACGTGCCGACGGCTTCGAGAGCTAAATAGGAACCTCCGAGGCCGGCTAGCCCTCCGGCAAGAGTGACGTTCAGATATCGCAATTTCAAAACGTCGATTCCTACTGTGTCCGCGGCACCGGGGTGCTCTCCTATAGCTCGGGTTCGCATCCCCCAGACCGACCGGAATAGGGCGATATGAACTACAACGAGGAGTGCCATCGTTAAGTACGTAAGAGGTGGTCGGCTAAAGAACACAGTCCCTACCAGTGGGATATCAGCAAGGGGACCGAGATCAATGTTGGTGTATTTGCCCATCCCTAAGGAACGACTTCGGTCATAGAAAAATGAAGTCAGACCCAACGCGGCGATGTTTAAGACAGTGCCAGCAATGATTTGGTCGACCTTGAGGCCTACCGCCATCGCGGCAAGCAACCAGCCCATCATGAGGCCCATCCCAATACCAGCGATGGTCCCCATAAACAAAGAGCCCGTCATGGATGCAATCGTGAACGCAGCGAAGGCGGAGAGGAGAAACTGTCCCTCGATTCCAATATTTACGACTCCCGAACGCTCACCAATCATTCCGCACATAGCGCCAAGGGCCAGAAGCGTCGCGGCGCGCACAGTTCCAGCGAGCACGGCCGTGGTTTGTGGGCCATTGGCTGAGTAAAAGATCCAAATGAGGACGAGCATGACAGCGAGACCCGCGTAGAGCAGTTGTCTTTGTTGAGGTTTCATGACTTCCCCCATCCAGCTCCAAGTTGGAGTTGTTCTGACGTGTCATGACGCATACGTAGCAACCACTTAATGATGATCGGTGCTGCGACAAAGAACAGGATCAGGGCTTGAATGACATCAATGAGCTCTGGGGCGACACCGGCTTTGAATTGCATCCGAGATGCGCCTGCTTCCATTAGGCCAACCAACAGCGCTGCAGGTATGACACCGAGGGGGTTAGCGCGAGCTAAAAGAGCAATCGTGATTCCTTCGAATCCAAGACCCACATTCACGCCGGCTTCGAAACGGCCGTCAACCCCGAGACTTTCGACTGCACCGCCGAGTGCTGCAAGCATCCCGGCTACAGCCATCGTGGAGCTCATTATCCAACCAACTTTGATGCCGGAATACTGAGCCGCATTTCTGTTGTGCCCGACACTTCGAACTTCGAACCCGTAGGTAGTTCTTTCAAGCACCATCCAGCATGTTGCTGCAGCTGCCACCGCCAATAAGAACCCGACCGGTACGGCGCCCAGCGTTGGGATAGTCGCTGAGTCCTCAACAAGAGGGGTTCGGGCCACAATGTTGTTACCAGAATTGTCTTTCCAGGGGTTCGCAGATAACCAGTCCGTGAGATTTCCTGCCACAAAGTTCAACATGATGGTGACGATTACTTCGTGGGCACCGGTTGTCGCTTTCAGCGTTCCTGCCAGACCTCCCCATATTGCGCCGGCGATTGCACCTGCCAGAAGTGCGAGCGGCAGATGAACCACCATCGGAAGTCCGTCAATACCGAAACCGACTCCCGCCGCGAAAACCGCGCCGATTAGCAGTTGGCCTTGCCCACCAATATTAAACATTCCGGCTTTAAACGCGAATGCTACGGCCAAGCCCCCAAAAATCAGCGGTGTGGCTTTTTGTAGGGTGCGCAAAACGGCGTCAGCATCGCCTAGCCCTCCAACCACCAACGCTGTGTATGCGGTTGAAGGGGAAGCGTTCTGAGAAAGGATCAGAACTGCCCCAATTAATAGCCCAAGGACCACCGCTACAAGCGGGACGGCGATGGTTCGAAGTATGGAACGGCTCATGACGCGACTCGGGGGCACCACTCAATTTGAGTGGTGCCCCCATTCAAGCCGATATTTCTCTTAAGGCATGGGATTTATGGAACCGTCGTCCAATCCTGCCATGACCTCCGCAAGCATGTCTCGCATCTCACTAGTGACCATGCTGTCAAAATCATGGTGGGGGGCAAGCCCTACTTCACCGAAGTAGTTGCCACCTTCCATGGTCCCGGCGTTGGCCTGAGCGATCAGTTCAGCCACGCCAACATCGATGAGCTTCATCGCGCTGGTCACCAGGCAAGGATGCGCCTCGGGCACGGTGAACCACTGATCCGAGTCCACGCCTACACAGAGGGCCCCAGCTTCACCGGCCACCTCGATCAAGGCTCCGTTACCGGTTGCACCACCTGCACCGAAGATAATGTCAGCACCCTGGTCGAGAGCCTGACGGGCGGTTGTTGCTCCCCATTCCGGGTCACCGAAGGCAACATCCAAACCGCCGGGGTGATAGGTGGAGATGGTTTCTACATTCGGGTTGGTGTAGCGAGCTCCGTTCTCCCAGCCTTCCTTAAAGAAGACAACAGGTGGAACTAAGTCAGTACCAAGGACCGCGCCAACAATGTTTGTTTCAGTCAACATACCGGCCAACGCTCCAGCCATGAAGCCAGCCTTGGCCTCGGGGAACATCAAGCCTGCAAGGTTTGGAAGCGCGTCATTCTGCCATTGGTCAACACCAATGAACATGACGTCTGGATTAGCTTGAGCAGCCTCAATAGTTGCTTCACCCAAACCGAAACCGACGGTCACAATGATTTTCGCTCCATCATCCACAAAAAGCTGAATGTTGTTTGCGTAATCTTTGGATTCTTCAGTTTCGATATAGCTAGCAGTCGCACCAAGAACATTTCCAGCACCCGCCTGGGCGCCTTCCCATGCTGACTGGTTGAAGCTTTTGTCGTCAACCTTGCCTGTATCGGTAACTAAACCAATCTTGTATCCACCAGAAACTTCTCCCCCATCACTATCACTGCCGCAGGCGGCAGCCACAAGTCCGAGGACCATCAGTAGGGCGAGGAGACGTCGCCACATCGGAGCCATATTCACATCCTTCATTGTTGAGGTCTCATCCCTTCCCGAGATGATGACCGGACCTGACCCTAGTGCTGTTTTGGAGGCTGCTGAGGACGAATCTGAACTTTCGTTAGATGGATGCGTGTTGACGAATCCATGTATGCATCGCTATCCCTGATGCGACTCCTGCGTTGATCGACCGCGTTGAGCCGAACTGAGTAATTGAAAGAACCAGTTGAGCCATTTCGCGCACAAGAGGAGACAGACCTGGGCCTTCTTGTCCGAACACCAACACGCAATTGCGAGGCAAGGGAGTTGTTTCGATTGGTTGAGCTCCGGGAAGGTTGTCAATGCCAACCACAATCAGTTCATTAGCGACCATCGCGTCAACAAACTCTTCGACAGTGGAGTGGTGTTCTAGGTGCTGATAGCGGTCAGTAACCATTGCGCCCCGCCTGTTCCACTTTCGTTCTCCGACAATGTGGACAGCCGCAGCCAAAAACGCGTTCGCATTTCGGACAACCGTTCCAATGTTCAAATCATGCTGCCAGTTTTCGATCGCAACATGGAACGGATGGCGGCGCAAATCAAGGTCGGCGACGATCGCTTCTCGGCGCCAGTACCGGTATTTGTCCAAAACGTTGCGGCGATCGCCATCGCGTAAAAGTTCCGGATCGTATTGATCTCCTTCGGGCCACGGTTGCCGGTGCGGACCGACCCCAACTTCTTCGCCGAGATGATCAGTCATTTAGCCGAGACCCGAAAGCAGTTCTATTCCTGAACCAGTTCAATCAATGTTCCAAAGCTGCCTTTGGGATGCATGAAAGCAACGGTCGTACCTCGAGAGCCGGGACGAGGACTCTGATCGATGGGGGTCGCGCCGGCGGCAACCATCGCGTCGAGAGCAGCCTGACAATCATCAACCCGGTAACCAATGTGATGAAGCCCTTCCCCCCTCTTCTCCAGATACTTTGCGATCGGCGAGTCCGAGCGAGTCGCTGTGGTCAGTTGAATGTAACTATCGGCGACCTTTACTAGCGCTTCTTCGACCCCATCACTTTCGACGATCTCTCGGTGATGGACTTCTGCACCGAAAGCTTCTTGGTAATAGGCAATAGCGGCCTCTAAATCGTGGACGGCAATTGCGACATGGTCGATTTCAGTAAGAATCATCATCAGCTCCCGGGTGTGTTTTCAAGAGATTGAGCGTGTCGTTGGAACAACGTTATTTTGTCTTCTCCGATCACTTCACGCTTCTCGGGATCAGTGATTCCCATCCCTGATTCTGGGGCTAGACACAAAACCCCCAACTTTCCTTCGTGCTCGTTGTGATGAACCTGGAATGCAGCTTCTCCCGTGTCAGTCAACGCGAACGTCTTTGAAAGGATCGGTTGGATTCGTCCCTGATCGAGCAGTTGGTTCATTTCCCAAGCCTCGGAATAATTCGCGAAGTGACTCGACACGATCTGCTTGAGACGCATCCAGAGGTGACGATTGTCATATTCGATCATGTAGCCGGTGGTCGCCGCACATGTAACTATCTTGCCGCCACGCTTAGTAACAAATACCGAAGCACCCATGGTCGAACGGCCGGGATGCTCAAACACAATGTCGGGATCATCGCCAATAAAGCCGCGTACCTTCTTTCCTAAGCGACGCCACTCCCCTTCGTCTTGCGTATGACTATCTGACCAGAATCGGTAATCCTCTTCGTTTCGGTTAATCACATGCTCAACACCTAGTTCGTGCAGTAATTCCACTTTGTCTGACGAACTGACCACACCAACAGGAGTACCCCCACCGTTGATCACAAGCTGGCATGCGTAGCCACCAAGTCCACCTGAGGCGCCCCAGATCAAAACGTTGTCACCTTGCTTCATTCTGGCTGCGTTATCTCCAACCAGCATCCGATATGAAGTGGACGCGCATAGAGCATTAACAGCAGATTCTTCCCATGTGAGGTGAGCCGGCTTCGGCATAAGTTGATTTGCTTTGACGATCGACAAGTCGGCGAGTCCGCCGAAGTTACTCTCAAAGCCCCATATTCGTTGATTAGAGGCAAGCATGGAATCTTCATGCGCTGCTGGGTCTTGATCATCGACATAGTTGCAATGAACCGCAACACGATCTCCTGGTTTCCAGTTGCGCACTGCTGAACCGACTCTCAGAACCACGCCGGAAGCGTCGGACCCAATTACATGATGGTCAAGGGCGTGCCGAGCTCCCCAACTACTCTCACGACCGAGGCGATCTAGAAACCCAAAGGTCGGAAGGGGCTCGAAAATTGAGGTCCACACGGTGTTGAAGTTGATCGAACTGGCCATAACGGCTAGGTACACCTCATCAGGTGCAAGCTCGGGGGTTGCTACTTCATCGATGTGTATAGATTCCCTCGGATCTTTTTCCGAAGATTCTCGGCCTTCGAACATGTTTTGTTCGTCGCGAGTTACGTAGGCGGCTCTATAGCTGTCAGGAATTTCAAGAGCCGCCATTTCATCGCTGGACGCATCGGCCTGAATCGCCTCAAGGATGTGCTGCATGGGTGACAAGTCACTTTCCAGTATTGAAGGGGATGGCTTACCGGCGGTCGAGACATTTGATTGACTCAAGCACCGGCAGTGCACAAAATCTACAATTAAAATTAGAAGTCTAAAACTCTGGAGAAGAGGTAACTCATGCCCGGCTCAGTAATCGTTTCAGGAGCACGCACACCCATTGGTCGTTTCAACGGAGGGTTAGCTAACTTCACGGGCGCTGAATTGGGATCCCACGCGATTTCTGCTGCTCTCGAACGTTCAGGAATAACAGGTGATCAGGTCGATCACGTGGTGATGGGACAGGTTCTTCAGGCCGGCCAGGGTCAGATAACCGCCAGGCAGGCTGCAGTGGGCGCGGGAATACCGATGGATGTTCCAGCTATCACGATCAACAAGGTTTGCCTATCCGGCCTGAATGCCGTCTATCTAGCCGATCAAATGATTTCTTCGGGTGATGCAGAGGTGGTTGTGGCCGGAGGAATGGAGTCGATGACCAATGCTCCATATCTGCTTGCTGACGGTCGGAACGGTTTACAAATGGGTCACGGCGAGGTACGCGACGCGATGATCCATGACGGCTTGTGGTGCGCTTTCGACGATGGCCATATGGGAGATGGCACTGAACGAGACGCTGCCGGGATTGGTCGGACGGCTATGGACGAGTTCTCTGCTCGATCACACGAACGAGCTGCTGCTGCTCAGAAGGATGGCCGCTTCGAAGCGGAAATCTCGCCAGTTTCTGTAGCCCAGCGCGGTGGTGACCCATTGATCGTGGACACCGATGAAGGTGTGCGGCCGGGCACAACAGCAGCAAGTCTCGCTAAGTTGCGGGCAGCTTTCGCAACCGATGGCGCTGTGACTGCAGGTAATGCCTCACAGATCTCTGATGGTGGCTGTGCGCTGGTAATGATGTCAGCAGGGAGGGCTGAAGAACTTGGTCTTGAGATTTCGGCGCGGGTCGTCAGCTACGGAATGGTGTCAGGACCGGGCACCTCACTCCTCACCCAGCCATCTAGGGCAATTCGTCAAGCACTCTCTAAGACCGAGTTAGATATCTCGGATATCTCTCTTTTTGAACTGAATGAGGCATTCGCCGCGGTAGGCCTAGCTGCTACTGAAGACCTCGGGGTAAGTGACGACATAGTCAACGTCAACGGTGGTGCCGTAGCTCTCGGTCATCCAATCGGTATGTCAGGAAGTCGCCTTGCGCTCACGTTGATGTCTGAGTTACGCAGACGCGGCGGAGGGTATGGTGCTGCTGCTCTTTGTGGAGGCGGCGGTCAGGGCGACGCTTTGTTGATCGAGGTCGCATAAACCTGCCGATTCAGCACCGCGTTGTAATACTCCTGAAATGTTTGTAACCTAATTGCAAAGAGTCCAGCTCTTAAGGATGTCGGAGTTGGAAGCTATGTGGTTCGGTGACAACGTGCCCGCAACACGTTAATCGGATCGCTCCCTACTCCGGCATCCGCCCTCCCACTATCGACCGGAACTTAGGTTTGCAGTTCCCGGCGACCTTCTAAGGCACGACCCAACGTCAACTCGTCGGCGTATTCCAAATCGCCGCCAACAGGCAAACCGCTAGCAATTCTCGTCACCTTGATGCCCAGAGGCTGCAACTGGCGAGCCAGGTACATTGCTGTTGCTTCGCCCTCAATATTGGGATTGGTGCACAGAATCAACTCAGCAACGCCTTCGTCGTTGATCCGAGACATCAACTCACGAATACGGAGTTGCTCAGGACCAACTCCTTCCATCGGGTTCAAGGCGCCCTGCAAAACGTGGTAGCGGCCGCGAAATCCTGCCCGTTCAAGAGCCACGACATCCTTGGGTTCTTCCACCACACAAAGCGAACCGGTTTGGCGCTGAGGGTCTCCACATATTGAGCACAGCTCACCCTCCGAAATATTCCAGCATTTTTGGCAGAACCCGATTCTTTCCTTAACTTCGATGATTGCTGTCGCCAACTGCTGGGCATCACCCTTGGGCAACTTCAGTAGATAGAAAGCAATCCTCTGAGCAGATTTGGGACCGATCCCCGGTAGCCGACCGAGTTCATCAATCAAATCTTGCACTGGGCCGTCATACACGCTTCTCTAACCTCCGTCCTCTGGCGGGGAAATCGAACCGATCCGCGCCATCGCAGCTGCCTGTGCGTTACCGCAACGCCGCAATCCATCGCGAAAGGCAGCTGCTACTAGGTCCTCAAGCATGGTTATCTCATCACTATCCACGGCATCAGGATCAATGTGTACCTCAAGGACGGTTCCGTCAGCTTGCATTGACACCGTTACCACGCCACCACCGGCGGATCCTTCCACCACAGTCGTCGATATTTCTTTTCTCTGTTCCAATAGTTGTTGCTGTAAGCCCTGTGCTTGCGCGAGAAGCGGGTCCCCGGATGAAATCTCACTCATCGTTTAATCACCCTCGTCCATTACCTTCATCATCAGACGCTACGGCACCGGGGAAAGCGTCTAAGAGTCGATCAACACTCGAAGGACCACCGTCGGCGCTCGCCTCGAATTCAGCGGGATCTACGATCTCTTCCTCGGTTACGACGATTGGTTTGCTATCTGCGTCGGGCTTCGCTTCCCGCGCGGCTGTGAGTTCGACCCGGACAGGGGCCTCGAGGGCCTTTCGGAGTACTGCTTCGATATCGTCTTTCATTTGTTCACAGCGTTCTCGGTGAGTTTCGTTCGGCAACTCGAACTGCACCTGTCCTGCTGAGACACTGACGAGCGTCGCCGCTTGGAATCGTGCCCGAGCTCGAGCGCTTAATGCGGGAAGGGCTTGTTGCTCCCAAATCTTTGCGACCTGTGCCATCGACAATTCTTCGGGGGTTTTGTCTGATGCTTGACTTGCGGGCAACATCGGGTCCGGGGGGTCGGCGACATTGCTGTCACTACTTGGTGGAGGTGGAGGAGCCGGCGGAACCGGGGCACTGGCCGAATCAGCAGTCGACGCTTCCGATTCTTCCGAGCCTTTCACTGACGCCAATGCCGCTCTCGCCTGAGCCGCAGGTCCACTGCCTGTCTCCTGTGCTGGACTCGCGGAGCGTTCGGGTTTTCGAGGCGCTTGCGGCTCCACTGCCCCAGCAAACAGCCTGACCAGCGCTAAGTCCAAAACAAGTCGCGGATCCGGTGCCTGTCGCATATCAACCAGTGCCTGACCCAACAGTTCCAATGCGCGGACATTAACTGCCTTGGTGATTCGGCCGGCTTTCTCGGCAAGGTCAGGTAACTCTTCAGGTATCGAGTCTCCCGAGTTAATTCCTGCACCCGCAAGAAAAATATCTCTCAGCTTTCGAGTCGACCGATACGCCAAATCTTTCGGGTCAACACCAGCAGCAACGATTTCAGCAACAGCAGTCATTGACTCCGTGAGATCCTGCGCGACGATCGCATCGACAAGAGCATCAACCGAGCCTCGATGTTCAGGAACACCGCCCGCTGTGACAACTTGGTCTAACGCCGAAAGCATGTCTCGAACCGAACCACCGCCCCGTTCGACCACGTAATCAACCACGGACGAATCGATCTGCAATTCAGCTCGTTCGGCAATTTCTTTGGCATGCTCGCGAAGAAGCCCCGCGGGGACCAATGTCAGTTCGACATGTTGTGTCCTACTACGAATTGTGGGCAGAACTTTCTGAGGGTCGGTCGTCGCCAGAACGAAAATCACGTGCTCAGGCGGTTCCTCAAGGGTCTTCAACAGAGCATTGGAGGCCTCGCGTGTGAGCATGTGGACTTCGTCGAGAACATAGACTTTGCGTTTTCCCGGATTTCCTAATGCAACATCGCGATTAATCTGACGAACATCGTCAAGCCCTCTGTGCGATGCGGCGTCTAACTCAACGAGATCCATTGAAGTGCCAGACTCAAAGTTTGTGCAGCTGTCACAATTCCCACATGGCTCTCCGTCTCCTGGCGGCTCCAGACAGTTCAAAGCTTTCGCCAAAATACGAGCAGTTGATGTCTTGCCTGTCCCACGCGGGCCACTGAGTAAATAAGCATGCCCAACGCGTTCTTCGACCACTGCATTGCGAAGAGCTGCAACCAAGTGATCTTGGCCGATTACCTCGGAAAAGGTTTGTGGCCGAAAACGTCGGTACAAGGACTGATACACCATCTAATCGCTGATGCTACTTGCGTGCCGCTGCGCTTAGTGGCAAGTAACCTAGGAGCGCATCATCGTTCCACGTGGCGGCCGGGTCCTGTGCAACAGTGGCCCGTGAATCGAGTCAGGGCCGGAAGGCAGCAGCTCTCAGCGGATTCCGCTGTGTGCCGCAGATCACCTGGTCGCCTCGTGGGACGATGATCGAGGAGAGTTGCCAGAGCGGACGAATGGGCTCGCTTGGAAAGCGTGTGAGGTCTAACCGGCCTCCGTGGGTTCGAATCCCACACTCTCCGCCATGAACGATGATGAAGCCATGCGTCTCGCTCTCCAAGAAGCTGAAAGCGCTATCCAACATGAGGACGTGCCCGTAGGCGCACTGGTCATAGTTGACGGCACGGTGATCGCTTCACGTCACAACGAACGCCAGTTGACCGGCGATCCAACCGCCCACGCCGAAATCTTGGCTCTGAGAGATGCAGCTTCTCATTTAGGGACCTGGCATCTCGACAATTCGATTCTAGTGACGACTCTAGAACCATGCCCTATGTGCGCGGGAGCGGCCCTCAACGCGCGTGTAGCCCATGTCATTTTCGGGGCTCACGATCCAAAGGCCGGCGCTGTCGAAACGCTGTACAACTTGCTTGACGACCCTCGACTCAACCACCAAACAAAAATAACGAGCGGTGTTCTGGCCGCCCAATGCGGCGACATTCTCTCGCAGTTTTTCGCTGAGCGACGATGAGGTCTTAAGTCACTTCTATTTTGTGGGAATCGAAATGGCGGAAGGTGTGGGATTCGAACCCACGGTGACCCGGAGGCCACAACGGCTTTCGAGGCCGCCCCATTCGTCCGCTCTGGCAACCTTCCGTTTCTGATCCTATCTCTCGTCATAGCTTCCAACATCAACATGGACAGTCATATCCGAGCTATCAATAGCTCCATGGCTCTTCGCGCCTAAGGTCGTCTTGTGATGTCGGAAGCTTCAGCTTCGTCTAATTCTTTTCTTCGCCCACACGACCAATTGTTCGCGTGTTCACAGATCAACTCGGCCTCGCAAATTGGAAGCTGAAATACCGTGACGGAGACACATACCTGGTCTGTCGGGGACCTGTGCGAAGCGATCAGAGATACATTCGCCGCCGTCTTTCCTGCGGAGATATGGCTTGAAGGCGAAATTAGCGGGCTCAAGTTTCATTCCTCAGGTCATGTGTATTTCGATTTGATCGAACCGGACACCGGCGGCAATCGGATCGACAAGATGTCGATCGCTTTGTGGAAGGGACGCCGACACGCAGTGGAATCTGTCTTGAACCGTGCCGATGCGGGTCCACTAACTGAAGGGATAAAAGTCCGTATCAAAGGTGAGTTGTCCTTCTACGCACCTCAAGGCCGAGTACAAGTACAAATGACTGCGATCGACCCGCACCACACGCTCGGGCAATTATCTGTCGATAGGGAACGGGTCTTGCAGTCGCTCTCCAAGGCCGGTCTTTTGGAAACCAACTCAGCACTTCAGGTTCCGACTGTTCCTCTTCACATTGGCTTAGTCACCTCAGATGGAAGTGCCGCGTACAACGACTTCGTCAATGAGATCTCTTCAAGTCGGTACCCGTTCAAAATTTCACTCGCACACTCGTCGGTTCAGGGAACTGAAGCCGAAATCGGCTTGGTGACAGCCATACAACAGCTGGTGGACGCAGATGTCGACGTGATTGCAGTTGTGCGAGGGGGTGGGGCTCGAACTGACCTGCTTGCTTTCGATCTCGAAAGCGTTGCCCGAGCTGTAGCTCTAGCCCCGATCCCAGTCTTTTCGGGCATAGGTCATGAGATCGACCGATCGGTTGTCGACGAGGTTGTCCACACAGCGTTCAAAACACCAACTGCTTGCGCAGCGGCGTTAGTCCAAATCGTGACCGCGTTTAACCAAGAGCTAAATGACTCTGCTCGTCGAATCGTCACTCTTGCCAATAATTGTCACGACAGGGCAGCCGAAATGATTTCGTCTTCTGGTCGGGCGATCAACGACCGGACGCGTCGAACACTGGACCTGAAAGAAGGGCAGCTGGCCGCTGCTAGTGCTCGCTTGCGGGACCTGTCGTCAATGGCGATCGACCGCAACGTTGAGAGATGCAACCGAATCTTTGATTTACTGCAGGCACTTCATCCAAACAGAGTGCTCGCTCGAGGATTTTCCATCACCCGGGACGAGGCGGGAAACGTGATCCGCGATGCTGTACCTGACGGCACCACGATAGTTAGCGAAACATCTACGTCTCTGATGACAAGCACAGTCACTGAGTCTGAACTTCGGGGCCATGAGGAGGAAACATGACCGAGGAAGATCTTAGTTTTCAAGCCGCCACCCAGGAATTGGATGCAATTCTGAAGAAGCTCGACAGCGACGACGTGAATATTGATTCGCTAACCGTTGATCTGCAACGGGCGTCAGAGTTAATCGAATGGTGCAGGGGACGTCTCGAAACGACGCGACATGAGGTTGAACGGATCGTTTCTGACCTCGACAAAGATTAAGGCTCACAAAGATGTGAGCCGAGGGGGTCGGTGGGTACTCCCTCGGCCCACGGAACGCCCGCAGATTGGTGGGAAATCTGGGGCGCAGGCCTCACGGCGCCCATCAAGATGGGCACCAATTCTATTTTCGGACCAGCGTGTGCAACGCTCGTATTTGCCCGAATCCTCATTTCTTACGTGCAGGATCATAGCGAGGGAGTAGCGTTAATTAGTCCATCTTCAAAGCATTTTTGGGGCCAAGTTGAAACAAGATCAACCCTATGGCAGTTGGCCATCGGAACTCACGTCCGAGCAACTCGCGAGCGGGGCGACTCGTCTTTCTGAGCCTCGCGTTTTCAATGACGAGGTGCTGTGGTTAGAGGGCCGACCCGAAGAGTCGGGTCGGACGACAATAGTTAAATTTGATGGCGTTAAAACCGTCACGGTCGGGCCAGATGACCTCAACGTGCGCACATTGGTTCACGAATATGGAGGCGGTGCATGGCTGCCCACCGATAATGGAATCTTGGTTTCTCGTTTCGAAGACCAACGGCTTTGGCTCCTCAATGACGACTTCCGCCCGGTAACCGTCGAGCCAGCTTTCCCTAATGGGTTGCGGTACTCAAACGGGGTCGTTGTTCCCGAGACCAGCGACACAATTTGGGTTATCGAACGACATCAGAACAGCGGTGTCCATCCTCAAAATTTGTTGGCCACCATTACTCCCACTGGTGACATGATTGAAGTGGCTTCGGGAGCAGATTTTTACTCGTCTCCAACCATTTCTCCCGATGGCAAATTGCTTGCATATTTGTCTTGGGATCATCCCTCAATGCCCTGGGACCACGTGCGGCTGCATGTGGCTCAACGTCAGGCGACCGGGTGGGCGCAACACCGGGTGGTACTCGACGGCCCGGCGTTACAGCAACCACGGTTCTCACCCGACGGTCGCCTTCACGTCATCAGCGATGCAACCGGTTGGTGGAATATCCACGAGGTTGACGTGCACAGTGACTCATCTCATCCGGTTGTTGAGGCAGAAGTTGAGTTCGGCATTCCCGGATGGGTGTTTGGCCAAAAAACCTACGACTGGGCTGGTGATGCCATCTGGTGCACTTGGATCGACGAAGGCGTCGGCCGGGCGGGCCAGATTATCGACTCTCGATGGGTCACAATTGACAGCGGTTTAACCGAATTCAACGGTTTAGATATCTTGGGAGATGGACGAGCAGTCACCATTGCAGCCAGTTGGGAAACAAACGCTGCTGTCCGAACGTTGCACACCGACGGTTCAACCGAACAGATAAGCACGTCACGTCCACTCCCTATCGGCCAAGAAGAGATTTCGACTCCTGAAACTATTGAGGTCACGGACCCGTCGGGGGAAGCTACTTACGGCTTTTATTTTGCTCCAAATAATTCCGCGTTTTTGTGTTCTTCTGAGTCACCGCCCCTCGTGGTTCTCAGCCACGGCGGTCCTACCGGGGCTGCGAGATCTTCTTTCGATCCTGCTGTTCAGTATTGGACCAATAGGGGCATCGCAGTTGTGGACGTGAATTATCGAGGGAGTACTGGTTTCGGCACGGCCTACAGAAACAAACTCCGGGGCCAGTGGGGAGTTGCCGATACCCAGGACTGCATAGCGACCGCAAAATATCTGGCCGACAACGCATTGGTTGATCCTGGCCGGCTGGCGATAAAAGGCGGCTCTGCAGGGGGCTTCACGACGCTTTGTGCGTTGACATCGAGCACACTTTTCGCAGCCGGGGTGTCGCGCTACGGGGTGGCCGACCTTGCCTCTCTGGCCCGCGACACACATAAATTCGAGGCTCGTTATCTTGACTCATTGGTTGGGGAATGGCCTGCTGAAAAAGATATATACGACGAACGTTCGCCTATCCATCACACACACCGATTATCGACACCCATGATTGTTCTTCAGGGGTCAGATGACCCCGTCGTACCACCGTCTCAAGCTGAACAGCTCGTGGAGGCACTGACCAATGCCGGGATTCCCCACTCTTATGTTCTTTTCGAAGGGGAAAGTCACGGCTTCCGCAAAGCAGACACAATCGCTCGTGCTTTGGACGCAGAGCTTTCTTTCTTAGGACAGGTCCTGGGGTTCGACCCCGCAGATCTGATTTTCCCCGTTGAGATTTTGTGAATTCAGCCGGCTGTGGTTGAAGTTGTCGTATCTGTGGCCCCGTCATCGGCAACTTCGGTAGTCGTCGGGGGCTCCGGGTCGTGCTCCTCGCACCTTCCCTCAATGACATCAACGATGCGCTCGTATCGGTCGCCGCTCGAGACCGGAGTCGCCCCTCCCCGGTAATCCAAAATATGGGGGTGGAAGCGATAGCCCTCTACATAGGATCCGTCAAAGCTGATTTCCAAAACACCACTGTCACCGGTTATCCCATAACGCGGATGCCACACGAAATTACCCAGTGAGTACGCAATGACTGTGCGATCAAAGGTTTCTATGGGTTGTAGGACGTGAGGATGATGCCCAAGAATTAGGTTCGCTCCGGCTTCGATGAGATCCATAGCTAGGTCTCGTTGATCGTCACTTGGACAAGTTTCGCGTTCAATCCCCCAGTGGACACTTACGACTACTACATCGTTGCTCGCCGCCGCTGCCCGAACTGAAGCTAAGACCCGCGGAATCGCCCACTTCGCATCAGCAACCCCGGGGCGATCAGCTGATGCAGCAAAGCCACCTGGGACCACAGCCGTCGCAGAAACAAAGGCGACGCGAATACCGTTGTCCAATGTCAGGACTCGAGGTGCGTAGGCCTCTGCATTATTTGACCCGGCTCCGGGCCGCAAAATGTCAACTTCGTCGAGAACTGCAATGGTGTCCGCGAGACCAACTGGACCGAAGTCAAGCACGTGATTATTAGCTAACGACACCACGTCTATTCCAGCTCCAGCCAGGGTTAGTGCGGCCGACCCGGGAGCGCGAAAAACGAATTCCTTGTCATAAGGGTCCCCACGTTCCGTAATCGCCATCTCAAGGTTCACAATCGCTATATCTGCTGATGCAAGGTCGGGTTGAACGTTCGCGAACGGATCGATTCCTTCAGGTTCAGTCAGATCAAGCAACACGTCGCCACCTGCAAGGAGGCTCCACGGCTGCCTCTTTGCTGTTGTAGTCGTCACACTGTGGGTTACGCCCTCAGTGGTTGGAGCAACTTCGGCGGGTTGAGCAGCGTTTTGGTCAACCCGCGTTCCCTCACTTGTCGCAGAAACATCTACCTCTTGTTCGAGTTCTAGGCCAGAAGTTGTCGTTGTTTCACGGGCAACAAAGATGGCTTTCTCTGCTTTGGGCCCTGCGCACGCGACTATGAAAGCGGAACATACAGCGACGGTTGCCACAAGGATGTATCGGCGGTCCACGGCGGCTGAGTCTACGTTGCCAGCTAGCGTGCTCCTGATGTACGGCTTCGTTCGTGAACCGAAATGGATAGCGGCACACCTTCTCACGTTGCTGTTGTTGATTGCCTTTATGTCCGCTGGGGTCTGGCAGTTCCAACGACATCAGGCGCGAGGTGACCGTAATGAAATCGTTGTTGAACGATCCAGCGCGACCGTTCTGACAGCAACCGATCTGTTCGCGTCAACTGAGAGCATCGAATTTAGGATGGTGCAGTTGGAGGGAAAGTGGTCCCCCGAGGATGCTGTGCTGATTCGGAACAGAAGCCACCAGGAAATGGCAGGTTGTCATTTAGCGGTTCCACTGGCCATCAGCGATGCACGAGCAGTTCTTGTCGTTGTTGGATGGCTTCATCAAAGTTCGTGCGATGCAAACCAGCTTGAGCCGCCTTCGGAAACTGTTTCACTAACTGGACGGGTACGTCTGAGCCAGGAGCGTGGTGCAATCGGAGCACGCGATTCTTCGAGCGGGATACTTGCTTCTCTGGCTCGAACTGACGTTGCCAGAATCGATCAACAGGTGCCATTCTCGCTGGCCCCTGTTTACGTCGAAGTGATCACTAGTGACCCTTCGGCAACTAGTGCTATTCCACTCGATCCGCCTCCCACTCACCTCGGGCCCCACTTGGCTTACGCCGTCCAGTGGTTTCTCTTTTTCGCAGTGGGGGCGGTCGGCTATCCGTTGGTGCTGCGTCGACACGCTCGTAAAGGGGAAGCTGAAAACTTAGGGCCTGTGGATAATTAAACCGCTGAGGCCATCCGTTCGACAATCATGGTGAGCATCTCAGGTGACGTCGCAAAATTAAGTCGTACGTGACCTGCTCCTTCAACCCCGAAGTCCAAACCGGAGTTGAGAGCAACCTTGCCTCGTGACAAGAAAACCTCTGCGGGGTCATCACCGAGATCTAACTCGCGGCAGTCCAGCCACGCAAGATAGGTGGCTTGTGGAGGTCGATATCGAACCTGAGGAAGATGTTCACTCAACAACTCGGACAGCAGATGCCGATTGTGATCGAGTCCTTCAACGAGTTCAGCTATCCATGCGTCTCCTTGTTCCCAACCAGCGACAGTGGCAACTTGTCCTAATCCATTTATGCCGCCAATCATTCGGGGTCGGATTTCTTTCAGTTGTGGCAAATACTGCTGCGAAGAACTGTGGACAAAGGCCATCCTCAGCCCTGCCATATTGAAGGTTTTGGTGGCTGCAGTAAGAGTGACAGTTCGTTGTGCTGCGATGTCACTTATCGACGCGGCCGGGATGTGTTGATGGGGCGAATACACCAAATCGCAGTGGATTTCGTCGGAAATCACTACAAGGTCGTTACGGTCAGCTATCTCGATGATCTGAACCAAGTCGGTTGCCGTCATGACATAGCCACATGGGTTGTGGGGGTGGCATAGCAGCAGAGCCGAAACATCGTCCCGCGCAGCTACCTGGTCTAAATGGTCGAAGTCGAGCGCCCAACCGTCTTCAGTTTCCATCAACGGATTCGCGACCCAGTTTCGTCCTGTGCCTTCAACGCTGGAATAGAAAGGCGGATACACGGGCGTTTGTAGAACTATTCCTGAGCCTGGTGGGGTCAAAGTGTCTAGAACCCATTCGAGGCCTTGTATGACGTCGTGGACTCGAAGCACATCTGACGTTTCGACATTCCAGTCGAACGCATGAGACATTCGCGATTTGAATGCTTCGAGCACAGGGATCGGCTCGTCGTAGAAGCCGTAGCCGAGCCCGCCTTCATTAATTCTCGCCACTACCGCTTCTTTGATGAAATCCGGAACTTCGACATCCATGTCTGCGACCCATGCAGACAACACGTCGCTGCCGTGACGTTCCCATTTGATACCGGGTCGATTTCGCACACGTTCCAGGTTCAGGTCAAAGATCACGGGGAGAGGCTACGCCGTAGTCGTCAGTAAAGTCCGATCATTCGGCCAGCAAGCGCTACAACAGCTGCTATGAGGACTGGTCGAATTATCTTTTCTCCTCCTCGGACAGCTAGTCGGGCACCCAACCAGCCACCTATGGCGAAGCCAACAGCTAGAACCAGGGCGAAACCCCAGTCAACCTGGCCTCGTACGATAAAGACAGGCAACGCTATTGCGGTGAGGATGAAGATCACGACCACCTTGATCGCATTTGCGTTGACTAGATCCAGACCGGATCTCGACAGGGCAACAACGATGAGCAAACCAACCCCTGCTTGGAATGCACCCCCATATAGCCCGATCCCGAAAAAGACAGCCGTTGTTAGGGCCGGGTGCCAGTTGATTTGCGTCCCGGAAGTTCTCGGTGGTCGCAGACTGATAAACAGCAGCGGGATCATCAGAAAGCCAAAGATTCTTTCAAAGGCTTCGTCTGTGACACTGGAAACAAGTATCGACCCGACCAGCGACCCGATAGTGACCGGGAGGATCACGGGTATAGCCCGTCGAAATCCACGGATGCCCTCTTTGCGGTAACTAGCCACAGATGAAGCGTTTTGAACAAGTACGCCAAACCGGTTAGTACCGTTAGCTACCAATCCGGGGAGCCCTGCAAAGACATTGAGAAAGCCGACCGTGAGCAGAGAGCCGCCTCCTGCCATCGCATTAACTATTCCTGCGACGACCCCGGCGCCCACAACCAGCATGGCGTCAATGAGTTCCATCTCTGCAATCATTGCCTGTATTCGACGCCCAAATAGCACTAGTTAAAGAATCTCTTCGTGAGATAGGCCTCGCGACCTCTACTCTCAGTGATATGGCCGGTAACACCTTTGGTGATCAATTCCGTATTACTACTTTCGGTGAATCTCATGGAGGGGGCGTCGGAGTCGTTATTGACGGGTGTCCTCCCCGCCTTGAACTCGACTCGAGCGATGTTCAGGTGGAGCTTGACCGCAGACGCCCAGGCCAGAGTCGTCTTGTAACGCAACGTAACGAGGACGACCGAGTGGAAATTTATAGCGGGTTGTTTGAAGGCCGCACCTTAGGTTCCTCAATAGGGATGCTGGTGCGCAACGAGGACGCCCGCCCGGGTGCTTATGAAGACATGAAAAGTACGTACCGGCCAAGCCACGCTGACTGGACGACCGAAGCCAAGTATGGGATCAGAAATTGGCAGGGAGGTGGCCGTGCGTCGGCTCGTGAAACCATTGGCCGTGTTGCCGGTGGAGCGGTAGCGCGCAAGGTGATTCAGCACGTCGCAGGAATCGAGGTTGTTGGTTGGGTGAGTTCAGTCCACGACATCGACGCCCAAGTTGATTGTGCGACCGTTTCCCGCGAAGAGGTTGAAGCGGACCCTACGAGGTGCCCTGACCCGGAGGCAGCCGCGTTGATGACTACCGCTATTGAGGCGGCACGAAAGGACGGCAACTCCTTAGGAGGGGCCGTGACTTGTGTAGCAAGAAATATGGTGGCCGGCCTTGGAGAACCAGTTTTCGACAAACTCGACGCCGACTTGGCTAAAGCTTTGATGTCACTTCCTGCTGCGAAAGGATTTGAGATAGGTAGCGGGTTTGCTGGAACCTTGATGACCGGGCGCGAACACAATGATCCTTTCGTGCCAGGGTCAGATGGCCGTCCGGCTACGTCAACGAATAACAGCGGTGGGGTGCAAGGGGGGATCAGCAACGGCGAGGATCTAGTACTGCGAGTCGCCTTTAAACCAACCGCGACGATTGCTTCGCCTCAAGAAACTGTGACTCAAGACAACGAATCGGTGACTCTCGAAGCGCGAGGAAGACATGATCCGTGTGTTCTTCCACGAGCAGTTCCGATGGTGGAAGCAATGGTGTGTTTGGTGTTGGCAGACCAGTTATTGCGCCAACAGGCCAACACGGTCAGTTAACGCTATTCGCTAGCTAGTCGTCTCGTTCTTCACGCAAGAATTTTTGAAACTCGGCAGCGAGGTCGTCTCCTGATGGTAAGTCTGTTTCGTCAGCGCGGTCGGCTTCTTCTTCCAGTTGCCGCACGTATCCAATGATCTCCGAGTCCTGTTCAACGGCGTCACTGACCCGTTGCTCCCATTCCAGGACGCTGGCATCTAGGTCGCTGTAGCCAGTTGGGACCCCGGTAACTTTTTCGAACTCGGCGAGAAGGGCTCGGGTCCCCTTTGGGTTCGGGGGTCCTGCAACATAATGGGGTACGCCTACTCGTAGTGAAATGACTGGAAGGTCCGCGTTGTCTAGAGCGTCGTGCAAGGTGCCGATTATGCCGGTAGGGCCTTGATAACTCGGCCTGTCGAGACCAAGTCTTCGCGCCAGGTCCGCGCTGGCTGCACTGCCTTTAACTTCCGATGGGCGC
This sequence comes from Acidimicrobiales bacterium MED-G01, assembly GCA_002457435.1. Classification (GTDB taxonomy): domain Bacteria; phylum Actinomycetota; class Acidimicrobiia; order Acidimicrobiales; family Poriferisodalaceae; genus MedAcidi-G3. Next base: position 10,148 of record NTLA01000009.1, on the reverse strand, counting down.
GAATGCGGTATCCCAGCGACCATCGCTCCCAACGTGACAACCATTTCGCATCCGGTATCTCTCGCGATTTCGACAACCGAATCACAGAATGTCCGCCATCTCATCCGCGGTTCGAGCCCAGATAGGAGTACCAGATCGTGGGGGAAGTCATTTTCGATCACATGAGCGTCCAGCGATGGCCATCTGATTCGTCGTTCTCCGTCTTCAGCGATTTCAACGTGAGGTCGATTTTCTTGGAAGTCGAAGAACTCTTCCGGGTCTATTCGCGCAACTTTTCTGGCGTCGTATTGATCGACAATCCATTGGATTGCGCCGGTCGCGCATTCACCAGCATCAAACCAACCTTCGAAAGCGACAACAAGGAGGGGGCTTTGCAGACTGGGTGCCTCGTCCCATACGACTTCGGTCATGACACCACTATTGCCTACTAGAGGACGTCATGGATAATTAAGCGAGGTTGCATGGGGGTTTTGTTCTGTAGCCGATTTTCGAAACGGCACTCAAATGGAGTCAAAAAGCTAGGAAAGACAGTGGTTCTAAAGTCTTGAGATCACTCGTCAGCAATCCCAGCGAGGAGAGGCTGTGGATTTCGTCGTCTATGACGAGTGAGCGTCGAATTGCTCCTCGCCAGTCGAAGTCAACCCAGCAATGTTGCCTTTCAATTTCTTTTCCATCTGCACGTTCTTCGAGCCATCGTTGACATGTCACTTTGGGGTCGGATTTTAAGTGGGTGATGCGCCCACGTTCGTCCAGCGTTTGTCCAGTGAGTTCTAGTGCTATCGCTCCTGAGAACGCGTCCCCGTCTGGGGTTGCTATCTGGTGAGTTGTGACGGGCAGGACGAAGAGATTCTCGTTTGGCCAATACAAAAAAGCCCGAGCGTTGTATTCAATTTCGCTCGTTCCGCCCGGCAGCTGCCATTGGTCGACTCTGATCGGTTTCGACAGGTCACTGATGTCAAACAAAGAGACTTGGGTTCCGAGCCTTTGTCCGGTGTCCGACGCGTCCTGTCCTACTCCTAGGAGAAGATTGTCTCCGACTGGGTGAAGATACGCGGAGTACCCCAAGATTTTGAGTTCTCCGAGCACTTTCGGAGACTCGGGCTGCGACAAATCGATGGTGTACAACGGGTCGGTTTGACGGAAAGTTACGACCGTCGCTATGTCGCCGAGAAACCGGACCGCATAAATCCTTTCTCCTTTACCGATGTTGCCAACTCGACCTACTTCGGAGAGCCCGACGTCAGTTTCTTTGAGAACGGTCACGAAACTTTCACTGGCGGCTTCTGGTTGTGGTGACCACCATCCATGGTTGGTGGTCGCTATACGCAGATGGTCGTTGTGTTCCGACATTGAGTATTGGTTGAGGACCGTCCCGATCACCTGACCTGAACTCCGGTACAGGGTGTTCGTCGGGTCGCTGATGTCGAACTTGTGAATCCGAGTGTTTATTGTCGGTGGTTGGTCTGAACTTGTTTCCCGATCCGTTTGCGGTTGTCGTTGATCGAACCATTCGGTTGTAGCGACGTACAGGTTGTTTTTTGATGAGTACACAGTTTGGCCGTCGGCAAGAACTGATGTGCTCGCCAACCGCTCTTCAAACAGTTCTTTGCCGAGGTCGACCGTCACGACATTTAACATCTGAAGTCCGCTATTTGATGCAGGGTGGTAGATGCGTTTGCATGCAGTCAGGGTTCCCTCTTGAAGTAGTTGTCCTTCACTGTTTTCCAGCGCGAACCATGGAACCCAGTTGTCGATTGTCGATTCTTCGATTAGTTGACGATTTTGTTCCTTGGCGTCTCTTTCAGCCCTTAACCCTGACCCGTTCGGGTAAACCCATTCGAGCCCTGTTGGGTTGCTTTGGATAACTATTCGCGCGGCGTTGTTGACGAGTCGACTGCTGATGTAGCTCCCGTCAATGTGGAGGCGCCTGGTGATTCGAGGCATTGATTCGCTTATATCGACGCTCATCAGGGTGGTGATAGGGCTATGCCACCCCGGTCGGGGTTGCACTGACCGCAGAAGCGGTGTTGTGTCATGCATTTGACCAAACACGACGACCCGGTCATCTGACAAAAACATGTCTTGCGCCCAAAATTTCTTGAACTCGAATTCTCCCAATCGCTGAAGTTGTTGACCGGTGGCATCGATGACGTGAAGAGTGTTGTCGACAAGGGCGACGATCCGCCGACCATCGGTTTTCACGATGTCAGGTTCGTCGACGCCTGCTTCTTGGATGTTCGTTGTGCTGTAGTCGACTTCGGGAACTGATGTTGCCGAGTCAGCTATCGCTTGCGGCGAACCACGCAGCATTTCTGCTTCCATGGTTTCTGGGAAGTACCCGCCTCCAATCCCCCATGGGCTGACCATGTCAAGTGCATTGGTCTTGACGTGGCGGAGAAAAGGCTCGCATGACTCGAAGGGTGTAAGGGCGGCCGTGAGTTGTATCTGCGACGGTGGGAGCGGAACCGTCCTGTCTGGGTCTGCGGCATCTCCGGCATTATCTGCGCCGCAGGCACATAGCAGTGCCACGAATGTGCACACCGCGATGACTCTCTGCACAGAAGCTCCTATCTGGTAGCGATTTCCAATACAACGACCGGCGACGTGGTTCAGTTCCCTTTTAGAAGTTACGAAATAGTGACAAGTGACAAGGCTCATTTCCAAGCGCCGGTTCCATTGACCAGTCAACCCACCTTTCGATCAGGGTAAATCCTGCTTGGCGCGCTGATTCGTCGAGGATGTCGGTCGCAACGGGTTGGATCTTGGTCGTAATCGATTCGCCTTCTTTGAATTCAATCCTGCGATAGTCGATTCCATCGGAGCTGACGATGACTGCTCTGTCGGTTTCTACGGCGAGTGCGTGCACGCCTCGTTCAACCGGTAGGCATCCTTCTACGATGACCTCGCATGAAGCGTCGGCGTGTGGCCATGGTGACGAACTTCCAATTTCATCGTCCAGCCACATCACCAAGTCTGATGGCCCTTCAGTGATGTTGAGGCCGGCGTCGAGGAGGGCGTCAAGAAGGTGGGGGCGTCGACTCCGCAAGGTGATTTTTTCGTGTCCTCGATCCAGACACCATTGGGCAATATCTGACACATCGGACATGTTCACCAAGTTAGCGACAACATTGTGTCGTTGGACTGGCATCATTTGCGGGTGCGTCAAATACCTCACGGCACTTCGTTACAAACTGGAGAAGCCTGGGCCATCGCGTTCACGTACTTCACCGTCGCTATCACGGTGTCGTTGGTTCACAGCACTGCAGGCACTCCCACGTGGGTCATCGTTGCTGCAACTCTGATCGTAAATTCAGCTACAGCAACGCTGGCGTACGCGGCGGTGACGACAGCGGGGGGAAGTGTCGCTGCAGGTGTTGCAAGCGGCTGGTTGACTTCCACAAGATTTGGGGTGCTCGCAGCTGCGTTGGCACCTCGGTTGTGGCCCCAACGCTGGAAACGCGCATTGGCGGCTTTTTCTGCATTCGATCCGAATATCGCTTTGGCTAACCGGGAAGAAAAGGATGAAGACGTTCGCAGGGTTTATGTAGCGATGTCCCTGTGGTTAGTGCTGCCATGGTGGTTGGGAGCTTCGATCGGTGCCCTCATCGGAGACCTGGTGTCGGACCCGAAGGCTTTGGGAATGGATGCGATGTTCCCTGCGTTGTTTATTGCCATTATTCGCCCCCAATTGACAACGCAGAATGCCCGATTAATAGCTCTTTCAGGCGCCCTTGTCGCGTTGGGACTGGTTGAAATATTGCAGGGCGGGTTACCGTTTCTTGTCGCGGCACTTCCAGCGTTGTTGGCGCTGCGCAACCGAGAAGACCGGAACAGCTGATGCTGACCTGGGGGGTTGTGGCTGTGTTAGCTGTCGGTGTCTATGGGCAACGAGTGCTGGGAATGGCGCTTATCGAGCCGAAAAGCATTGGTGACCGAAGTCGTCGGGTGTTGGCGATGGTACCCCTCTCGGTTCTGTGCGCTGTGACTGCGTTGCAGACGTTCAGTAGCCAAAACGAACTTGTTATCGATGCTCGGGTTGCAGGCATTGCTGCGGCCGCGTTGTTGGCGTGGAAACGCGCTCCTATGTTTCTGGTTGTGGTTGTTGCCGCAGCTGTAACCGCAGGTGTCCGGCTGCTCTAATGACTACGTTTGATTACCTAAAGACGCTATGACTACTGAACCCCGGCATCCCCATCTATTGAAAATGACTGATCCTCCAACCATCGTGGGACACAGGTGTGTGACCTGTGAACGGGTCGCATTCCCCCCAGACCCCTACGGTTGCGAAAAGTGTGGTTCTCCCGCGTCAACTTTTGAGCAGTGGGATCTCGAGGCGCGAGGTTCAGTGCAGGCAGTGGCAACGGTGCATCGACATCATCGTTCTACACCTGTTACACCCTTCACTGTTGGTGTCATCGGGTTGGTTGGGGGTCCTGTTGTGAAAGCCATCGTGGAGGGCGACAGTGTTGTAGTCGGCAGCACCGTGGAAGGGTTCTTGACCCCCGGCGAACAAGATGATGACGGCAATGTGATCGTAGATCTACATTTTCGGGTGGTCCAATGAACGCACCAAAGCTTTTGTCTGACAGACCTGTTTTCGTTGTCGGAATTGGTTTACATCGGTATCAGCGGCGTAGCGATGCCACATATGTGTCACTTGGCTTAACCGCTGTTCGAGAGGCTTTGGTTGATGCCGGCCTTGAGTGGACAGATGTTGAGGCCGCCTACACGGGAACCGCGTTACTAGGTATGGGTGCGAGCCGGATAATGCTGAGCAGGCTTGGGGCGACTGGCATCCCTATGACACAGGTTGAGAACGCTTCAGCTTCAGGGTCGTCGGCGATAGCCCAAGCATGTTTAGAAGTTGCGTCTGGACGATCTGATGTTGTGGTCGCGCTGGGTGTTGATAAACCCCGAGGGGGTCTTGGGGCGGCACCCGGTGAGGCAGGTATCAACAACCTTGAGGGTGGTTCGGTGGTTCCATTCACTCACTTCGCTTTGCTTGCTTCGGAATACATGAACTTGCATGAGGTGAGTGATGAACAAGTCGCGAAGGTTGCGGTAAAGAATCACAGGAACGGTTCTCAAAACCCTTTTGCGCAACGACAAAAGGTTCGAACCCTCGAAGAAATTCTTACAGAACCGATATCTGGGTCCCTCACCAGGTTGCAATGTTGCCCTGTGGGGGAAGGGGCCGCTGCGGTCATCATTGCTTCAGAGGATGGGATCAATCGGCTTCAAATTGATCGCTCTCGGGCGATGCAAGTTGTTGCCTCAGCAACTAAAACCGAAGGACTTTACGGCGAGGGTGTCGGTATTGATGCAGCTTTGACCGCTGAAACTGGTGCGGCTGCATTCGAAGAAGCGAGCCTCGGACCATCGGACCTTGATGTACTTGAGGTGCACGATGCGTTCGCCATCGAAGAGTTGTTGTATGCCGAAGCCTTGGGGCTTTGTCAGCCCGGTGAAGCGGCGTCACGCATCGAATCGGGTGACTTTGATATTGGCGGAAGCTGCGCGTTTAGTCCCTCGGGAGGGCTGCTAGCGATGGGCCACCCCATTGGTCCGACCGGTGTGGGCCAGGTCGCAGAGGTGGTCCGCCAGTTACGCGGCGAAGCAGGTACTCGTCAACAATCCGATGCCCGGGTGGGTATGGCTCATATGGTTGGAATTGGTGCGGTATGTGTGGTGCACATTCTTCGTAAGCCCTAGCGAGACCATCAACTGTTTTGAGGGAAACCGAGGTCTATTTGACTTGACGCGGGATCAGGCCACCGAGCAGTGATTGCTTTCGCTCGGGTATAGAAGCGAACGCCTTCAGGTCCATACATGTGAGTATCCCCGAAGAGAGAAGCTTTCCATCCCCCAAAGGAGTGGTACGCAACCGGGACAGGTATCGGCACGTTGATACCTACCATCCCTACCTGCACTTCGTGCTGGAACTGACGTGCCACTCCCCCGTCGCGGGTGAAAATGGCTGTGCCGTTACCAAACGGGTTTGAATTGATGAGGTCCATTGCTTCTCGGAAGGTTTCTACTCGCACGACACTGAGCACGGGACCAAAAATTTCGTCTTGGTAGCACTCCATATCGGCCGTCACTTGATCGAGAAGAGTCGGTCCGTAGAAGAATCCGTCGGCAGGGAGATCGGCGGTACTCCCGTCAACAACTGCGACGGCGCCTGCTTGCTGTGCTCGTTCGACATAGCCGGCGACTCGGTCGCGATGCTCGGCTGTGATCAACGGACCCATTTCAGCGTCAATTTCGGTCCCGACTCCAATTTTTACGGCGGGGATTCTTTTCGAGATTGCCTCTACGAGTTGGTCGGCCGCTGATCCGACAGCTACCAGAGCGCTGACAGCCATACATCGTTCACCCGCGGATCCGTAGGCGGCACTCACTGCTGCGTCAGCGGCCATCTCAATGTCGGCGTCGGGCAATACCAGCATGTGATTTTTCGCTCCACCCAGTGCTTGGACTCTTTTGCCCGCCGAAGTGGCGCGTTCGTACACGTAGCTAGCTATTGGGGTTGACCCGACGAAGCTGATTGCGGCGATGTCTTCATGGTCAATTAAGGCGTCTACGGCTTCTTTGTCCCCGTTGACTACTGAGAAGACTCCTGGTGGGAGACCGGCTTCGATAAACCATTCGGCGATGAGCATGGATGCCGAGGGATCTCTTTCTGATGGTTTACAGATGAATGTGTTCCCGCAAGCTATGGCGGTCGCGAACATCCAGGCTGGGACCATGGCAGGAAAATTGAACGGGGTGATGCCGGCAACGACACCGAGGGGTTGGCGAAGGCTGTACACCTCGATGCCATCTGATACTTGTTCGTTAATTTCACCTTTGAGGTGGTGCGCTATACCGCACGCGAATTCGACGTTTTCGAGCCCTCGGGCGACCTCGCCCGCTGCGTCCGATACGACTTTCCCATGTTCGCTGCTGATAGCTCTCGCGAGTTCGTCGGTTCGAGCAGCCAAGAGCTCGCGGAAGCGGAACATGATTTGGGTTCGTTGTGTAAGCGAACTTTCTGACCATTGAACTGCAGCTGTTTTGGCGCAGGTCACGGCTTCGTGAACCTCAGCTACTGATGCAAGGTCGACCTGGGCCTGCACTTTCCCTGTTGCGGGGTCGTACACGTCGCTTGATCGCCCGCTGGTTCCCTCTTTGTGTTGGCCGTTGATGAAATGTTGGATGCGTCGCACCGCGTCACTCTAATGCTCACCGGCCGTGACCTCTAGGGCGAGCGTCTTGTTAGTTGTCGTTGTAGAGGTCGTAGCGGCCTAACCGGTCGAGGCACACTTCGACACTCCATGGCAGCATCGTTGCTCCGCATCGTGCGTCGCGATAGTGCTGTTCTAGTTTGTTGGGTCGAAGCATGGATCTTCCACCGCAAACTCGTATGGCGAGTGACGCCATTTCGGGGGCGCCTTCCATGACGGCGACCATGGTGCTCCAAGCGCGTCGTAAAGCAGGTTTGGTCGGGTCGACCGATGCTTCGGCAAGCACTCGGTACATCAAGGATTGGCCTTTGTCGTAGATCATCTGCATTTCGGCCCATCCGGCCTGTTTGACATGGTTGTCTCTGCGGGAGGCAACTCCGTGTTCGCCTCTCAGGTATTCACCTGTGAGGTCCAAAATGGCTCGCATCAGCCCGAGGTAGGTGAAGCTCAGTGTCATGTAGAAGTAGGGGAATCGCGCAACCATCGCGTCAAAAACCCCTGGTGGTAACACTTCGTTGTCTTCTGGGACGAAAGCGTCGACAAGTATGAGGTCGCGAGAGTCGGTTCCTCTCATCCCGAGGGGGTCCCAGTCGCCGTGGATTTCGACGCCGTCGGCGTCTGCGGGAACTCCCAATAGTCGAACTCGCGGGTCGCCTTCAACAACGGCCACCACATTGTGGATGTCAGCTATTCCGCTGAGTGAGGCGAAAATCTTTTTGCCGGTGACTTGGTATCCGCCGTCTACGGGAACTGCATTCGTGCCAATCGGTTGGCCACTCCCAGGGGTTCGCCCTTCAGAAAACGGTTGGCTATGAATGACGTGGCGGCGGCACATGCCCTCCCAGAGTTGTGGGCGGACACGATCAAGATGCGCTTGTTGTTCGTCATCCATGCCTAGTTGGTCTGCTATCCATCCAGCGAGCAGTGCTGTTGCTGTGTGCATATTGAAAGTAAGCGCGGTAGTTGGGCAGTGTCGGCCAAGCTCTTCGCTGACGAGGGCGTAGGCAACAAAGTCACCGTTGAGACCCCCGGATTCTCCCGGAGCGCAAAGACCAAGGAAACCTTCGTCTGCCAAGTCTTTCCAGTTCTCGGCTGGGAATTTGGCGTCTCGGTCGTATTGGCCAGCTCGTTCTGAGAATTGCGGTCCGAGCGCGGCGATTCGTTCTACCAATTCCATGCGTTCGGATGTTTGGATTGGGTGGATCACGGAGATTCCTCAATCAAGAGACGACGGCCAGAGTACGGGGAACAGGTCGGAGCGCATCACGTCACCTGATTGCAGCCCGAGATCGTTGAGTGGTGGTGACGTTTCACCTTGGCGTTCAAGGTAGCGGACGTTGTCGCCTAACCATCGTGTGGAGAAGGCGCGTCGTCTGTTTTCTATTTTGGCTGAGGTTGTCCCATGGAGGGTTCGAAAGTCGAAACACACTGCGTCGCCAGGGTTTAACACCGACACAAAAATGTTTGCGGCGTCGGGGTCGACATCGGGAACCGGGACCAGTGAACGGTCTTCGTTGTCATATTCGGCACCTGACGCAAAATCTCGGGGCCGATAGACATCACCGTTATGGTGTGAACCTTTTAAGAACCTCACACCAGTTTCGATGGGGGTGCGGTCCAATGCCACGTATATGGAGACTGTCTGGGTTCCGTCGACACAGTAATAAGGCAAATCGTGATGCCATGGGGTGGCTTTGGCTGTGCCTCGTTCTTTCACGAATGCGTGGTCGTGAAATAGCTGCGCCGTTGTGCTCTTCATGAGTTGCGCCGCGATCGCAGCTGCTTGTGAGGTGAGAACGAAATCAAGGTATTCGGGGATTAACTGCCAATTGCAGTAACTGTCAAAAAATCTTCCCTCTTCGTCATCACCGACACTGTCGCATGGAAAAGCGAATGCTTCGGGGGTTTCGAGGTTTCGTTGAAGCCCGGCGCGGAGGGGTTCCACCCAATCGGGGAACGCTTCTCGAACTAGGACCACACCATCAACTTGAAATGACTGAACGATTTCCGGCGATACCTCTGCTGGGGCACGAACTGTTGAGGAAACGAGTTCATGCAGATCTTCTATTGCCCGCCATCGCGCCGCTGCGTTGTTCCCTACTGCCATAGCTACATTCTCGCTGCTTTAGTCAGTCGATCGTTACAGTCTTTTCCAATGAAGGTGCGATTAAACGAACAAAATGGCTCAGCGTTTGTCTTTTTGGCGGGCACCTTGTTCAGCTTTAGCCCACTGCTGTTTCGTTGGACATCGGGTGAGAGCTCAGAATGGTTATTTCTTTTGTGGCGTTCTGTTGGAATTCTTATTTCCGCTTCGATTGCGTTATCTGTCGGTTCGGTGAGAAGCCCTAAGGATGCGCTCACGACCGGCTTAGGGAAGAATTTGCTTGCCGGTGCGCTGATGGCTGGCATGTCGACGTCATTCATTATTGCTATCGCCCGGATCGACGCTGCAACGACCTTGTTGTTGCAGAGTTTGGCGCCGTTTTCTGCCGCGTTGCTGGGATGGCTGTTATTGCGCGAAAAAGTTGATCGACACACCTGGGCCGCTATGGCCATCGCCGTTGTTGGGGTCGGGGTCATGGGTACAACGTGGGATAGCAGCAGTGTGCTTGGTATTTCGGTTGCGTGTTGTATTCCTCTGATGCTTGGTGTTTACACAGTGCTGTTAAGAGATTCCCAACAACGTGACCCTCGGGCCCAAGTTTTCTTCACAGGCGTGATCGGCATTGTGGTCGGGGTAATAGCCAGCGCCGCAACGGGAGGGTTTGCTCTACCGGTTCGCGACGCCATTCTCGGTTTGGTTAGCGGCGGAATTCTCCTAGGTGTAGGTCTCCCGATCTTCAATGCTGCGGGACGTCACGTTCCCGCGGCCCGCACAAGCTTGTTATTGCTGAGCGAGATCATTCTGGCTCCAATTTGGGT
>NTLA01000008.1 GCA_002457435.1 Acidimicrobiales bacterium MED-G01 | reverse complement strand
TACTAGACAGTGATTGTTTTGAGCAACGATCAGGGTCTATGTGGTGCCGCGCAATACGTTGAGCGCTTCATCTGCATGTTTTGTCATGTCTGTTTCACTCGTTATAACGGTCAGAATCTGTCTGTCATGTCCGATAACGAAGGTCTTCCTCCTATTTGGGAGAGACCCCAGCCGTTTCACCCCAAATTGCTTCGCGACGGTCCTATCGGGATCGGATAACAGTGGGAGATTCAACTGATTAATCTCGTCAAATTTATGTTGCCGGTCCCACGGATCAGCGCTCATTCCTACCACCGAGGCACCAACTTTTTCGAATTCTTCAGTTAGGTCCCGGAAGTAGCAACTTTGCTTAGTTCAACCCGGTGTCAATGCTTTCGGATAGAAAAACAAGACAACAGGGCCTACCTCTAACAAATCAAAAAGGCGGACTGGTTCCCCGAACTGATTTGTGGCTTCAAAGTCATCTACGACCGATCCTTTTCGCATACCTGCACCCTATGGGCTTCAGGTCCTACCATCACTGCTTGTGCGAGGACATCCGAGACTTGATGACTTGGGCCCAGCCCTTCCGAGGGAACGTTGGACGTTAGTCGACGCTGTCCGGCATCAAGCCAACGTTCACGGAGACCGAGAATTTTTGTCCTTCGAAGATGGGAAAGCGGTTTCCTTCTCTGAGTTCGACTACCTCACCGACTGTTTAGCTACCGCTTTGGCAGACTTAGGTTTACAAATCGGTGACCGGGTCTTGGGTCTGCTGACTAACAGTCGCGAGTTCATGATCACCATGATCGCTGCACACAAACTTCGCGCCGTGTTCGTACCAGTTAATACTGAACTTCGCGGAGGCTTCCTCGAACATCAGGTGCAGAACAGTTCGCCCCGGATCATCGTTGTCGATGATGACTTATTAGATCGTTTCGGGACCGTAGATACCTCACAATCCGATATCGAAACAGTCGTCGGGGTGAGCGACGGAACCTCCGTCCGCTCAGTCCCTCCCGGCGCTCTCGCCGACATACCTCTGGTACGCATGGATTCGCTTCTCAACACTGAACCGAATATGGAAGCGTTGTCCGACCCCACCCCCAGCGATGTATGCACAATCATGTATACCTCAGGGACAACAGGCCCTTCTAAAGGCGTCCTAATGCCCCAAGGGCACTGCTACCTGTTCGCTTTGGGCACCGTTGCCGCTATGGAACTAACTGAAGACGACCGCTACTTCTGCTGCATGCCCTTGTTTCATGCCAACGGCTTGTTCATGCAAGCCTATGCCTCGCTCCTCGCCGGCAGTTCATGTCACGTAACCAAACGTTTTAGCGTCACGGATTGGCTCAGCATTGTCCGCGAAGAACAGATAACAGTCACCAACGCTCTCGGGGTTATGCCTGAGTTCATTTTCCGAAGTCCCGAATCGCCCCACGATCGAGATCACAAGTTGACTCGAATTCTTGCTATTCCCGTGGCAGAGGAATGGGGGGTGGCGATGCAAGAGCGTTTCGGAGTCAAGTTACGCCAAGGTTTCGGGATGACCGAGGTCAACATGGTGAGCTACAGCGACCTTGAAGACCCTGTTATGGCCGGGTGCGCCGGGCCGCCTTTGAGTGAATTCTTTGACGTGATAATTGCTGACCCCGAAACTGACGCTGAATTGCCAAGAGATAACATCGGCGAAATTTTGGTCAGACCGAAAGTGCCATTTTGTTTCAATGTCGGCTATTTCAATATGCCTGACAAGACAGTCGAAGCGTGGCGCAATCTTTGGTTCCACACTGGTGATGCCGGTCGAATGGACTCAGAAGGAAGGCTGTTCTTTGTTGATCGAATTAAAGACCGTATTCGTCGGCGAGGTGAAAATATCTCGTCGTATGAACTCGAACAGGCCCTCAACGAACACCCGTCTGTCGTGGAATCAGCGGCCGTTGGTTTAAGGGTCCCCGGCGCTGGTGGCGAGGATGAAATTAAAGCGGTTCTGGCGATTGATGGACCTGCGCCGGATCCGGTGGCCTTCCTAGATTGGTGTGTTCCGAGGATGCCGCGTCACACGGTGCCGCGATACCTCGAGTTTGTGACCGAGTTGGACAAAACAGCTTCGGGAAAAATAAGAAAACAAGCGATTCGTGATGCCGGCGTGACTGAGGACACGTGGGACCGTGAATCTGTTGGTTACGTCATAAGTCGTAACTAAAGCACCTAGAAGTAGTCACCCCAGGCGGTAACTCCGTGGAATCCTCCATCTACGATGATTGTTTGGCCCGTCACGTAGCTGGCGGCATCACTAGCCAGGAACGCTACGACCGAACTGATTTCTTGAGGTTCTCCCCATCTTCCTAAAGCGATGTGGCCTGCGAGGCCTTCCGCGAGTCCCGGAGTTTTTCTGCCTTCTTCCCACATTTCGGTGATGATTAACCCAGGCGCGACTGCGTTGACTCGGACTCCGTGTTTGCCAAATTGTGCGGCTTGGCTGCGCGTCAGTGAGTCCAGTGCGGCTTTGGTCGCGCCGTACGTGGGAAGTTCGGCGACACCTGTGGCCCCAGCTACAGAGGACATATGGATTACTGAACCGTGGCCACGTTGAGCCATTTGGCGAACCAATGCCTTAGTGGTTTCGAGAGGTGCGTGATAGTTGAGGCGCATGATCATTTCGTCTTGACCTTTGATTTCACTCGCGCCCGCATTATTGACAAGGATGTCTATTCCTCCCAAGGCTTCAAGCGTTGCGATTGCAAGTTCGCCACCCGCACCGGGCTGGGCCAAGTCAGCGGTAAGAACTACAGGATCGTTGGGAAGGTCTTCGGCCACCCGCAATAAATCTTGTTCTGATCGTGCGGCCAAAGCCACTCGGGCTCCCTGTTCTGCTAGTGAACGAGCGCAATGTTCGCCTATTCCGCGACTCGCCCCGGTTACGAGTGCAAGTCGTCCCTCTAGTGTTCCCATGCGTTACCTTTCGACAGATTCAATTGTTGCAGCACTGCAGGTAGTGCGCTCTGAAAGACTGGTGCCGTGGACGAACCGCTCGTTGTTGAGGTCACTCGGGGTTCAACTGTTGAAAGCATTCATCTGGTCGATATTGCATTAGTTGATAGCACGGGCAAATTGGTTGACAGTTGGGGCGAGGCAAATCGACCGACTTTGCCTCGCTCGTCTTTGAAACCCATCCAAGCAACACCTTTGATCACCGAAGGCATTGCTGATTCGGTAGGTCTGAACACCGAACAACTGGCCGTTGCCTGTTCCAGCCATAACGGCGAGCCCCGTCACGTGCAAGTGGTTGACCGTTGGCTAGACATGATGGGATTTTCTCATGCTGTTCTTGAGTGCGGTGCTCATGCTCCATCAAACCCGCAGGCTGCTCGCGACCTAGTTCTTGCTGGTATCGAACCCGACAGTCGTCACAATAATTGTTCCGGTAAACACGCCGGATTTGTTGCGATGTCCCAACATTGCGATGCAGACGTCTCGGGATACATCTCACCGAGCCATCCGGTGATGAAACGTCTCGTTACCCCCGCCGTGGAAGATTTCTGTCGGATCGATCTCAGCGACCAGACGCCTGGCGTAGATGGTTGTGGCGTACCTGTTTGGTCTATCCCACTGAACCATTTGGCCGGTGGCTGGTCACAACTCCGTGCACGTGGATCAGGAAAACGACTTTTGCAGGCCATGACCGACGAGCCGTTTCTGGTCGCCGGAACAGACCGCGCATGTACACGTCTCATGGACGCATCCAGCGGGGATGCTGCAGTGAAAACGGGAGCTGAAGGGGTCTTTTGTGGCGTCGATTTGCGGAATGGTTTTGCTTTCGCCCTTAAAACCCGAGATGGTCAAGCTCGCGCCGCGGAAATGGCCGCCGAATGGATCCTGGACAGGTTGGGTTGCATCGAATTTGCGTCGCCAAAGATTTTACGAAATTGGGCTGGGACTGCTGTCGGGGAAGTGCGGATTTCCTCGAATAAAACCTAAATCTCTGTCAGTTCAGGTCTGGGCGAAGCATCACTCGACCAGTCGTCTTACGACTCGACAAATCAATCAACCCCTCCATCAAATTTTCGAGATGCAACTCTTTGCTAACTAATGGAGTTAAGGCGCCTGAGCCAACTAGCTCCCAAAGTTCGTCGTAGCAATGGTCAAGGACGTCATCCATGCGGCCTTTGTATCCGCCCATATGAACACCGACAACTGAATAGTTTTTGACTAGCACGTGGTTCGCCGGGGCCATGGGTATGTCACCGCTGGCAAACCCAACGACGAGCAACCGACCCTCCCAAGCCACTAGTCGACGCGCTACATCAAAAAATTCTCCTCCGACTGGGTCATAAATGAGGTCGCAGCCTCGGCCTGAGGTCGCGTCCATCACCTTCTCGTACAAATCCTCAGAGTTATAGTCGACAACGACGTCGGCTCCGAGCGATCTACACACCTCAACCTTGTCCTGGCCACCAGCAGCTGCGATGACCGTGCAACCATGAGCCTTTGCCATTTGCACAGCCGCGGAACCGACCCCTCCAGCAGCCGCTAGGACTAGCACTGTCTCACCGGGTTGCATCTGTCCGCGTCGATGAAGGGCAGTCCAGCCGGTTCCGTAGATCACATTCATCGCGGCGGCAGCAGACAACGAAACATCGTTGGGAACAATGCGCATCTCATGGCCACGAACCAACGCCTCTTCGGCATAACCACCCCAACCGGAAGCGGTCATCCCCAGAACACGATCACCAACCTCTAACTCGCAGTCGGAGCCGACCTCAACCACGGTGCCAGCAACACTCATTCCAGGCGTAAACGGTGGGTCTAAGCGCACTTGGTACTGCCCCTGACATTGAAGAATGTCCGCGAAGTTCAAGTCACTGGCTGAAACCTGGACCCGGGCTTCTCCAATCCCGGGTGATGGAGATTCAACCTCTTGCAGGGATAACACATCCCACGGGTCACCTAATTCGCTCAGTCTCCAAGCTCGCATCTGTTTCCTTTCGGATTTACCAATGAATTGCACCGTACCAACGAACTCCTATTGCTGTCGGAGTAAGTTCGAATCATGTCGAACGCGTCTCCTCAGATCACCATCATCGGCGCTGGTATCACTGGGGCTGCCGCCGCGTATCGTCTGAGCCAACTGGGAGTAGCGGCCGACGTGTACGAAACCGGCTCAAATGCCGGTGGGAGGATGGCTCGATCTCAGTTGGGCGAAGCCGTGTTTGATCACGGTGCACAATTCTTCACCACTCGAGGAAACGAATTTCGAACTTTGGTTGAAGCTGCCGAAACCGAGGGTGCTACCAGAGTCTGGACACGCGGGTTCGGGGAAGCGCCCGACGGTTATGAGAGATGGCGAGGTGTTCCTGATATGACCGCTTTGGCCGCGTGGCTCCTAGCTAAGTCTGAGGCAAGGGTGTATTTGGAGTCACCGGTGGTCGATCTTGGCCAACTCTCCGCTTCAGGGATTATCTTGACCCCTCCCATTCCAGTGAGCGTCTCGCTCGCTAGAGATTCTGGCTTGGAGCCTCCATCGGGCCTCATGGGTCGGCTAGAGGCGGTTCAATACAAGCGCACCATTGCGGTGTTACTTGTTTTGAAGGGCTCGCTGAGAGGAATGCCTGCCGATGGCGGCATACAACTCTCAGATGATCGAGATCTTGCTTTCATCACAGATAATTACCAAAAGGGGGTCAGTTCGCGGCCCGCTCTAACAATTCACCTATCCAACGACGCCAGCCTCGACCTGTGGGATCAAACCGATGAAACAATCATGAACTTTGCGATAGCGAGGGCGAGAAGTTGGGTCGAAGTCGGAGACGTTGTTGATCAGTCGATCACCAGGTGGCGTTACGCCGGTCCGGTGGAGGTACTCCCTGAGTCTTCTGCGACTTGGGGACAAGAACCCTCTTTGGTCATTGCTGGCGAAGCGTTTAATGGACCGAAAGTTGAAGGCGCGTTCAACTCGGGGATCGACGCTGCGAATAGAGTTGCGGAGATACTCAGTTGAACGGTTCCAAGGACAGTCGATGAACAGATCCGATCACATCGCTGGTCTTGAGTTATCCCGACTCACGCCAGCAGACATTGACTATTTTTTTCGGACTCTGTTACCTCGCGTTCCGCGTTCAACACAGGAAGACAACCAACATCTCTTGGATCTCCTCCGATCTCGTTTACAAGATATAGCTGTGCATCTCGGTGACCCGACAGCACACACCTTTGCGCCTCACGACACCGAGAGGGTGCTCGGTTCTATTTGCGACCGATTAGAGCGCATGAAGCGACGCGAGTGGAAAGCCCAAAGGGACGGCGTCAGCGTCTTGAAGCAGCTTCGGATCCAGGTTGGCGAAATTTCAGCAGATCTCCAGGGATTATCGGCCGGATGACACGTCCTACCAGAAGCCCCTAACGTGGAATTGAAATGGAGGTTCACAGATGGCGCTACAACCAAGTGACTATGAAGAAATTCGGCAGCTCTTAGCCCGATACAACTTTGCCGTTGATTTCGGTCACATTGATGACTGGGTAGATACGTTCACGGCCGATGGCACGTTCAGTTGCGTGGGCCTTCCCGATGGTGCTCCATTGGGCGGAAAACATGAAGGCAAGGATGCGCTTCACGCTTACGCTGAATCGCATTTCGCAATCAATCAAGGCCGAGCCCGACATTGGAATTGGAATCTCGTCATTGAAGGAAGCGGTGATGCTGCGACGATGCAGTGCTACCTGAACGCGTATAGCGCCGGCCAGGGCGACTCCGCTCTCTTCCGGGCAACCGGCGTGTACAGAGATCGACTCTCTCGAACAGAGAGTGGCTGGAAGTTTCTTGAACGCGAAGTAACAATCGATCCCGCCTGAACAACCGGCTCTACATTGGGTGCGGCTCTTTGTCCTAGATTTGTTAAAGAGTTTGAGGGGGACCCATGTCAACTAACCTGACTCCGATGGAATTGATTCCTGTCCTGGATCTTCAACCGCTCCTCGACGGTGACGAACCAGGTATCAACGCCCTAGCCGCCGACCTAGGAAAAGCTCTTGAGGAAACCGGGTTTTTCTCCATAATCAATCATGGCGTTCCGTGGTCGATGGTGGAGGCTATTTATGAGGCGACGCGCCAGCTGCATGCTCTTCCTCAATCCCAAAAGGATGCCATCACTATGGATCGCACCCACGGCGGCTATCTCGGTATGGGAGCGGGTACCTCCTATGCGAGTGAGATAGCGGGAGAGGTTCGCAAACCAAACCAGAACGAAGCCTTCTTCGTTCATGAAGGCGGCTACTTGGAGGGAAACCGGTACCCCGACCTCGCAGGTTTCGAAGACTTAGCTACCACCTACATTCACGCCATGCGGGGACTAGCCGCTTCTCTGTTGCCACTCCTAGCAATTTCACTCGAACTAGACACCGAATTTTTTGCTAGTGACTTCGATGTCCCAAGTGTGACCCTTCGAATGTCGCACTATCCGGTTATGGATTACAGCGATAACGAATGGGGCCTAGCTCCCCACACAGACAGTTCGATCTTTACTTTCTTGCCAGCCAACGACGTTCCAGGTCTCGAGGTGCGCCCCACCGGGTATGACTGGATCCAGCCGCCAGATGTTCCATGCTCTTTTATCGTCAACAGTGGGGACATGTTGAAGAGGTGGACTAATGGGCGTTACTTATCTACCGCGCATCGAGCAAGTAATTTGTCCAACGTTGATCGCTACGCGATGCCCTTCTTCTACGGGGCAAGGGACGACGCCGTTATTGACCCTGTCCCTACAACGGTGTCAGCACAAACTCCTAGTCGATATGAACCGATTACTTATGGTGACTACCAGCGTTGGTTTTTAGATCGCAACTATCGCGGTTTAACAGGGCAAACCGCTGCGGCCACACCGCCGTAAGCGGACTGTTTTATTCCAAGACACCGGCAACAGCCAACTCTGCTATCCGGTCGGCGTCATATCCCAGAATTTCTTCTAGTACCTGGAAAGTGTGTTGCCCATAAGTCGGACCACTGTCAGTGATTTCGTCAGTGCTGCGTGACATTTGAAAGCGCGTGCCTTCAACAAACATCGTCCCGTTGGTGGCGCTCGCCACTTCCCGGAAATGACGGCGATGTTGAAGTTGCGGATCGTTCGCTAGATCTTCAGAGTTCTGTAATTGATGCGCAGGCACTCCTGCTGCTTGCAACATTTCCTGAGCTTCGACTCCTGTCAGTCCTGCGGACCAAGCACTGATGACTGGGTCTATTTCGCCGATTCTGGTTCGACGTTCTTCCAGCCCTAGATTCAGGTATTCATCCCCAAATCCGACGACTTCACACAGAGCATGCCAATGTTCATCCGTCTCACATGCAACGGCTACCCACCGGTCGTCGCCCTGACTTGGGAATGTGCCGTGCGGCGCCATCACAGGGTGACTGTTCCCAATTTTCTCTGGTAATTCGTTATTTAGGATGTAGTCAAGCACTGCGGGAGCGAGAAAATTCATTGAGGCCTCGGCCTGAGAAAGGTCAATATGTTGACCTTCGCCGGTTCGTCTGCAGTGATCGAGCGCCGACAAGATAGCGGTGCTCAAAAACTTCGGCGCGACATAGTCGGTGTAGGCAGCGAAAACACCTGCTGGGTCGCGGTCCGGCCAGCTGGTCATCGCGTAGAAACCTGACATCGCCGCGCCCATGGTCCCGAACCCGGCAAGGGCCGAGAGTGGGCCACTTTGACCGAACAGACAACTGCTGGCCATGATGA
The DNA here is from genome assembly GCA_002457435.1 of Acidimicrobiales bacterium MED-G01. Lineage (GTDB taxonomy): Bacteria > Actinomycetota > Acidimicrobiia > Acidimicrobiales > Poriferisodalaceae > MedAcidi-G3. The sequence goes on along the minus strand of NTLA01000008.1, from coordinate 72,015 downwards.
TGCTGGGATTTACTTCACGCAGATCTTCATAACTCAGGCCCCAAGACGCCATCGCTCTCGGCGAAAACGACTCACAAACAACGTCAGCCCACCGCACCAGATCAAGAATGACTTCTTTGCTTTCCGGTTTCGACATGTCCAATGTCAGGCCAGTCTTACCGGCGTTCATGTTCTGAAACAGCCCACTGTTATCTGCACCTCCCTCATCGTTGAGGAAGGGCTGAATGGTTCGGGCGGTCTCAACCTTGTTCGACGATTCGACTCGGATAACAGTTGCCCCCCAGTCAGTCAACACCCGGGTTGAGGCGGGACCAGCCATAACCCACATGAGGTCAAGGATTTTCACATCCGATAGTGGCAGTTCGCTACCGTCGCTCGGACTTTCAGATTCTTGAAGTTCGATTGATCGACTGGTCTCGAGGACTTCGTCATTGTGTTGCCCTATGCGAGGCGGAGGGGAGTCAATCTTGAGCGGCGTTTCCCCCATCTTTGCGAAAGCACCCGGGTATCGCACAGTTGAACCGTCGTCGTGTTCCACATCTGCCCAAAACTCTCGTGCCGAAAAATGTTCCTCTTCGACAATGTCTTCAACCGTTGAGATGGGAACGATCAGTAGTCGTTTCTCTAAGCTTGCCTCCAATAGCTCCTTTTTGGTCTTGGTGGCAGTGAACTCAGCGACGATGTCTTGAATGCGGTCGTATTCACCTAGGCCGATGCGTCCCGTCATCACGCCCTCAACGAAGTCGATCCAATCGATTTCCAGGTCGCTGTCTTCGCACATTCCTTCTTCGTGAATCCACTCGAAGAGACGTTTACCAAAGGGGCCAATTCCGCCGCCAAACAGGATGGTTGGGGACACGTAGCCATCTAGGGCTGGGGCTCGTAGACGGACACTGAAGGGCCCTAGTGTTGCTCCTCCGCTGAAGCGTTGTGATTCTTGGGCATTGTACAAATGAGCTAGAGAGAGTGACATGGTCGCTGCGTTGAAGGCTTGCTGGGCACTGACATCGACGTGTTGACCCTGACCTGATCGAACACGTTCATGGAGCGCTATGAGGCTCGCCGCAGCAGCTTCGGCAGCTGCGTGCATCCATGCTTGGTCAAGTGGCACTCGAAGTGGAGCACGGTCGCTATCGCCGACCAAGGTGTTCACCATTGATGCTGCGCCAACCGTTAAGTCCGTAGCAGCCCATTCGGATTTGGGTCCATTCTGGCCAAATGCGGAAATGGACGTTACGACAAGGGCGGGGTTCACCGCGTGAAGGTCGTCCAATCCGAGCCCTCGGCTTGCTAAGTCACCAGGCGCGCCTGATTCAATGAGAAGGTCTGCTCCTGACGCCAATTCAAGTAACTTTTGTCGCCCTGCGTCGGCGGTTAGGTCAAGGGTTACGCTTTTTTTGCCTCGGTTATACGCCCAGAACCTCAGTGATGCTTCTGGGTCACCTTCTCTTCCTTTGACCCACGGGCCGAGGGTCCGGGAGACAGAGCCTTCCGGTGGTTCGATCAGAATTACTTCGGCTCCGACGTCGGCAAGCATCGCGCCCGCCAACTGTCCTTTTTCGTCCGTTAGATCCAGAACTCGGTATGGAGACAACATTGATCTCTTCCCTCTCTTAGAGACTCACAAGATAATTCACTATTTGGACCTCTGGTTACAAGGCTGCCCGGTGCAATGTTCAGATTCGAGTATTTCTGTGTTGATTAACTTCTAAAGCTATTAACGTGACACACCAGTCGTGAATTCGACCATGGAGGGTGTCCGTGACTGAACATACCTATAGCACTGCAGCCGAGACCGCGACCGCAATCGCTTCCGGCGATGTGTCGAGCCGAGAGTTGTTAGAAGCGGCATTGGCTCGTGTCGACCGGTTGGATGGTCCTATCAACGCGGTAGTTGCCCTAGATGCCGAACGGGCACTCGATGCAGCCGATCAAGCTGATCAAGCTGTTGCTCGTGGGGATCAGCTAGGCCCGCTTCACGGAGTACCGATCACAATTAAGGACAGCTTCCAAACAGAGGGTGTTACCACCACTTCGGGGGCACCTGAGTTAGCTGATTTCGTGCCTGATCGAGATGCTGACCCAGTCGCCCGCTACAAAGGCGCGGGGGCAATCGTTTACGCAAAAACCAACCTCCCAATCTGGGCCGGTGATCTTCAGTCCTATAACAAGGTTTATGGCACAACAGCCAATCCATACGACATCGAATGCACCCCCGGTGGTTCGTCGGGCGGATCTGGGGCGTCGCTGGCTGCTGGATACACGCCGCTTGAATTGGGATCAGATATTGGTGGTTCGATTCGTATCCCTTGCCACTGGTCAGGTGTTTGTGGCCACAAACCAAGCTATGGAGTTGTCTCCGCACTGGGGCAAATTCCGGGAATGCCTGGCACTCTCAGTCAAGCCGATATCGCTGTTGCTGGGCCAATGGCCCGAGATGTCGATGATTTAGAACTCGCCCTCGATATTTTGGCGGGTCCCGATAGTTGGAATCAACTCGCTTACTCCCTTACATTGCCTCCGGCTCGGCACGAACAAGTCAAGAATTTTCGTGTCGCTGTGTGGATTGATGAGGAGACTGCGCCTATCAGCGACGCGTACAGAAATCTGTTACTGAAAGCAGCAGCAGCGTTCGAAGATGCTGGGGCTCTTGTTGATTATGAGGCTCGACCAAGTTTCACATTTGAAAAAGCGGTCGACACTTTCAGGCATCTCCTGTCAGCCGCCGAGGCTGGTACATGGACCTTGTCTGAGATTGAAGAGCAAGCGGCCAGCAAGGATGAGCCTCAGGGAGAGCTCGGGATTTGGTATGCCTCTATGCGTCATCGAGAATGGTTGAGTTGGCATGAGCGGCGTTTACAGCAAAGGAACCGTTGGCGAGAATTTTTTGAGTCTTACGATGTGGTCCTGCTACCGGTGACTTTGACAGAGGCGATTCGACACGATCACTCGAGCCCTTTTACTGGTCGGACAATCCAAGTGGATGACCAACAACGGCCTTACACAGACCAACTCAAATGGATGGGCCTCACAGGAGTCTCCTGGCTTCCGGCAACGGTTGTTCCTATCGGTCAGATTGACTCAAAGCCAGTTGGTGTTCAAATAGCTGGGCCCTTTCTTGAAGACCGCACAACCTTGGCGGCTGGCCGCTTTCTGCAAGAGGCTCTTGGAGGCTTTCAAAGGCCAGAAGGTTTTTGAAATTTAAAGGCCGACAATATCGCTACACAATCAGACGTGAGTGCCTTGGCCGCCGTCGACGTCTATCGCAGCGCCATTAACGTAGGACGCCGCATCGGAGCATAAAAAAGCGATCACGTTAGCTACTTCTTCAGCGCTTCCATAGCGTCCAACTGGGACGCTCTTAGAGTTGTTGGCGAGAATCTCCGCAGCAGAAGTACCAGCAGCATCCGCTACTTCTCCAGCAGCTCGGTCCCACATAGCAGTGTGGATCAATCCAGGGAGCACCGAATTTACGAGCACGCCATCCCTACCGTATTTTCCTGCTAGCGCCTTGCCGGTTGCTACCATCGCTGCCTTCGTCGCCGCGTAGTCAACCAGCGCCGCTCCAGGGTATTTCGCTGCACCGCTAGCGATCATGATCACTCGACCCCATTTTTGGTCACGCATGTCAGGCAGGAAATGTCTGGTGCATCGCACCGCTGACATCAGGTTGAGTTCGTGAAGCTCTGCCCATTCTTCGTCACTCATGTATTGGAAGTTGCGAGATGGTGAGGCTCCAACGTTGTTCACCAGGATCGATACAGGTCCTCGGTTACTAACTTCTGACAAGAACTCTTCAACTGATTGTCGATCGCCCATATCTGCCACGTGACCGTTTACCGATCCGTCTCGCGCCGGTTGATACGCCGCCAGATCTTCTACGGCGTCCCTGTTGCGTGCACAAAATTCAACTTCTGCTCCCATATCCGATAAGAGCCGAACAGTCGCTGCGCCTATTCCCAAACTGGCACCTGTTACGACTGCGCGTTTTCCGTCTAAGTCAAGCTGCATCTTTTGTCTCCTGTCCCCCGGCAAGGCTGCTGCCACATCTTTCCACCGTCAACACAGCGATGCGTCAAGAAGTATCTCTGGTGGTAGAAGATGCGTCTAGATTTACCGAACCATGTCTGTTGATCTGCCGGGTCGAGCACAAGTAGTAGTCATAGGTGGGGGCATCGTTGGTGCGAGCATCGCGTATCACTTGACTAAACGAGGAGTTACCGATGTCCTCCTTTTAGAACAAGGCCAATTGACTGGTGGGACAACTTGGCACGCCGCAGGTCTCGTGTCCCAACTCAAGCCGACGCACTCGTTAACCAGACTGGCCACGTATTCGAATCGTCTGTTTGAAGAACTTGAAGACGAGACTGGCCAAGCAACTGGTTACCGGGCACCAGGTTCTATTTCGGTTGCGTCGGACCTCGAGCGTTGGGAAGAGATGCGTCGCGGGATTTCGATGGCATCAACTGTTGGAGTCGACATTCGCGAAATCGATATGGACGAGCTGCAAGAGAAGGTGCCCTTGTTACGCACCGACGACCTGGTCGGAGCGCTATTCATTCCTAAAGATGGCCAGACGTCACCTGTTGATACAACAATGGCGTTGATTAAGGGCGCCCGCCAAGGTGGAGCGACAATCGTCGAAGGAGTTGCAGTTCAACGACTCCTTAAGGATGGCGACATCTGCATCGGCATAGAAACCGAGGACGGACATATCGTCGAAGCTGAAACGGTCGTCATGGCTGCTGGAATGTGGACGCGCCACCTTGCCGAGACAATCGGAGTGAACGTACCCCTCCAAGCGTGTGAACACTTCTACATCGTTACTGAACCACTTGAAGGCGCCGAGCGCGGTATGCCGATAGTTCGCGATCCCAGTAACTACACCTATTTCAAGGAAGAGACCGGAAAGATCATGGCCGGGTTCTTCGAACCGAAAGCGAAGATCTGGAACCTCGATGGTATTCCTCGAGATTTTTGTTTCGGGACGCTACCCGAAGATTGGGATCACATCGGACCGATCTTCGAAGCTGCGTGCCGCCGAATGCCGTCTCTAGCTGATGCTGGGCTGCAACTATTCTTCAACGGCCCTGAGGCCTTCACACCAGACGGAACCTTTTATCTAGGCGAGTCACCCGAAGTTGACCGATGCTTCGTGGCAGCGGGTTTCAACTCGGTTGGCATTCAAACAGCTGGCGGTGCTGGATGGGTTCTCGCGGACTGGATTGTCGACGGATATCCACCGATGGATCTTTCCGGCGCCGACATACGTCGCTCTTTCCCTTTCCAAAATGACCCGTCTTACCTCGACGAACGAATCTCGGAGTCGTTGGGTCTCTTGTATGCAATGCATTGGCCCTTCAGACAGTACGAGTCAGCACGAGGGGCGCGAAAAAGTTCGCTCCACGAAGCGTTGGACGACGCTGGAGCCGTTTTCGGCGAGACAGCTGGTTGGGAGCGTCCGAATTGGTTTGCCAACGACGGTCAGACTCGTGAATATCAGTATTCATATGGGAAACAGAACTGGCATGACAACATGCGAGCCGAATGCGACGCCGTGCGCAACGCGGTCGGACTCTTCGACCAAAGTTCTTTCGCGAAGTTCGTCGTGCGAGGGTCAGAGGCTCTTGAGGTTCTTGAACAGCTAAGCGCCAACTTGATTGATGTTGCACCCGGAAGGGGCGTTTATACCCAGTGGCTGAATGAGAGAGGTGGTATTGAAGCCGACCTGACCGTTACTCGCCTCGCAAGCGACGAGTTCTGGGTTGTCACGAGCGCTGCGTCCCAAACACGCGACTGGGCATGGCTGCGCCGCGCCTGCCGCGGTCGCTCCGTTGAGATCTCCGACATCACCGATGACTGGAGTGTCTTAGGTGTGATGGGTCCTCACTCTCGTGATCTGTTGCAAACAATCTTAAATCTCGACCTTTCAGACGAATCCTTCCCTTTCGGGTCTATGAATCTGGTCAACATCAGAGGTGTTCCTTGCAACGCGCTGCGCATGAGTTATGTCGGCGAACTCGGCTGGGAGTTGTACGTCCCCGCGGACCAAGCACCTTCCGTCTATGAGGAAATCGTTGCCGCAGGTGATTCTTTCGGCTTACGCCATGCCGGATTTCATGCGATGAATTCGTTGCGTTTGGAAGCCGGTTACCGACATTGGGGTCACGATATTTCCGACGAGGACACACCGCTTGAGGCTGGCCTCGGTTTCGCCGTTGCATGGGAAAAACCTGGCGGATTCACAGGGCGTGAGGCACTGTTGGCTCAAAAAGAACAGCCTCGAACAAAGCGTCTTATCCAATTCCGAATTGAGGATCCGGAGCTCATCAGCTACCACGATGATCCCATCTTCCGGGACGGCGTTTACGTCGGGCGGACCACCGGTGGCATGTGGAGTCACACCCAAGATCGTTGCCTATCGATGGCCTATCTCAACAATCCAGGCGGCGTCGATCAAAATTGGCTGGATTCTGGAGACTGGCAGATCGAAATCGGAACTCGTAGACGCACAGTGACTCCAAGCATTAGGAGTTTCTACGACCCTACGAACACGAAGGTTCGATCATGATCACGAAAATGTTTGGCAAAGTAGAAAACACCGGAGAGATGAGCGACGAGGTCCAGGCGGTAATCACCAGCGGTGACGTCGTGGGCCTGTTGCATCACCTCGATCATCAAGGTTGGACGGATTCGATCCCATTAGATGCTCCTCAACACACCCACCACAGAATCAACGAGACCTCCGCATTTCCGCCTCCCCCACACATCGGTGCGGTGGCTGGCCAATTAATTCGCGAAATGTTTCCAATTCAGTCGGACCGAACTTAAGAGTGGCGACTTCAGAACATCGACGAGGTCTACTACTCACTTCTCTCGGAGTGGCGGCCATCATTCCAGATGCGACTTTTGTTCGGCTCGTCGACGCTTCGAGCATGACCAACGCTATGTGGAGAACAGGACTGCTCGGACTTTCGTTAAGCATCTTCCTTCTCGGTCGCTACAAACGCAGACTTCCCAACCTTGTGACCTCCCTTGGGCCATGGGGCATCGTTAGCAGCATCTTGTCCGGCTCAGGGACGATTCTCTTCGTGGTAGCAGTGGATCGCGCACCTGTATCAAATGTGTTGTTAATACTCGCCCTGTCACCCTTTTGGGCCGCTATTTGGACCCGAACCGTAGCCGGAGTCGCTGTCGCTCGCCGGACAATTATTTCGATGCCCTTCGCCTTGATCGGAGTTGGCGTAGCCGTGGGCGGTGCAGCGGGAGGACTTTTTGATGACGGGAACCTTTTCGCCCTGTGCTGTTCCCTCGGCTTTTCGGCGAATCTAACGATTATCAGGATGAACAAGCACCTCGACATGCTGCCAACTGCAGCCTGCGGCGGGTTCTTAGGTTGCATCGTTTTGGCATTTGCGGGGACCAGCGCTGCGTTGTCCTCCAAAGATTTCGCACTATTACTGTTACTTGGCCTGATTATTCTGCCTACAGCTATGGCACTCATCACTTTGGGTGGTCGTCTACTACCAAGCCCAGAAACTGCACTTCTGATCTTGGGAGAAACGGCCCTAAGCCCACTGTTCGCAGCTTGGGTCGTTGGGGAAGCAATTTCGGGTAGAGCGATAACGGGAGGTTGTTTAGTGCTCGCTGTGTTGCTTGTTCATGCCACTCTCGGCCTCCGCGAAAGCGCTGCTACCGGTTAATTCCGGCTTGACGATAGGACAATTACCTTCTTTGTGATGCCATGATGGCTACCAGTGAACGACAAACAATTACATGCCGTAGTCCATCAAGGCGATGGCCCAGTTGCTCTTTTGGTTCACGGGGCCTTGGGCAGTCGTTCCTATTGGAATGACAATCTTTCGGCTCTGCAAGAAGTTTGTCGGCCAGTGGTCATCGAATTGTGGGGGCATGGGCGTTCACCCAGCCCGGGTGACCCTGCTCAATATGAACCATCCGGGTACGTTCAAGAATTCGATCGAATACGCCAAGAACTAGGCGTCGACAATGTCTGGCTCGTAGGTCAATCAATGGGTGCTGCACTCGTCATGCATTACGCCGTTGCGCGACCACACAGGGTCGCGGGGATGATCATCACCAATTCGGCGTCAGGCTTCGCTGACCCCATTGAATGGCGGGAACGCAATCGCACAATGGTAAGCAAAGTTGCTGATCAGGTCGATGAGGAGGGCGTTGAATGCCTTCGTGACAGCTGGATCAACCCGGGACGTTCGAAACGCATCTCAGATGAAACACTCAGCTTGTTAGATCAAGAATTCAGCGAGCATTCCGCCAAAGGCATCTCTTCTTCGTTTCGCATCACGAACTTCGCGTTACCTTTGGGAAACTCGTTGCAAGAGATTTCGGTCCCAGTTCTGTTCACCAACGGCGTCGACGAGCAACGCTTTCAAAAACATTTGCCTCGGGTAAAGCTCATCCCTCAGGTTGAGATTGTTGACCTACCGGCATCTCACGCAGTCAACGCTCACGATCCAAAAGGGTGGAACCGAGCGGCAGTAGATTTCATCACGAAACACTCGAACCCCGGAGCCTGACCCAGTGAAGGACACAGAAGCAGCTAGCCATGGCCCATTAGCAGGAATAACAGTCGTTGACGTATCTAGCGCCGTAGCTGGACCGTGGGTGAGTTCTTGGCTCGCTGAATTAGGGGCAGAAGTGGTTTTCGTTGAAAAAGTCGGCGTCCCCGATGTGATGCGCATGACCGGCGCGATTAGCGGAGACCAGTCTGGCTGCTGGGTTCATATGCATCGAAATAAGAGGGGAATGGACCTCGATATTCGCTCCGAAACAGGGCGCGATATTTTGTTGCGACTCGTTTCAGAGGCTGACGTGTTCATACAGAACTTTCGACCGGGAGTAGCAGAGCGTCTGCAAATTGGTTATCCAGCTTTGTCTGTGGTCAATCCCGATTTGGTATATCTCTCGGTGTCCGGTTTTGGCCCAAACGGACCGTACGCGGATCGACCTGTCTACGACCCAATTATTCAAGCTATTTCAGGGATGGCGGAAGCCCAAAATGGGACATACGTGAAGGCTGTGGTCGCTGACAAAACGACAGCAATGGCTGGAGCAAACGCCGTGCTCGCGGCACTAGTCGCCCGTTCCAACGGAGCCGGGGGTCAGCACATTGAACTCGCGTTGCTCGACGCAATGCTTCACTGGATGTGGTTGGAAGTTTTCTGGAACGAATCACTCCCTGAAGGCGACCCAGCGCCCACCTACAGCGAATGGTATGAACCATGGAATACCGTCGACGGCCAAATTGCCGCCAACTGGGTGAACTTTGACCAGTACAAGGGCGCCTGTGAAGCATTGGGGAGGCCTGAATTAGCCGAGGACCCGCGCTTTGCTACCCGTGACGCTCGCTTGCAAAATGCTGACGCCCAAAGATCTGAATTCGCGGCAACGCTCGCAACTATGTCGACTAATGATGCGTTGTCAGCGTTAGAGGCAGCAGATGTTCCGTGTGCCAGAGTGATTTCGCGCCAGGAGGTATTTGACGACCCGCAGGTTCTTCACAACGACATCATCATTACCGAAATGCATCCCACGGCGGGGCCAATCAAAACAGTGAAACCGCCGGCAAAGTTCAGTGGAACTCCAACGGCTTTAACTCGCCACTCACCAAGCAAAGGTGAACACACTGACGAGATACTTACCCAATTGGGGCTCAGTCAAAGCGAAATCGACGATTTACACGCCCGAAATATCGTGGCCTGAATAGCTCTTATATATGCACGAACCCCACAGCCATTTCGTCTCTTCTGAAGATCAGGTCCAAGTCGCTGTTCACGATTATGGCGGCCCGGGGCGTCCCACGCTGTTCCTCCACGGGACAGGTCTTGTTTCCAGGATGTGGGAACCAATAATCGAAAGGATCGGCGCGGAATTCAGAGCGATTTGTGTCGATCTGCGCGCACACGGAGCAACAACCAATCCCTCAGACATCGATTTTTTTGATCATCGTATGGTCGCGGACCTTGCATCGGTGGTGGATGCTTTCAATCTTCGAGACGCCTGGGTGGTCGGCCACTCAATGGGTGGCGCCACGAGCATCCTCACAAGCCTTGCACGTCCCGGTGCATTCGAGCGGGCATGGGTTTATGAACCGATTCTTTTCGAACGCACAGAAGATCGGCCTACAGGAGCAATTGATTTCGTAGAGGCGACGAAACGTCGCCGATCGATTTTTCCGACTCGTCAAGAAGTAGTCGATAGGTACAGCACTCGCCCACCGTTAAATGAGGTACACCCGGATTGCCTGAAATCATACGTCCGTCACGGTTTCGTTGACCGCTCCGACGGTTCGATAGAACTGGCATGCGACCCGCTACTTGAATCAAAAGCATTCGAACAATTCCTGCAACTGGGCTGGGACCATCTACCTCAAGTCAAAATGGATGTCTTAGTTGCATACGGAGGCGCCGGCCTAGATCGTCCATCAACTGCCGCTGCATCAATAGCCGAACGACTCCCCTCAGGTTCTCTGGAGGTGTTCGCCGACTCCGGTCACTTCGGATGTTTTGCTTCTTTGGAACGCGTGGCTGACTCGCTACGAACGTGGTTCACCGGCACTCCTGCCAAAGATTAGAAACGAGTTAAGGCTTCCTGGGCTACCGAGGCCACGAGTTCGCCATGTTGCCACATCCGGGCCTGCGCCAAACCACGAGCTCCTGAAGCTGCAACTGGCCATTGCTCAACGTATATCCATTCATCAGCTCGTGCTTCTGAATGAAACCACATCGAATGGTCCAAGCTGACCAACATGGTCCCTTCGGTGCCCCAAGTGCGCCCATACGGGACCAGAAGGGTGTCAGCGACACAGTCATCACTCATGTAGGCAAGGATCGCTGCATGAATTTCCGGTTCGTCTGTTAGGGGCCGCCGCGCCCGAAACCAAAAATTGATGCCACCTTGTTCAGAGGGTCCGTTCGGGGCCCACGGAGCATTCTCGATTCGGTATTCCACCGGTCGAGGGCCCTCCGACCATTCTTGGCCGAAGATAGGACCGACTGCTTGCATGCATTCCTCAAAGGTAGGCAGCCCTTCAGGGGGCTCAACGCCGCGAGGTGGCTTGGGAGCGATCACACCCGGCCCAGTTTCGGGAGTTTGAAATGAGGCTGTTAAATCGAAGATTTGTTTGTCGTTTTGAACGCCGGTCACGCGTCGTTGACAAAACGCCCGTCCGTCCCGGATACTTTCGACGTCATAGCTGATGCTTTGGTTTCCATCGCCACCGCGCAGAAAAAAGCCGTGAACGGAATGCAATCGGCGCTCTGTATCTACCGAGCGGTAGGCGCTGACAATCGCTTGCGCTAATTGATGTCCGCCGAACAAGCCGTAGCCAGCATGCCCGGAGCCGCGCCCCACAAATCTTGCCTCTCCTTGTTCGGAAAGAGACAGAAGGTCGAGTAAGTCATCGATCGAGTCGTCCACTAATTAACAGGCTGCCAGAAGTGGCGTCCGTTTGTCGTCTAACTTTCAATTCTCTCGTAACCGGGTGGAGCCACAAATCCGCCTATTTCGGCTTCAAGTAACGACGCGAAATGAATGGATCTTCTGTCGTGGAGGTGTGGCGCAACGATCTGTAATCCAACAGGCAGACCATCGATGAGACCTACTGGTGCCACTGTGCTCGGCAGGTAAACGCTGCAACTCCAACCAGCCCAAAATAATTGGTCGACAACGGGTTCTTGTCGACCATCAACTTCAATGGTGCGATCGGGGCGTTCTCCTTCATGATCATGCACAAAAGCCGTCGACGCAGCTGCCGGACACAAGAGCAGATCAAAGTCTTCGAAGAAGGTCGACCAATCTCTCCGATACAACTCTCGCTGCTGATGCAGCGCATACCACTCCCGGTGAGTCATATGTGCTGCATGATCAATCAGATTTCTGTAGCTACGTTCCCCCCGTTCCCAGCCTTCGTGACCCGGTAAGGCCCTGTTGAACGCCTCATCTCCTATCGACACACCATTTGTCGCTCGCAGCAACAACAAATAGTTTTCAAAGAATTCGGTCTGGTCGATCTGAGGTGCAGCCTGAACCACCTCGACCCCTAACCCTGCGAGATCATCAACTGTCTCCTGTAAATGGTCGATCAGGGCGGTAGATGTCGCGCAAGCCGGACTGTCGAGCAACACGCCAACTTTGTAGTCGGTAAGCGATTTTTTGTTTGGTTCGGGTAGTTCAATTCGATACCCATTCGCGTCAAACCCGTCTGGCCCAGCGAGCACAGAAAGAGCGTCATCCAGGTCGTTGGCGCTGCGAGCAAGCGGACCCATCACTGCAATATCAACGACTGTTTCTACTCCAGGTGCAGCATGACCCGTTTGAGGTATCAGACCCATGGTCGGTTTATGCCCAAATACACCGCAGTAGTGCGCTGGGTTTCGAATCGAGGCGCCGATGTCGCTCCCAATCTCCAATGCTGACATTCCGGTGGCCAGAGAAACGGCTGATCCTCCTGAGGAACCACCCGGTGTTCGATTGAGATCCCACGGGTTGTTTGTACAGCCGTAGATTTCGTTGAACGATTGCCAGTCGCCCAACATGAACGGGACGTTGGTTTTCGCCCAAATGATGGCTCCAGCACCCATTAAACGGTCAACTGACGGGCTGTTGGAATCAGGGAAATTGTCAGCCCATTCGGGATTACCCCATGTTGACGGCGTACCTACCCAGTCATAAGCCTCTTTGATTGTCACAGGAAGACCGTGGAATAGACCGTTGGATTCGCCTCGGGCTGTCGCCTCATCTGCCTCATTTGCCTTTAGCTGAGCGTCTTCGATCTGGTGTCCGCTGACGGCATTGACTTTGGGATTAAAAGCTTCATATCGCCCAATGGCTTCCTCCAGTAGTTCTCGAGAACTGACTTTGCGCGAATGTACGAGGCGAGATAGCTCTGCTGCACTTTTGAGCATTAAGTCATCGGTCATAGACAGACCGTAGTTGTTGTCAACTACTGATGGCTGTAAGCGCTTTGTTCATGGCCTTGTGGAAATGTTCGATATCGCTATCTGAAGTTGCCAGATTCATGCATCCCATTCCGTATGAACTGAAGTAGACCTCATGCTCAAGCAACCGGCGTTGCAGCAACTCCATGAGTGCTGTCTCATCACTATCTAAGTGTGCGTCTCGGTAACTGTTGATCAGTCGTTGGTGAGGGTGAATCCGAAACAGCGAGCCAGCGCCTGTTACGTGCCAACCAAGCGAAAGGGTGGCGAAGAGATCTGTTAGTCCTCCGCGAATCTGCATCCCTATGTCCGCTAAACGATCAAAACTGGATTGGTCGAGTTGGCTCATACATGCGAATCCGGCGGTCATGGTGATCGGGTTGGCTGTATAGGTGCCTCCCGAAGGGACAGCAGCTCGATTTCCGTGGACGGCGGCAAAAACATCCATCACTTGGGACTTGCCCCCTATTGCTCCTACCGGGAAACCTCCGCCAATGATCTTGGCCATCGCTGTGAGATCTGGATCTATGTTGTGGATTGCCTGCGCGCCGCCGGGTCCCAGCCGAAGTGAGATCACTTCATCAAGTATCAGCAACGCGCCAACCGCTCGTGTTTCATTTCTTATTGCCTCCACGAACAGTGGGTCGAGGGTGGGCATCCCAACCCGCGAAGGCATCGGATCTAGTAACACCGCAGCGAGTCGAGGTCCAACTCGTTGTATTGCTTCGCTCATTCCTTTTGTGTCGTTGAACTGGACAATCACTACTTCATCGGTCAAGGAGCCGGGTGCACCTGAAGCGTAGGGAATTGTCATCGGACGATTCGGTAAACCCCAATTGGAAGGATCTGATCCAAGGCTGGCTTCTGCATGGTCGTAGGTTCCGTGGTAGCTGCCTTCCACTTTGATAATGGCGGGGCGCTCAGTAAAAGCTCTTGCTGCTTTAATTGCACCCATCACAGCTTCAGTGCCAGAGTTACAAAATCTGATTTGTTCACAACTGGCTACTCGATCACACAGCAGCTCCGCTAGCTGAATTTCGGACTCCGTCGCCATTGAAAAAGCCGTTCCACTGGCCAGCTGCTTGCGGACGGCAGATTCAATTTTAGGATCTGCATGTCCCAGAATTATCGAAGTGAAATTGTTGTTGCAATCTAAATAGCGATTGCCGTCAACATCGGTGACCCAGGCCCCTTGCGCGTGATCGACATAGATCGGATGGGGCCGGATTATTACTGTTGATCTGGACACTCCGTCGGGTATCACAGACTTGCCACGATCATGTAGTTCTGCGGAGCGAGAGGTCGCTGCAGGGTAGTTGCTTCCCATTTCTATAGTCTCGCAGGTCAAAGCGCGCGATGATCAATACCTATGAGTCAGTCTGAATCAAGTTCGTTGCCAATGAATAGGCCTGTTCCTCCATGGCGTATTGGAGTCGATGTAGGGGGGACTTTTACTGATCTCGTCCTCGCCGATTCCAGCGGTCATGCTTGGGTTGCCAAAGTTCCCTCTGTCCCTTCGGACCCAAGCGAAGGTGTGCTCGCTGCGGTTCAGCGGATCTCAGTCGATTTAGGCTTACCGAAATCGGAGATCTTGAGCAATTGTTCACTTTTCGTTCACGGGTCGACAATCGCCACGAACACGATGCTTGAGGGAAAAGGGGCCCGAGTTGGACTTGTTGCTACTGAGGGCTTCAGGGACAGCATAGAAATTCGACGAGGTTTGCGTGCCGATCAGTGGAATCACCGTGAACCGTATGCCCCGGTTCTTGTTCCTCGTCATCTTCGTCGCGCGGTACCAGGTCGAATAGATGCAGACGGCACCGAGTATCAACCGCTCGACATGTCGTCGGTCGACGACATTCTTGCCGACTTCAACGATCAAGAAGTTGATGTCATTGCGGTTGCCTTAATGAACAGCTTTGTGGATGACCGCCACGAACAGCAGCTGGCTGACCTCATCCGTCAGAAATGGGCTAAAGAATGGGTGACCTGTTCAGCTGAAGTTTCACCTCTCATGGGTGAATACGAGCGAACTTCTACGGCTGTAGTAAATGCCGCCCTGTCACCTCGAATCGTTAAGTACCTTCGCTCTCTTGACGCTGAATTGGTTGCTGAAGGTCTCCCGCGACCAATTTTGCTAGTCCAGTCCAACGGCGGCGCAGCTTCGGTTGACCAGTTGGCGAGTAAACCTGTCAACCTTTTGCTCAGCGGTCCAGCTGCTGCGGTGGGTGCGCTCAATTTGTACCGCCGATCCGTAGATCAAGCCGGCGTCGCTGAAGAGAACAAGGGGAACCTCATCTCTATGGAGATAGGAGGCACTTCATGTGACGTACTCCTGATGTCCAACGGTGAAGTTGCGACGCGTGATGACGTTGACATCGCTGGCTACCACGTCTCCACGCCTGCTATCGATATACACACCATTGGAGCGGGAGGCGGAACCATCGCTGGGGTCGATGATGCCGGACTGCTATTCGTTGGCCCTGAAGGCGCTGGTGCCGACCCGGGTCCAGCGTGTTATGGAGGCGGCGGAACCCTTCCAACAGTCACTGATGCTCATTTAGTTCTTGGTCGTTTACGGCCGGGTAAGTCAGCCGGTGGGACTCTGGACCTAGATCTTGACGCCGCCCGAGAAGCTATTGACGTCCATGTCGCTCAAAAATTGGGGATGTCCATCGAAGATGCTGCAGCGGGAATCATCGAACTTGTCGAACAACATCTCTTGAGTGCTGTCGAACACATCTCAATTGAGCGAGGGCACTCTCCAAGAAGGTTTACTCTCGTCGCAGCTGGCGGCGCCGGGCCTATGCATGGGGCAAGCGTCGCCGCAGGATTGGGATGCGCCCGAGTTCACGTACCTCGCGATGCGGGAGCCCTTTGCGCAATCGGAATGCTCCATGCCGACGTCAGGCAGGACTTCACAAGATTCTTGCTTGGTCCCCTGGACGAACTGCCGGTCGACACTCTGGTTGAAGGATTCGACGCTTTGACAATGAGAGCCCTTGCCGTGATGGCTGCAGAGGGATTCGATGAGGGTGAGGTAGCTCTTAACCATGAGCTTGAACTTCACCACCCGGGGCAACTTTGGAGCATACGAGTTCCGGTCGACGGTCATGACTTCGACCCGCATCTCATCCGATCAGCTTTCGAAGCTGAATATCGGCGCCTGTATGGTCACGCTCAGGAAGACGGAACAATCATGCTTTCTTCCCTGCGGTTGACGGCTCGCGGGTCGACTGGAGAGGTTGAGATGGCAGCAGGCGCTCCGTCCCAAGGTGTTCCCGAACCCATTGACCGGCGTTCAGTATGGTTTCCAGGGGAAGGGTGGATTGAAACGGCAATACACGATGGCTCGATGCTTCTTCCTGGTGACAGCCTCGAAGGTCCATCACTGATTGAGGAGGCGACCACTACTGTGGTTGCGCGACCCGGTGATCGTCTGTGGGTCGATGATTCCGGCGACTTCTTTATCGAAGTCGCACAAACCGAAGATTCATTGCAGCATCATTCCGGCGAACTTGATCCGGTGGTGTTGGCGCTGATGCAAAATCGTCTTGATCAGATCAGTCGCCACATGGGTTGGGTTATGACCCGAACCGCTCGAAGCACGATTTTCAGTCAAAGCCATGACTTCAGTTGTTTCATAACGACGCCTGACGGAACTCTGGTCGCAAACGCTGATGGCATCCCAATTCACACCGGCGGAGGGGGCTTCGCTGTGCGGGCGTTGCTCGCCAAATACGGTCATGACCTGAAAGTCGGAGATGTATTCCTGTTATCTGACCCTTATGTTGCTGGCGGCAACCACCTTCCGGATTGGGTAATTGCTCGACCAATTTTTGTCGGTTCGGATACACCTGTGCTGGCAGGTTTCTGTTGCAACAGGGCTCACCAGTCCGATATTGGAGGGGGCCTGGCAGGCACATACAACCCTGAGGCCACCGAAATTTGGCAAGAGGGAATCCGTCTCCCCGTTATGCGACTTATAGAGGAAGGTCGCGTCCGCGAAGACCTGTGGGAATTATTGCTGATCAATTGCCGAACGCCTGAATTACTTGACGGCGATCTTCTGGCGATGCTTGGTTCCACTCAAATTGGAGGCGAACGGGTAATCGCTCTTGCCAGCGAACTCGGAGTCGACGCGTATCTTTCCTATTTGGATGGTGTTCTTGACCACGCTGACAGACGAATGCGTACAGCCATAACGGAGCTACCGGACGGCGTTTACTTTGGAGAAGACCACACCGACAACGACTGCTTCCGAAAGGTTGACATTGCCGTAAGAGTAGAACTGACCGTCAGCGGCGACGAGATAATCGCTGACTTCGCAGGGACTGACCCCCAAATCGAAGGCTTCAAGAACAGTTCGGTCGCCAATACCTATTCCTCGGTGTATCTAGCTATTTCATCATTTTTTGATACAAGCATTCCCAGAAATGAAGGGACCTATCGCTGCTTGACCATAAAAGCACCCGAGGGGTCAATCGTGAACGCGCTACCACCAGCACCAATGACGATGAACACGGTCTATGTGGCCCACGAAATCGTTATCGCGGTCTGGCAGGCTTTAGCTGCCGCTGACCCAGCGAGGGCTTGCGCAGGTTGGTCAAAAACTATGCATGGGCACGTCGCCGGTAAAAGAGATGACGGAACGACGTGGGTGATGTACCAGTGGCACGCTATGGGGACACCGGGAGCTACAGCCGAACGAGACGGCTTCGCTCAAATGGGTCACCTAATCAGCTTGGGCGGTCTTGATATACCCAACCTAGAATTCCACGAACAGCACTACCCCGTCCGATATATCTGCCACGAACAGCGTTGCGATAACGCCGGACCCGGCGAAATGCGCGGGGGCACAGGAGTTCGCTACGAGGCCGACATTCTTGAACCTGCTATTTGGTCATTCCGAGCTGAAGGCCTCGACACTCCGAGTGGTCATGGCGTAGAAGGAGGCGGAACGGGCGGCGTCGGCTTGGAATGGATAGTCCCAGCCAATGAAGAGGTCGACGGCGCAGCCTTCATTCCACCTAAGTACGGGGTAACCAAGCTTGGTCCTGCCAAAATGATCGCCGAAACCCCAGGCGGCGGCGGGTGGGGAGATCCGTTTCACCGAGACCCTGAATTGGTTCTGCGAGATGTACAAGATGGAGTAGTTTCAACCGAAGCTGCCCGGCGAGACTACGGAGTCGTGATAACTCAAAGCCTGGGAGACGTTGATGTCGTGGCTACCGAAGTAGTTCGAGGTCGTCAAAACCAGACCGCCACGAATCCGTGACGGACCAGGTAATAGAAATACTCAAAGGGCTAACAGCCGATTATCAGATAATCGAATGTGCACCCGAACTCGCCGACACCGCTCAATTCTGCGAACAGTACGGCTACCAACTCGACGAGAGTGCCAACGCGATCCTGGTCGTCGGCAAGGCAGAACCACGCTTGTACGCCCTTTGTGTGGTTTTGGCCACCACCCAGGTTGACGTAAATAAAGTCGTCCGAAAGAAGCTTGAGGTCAAAAAGGCGTCGTTCGCGTCACCCGAGGAAACCGAGGCGATAACCGGGATGACCATTGGCGGTGTAACTCCGTTCGGTTTACCGGAATCGCTTCCTATTTGGATCGACAGTCGGCTGCTGAGTTGCCCCAAAGTCATCGTGGGTGGAGGATCACGGGATCGTAAGATTTATGTGACCCCTCAAACCCTCGCTGCATTGCCTTCATCCGAAGTGATCGAGAACCTAGCCAAAGAACGGCCGCCTGTGTAATAGGTTCGGTTTACGATGTCTCGCGCTACAAAGGAGTGCCTATGACAGTCGTTTTAGTACACGGCAACCCCGAAACAGAGGCCATCTGGGGTCCTCTTCGCACTGAACTTGGGCGAGATGACGTCATCGCTCTTTCCCCGCCCGGTTTCGGCAGTTTGCTTCCTGAAGGTTTTGATGTCACCAGCGACGGATACCTGGAATGGCTCGCACTTGAACTCGAGCATCTCGATGGTCCTATCGATTTGGTTGGCCATGACTGGGGTGGAGGCCACGTCATACGTTTAGCTATGACTCGCCCAGACTTAATTCGGTCATGGTGCACCGACATAATCGGAATTTTCAATCATGACTACGTATGGCATGACGCCGCCCAGAGTTGGCAAAGCCCCGATGGGGAAGCTGCTGTCAAATCGATGACCGACTTTTCTGATGCGGAGAGAGCGGTCTTTTTCGCTCAACTGGGGATGGGCGAGTCGGTAGCTGAGAAGGTCGCTCCTTGGGTCAACGACGACATGGGCAAAGCGATTTTGGGGCTCTACAGAAGCGCAGCTCAACCAGTTGTAGGAAATTTAGGTGACGATCTTCCGGCAGCGTCTCAGCGACCTGGCTTATGCATAATCGCCACAGAAGATGCCTATACAGGCGGCGAAGAACTTCACCGCCGCGCTGCAGAGAGGTGTAAGGCGGAAGTTGCTGTCTTAGATGGGCTTGGCCACTGGTGGATGTGTGAAGATCCGACTCGCTCAGCCGATCTCCTGAATACTTGGTTTGAAAGTCAGGATTGACCATTTAGAACCCGTTGGGCGCAGCAAAAATGTCCTCGATGACGCTTGGTGTGGTACCTCGGTGTAGTGTCGTTGCTGCTCCGAAGCACGCACGTCAGATGAGGGATGATCATGGCAGCACAAGGGTCGATTTTAGGCAACGCAGTTACTCGAAAAGAAGATCCAGGGTTACTAACTGGCTCCAACGATTACGTAGATGACCTAGACATAGAGTCAGCTCAAATCGTTTTTGTTCGCTCGACTATGGCTCATGCCTCACTTCTCGAGGTTGATACGAGCGAAGCTGTCAACATGCCAGGCGTATTAGCCGTCTACACCTCAGACAACCTGAGCATGGAGGCTACCAACCAATCAGAGTTCATGGATCCGTCCATGAACCGGCCGCCGCTAGCGGTTGGTCGAGTACGTTTCGTCGGCGACATAGTCGCGGCGATAGTGGCTGAAAGTCACTCGGCGGCCGTTGACGCAGCAGAACAGGTCATCGTTGATTACGACCCACTTCCAGCTAATGCTGACATTGAAGCAGCTCTTGGCGACGGCGCTGACATCCTTTGGGAAGGCGCCGAAAGCAACGTCTGTTTCGCAATCGGCAACGAGTACGACGGCCCTGATGTAAACGAGGGTGCCGACGCTGTGGTGAGCCAACGAATAGTGACGCAACGTCTTGCAGGAGTACCGATGGAGCCAAACGGGTGCGTTGCTATCCCTGAAGGTGACTCCATGACCTTCTACGCCTCAACGCAGACTGCTCACGGACTTCGCGATGGTCTTGCCCCCAACATTGGTTTGGAGCCGGAGAATTTACGAGTAATCGCTCCATGGGTTGGCGGCGGTTTCGGCCCAAAGGCCGGTCTTTATATCGAACACATACTCTGCGCTAAAGCAGCCCAAGAACTCGACACACCAGTCAAGTGGACTGAACAACGCGGCGAAAACATGTTGGCCATGGCGCAAGGTCGGGCCATGGTGATGAACGCCGAACTGGGAGTCAACAACGACGGCTCTATCGTTGGTCTAAAAGCGAGAGTCGTAGCAGATGCTGGCGCCTACCCCGCTATCGGTGCGATTCTTCCCATGCTCACGATGCAACTTAGTCAAGCTGTCTACAACATCCCCGCTATAGATTTCTTCGCTCAGTCAGTAGTAACGAACACAACTTTCATCGGTGCCTATCGCGGAGCTGGTCGACCAGAAGCAACTCAAATGGTTGAAAGAATTCTGGACAAAGCAGCGAACGCTATTGGCATGGACCCGGCGGAGCTACGTCGAAAGAATTACCTACAACCCGACGCTTTCCCACTGACGACCCTGGTCGGCGCCAACTACGACTCCGGAGAATATGAACGCTCCTTGGACGCAGTTCTTGAAGCCTCCGGATACGCAGATCTACGCGCCGAACAAACACGGCGGCGAGAATCAGACGATCCCAAGCTCCTCGGCATCGGAGTCTCCTCTTATGTCGAGGTCACTGCGCCGATCGGCCTGCACGTCGAATACGGAAGCTGCGAAATTAATGATGACGGTTCGGCAACCATCAAAGTTGGAACAAGTTCGCATGGACAGGGTCATGACACCGCGTTTTCAATGATCGTCAACGACGTCCTCGGTATACCAATGGACGAAGTCAACCACGTCGACGCCGACACCGAGGAGGTCGCTAGAGGAGCCGGAACTTTAGGGTCTCGCTCTCTGCAAGCTGGCGGCTCAGCTATCTATGAAGCTTCGCAAGTAGTTCTTGAAAAAGGCAAGCAGCTTGCCGCCAGTTTGTTGGAAGCCAGCGCCGAGGACATCGTGGTCGGCGAAGGTGCCCTCCAAGTCGCTGGAGTTCCCGCAAAATCTATTAGTTGGGCTGATCTAGCAAGCGCTGCGGTTGAGCAAGAAATCGAAGGTGGACTTGCTCACGAGCTCGACTTTGACGGCAGCGACGCAACATACCCGTTTGGTTCGCATGTTGCGGTTGTAGAAATTGACCGAGAGACCGGGGAGGTTGATTTGTTGCGACACATAGCAGTTGATGACTGTGGCACCATTCTCAATCCCATGTTGGTCAATGGACAACAACATGGCGGTATCGCTCAAGGAATCGCTCAGGCGTTGTGGGAACACGTCCAGTATGACGAGGACGCCAACCCCGTAACAGCAAGCCTCATGGATTATTTGATGCCGTCCGCTGCTGAACTACCTAGCTTCGAGGTTTCCAACACCGAGACCGCAAGCCCAAGAAATCCACTGGGCGCTAAGGGCATTGGCGAGTCCGGCACTATCGGCTCCACACCCGCAGTGCATAACGCAGTGTGTGATGCTGTCGCCCACTTGGGTGTGGAACACGTAGATATGCCCTGCACTCCGCAGGCAGTGTGGCAGGCACTTCAAAGCGTCTAAGGCCGAAATTAGCGACGGGAAACGTCACGATAGGTCTTTAAGCTGTTTTGCGGCTATTTCGACGCCCGCAAAGTTAGGCCTCTACAAGCAGGACCAAGGCAATAGCGGTCAACGAAGCAAGAAGTATCACTAGAGGCAGTTGACCCGTTACGTCATCCTTTTTGCGGAGTGTGGCAAGTGCCCGATCATGTCCAACCATGACACCAGCAAGATGTCCTCCGATTATTCCAAACGCCTGAATTGCCGCCATAGCTGTTGGCCCTACAACGCGATAGTTGATGTATCCGTCAGCGCTTCCGAACAGGTTCCACCCGCGATCGAATGGGTCACTCATTTGTATGAACAACTGCTGACCTTCAAAGACAGCCATTCCGAAGTAGTGCGCAACGGCGTAGCCAACAGCTACCGGAACCAGCGAGAGCGCGAATCCATCTTCAAAATCGGCGTCATCATTCCCATCTCGTCGCTGCATCCATCGCACACAACCCAAAAACAGTGCCGTAACCAACGACATCGAAAATAGCAACCCCACCGTGTTGAAAACTGTGGCGTTCCAGCCGGTACGACCTCCAATAATGTCGCTCCACCAACTGGTCCTCGATAACCCGTCAAACGAGGTGCCTCCAAGAACTACAAGCACCACTGCGGCTAGACCCTTTTGAACCGGTATTTGACCCAGTCCCACCAGAGGACGTCGAAAACGCAAAGAGTTACCGGAGACGTGGAGCGGCGACATGCAAGCCACAAGTCGAACAAAAACGGCTAGCGGGTCATGTGATCGCAACCACTCGCGGCCGTTAAGACATGCCCCGATTCCACTCCACGCGGTCCAGACAAACAGCAGAACGGTCAAAGGAGTCCTACCGGCGGGTTGGTGATATGCCAATTCCAGCCAAAGAAACCCTGCTAACAACGTCGCGGCTGCATGCAGATTCCACTCTTTGGTCTCACGGTCGCTGAACCGACGATCCCGCAAGCCCGCCAATATTTCGAATGGGCTCATCCAACGCCACAAGTCACCCAGAAATGCTGATCCAACGGGGACGAAAACCCAGAGAGCTACAAAAACTATCCGCGGTGCAATATTGACCAAGGTGTCATCCGCGACCCAGAGACAAGAGACCAAAGCTGTGCCGAGCAACAAAACACCTAGAGCTCGACCCAAAATCAAGCCGACTCTCCCAGCCACGGAAGTGATCACCAGCAACGAACTGCCCGATCCTGCTTTCGGAAACAGCGGCTGTTGCCACCCTGACACCAAGGCTGCGAAGGAGATCATGAGAGCTGCCGCTGCCACCAACCCGAGAGTCGTTACCGACATCGGTAATTCACCGGGAGGGCCGACACCATGAGCGTAGTTGGGGATAACCATTGAGTTGATGGTAGAGGTGGACAGACAAATAGGCATTTACCTCCAAAGTGGGGGTAGTGTTTCCGCAGTCGCTAATCCTGTATGAAGGGACCCAAATGAGTACCGACGCCTCGACCGACCCGGTCATAGTTGCAACAGCCCGTAGTCCGATTGGTCGAGCCTTTAAAGGCTCTATGACCGAGATCAGGCCCGACGATCTCAGCGCTCAAATCGTCAACAAGGTCTTGGAGAAAGTCCCCGAACTTCCTCCCGAAGAGATCGAAGACCTCATCATGGGGACCGGATCGCCTGGCGGAGAACAAGGTTTCAACATCGGGCGAGCTACTGCTGTATTGGCGGGCCTGGGAGATGTTCCGGGCACGACCGTTAACCGCTACTGCTCTTCTTCACTTCAGACCATCCGTATGGCCGCCCATGCCATTAAAGCGGGCGAAGGTGACGCGTTTATTGCAGCTGGTGTTGAGTGCGTTTCCCGTTACGGGAAAGGAAACGCCGACAGCCTTCCCGACACCGCTAACCCTATTTTCAAAGCACCAGGTGCACGATCGAAGGTACGTGCCGAGGGTGGACACGGAGATTGGGCTCCAGCGGAGGGCCTTCCCGACCTGTTTATCGCTATGGGCCAGACTGCTGAAAATGTAGCTGAACTCAAAGGTGTGAGCCGCGAGGCAATGGATGAGTACGGGGTGATGAGCCAAAACAAGGCCGAGGCTGCAATTAGCCGGGGCTTCTTCGAAATGGACATCACACCGGTTACCATGCCAGACGGAACCATTGTCTCTGCAGATGATGGTCCGCGAGCTGGTGTCACCTTGGACGCGGTGTCTCAGTTGAAGCCCGTATTCAGGCCTGACGGGCGCGTTACTGCTGGCAATGCCTGCCCACTTAATGATGGAGCTGCTGCCGTTGTGGTGATGAGCCGCAAACGTGCTGAAGAGTTAGGGATCACTCCCTTGGCTCGAATAATTGCAAGCTCCGTGTCAGCTCTCAACCCGGAAATTATGGGATTGGGCCCGATTGAGGCAATCAAACGTGTTCTGGCTCGGGCAGATATGACTATGAGCGACATTGACCTCGTAGAAATCAACGAGGCATTTGCTGCGCAGGTCATTCCATCAGCCGATGAATTGGGAATCGATATGGTTGACCAACTCAACGTGAACGGCGGAGCAATCGCTCTTGGCCATCCGTTCGGTCAAACTGGAGCCCGGATCATGACGACGCTACTCAACGGCCTAGAGGACTCCGACAAAACCTTCGGACTGGAATCTATGTGCGTTGGCGGTGGCCAAGGAATGGCGATGATCGTCGAGCGACTGAACTAACTCCACTTCATTAACGATGTGTTTTGGTGCCCACTTAGTGGGCACCAAAACATTTTTACTCAGCTGTTGCGTATCCACCCTGAGACAACTTCAACGTGGCTCGTTTGAGGAAACATGTCTACGACATCGACTTGGTCGAGTTCATATCCCGCTGTAATCATCAAGGAGGCGTCTCTTCCGAGGGCACCAGCGTCACAAGAAACGAGAAGAACATGCGGCGCCTCAGTCTTGCGAATCTGCTCTACTCCTTCAGCTCGTAGTCCGCTGCGCGGTGGATCCGCTATTACTACATCAGCAAGTTCGGGAACCCACCGTTCAACCTGACTTCGATGGATAGACACATGCGGTCCCAGATTGTGAGCGGCGTCTTTGGTAGCGGAAACTGAAGATTCAACCGCTGTAACCTTTTCAAACCAGTCACCGACCGTGCCGGAAAATAGGCCCACCCCCGCGTATAGGTCGACTAGAACCTGCTCACCCACATCGTGCACCGTCAACCATTCTGCTGCTAGCGCCGTCAATATCTCCGCGCCTTCGGGGGAACTCTGAAAGAACGACCGGGCAGAGATCTTCCAATCGATTCCAGCGGCCTCCTCAACTATGTAGGCATTTGCGCCCCTGCGTGCCTGGTCTCTTCCAACGATTTTGACATCATCTGGTACACGGAAATTCTTTGCATGAGGCTCTCCCATCACCAGTCGGTCTCCGGTACGTGATCCGACTCGGATCGTCACCTCAGCGGCGTCTGCGAAGAATCCCTCAGCCAAAATGTCTTCCATCAATGGATGGGCGACGAAGCAGTCGTCAATTTGGACCAACTCGTTCGAACGCGACCGCCGGTATGCGGGCCTGCCATTCTCAACCGCGACTCGCAAAGTCGTCCGGTAATTCGATTTGGGTGGGCCAGCTACGTATCCGACGTCCGGTGGAACAATCGAACCAAGCTTGACGAGTGAATCTTCAACGACGGAAATTTTTGCGTCCGCCTGAGCATCTTCGCTCAAGTGCTGCCAGTCGCAACCACCGCAGCCTCTGTGGACGTGCCGACAGGATGGTTCGCATCGACCCTCGCCAGCTGAAATTATCTCGACGATCCTCCCTCGCGCATACCTACTTTTCTCTTGGGTCAGCTCAACCTGCAGCTCATCGTTAACAGCAGCACCAGCCACGAAAACGATTCGTCCGTCTTCTAAACGGCCTACTCCTTCGCCTCCGACGGCTAGATCGTAAATGTTGACCCTTTTAGACATCAATCCCAGACTACGGTCCACTACATGAATCGCCCTATCCAAATTGTTCCTTCTGTACTACCAGCCGACTTTTCCCGACTTGGGGAAGAGTGCGTTGCTCTCGAAGCAGCCGGCGTTGACCGGATTCAATGGGACGTGATGGACGGAAATTTTGTTCCCAACCTGACCTTTGGACCCGACGTCATTGCGGCTTGTCGAGAACATGTAGACGTCATGTTCGAAGCTCATTTGATGGTCACCAACCCCGATGAAATGCTTCCTAACTACGTTGAAGCAGGCTGTCAGATGGTCATCGTTCACGTCGAAACAACGCCTCATCTTCACCGGACTCTTGGGCGAATCAGAGATCTTGGATGTAGCCCGGCTGCAGCGCTCAATCCTTCCACTCCGCTGGATTCCGTCGCTTCGGTTCTAGACATGTTGGACATGGTTTTGGTCATGACGGTCAATCCCGGGTTCGGCGGTCAGGCTTACATTGCAAGCATGGAGTCCAAAGTAGCCTCGCTGCGGAACCTCATAGACGAAGGCGGCTACGACGTCGATGTTGAAGTGGACGGCGGAATTTCGGATTCAACGATTTCCGGGGCTGCGGCTGCGGGGGCAAATGTGTTGGTTTCTGGAAGCGCTCTGTACAAATACGCGGAAGGTCTTGAATACGGAGTTCAGGATCTTCGGCGTATAGCTACAGAAGCACAATCGGGGTGACATCAATCCTGCGCTGTGCCGTCGCTGTCTTCGTGACAATGGTTGTGGCCGGTTGTAGCACTGCGAACCAGGAAGCCTCATTCTGTGAAGCTTCAGCAGAATTACAGAAAGTCGATGCGCTTAGTGCAGAGGTCTCTCCTTCAGATGATGCGGCAACCAGAGGCGCTTTAACTCAGACTGCAGCACAAGCGGCGCGCGTAGCCAAAGAGGCACCTCAGGAAATCCTTCGGGAGGCAGAGGTCGTAGCTGCTTTTTTATTGGCGTTAACGAACGCTGTCAGCAACACCAGCTCAGATGACCCGTTAGAGCGGTCAGCGGCTATTGGGGCTGCTAGACAAGAATTTGACGATGAGTTGTCGGAGTCGGTGGAAAAGCTCTCCGCATTTGTGGCTCGCACCTGCAGTCCTGCTCCATGAGCAGACTTAGCGACGCTAAATTATCTCGCCTCGTTTAACGATCACATGATCACAGAGTCCGTACTCTTTGGCTTCTTCAGATGTGAACCAGCGGTCCCGTTCGCTATCTATCTGAATTTGATCGACCTCTTGTCCGCTGTGTAGTGCTATTCGTTCAGCCATCAGCCGCTTGATATATGCCATCTGTTCAGCTTGGATCGCTATGTCTGAGGCCTGTCCTCTTACTCCACCTGAAGGTTGATGCATCATCACTCGAGCGTGTGGCAGACAATACCTTTTGTCTGCTGCCCCCGCTGTTAGCAGGAATTGGCCCATTGAGGCTCCGAGACCCATGCATACAGTGGCAACATCACATGAGACAAACTGCATTGTGTCGTATATGGCCATGCCTGCGGTCACGGAACCACCGGGGCTGTTGATGTACAACCAGATGTCTTTTTCTCGGTCTTGGCCTTCTAGGAACAGCATCTGGGCGCAAAGAATGTTCGCTATTTCATCGTCTACTTCGGTACCAAGAAAAACGATTCGGTCATTCAGTAACCGGTTGTATATCTCACCGGGGCCAGTTGGGATTCCAGTGGACAGCGCACTAGCGGAATTAAGCTCTGACATAACTTGGAGGTTATCTGCTGTCAGCGGCGGCACCTTGGTCCGTCGTAGGCTCATTGCATGCATATTGATGAGCTTCCGACCCCGGCGTTGTGGGCCGACGTTGATGTTCTGCAATCCAACATTGCCGAGATGGCCAAGCGATTGCCAGGAAATCGGCTGCGTCCACATGTCAAAGCCCATAAAACAAGCGCTCTTGCTCGACTTCAGCACGACGCGGGTCATCTAGGTTTTACATGCGCTACCACTCGAGAAGTCATGGGTTTAGCGAAGGTGGGCCTAGGCGACGATCTGCTCCTGGCAAATGAAACAGTTGACGTAAACCGGCTCGCAGCAATGGCGGCTACGAACGCGCGGGTAACGGTTGCCGTTGATAGTGAAGCGACTATCGATGCCGCTGCCGAAGCCGGCATAAGAGAATGTGTCATAGATATCCGTGTCGGATTTCGTTGCGGATGTGAAGTCGACGAAGCCGCTGAACTTGCCAATCGTGCTCGCGCTTCGAATATCGCGGTGCGTGGAGTTATGGGTTACGAAGGACACGCGATGGGCGTCGTAGACATCGATCGCCGTCGCGAGCTGGTAAAAGCGGCAATGGAACGACTCCTAGAGGCTCATAGCTTGGTTGGTGGTGAGCTGATAACCGGTGGTGGGACCGGGACTCATGCAATCAACACTTGGGCTAATGAGATTCAGGCTGGGTCATACGTTCTCATGGACACCGCGTATACCGAACAAACCGACCAGCCCTTTAGACAAGGTTTATTCCTGCAGTCAACCATTGTGTCAGTGGCTGACAAGTTTGCTGTCTGCGACGCTGGTCTTAAAGCTCAAGGGATGGATCACGGCAACCCGAGTTGGGTAGACGGAGAAATCTTGTTTTGTTCTGACGAGCACACCAATCTCGTCCCAGACGAGTCATTACAAGTTGGAGATCGGGTTTCTCTAATTCCAGCTCACATCGACCCAACGATGGCGAAGCACCAGGTACTTCATCTGGTCTCTAAAGGCGAAGTGATAGACCAATGGGATATCGATTTACGCCACTGGTGATCAGTCCCCCAACATCTTCGCTAGTGAACGAAATGCTCTGCCGCGATGACTAATGATGTTCTTCGCTTCTGGTTCCATTTCGGCAAAGGTCAGCCCTTCGCCTTCCTCCGGGACAAAAATGGAGTCATAGCCGAAACCGCCAACGCCACTGGGGCTTGAGGTAATAGCTCCTTCTACTAAACCGTGCGCCAAAATTTCGTGTCCGTCAGGGAAGACCACTAACGCCACAGTACGAAAACGTGCCGTGCGTTCGCCGTCGGGAACTTCTCGCATTTCTTCTAGCAGCTTCAATAGATTCTCGGCATCAGTTGCTGACTCTCCGGCGAAACGTGCACTCCGCACTCCTGGTAGGCCTTCTAACGCATCAACCTCAAGGCCTGTATCGTCAGCCACTGCCGGGGAACCAGTTTGGTTGCAGACAGCGACTGCCTTGAGTCGGGCATTACCTTCAAGAGTTTTCTCGTTTTCAACGACGTCTTCTAGATCATGGGGCCGTGGCTCTATGTCATGACCGCTAAGGATCTCGGCTATCTCTTTAGCCTTGTGAGCGTTGGCTGAAGCCATCACCAACCGCATGGCTTTCAATCTGTGTTTTCGGACAGAGTCGATCGTTGAAGATCAATAATCTCGTGAATGCCTTTTTCTGCCAGGCGAAGCAACCCATCTAGCTGCTCGCTGTCAAACGGCTCTCCTTCGGCCGTGCCTTGCACTTCGACGAACTTTCCGGTACCTGTCATCACCACGTTCATATCAACTTCGGCGCCCGCGTCTTCGGTGTATGGCAGATCCAAACAGAGATCTTCTCCCACTATGCCCACGGAAATCGCCGCGCAGTAGTCAGTCAGCGGATGCTCGCGCAAAGTTCCGTCATCAACTAGGCGACTAAACGCATCATGGAGGGCGACGTATCCACCACAAATTGATGCTGTTCGGGTACCGCCATCCGCTTGCAGAACGTCACAGTCAACAGTCACTTCGCGTTCACCGAGAACCTTCATGTCGCAGACAGCTCTTAGGGCACGTCCGATGAGTCTCTCGATTTCGAGTGTGCGACCTTTTTGTTTTCCTTTTTTTGCTTCGCGGCCAACGCGTTCTCCACTAGATCCGGGAAGCATCGCGTACTCGGCGGTAACCCAACCTTCTCCGTTGCCTCGCATCCATCGTGGAACATCGTCGTCAATAGACACTGTGCACAGAACCTTGGTACGGCCGAAGCTCACAAGCACCGACCCTGGGGTCTGGTCGGTGAAATTACGTTCGAACGAGATAGGACGTAAATCATCATTGGCTCTGCCATCGACGCGCATTGAATTTCCTTTAGTTGTTTGTGGCTGAAAAGGTACGGCCTGTGGTTGCTAGTTCAACCCTGCCCTCAAAAACAGCCGATGCTTCCTCAAGATGTTTCGACGGATCCGATCCCGGTGGGACGTGGGTAACGATGAGCTGTCTTGCCCCCGCTTCGTTTGCTTCTAGTGCCAGGTGTCGACAGCTGATATGTGGAATAGCGGGGTCAGCCGTGCCATCCAAAAGCGTGCCCTCCCCTATAACAATGTTGGCGTCAAAACCTAATTCGGAAATCGACCAGTTCTTACCCGTGTCTGAGGTGTAAACAATCGATTCCTCTCCGCAGCTAAATCGCATAGCGAGAGTCTCCACTGGGTGGTCAGTCTGCGAGAAACAGATCGAGATATCTCCTACTTCAGCAACCGAACCATCGCCGACTATCTCCCAATTAAAGAAATCGCTGCTATCCCCATCCGGTTGAAATGCGTCAGTTACACGCCTCACATCAGATGTCGATATCACTCTGAGCTCGGAAATAGATGTGAAGTACTTGTAGGCGTTGTACACGACCGGAAGCTCCGCACAATGGTCAGGGTGATGATGTGAAACGACGATGGCGTCGACCTCGTTCAGGTCAAGGTTTTGTTGCAAATTAGCAAGGGTGCCAGGACCACAATCAACCCAGAGATTCGTCTCAGAGGATTGAACGAGATATCCGCTACATGCCTCACCTGCAGCAGCGTAACTTCCCGAGCATCCAAGAACAGTCAGTGAGAGTCCCGTCACATGGTTAAGGCTACGCTCGCCTGTGACTCGGTGTGAGCGAAGCGAAAAATTATCTCTCAGACTCCCAATTCAGCGCCTCGTCGGAACAATTGCAGCTCGACTTCGCGAGCTTTGCTCTACCCACCGGCTACCGCTGGCAATATTCGTACCTCATCACCATCATCAAGTTCTGTGTCCAAGAATCGTAAATCGCGAATATTCGTTTCGTTCCGGA
Organism: Acidimicrobiales bacterium MED-G01; assembly: GCA_002457435.1. Lineage (GTDB taxonomy): Bacteria > Actinomycetota > Acidimicrobiia > Acidimicrobiales > Poriferisodalaceae > MedAcidi-G3. The sequence continues at coordinate 41,094 of NTLA01000008.1, read as the reverse complement.
AAATGGTTATGAACGGGTACAACATTCCTTGGTCGTCAAGTAAGTGGGTTCGAAGTGCTGGATAACGATGAACCAACTCGATCAAAATCTGACTCACATTGGAGCCACTCAACAGGGCCCGTGACTCTCCACCGGTATGCGCACGAAGGACACTCGGGAGCCACACGGTAATTCTCGTTTCAGTATTCATGCCGTGATGTTGTCCATTCGTTGAGAGCGTAGTTACCAGTTGTGTGCTTCAACAGCGATTCAACACCGGACGGCGTGCCGATACCCTTCTCTATATGAGCGGTGATGGCGATAGTGATCGGAAGATTGTTGCTTCGAACAGGCGCGCCCGAGCTAACTACGACCTGCTCGACACTTACGAGTGTGGGCTAGTGCTGCAAGGGAGCGAAGTGAAATCGCTCCGTGAAGGGTCAGTGCAGCTTGCTGAAGCTTTCGGAAGGGTACGCAATGGCGAAATGTGGATTCTCGGCATGCAAATCTCGCCCTGGAGTCACTCTTCTGCACAAAATGGTCACGTTGTGGACCGTCCACGAAAACTGCTCTTACATCGCGTTGAAATTGATCGACTGCGGGCACGAACTGAACAGGAGCCGCTTCAACTCATCCCGCTATCTGTCTATTTTCGAGATGGCCGGGCGAAGTTGGAATTGGCTCTCGCTAAAGGCCGCCGCCAATACGACAAAAGGCAGGCAATTAGGAAACGCGAAAGTGACCTTGAAGCTCGCCGAGCGATGTCTCGCCGAAACCGCTAGGCCGTCTTCACACGATTGGGCAATGAGCGGTTCACTACGACTGCCTGTCTTCGTTTGCATCTACTGTGCGGCTCTCGCCGGTACGCTACTACGAAGGTCCAGACCCTGATCTGGACGGATCACGGGGGTGATCGGTTTCGACTTCGACGGTTGATATGAGAGAAGCGAGCCGTGGTCTCCGGAGCCACGTTAAAGAGCCGGAACATTTACAAACGCCAATGTCAAAACTAATGACCTGGCGCTCGCTGCCTAATTTAGGTATCGGGTAACGACCCCACTGCCTCAGCCTCTCGGGTAGCGGTGGTCCTCATTTGAGAGGCTTGCCTTCAGTCATCGTCGGTGTGATTGCGGGGACTTTTAGCCGGATACGGTTGTTTGGTCTGGGGTCGCTACCAGCTTGCAACCCGACAACTAACAAAGCGACTGCGCTCGGAGAAGACTCATTGAAACGCCGGGGGACGCGGGTTCGATTCCCGCCACCTCCACTAACCACGAATAGTGCCCGTCACGGGCACTATTCGATGCTTATTCCTGAATATCCTTCTTGAGTTTCTTCCTGCAGTCGATCGGCATATTTCGGTCCACCGCCGTTATAAATGTTGTAGCGGGTCTTGCCGTACTCGTGTCCATCGAGGTTTGAGTTGTATCCAGTGATCCAACTTTGAGCCTTTCTCAACAAGAATGGTTCATACATTTTTGCGACATGGTCGAACCAGCTCTGCTCCGCGGCCGGCGTTGCTTCAATACGACCCTTGTTCGAATCCCAAAGGTGTTCCAACAGTTCGGTAGCCCAGTTGACAGCTAACTCAGCTCCTCGAGGAAAATTGGTGGCTGCTGTTTGGGGGCCAGAAATCATGATCAAGTTCGGAAAACCATGAACGAGCAACCCTAGGTAGGTCACCGGCCCTTCCGACCATTTGTCACGCAATGATTGGCCATCAACCCCACGGATATCGATTCTGTCGAATGCACCCGTAAATGCGTCAAATCCTGTCGCATATACGATCACATCGAACTCGTAGTGCTCGTCGCTGGTTTGCACACCGGTCTCTGTGATCCTCTGTATCGGGGTCTCGCTCCCATCTACAAATGACACATTGTCTCGGTTATAGGCCTCAAAATAGTTAGTTTCCAGAGGAACACGTTGTATTCCAAAACCATGGTCTTTGGGAATGAGTTTTTCTGCCAATTCAGGATCGTCAACCCGTGCGCGGATTCGTTCGGCTATGTATTCAGAGAATTCTGCATTCGCATCTTCGTCCATAAAGATCTCGACAAAATTTTGGAGCCAAATACCAAAACCTGGTCCGTCATATAGGCGGTCCCACAGTTCGCGTCGTTCCTCTTCGGGCACACTGTAAAACCCGCGACGATCCGGTTCGTGTTCAAATCCACCGGGAGTCCGGGCGCAGGTGGCAAAGATTTCGTCATACCGTTTCCGGATTTCTGTCATCTCTTCTTCAGAAATTTCGCTGTTGTTTAACGGCGCTGCCCAGTTAGCTCTTCTTTGGAAGACGGTCAGATGTTCTGCTTCCTTGGCAACTTCAGGTATGAGTTGAATAGCCGTTGCTCCTGTGCCAATTACCGCTACGCGCTTACCTTCGAGGTCGAGTGGCTCCTTGGGCCAATCAAAGGTATGGAACGCTTCGCCTTTGTAGCTGTCGATTCCCTCTATACGCGGCAGGGTTGGTACCGAAAGCAGGCCTATAGCAGTCAGGACGAAACGACTTGTGATCTCTCGGCCATCTTTAAGCGACAAACTCCAAACGCACGCATTTTCGTCAAAAATCATCTTTTCGACATAGCAGTTGAATTGCATGTGGTCTCGTAACCCGAATTTGTCCGCAACAAAGTTCAGATACTTCAGAGTCTCAGGCTGGGGCGAGAACATTTCTTTCCAATGCCATTGATCAAGGACCTCTTGATCCCATGAGTACCCGTAGGTAAAGCTTTCAGAATCAAAGCGGGCTCCTGGGTAACGGTTCCGATACCAAGTACCCCCCAAATCCGGATCTCCTTCCAGAACCGTCGCATTCACGCCTAAGTCAATTAATCGTTTGATCTGATAGATGCCGCCGACCCCAGCCCCAATCACCACGACTTCGTAATCGGGTTCTTCGTGGATGAGAGTCGAGTCATCAGTTGACTGTTGCGCAACCATTGAGTCATTCATCGGCGTTTCTCCTGAGGATCAATATTTTGTCTTGACTACGAACAATGCATGAAGCGTAGTCAGAAGGGTCTGCATATGCCGAAGTCTCAACACCGCTGAATTCATCCAGTGCTATCTGTTATTTCAAGGACGCACTTCGTAGTAGCTGTTCATCGCGTGTTCGATATCTAGCTGACGGAAACGAGTAAATCCTGCCCTTTCAGTTAGTTCTTGCATCGCGGGCGCCGGGAGACCAAATGCACCGTGGCCTGCTCCGCCAGGTTCACTCATCCCGGACTGTAAACATCCCGCCACGGATGCTGCGTACCCAAATACAGCCAAAGGCATCGCTACATTCTCTTCCAAGCTGCCCTTGCTTGTGGGGTCAACTATCAACCATCGGCCCTCCGGAGCCATTGAATTGTAGATAGCGCTGGCTAACTCGTCGGGTGAGGTCATGTCGTGAACACAATCGAATGTCGCTATAAACGAAAAACTGTTGTCTTCGGGCAGTCTGTGGTCACGCACGTCGTGAAAGAATGCGTTCGTAACTCCCGACTGAATCGCGTTTTCTCTGCAGCGATCGAGGGCTAAGGGTGCTATTTCCCAGCCATGAAACTCTGACGTTGGGAACGCTTCGGCCATTGTTACGACCGCTACACCACTTCCACAACCCACGTCGGCGACTCGAACGCCCGCTTGTAAGTCGTCTGTTAGACCTTCAAGTTGTGGCAAAACTGATTGAACAAGCACCTGTTCATACCAGGGACGCAACAGACGTTCCATCCATTGAACTCGACCTGAGGTGCCTCCCTTTTCTATGTCGGACCAGGAAATACCTATACCGGTTTTAAAGGACCGAGGAATTTCTGAGAGAAGAGCTGTCCGTTGCGGGAAGTTGTCGAACCATCGCGCCATCGAACGAAGGTCGTCTTCGTCGGCAAGGAGCACGCTGGCTTCAGGGGAAAGGTAGAAGAACCCGTCGCCTTGGTATTCGATGAGTCCTGCAGCTACTTGAAGAGACAACCACTCTCGAACAAAGCGTTCGTGGAGGCCTGCTCCTTTCGCGACCTCGTCGCTTGTAATCGGGCCTTGCTCATGCATTGCTCGGTAGAGACCCATTTCGTCACCGAGGTAAATCATGCCCGACACTAGGGCTCCCTCGTAGGCGCCCATAATTCGTTTCGACAAGTCTCCTATTTTGGATTGATCCACCTTGTTCTCCGTCGTTTCTTCTGCGCATCTGGCTGCAGTATTAGGTATTCGTTGTACATACGATATTTACTGAAGACCGTTCCGTGCAGAAAAGCCCCCGACCAGGGCAGAGGTTCCGGCTCCAGGCAATGCGAAGTTCGCTCGCTACGCCGGAACTTCACTTATGCGCTGCGTGAGGTCGGTCAAGAGAAAATGTGCGAAAACTTCGATTCCCCTTTACTTAGATCGCCTACCAGAAGCGTGACCGACCTAACATGGCCTTGTGGAAAGTCATATAGAAGTTCAAGAGTTAGACGGTCAGGTACGAGTGTGCGTCGGTGAGAGAACCGTGGCACGATCATCGTCAGTCCAGTTGCTCCTAGAAGGAAACCTCCCACCTCGACATTATTTCCCTCGCGAGGATGTAGACATGGATCTTTTAATCCCTTCTCAAAGCATCACTCACTGCCCTCATAAAGGCGATGCTCGCTACTGGAGTATCAAACTTGATGACCACGATCTAGAAGACGTTGTGTGGAGTTACGAGACACCTATTGAAGCAATGTCTGCTATCGGCGGATTGCTTTGTTTCTACGACGAACGTGTACAACTCGAATTTGGGGACTGAGAAGGAATCTTCCCAACGGGCTCAGACCTTCTCACCGTAAATACATGCGCGTGTCCAGAGGTTTCGCGAAGACGGTCTACAGTCGACCTTGACGGAAACCGGGAAACCGGCAGAGCATTGGAGATGTCATGGAGCAAAGTGAGCTTCGTAGTTGGATTGAACACCGAGCGGAGATGCTGTGGGTGTGTGTCAAGTGTCTCGTGTTGATGATCGTCGGAATAGCTTTAGCCATTTCGTGGGGTTCATTAAGTGACAATGCTGAGCTGGCGCTATCGATAACGGTCGCCGTGGTCGGATTATTTCTGTGGTTCGGTTCCCATGGAGCGATTATGGATATTGCTGCAATGAGATCTGACATGGATGATGCTCTGGCGTCAACAACGTTTGGTAAGCAGTTCTCCAAAGCCCCGTTCCCTGTTTATTTGATCCTCAATGCGGCAGCGATGCTCGGTAGCTCAGTGATGCTCGTCATCGTGATTAACGCTTAGGTTCTAAGTTTCCGCTGGAACGTTGGCGGTAGAAGCTACGAAATTCCCAAACCCAAGCGCTTGCTTCCTCATGGGTCATCACCCGAGGGGTGATCTTCGGATCAACGAGTTCCATATTTAGAAATCTATCTGCAACAGACGACTCAATCGGGAAGCTGGTCGCTGTTACCTTCCCAGCGGTGGATGCATGTTTTGGTTCCCCGCGTTCCAGAAAACGGAGCTGAACTGCGCCATCCCTCGGTTTTTGGAAATGAAACCGACAGATTGCTAGCAGTTTGTGATGAACCGGGAAGCGTTGTCGTCAACAGCTTCCATTATCACGAAAACTTTGCCCTCCTTCTGAGGCCCAACCGGTAACGACACCTTCAAAAACCGAAAAGTTGACTCGACCAGCCACGAACTCTTCGGTAATCATCAATGGCTCACAATCTCGTTCAACGACGCGATGCGGAAGTTCCAACGAATCTAAAAGCACCGTCAATTGCTGTTCGGTTAGCCCGACGACATTGATCGCCTCGACGATCTGTTCGCAGACATCGCCAGACTCGAGGTCGTAACAAGCGAGGTTCTTTGGGCCTAAAGATTGTTTAAGACGAAACAATTGGAAGACTTGGCCTATATCAGTCCCGGGTCTAGATGCAGCGAAATCCCAGGCGTCTTCAAGTCGCACCAATTCAGGTGGTTTCGAAACTGTCGTTGATTCCGTCGGCTCCGGTTCATCTTCTATTGCGTAGCCGGACGTCGTTGTCGTGGGCCGACCATCCCCTGCCTCGAGTTCCGTGTTTGATGCAGAAGAACATGCCGTGAAGAAAATCAGTACAAGGCTTCCGATGAAAAACCTTTTCATTCCATGACCCTTTCGGTCGATTGGGCTGGGCTTGGATTGGCCCCTCATCCTTATAGATGTCGCCGACACAGTTAGAAAGTCGCCTTTTGGGTCTCTAGCAGCACTATCCCAACACCTGTGAGAGCGGCTGGTGCCTCATTGTTGTGATTGCATAGACGGCAAGTATCTCTCCTTGGTACATCTTGCATTCAACGAGACGCGTTTCTCCCCGACGATGAATAACTTCACCGGTGATACGAAACGGGCTCTGGGTAATGGCTTCGAAGTAATCGACTCGCATATTGATGGTCGATTGAAAACCCGGGGTTTCTCCTACGTCGCTTTGCGCCGCATAGAGGCAGGCGATATCCACATAAGCGGCGGTAAACCCGCCAAAGAGCTGTCCTGCTGGGTTAAGCGTTTCTTCGGGAAGTTCACACATCAATTCAAGTTTCCCCGGTGATTCGTCGATTACGGACCATTCAGACGCGTTGAGTAAATCAAATGGTGGGACTCCAGGGTTTACGAGTCGCCCCGGGGGCACATTGTCTCGCCATTTGAGTAGCTTCTCGATTTTGTTCTCAGTCATGACGTTCTCCCCAACAGACACGCTCCCAACGCTCCGGCCTCCTCACCATTTTCTGCCGGCTTGACAGGAATGAGGCTCCGTTGGCCCGACGCAACCAGCAGCTCACGGAATGAGTCCTCAACTTTTTGTCCAAAAAGATGCCAATCACTGGTTAGTCCACCGCCGACAATAATAAGTTCCGGGTCAAGCAAAGCAGCACAATTAGCTAATCCAAGTGCAACCCATCGAGCAAATTCATCGACTACTGCGAGCGATTGCTCGTCACCTTGATTTGCTGTTCGGGTAACGTCCTCGCTCCTGATTTGCTCAAAGTCTCCTTGTATTGCATCACTGATCTCTTCTAGGTCACCGTCTTTGGCTCGCCTAATGGCTAGATTACGCAGTCCCGTAGCAGAGCCGTAGGCCTCCCAACACCCCTTCATGCCACAAGCGCACAACAGCCCATTGGGTTCAATCACCATGTGACCTGGTTCGCCGGCCATTCCGAAAGCACCTCTGTGAACCCCTCCTTCAACAATTAGCGCACCTCCAATACCAGTACCGAGTGTCACTAATAACGCGTTTGGGGCTCCCACGGCCGCCCCACTCTCAATTTCGGCCAGGGCAGCACAATTAACGTCGTTGTCCACATGGACCGGTACATCGACTTCTGGTTCCACCAATTGACAGATTTCAAGTCCATCCGCATCGACCAAATTGGGTGCTCGATGCAGTCGTCCGCCCACATCAACCAAGCCCGCGATTCCAATACCTAACGAAGAAATGGTGACCCCCGACCCGGTCACCTGTTCCCGTAAGGCGTGGTACATCTCGACCGCGTGGCTAGCGATATCAACGCCTGCTCGGGTCGGTTCCCAGATCTTCCCGAGCACCTCTCCTGTGTCGCTCAACGCAACGCCGAGGGTTTTAGTTCCTCCGATGTCAATTCCGATGAGGGCCCGGGTAACGGCAGGTTGCATGTGCAACAAAATAGGATTTCAAGCGCTAAAGCACCAACACAATCTGAGTCTTCTTATCTGACGCCATCCAAAAGCGATAATTTCAACGCTCTGATCTCAATTCGATGCCTTTACGCGGCAGCAAGTTCTCAGTGCTGCAAAGATAATCACTCATCGACGAAAGGTTCGACATGGAAAGCGTCATTTACGAAATCAAAGATCGCATCGCCTACGTCACGATTAATCGACCTGAGGCGTACAACGCCTGTGATCAACCAACCTACGATCGCTTGGCAGAGGTGTGGACTGACTTCGCTCACAATGACGAGGCGTGGGTAGCAATATTGACCGGGGCCGGAGACAAAGCATTCTGTGCAGGAAGTGACATCAAACAGAACTTCAATTCAGTACCTGAACCCGCAGACAGCTTTGCTGCAGCGGGCCGGGGTGACCTGATGCGAGGACTGGAAATCTGGAAACCTGTAATTGCAGCAATTAACGGCCACTGCAATGGTGGCGGCCTGGAACAAGCTTTAGGCTGCGACATCCGAATCGCGTCCACGAATGCCCAATTCGGTCTTGGTGAGGTGCTATTAGGTTTGCTGCCTGGTGGGGGTGGAACTCAAAGACTCCCTCGTTCCATTCCACTAAGCCACGCATTGTGGATGCTGTATAGCGGCGAGCGTATCGATGCCGAAGAAGCCCACAGACTCGGCCTGGTTAACAAGGTCGTGTCTTTCGAGGAACTAATGCCTACGGCTCAGGCGATGGCGGAGAAGCTTTTGGCATCGGGTCCGCTTGCAGTGCGTGCAATAAAACAAGCCGCTATTCAAGGGATGAGTATGCCGTTGGAGGATGGTTTACGTTTAGAGCAGCATCTATTTCGGCTACTAGCTAGCACCGAAGACAGCGTCGAAGGCACTCGTGCATTTGCCGAGAAGCGACAGCCGCAGTGGAAAGGCAGGTAAATCTCGAGTGACTGAAAAGCTCTATCTAGCAGACGTCTCGATAGAAAGTTTCGACGCGACGGTTCAATCGATAGAAGAAAATCGTGTCGAATTAGACCGAACCGCTTTTTACGTGACGGGTGGCGGTCAACCTCATGACACAGGATTACTCAAGTGGGACGGTATTGAAAGTTCCGTCGAGGACGTTAAAACCATTGATGGGCAGGTATGGCATCAACTCGGTGGCGATCTACCCCAACCAGGGACAGTAGTAATGGGTTTCATTGATCAGGTCCGTCGCCACCAGATGATGCGCACCCACACAGCAATGCACATTCTTTGCGGTGTCATGTGGCAGCGCTGGCAAAAGGTGGTGACAGGAGGAAACATGGCCGCGCTCTCTGGCCGAATGGACTTCGAACTGGATGAGTTCCCTCAAGGATTCGCCGGGCAGATCGAAGAGCTTTGCAACGCCGAAATAGCTGCCGACCGGCCAGTTACCGTTTCGTTCCTGCAACGTTCGGAAGCCGTTTTGGACAGGGATTTGATCCGAACAAAGGTCAACCTCATCCCTGAGACGGTGGACGAAATTCGGGTCGTCGACATTGTCGGCCTGGATAAACAGGCAGACGGGGGGACACACGTAGCTTCCACCAGTCAAGTGGGTCGCATCGAAATAACAAAAACGGAGTCAAAGGGCCGCGGATTCAAACGCATTAGATTCGTCCTGCACGAAAACTAACGGTGCTTGTTAGTTCCTCCACTCTCTTGGGTCGAGATCATCGGGCAGCAACAGAAACAAGGTCATCCCGTTTTCGGGACGAAAAGATGATTTGTGACCTTGGCCGGAAAGATCGTCTGCAAGCAACGCCATTCCGGCGGTAATCAGCCGAACGTCCCCGTCTCCTGTTTCGATCTCCACCTCACCCTCCAAAGGGACCACTATTTGTCGCCGCGGCGCATTGTGATAACCCATATCTACCTGGGGTTGAGCGGTTCTGAATATGGCTCCCTGAATCGGCAAAACCGGGGTCTCGTAACCACGAATTTCTTTGCTGGAAGGGATCTCGAGATCCTCGATGATCGTCTTTCCATTCTCGGTCCGTATCCACACAAGTTGCATCTTGGGTTCCTTTCGTTGACCTCAATCAGGGCTTGACGAATAAAGGGGGCATAGGCATATCGCCCCGCACTCGCTCATAAGCGGCCGAGATCTGTAAACAAACGCTCTCATTCCCACCGACGCAAGCAACTTGTAACGAGGTGGGAAGGCCTTGACTCGAAACTCCTGAAGGGACCGATGTCGCACACATCGACAAATAGTTGATTGCTCGGGTGAACCGAGCAGGGGTCGACTGTTCGTCAGCTTCTGATACCGGTAGTGGCAACATTGGCGTGGTTGGCATCACGAGTGCATCAATGTTCTGAATCGCCAAGGAGAAGCTTCGGCGATCGCTGTCGCGTTGCAGCAACGCTCCCACATATTGCGCGGAAGAAATAGCTGCGCCCGCCACGAAACGCGATCTCACATTCTCATCCACCAAAGACTCCGGGTCATCCATAAGCGCGCCGTGGTGGAAATAACCCTCAGCAGTAAGTATCACCGCTGCTGCTTCCTTCATTTCTTCGAATGTTTTAGTGGGCTGGAACTGGACGATGTCTGCGCCGAGGTCGGCCAGTTGGTCCAACGAACGGTCATAGGCGTCAAGTTGTTCAGGGTCTACGCCTACGCGTTCTGCATCGGACAAGGAACCAATCCGGATTCCAGGAATTCCTGCCGATAGATCCACATTCAACTTCTCTGTCGACATAGCGTCATACATGAGCGCCGCATCGGCCACCGATCGGGCAATTGGGCCGGGTGTATCTAAGGTGTGCGAGAGAGGAACGATCCCCTCAGTGGGCAACAAGCCTTCCGTAGTTTTAAGACCCACGATCCCGCAAAAGGCTGCAGGTAGGCGAACAGAGCCACCGGTGTCTGTACCAATTGCGCAGGGAACCATCCCCGAAGCTACTGCAGCACCGGAACCGCTAGACGAACCCCCCGGCACTCGAGCGACGTCCTCATCCCATGGGTTATGTGGAGTGCCCATCCTTTGATTCGTGCCCCACCCACCAAAAGCGAATTCCACCGTCTTCGTTTTCCCTACAAGGATTCCTCCCGAATCAATTAACCGCTTCGCAACTTCTGCAGTCACAACTGACCGACGATCTTTCCATTCAGCACAACCAGCAGCTGTGAGCTTGCCTTCAACCTCAACGATGTCCTTCAAAGCGAAGGGCACCCCGTGAAATGGTCCTTTTCGTCTTCCCGAAGCGATGTCAGCAGTAGCGATTTCCGCTGCGGCTCGAGCTTCCTCGGCATAAACCGCTTGCCAGGCCCCTACCACCGGGTCCAGCGCCTCAATGGAATCAAGGCATTCGCCAATCACTTGCTTAGGGGTAAGGGACCCGTCGGCGTATTTTTTGTCTAGTTCGACTACTGAATAGCTCACTGTTGTTCTACCTCTGGTATCTAATAGCTGCGTCTCATTGACCTTGATATTCATGCAATGCTGGTTGAATGTCGTCTGCTCCGGTCATAAATGTCGATCCTGTCGCTTTTTGGCAAGACCCATACCCAATTCTGGCCGAAATGCGTGATTCCGCGCCCATTTGTTACGTTCCAGAGATCGGCGCAACGCTCATCACCCGTCGAGATGACATCCACACGTGCGAAAAGAACGTAAGCGTCTTCTCCTCTGATCAACCAGGCGGATTGATGAATGTCCTCATGGGACGCAACATGATGCGAAAAGATGGGGAGGAACACAGAAAAGAGCGTTTCGTTTACTACCCAACTATCTCACCACGTAAGGTCGAACAAATTTGGGCTGGACTATTTGTGAAACTGACGAACACCATCTTGGATCGATTCGCTCCATCAGGGTCAACTGATCTGGTTCCGGATTACGCGACGGCTACGAGTGGAGAAGCTCTAAAGGCCATAACTGGACTGACTCAGGTCAAATTTGAAGATCTTGATTCCTGGAGCCAGGCAATGATCGATGGTGTAGCAAACTACACAGGAGATCCTGATATCGAGGCACGTTGCATATCCGCGACGAAAGCCATCGATCACGCTATCGATGAACGTCTGCCTGAGATTCAACGAGACCCTGATGCAAGTTTGCTGTCAGTCATGACGCACGCTGGCATGCCAGACGAAATGGTGAGAGCCAACATCAAATTAACAATTTCTGGTGGACAAAATGAACCTCGTGACGCCATCGCTGGCGCTATCTGGGCCCTACTTCAGCACCCCGATCAACTTGAGTTGGCGACATCAGGAGACGTTTCTTGGCAACAAGTATTCGAAGAGTACTGCCGTTGGATAGCCCCTATAGGAATGTCGCCTCGTCGAATAGCAACAGAACATTCCTACAGCGGAGTTGAGTTTGCGCCCGAAGAAAGAGTTTTCTTTATGTTCAGTTCAGCTAACCGCGACGAAAGCTACTTCAACAACCCCGACGATTTCGACGTGACGCGCGACACCACCCCTGGCTTGACCTTCGGAGCGGGACCACATTTTTGTGCTGGAGCTGCTGCCTCAAGGAGCTTGGTTGGTGATGTCGCTTTACCAAGGATTTTTGAGCGTCTAGAACGACTCCGTCTGGACCCCAGTGCTCCGCCAGTTGAGTTCCGAGGCTGGGCGTTTCGAGGGCCGCTCTCAGTACCGGTTACTTGGGGCAACGGCAGCTAAGCCCTTTGTACGACCCCGTCAGCTGCTGGGTCCGCTCCCCCATCAATCCCTTCACCGTTAATTCTTATCCCGTGAACCCACGCAAAATCGTGAGTTTGGGGACTTCGAATGACCTCATATCCCTCTGCTTCTAATGCATCGGTCACCGACCACGGCACTCCGTTTGCCACATCAATGGCGTCGCTGGTACCCGACACCCGTGGAGCCGAAACAGCCTCAAGCATGTTCATATCGAAGTCAATGCTGTTCAAAAGTACCTGGGTAACTCCCATTGCTATCTGAGTTCCCCCAGGGGCCCCTACGACATAGGTCAGTTGATCTTCATCAAAAACCATCGTCGGGCAAAGGGAACTGAAGCGACTCTTTCCTGGTGCCAGAGAATCGGCGTTCCCAGGTCGAGGGTCAAACACGGCCATGCAGCCGTTGTACATGAACCCCAGTCCATCGGTAATCACACCCGAGGGCATACCTAAGGAGTGGGTCATTGAAGCCGCATTCCCATCCTTATCAACAACACAAACATGAGTGGTGTCCCGAGGTTCATAGGCCATGCGTTCCACACTCGCACGTTGGCCCGAGCGAATCATTCCGGCATGTTCTTTTGCATGATCTTTGGAAATCAACCAGTCCAATGGCACGTCAAAATGCCCTGGGTCGCCAACAAAGCTGTCTTTGTCCGACGTCGCTCTTTTCATGGCTTCAGTAACTGTTCGGACGTACTCAACACTGTTGTGGCCCATCGATGTCAAGTCGAAATTTTCCAGAATGTTGAGCATTTCTATGACCATCACACCACCACCGGGTGGATGATTTGTCGTTACATCAAGTCCCCGATAAGTCGTTTGTATGGGCTTGTTGCGGGTAGTTCGATATTCAGCAAGATCACGCTCATTCAGCATTCCCCCGTGGGCTTCCATATCTTCAGCGATCCTGCTCGCTAACTGGCCTGTATAAAACACGTCAGCACCTTCAGCAGCAATGAGGCGCAACGTGTTGGCCAGATCCGGGTTCGCGACACGATCACCTACTCGCTTGAGCGAACCATCGGGTCGAAAGTAGATGTCGCGGCCCGTCGTTGACTGCCTCAAACGTTCCACGTTGTCCGCTCGTCCCATTGTTGCTCCCTCAGCCCACCAGCCAGCAACATGGGGACGCACCACGAACCCCTTTTCTGCCCACTCGACAGCCGGATATACAACTTCAGTCCAATCTTTCACTCCCCAGGTCGTCTGCGCCTCGAAGTACGCCTTAAGCGAACCCGGTGCAGCTATTGATTGGTAGCCGACATCATTTACGCTGCCTTCTAGAACGAATCCAAAACCATCTCTAGTTTCACCAATGATGATGTCAGCCCACTGATCGGCTCTGGTCCCCAGAGGCGATTTGGCATGGAAATCGATGCATTCATGGATTCCCTCTGCGGGCAAATAGACCTGTAAGTTCCCGAAGCCTGCGATTCCACACATTTGAGGATCAACAACACCAGCTACCAATCCGCAAGCAATAGCGGCATCAACTGCGTTACCGCCGGCTCTCAACACCACTACGCCTGCTTCAACAGCTTCCGGTTGAGCTGCGACGACCATGCCGTTTCCGTACCTGCTCACAGGCACCTCCAAGTCTCTTGGTTGCTACCGGTACTCAGGTTTCGCTCCAGGAACTTGAAGTGGGGCACATTCCCAGCTGAGGAGCTCCGGCAGGCACTTGTCGGCAAATAACCTCATTGAAGCCTCTGCGTCGTCGAACGGCATGCCGCCGTAGCTGAACCCAGGCATTACTGCGTTCATTCCGATCATTTTGCTCATGTGGGCGAACTTTTCCAGCACTTGCTCTGGAGTCCCCCAGGGCATCAAATCAACGAAATCTTGCGCTGCGCGATCCGCACCTTGTTTTTCTATATAACCGGTTATGCCTGTATAGAACTCGTAGCCCTTCACCCCCTCATGCGGTGCCTTCTGAAACTCGTAATGGCGCATAACGCTCTCATAGTTTGCGCCGATATATTTGCGGGCCATCTCTTCTGCCCGATCTGCGCTCTCATCGACAAAAACTGAACCCCCAGAGAAGGGCGGAGGTCCTGGCTCTCCATTTACCTCCTCGTACACGCGGTTGTATTCGGCAAGGTCTTCTTGCACTACAGTCCACGGTTTTTGTGGAATCACAAGCACTCCATACCCAAGTTCAGCCATTAAGGGCATCGACTCTGGCGAAACAGCTGCAGCATACGCACGCCCCTTAAACGAGTGTTGGGGGCGGGGCCGAATTTCGCGCAGAGGTTGGGTGCCGAACTCGTTCTCGTACTCCATTTTTCCTGACTCAAGAGCATCAAGTACAAGACCTGCATATGACACAAGACGTTCACGCGACGAGTTCATGTCAACTCTGAAACCCTCGTATTCGATTCGTGCCAATCCCCGGCCGATCCCTAAGATCATGCGCCCTTCAGACATAGTGTCAAGCAGAGCTATGTCCTCAGTGATTCGCAGTGGATCATGCCACGGCAGCACTATGACCCCGGATCCAAGCAATATGTCGGGGTGTTTACCGGCCATGTAAGACAAGAACTGAACGGGCTCAGGACACATGGTGTAGTCATCGAAATGATGCTCAACAGTCCACAACGACTTGAAGCCAAGTTCGACGGCTAGATCGCAAAGACGCAGTTCTTCGGCATAAACCTCGTGATCAGGCAACCCATTAAACGGATTTTGGAAAACAACTGTGTAGCCGGTGTGCATAAGGTACCCCCTGAATTGGTAACACCACGAAACTACACCGCTTCGCAAATCTGGTGCTGCCTTCGTCTCGATCAGAGGGAATCTCTCAACTTCAGAACCGATGAAATGACAGACTCTCCATATGGCTCACCGCGTAGGAATCATCGGACTCGGGACAGTCGGGTCCAGATTTGTCGAACAATTCAACCTTCATAATGCCTTCGACCTAGTCTCAGCTTGGGACATAGACCAAGAAGCCTGTTCCTCCCATAGAGATTCCGTCAGAATCGCTTCGAGCGCTGACGAAGTGATCGCTGAATGTGATCTGGTTTACGTAGCGGTACCACCACTACATCATCAGCAATACGTTCTTGACTGCTTGTCACACAAGACTGCGATCTTTTGTGAGAAGCCCCTCGGCGTGGACCTGCAATCGAGTCGCGAACTCGTAGCTGCAGTCAACCAGAGCGGGCTCCCAGCCGGGGTCAACTTCGTTTTTAGCTCCGCTCCCTCCGCCGCAGAACTACAACAAAAGCTAACTAACCGGGATCTGGGGGATCTGATCCGCGCGGACCTTAGGTTGCACTTCTCTAAATGGCCGCGAGGGTGGCATGAGAAAGCACAGTGGTTACGCCTGCGGGACCAAGGGGGGTGGGTTCGCGAAGTCGTTTCCCATTTCATTTTCCTGACGTCCCGGATTCTGGGCGAAGTCACCCTCGAAAACAGTTACATCGACTACGAAGATGGGGCTACCGGTTCGCTATGTGAACAAACAGCGCTGGCTCTCTTCTCATCGCAGTCCATTCCCCTCACCTTGGCAGGAACTAGCCTCGGACACGGCCCGGACGTAGTGGACCTAACCTTTCGAGGCACCAATGGATCGTTACGCGTTTGGGATTGGTACCAACTTCAAGCTGCAACCGCAGATGAATGGGTGGACCTTTTTTCCTCTGGTCGCGACCAGCTAGGTGCTGAGGCTTATTCAGCCCAATTACATCAACTCGATCGAATGATGAATGGTGATGAACACACAATTGCCTCTTTCGATGAAGCCCTAAAGGTTCAGGAATCCGTTGAGTCGCTGCTTGCAGGCTGATAGTCAGGGCGGCCCACTACGCAAAACTCTCCGCCTTCGGGATCTGTGAGCACTACCGCAACAAAGCCGAGGTGACTCGGATCACCAGCGGGAGAAATGACCGCTGCTCCTATACCAACCAACCGTTCGACTTCAGCAGCGATGTCATCAACGAACATGTCAAGGTGGACACGATTTTTTGCTGACTTGCCTTCAGGCACTTTCTGGAATGTCAGGTGATTGACTGCGCGGTCGACATCAGAATTCGAAATCGTGATGTAAGGCCCACCATTTCCTTCTCGATGGGTAAACCCGATTGCCTCAGACCAAAAATCTGCGAGTCGTTCCGGATCTGAACAATCGATAGTGACACCTATAGCTCGGAGACCCATGTCATCAATCCTAGACACTGTTATGTTGCAGCAGGTTGGCTTACCACCGACGACCTGCTGTAGTTCAGTGCAGCAACTATGAAACGAGAACTTTAGATGGACACAGCTTCTTTTAAAAACATGGTTGAGGAACGCCGCAGCGTTCGGGGTTACCGGAACGAACCTGTGCCAAGAGAGGTCATCGAAGAAATAATAGAAATCGCTGGAGGTGCCCCATCATCGATGAACACCCAACCATGGCATTTCCATGTTCTGACCGGAAAACCCCTGGACCTAATCCGAGAAGGCAACACCGAACGAATGGTAAGCGGTGCAGCCCCCCAGCGAGAAATTTCTCTCAACCACGGATATGAAGGGGTGCATAGGGATAGACAAATAGAGATCGCTGTTCAACTTTTCGAGTCCATGGGAATTGGATGGGAGGACAAAGAACGCCGCCGCGATTGGGCGATGCGCGGATTTCGTCAGTTCGATGCCCCGGTTTCGGTTGTCGTTACCTGTGATCGAACCCTTGAACACGACACCGTGGGTCACTTCGATTGCGGCGCCGTAACTTACGGCCTAGTACTTGCTGCTTCTACGAAAGGCCTCGGTTGTGTAATTAACGGGCAAGGCATCATGCAATCCGATGTTGTTCGCGAACATGCAAACATTCCAGAGGATCAAGTGATTATGACCTGTGTCGCTATGGGATACCCTGACGAAGATTTCATCGCGAATGACGTCAAATCAACACGACGAACAGTTGAGGAAGTAGCTAGCTTCGTCGGATTCGACGACTAGTAAACCACCACTAGCGGTGCCAACCGGAGGGCTTCTCTCGAAAGTACGAGCTTGAGCGCCACTCGGCCATCTCTGCAAGACTCCCAAAGTCGACCTGAAGGGGAAATGGTGGCCCAGCATCAACCAACCGAGCACATACAAGTTGAACTCGATGGCGCAGTAGCCGTCGTGACAATGGCGAAACCACCCCACAACCTTCTCAACCGCGTCTTCATCGAAGATCTGATCCAGACCTTTGAAGGGGCCATTGACTCAGAAGCGAGAGCGATTCTTCTCAAGAGCGAGATGAAACATTTCTCCGCTGGAGCCGATGTAGATGGCTTCGGTGCAGACGGAAGTGACGGTTCACCTGCGGCCGAGGTACTCGATCGACTAGCAGCAATTCCTCTCCCCACCATTGCTGCTGTGCACGGTTTAGCTCTGGGGGGCGGTTTCGAAATAGCTCTAGCCTGCGACTTCATCATGGCATCGGCTTCAGCTCGCCTCGGATTGGTCGAAACTTCTATCGGACTCATGCCTCTCCTAGGTGGGGTTCAAAGAGTCGTCGAACGAGCTGGGATGGCGCGGGGCAAAGAAATAGCCATGTTCGGTCGCCGACATGACCCTGAACTGCTTGAACGCTGGGGTGTTATAAATGCCGTCGTTGCAGATGACGCTCTTGAGGAGGCATCTCGGTCTTGGGCACAACAACTGGCCGCGGGTCCAACCGTGGCCTATTCAGCTATCAAAGAACTCGCCGTTATTGCTTCGAATGAAGGGGTTCGTTCAGCCGACCAATCCCAAGAGAGTGCTGCCCAAAAAGTTTGGGCTTCGGATGATCTCCAACGAGGACTGGAGTCATTCAGCGAATCGGGTCCTGGCACCGCGATCTTTCAGGGAACATGACAGCACCTCTATCCGGCATTCGTGTCATCGACTTCACTCGAGTTCTCGCCGGACCTCACTGCACTAAAGCTTTACGCGATTTAGGGGCTGAAGTGATCAAGATCGAACCCCCAGCTCCTGACACTGGACGAAGCGGTCAACCTCACGTCGGACCCATGTCTCTCTACTTCGCCCAACAAAACGCTGGGAAACAGGCAATATCTTTGGACCTCAACTTTTCTGAGGCACAAGAGATCATTAAGAAGCTGGTTGCAGACGCCGACATCGTTGTTGAAAACTTTCGGCCAGGCACGCTCGACCTTTTCGGTTTAGGTTTCGCACAGCTAACAGCAATAAACCCCGACATCATCATGGTTTCCATTAGCGGCTACGGACAATCTGGGCCATGGCGGAACCGACCAGCGTTCGCGCCAACCGTTCAAGCTGAAGCTGGCTTCACCGAAATCATTGGCCGTCATTACGGTGACGCTTTGATTCGAACCGAAAACGATGCCTACAACCACGCTGATGTGTACACCGGTTTGCAGGGCGTAATTGCGACCCTTGCAGCATTAGCTCACCGAAGCCAGACCGGCGAAGGTCAACATGTTGACGTATCTATGGTCTCCTCAATTCTTAGCGTCAACGATCGAGTCAGCTACGAACTTTCAGGTATCGACGTCGAAGGTGAGCCCCTCGCCCTCAGCGCACCCGAGTCTCCAATCATCGAACTGCCTGACGGTCAAAAAATAACTATTGCTGCCAGCCCAGTTTCAACCTTTGTGTTTCAGAGGTACTGCGCAATGATGAGAAGGAACGACCTACTCCTAGACCCTCGATTTATCACCGCTCAGTTTCGTCGCGACAACTGGGAGGATCTACTCGCAGAAATTCGTGCTTGGGTGCTTACTTTCAGAACCATTGAAGAGCTCGAAGCTCAAGTAAGCGAAGCTGGGTTAGCAGTCGGCACGATTCGATCTGTATCGGAAATAGCGGAATCGGAATGGGCAATGGAACGCGGAGCTATCCGAGAGGTAGAAGACCGATCGGGTGGAACTGCTCGAGTACCTGCACCTCCCTGGATTTTCGGTGGCTGCGAGTTACCCGACGCAGGTTTGCCGCCATTTCAAGGCGAACACAACAGGGAGGTATTGAGGTCCTTGGGTCTTTCAGACCTTGAAATCGACGACTTAGAAGCCAGCGGAGTGCTTATTTCGAGCATCCCCAAGAGCAACTGATGATCGCCTCCCCTCGGGCAATTCTGGGCACCTTTGTTGCTGTACACGTAGTCAACGATTTTTATGCCACGGTCCTTCCAGCATTCCTACCCGCTCTGGCAAGAGAGTGGGATTTGGATTACACCGAATTAGGTCTCCTTTCATTCGCCTTCAGCCTCTGCACTGGTGTCCTTCAGCCACTTATTGGGCATGTCGCAGACAAACGAGGAAAACGAAAGCTAATTCTCAGCGTCGGCTTTTTCATCGGAGGCACCGGCTTTCTGCTGATGGCAGCGGCGCCGTCATTTTGGTTCATCACCGTCGTGAGCCTTCTTTGTGGCCTTGGCGCAGCGGCGTACCATCCTCAAGCAACCGCTTTCGTCGTTAATGCCTATCCCAACGACCGAGGAAGAATGCTCGGTATCCACGGGTGGGGAGGATCTGTCGGTCACTTCTTAGCTCCTGCTATCGCAACATTGGCAATTGCAGCCCTTGATTGGCGCTGGGCGATGATCATCGTCGCCATCCCCATCGTTGGTGCAGGCACGGGTCTTTGGGTGTACCTCCCCGAAAGCAACCCCAACCCCGAAGCAGCCCTCAAGGGTGCGCTCGGCAAACCCATCGTCATAGCCGCCTTCGCTTTCGGCCTGTTAAACACAGTGCTGTACAGCTTCGTGACCTTCGTCGTCAAAATGTTGGTCGACGAAGGTTGGGCTGAGGTCACCGCTGGCGCGACACTCACAATCATGCTGTTCATCGGCGTGGTCGCACAACCCGTCGGGGGGCGCATCTATGACCGCTTCGGAGGAAAAAAACTCTTTGTATGTGCCAACCTCGGAACGATTCTTTCCGTTCTGATTTTCTCCCAAACATCTGGTCTTGCTTCCCTAATCGCCGTCGGCGCGATAGCGACCTTCGGTTTCGGATTATTTCCAGTTTCTCTCGCGATAGCAAGCAAAATTGGTGGCGACTCGCGAACTGGTTTCACCGTTGGCGTTGTCTTCGGCGTTAGTGGGCTACTAGGGGCAACAGCCCGACCCATCGTCGGAGCTCTCGCTGAAGCGCTAGGCGATATTCGTTTAGCTCTGAGTTGGACCGTCATACTTGCGATCGCAGCGCTACCCTTCGCCATGCAACTAGAGAAAGAGGAGACCTGATGGCAGAAATGACAGTATCCGAACGCGACAATTTTCTCGATGAGGTACGTGTGGGCGTCTTAGCCATCGAGCGAGCTGACAAAGGACCTCTATGCGCACCGATCTGGTATCGATACTCGAACGAAACCGGCTTCGAAATCGCCATGGCCTATGCATCGGCCAAATCGGTGCTTTTGCGTCGTCATGGAGCGGCAACCATCTGCGTTCAAGACGAACACCTTCCATATCGCTATGTCACAGCCGAAGGAGAAGCATCAGTCGAATTATTAACCCCAGAAGAACGTGACAACCTACTTCGAGATATCGCTATCCGATACCTAGGTGAAGAACTCGGCAACCAGTACGCCGATTCATTTCCTGGCCACGAAGAAGCGAAGGTCACCATCAAGCCGCGCAGATGGAGAAGCGACGTCTTAGGTTGATCAATTCCTGGCGATCGCCGCAGCGACGTCAACTCTAAAGCAGCGCAGCAAGTGCAGCACGAGTCCGGTCTCGCTCGTCGGGGTTCCCTCCGAACTCCGCGACAATAATGTCATCAGCTCCCGCATCGATGGTTGCTTGAAGCCGGTCCTTAATCTCTGCTTCGTTGCCGACGATGGCAATCTCTTCTGGACCTGCGAGACCCTCATGGTCCAGCATCGCTCGATAGCTCGGCAACGTACCGTACATTTGCCAAACTTTCGAGGCTCTCTCCATTCCTGCGTCAATGTCGTCAGTGCATAGAACCGGAAGGCCAGCAAGCACACGCGGCTTGGGTCGTTCAGCCTCTTCAGCTGCACCACAAATCTCAGGGACCGTCAACTCTGCCAAAGTCTTGTTTCCAGTCATCCACGTGATGGTGCCATCAGCTAACCGTCCAGTTAACCGAAGCATTTGAGGACCTAGAGCAGCTACGAGGACCTGCGGCACAGGAGCTTGAAGGCCTAACGATGGGTTACGACCAACCAGTGTTTCTCCCTCGAAACGGACTGGCTCATCTCGTAACTGAGGATTCAAAACCTCAAGATATTCCCGCAGATGACGCACCGGCTTGTCGAATTCATATCCATACTGTTTCTCTATAACTGGCTTATGGGATAGACCTATCCCTAACGCCAGACGGTCACCAATGATTGATGTAACCGACAGGGCTTGTTGAGCCATAACCATCGGGTGTCTGGGATAAGTGGGGATGACAGCAGTACCCAGTTCAATTTCCGGCACTGTTGCGCCGATATGACTCAGCGAAGTCAAAGCATCGACTCCCATAGGCATTTGCGGCAGCCAATAGGATGGGAATCCTGCTTCCTGAGCATTTCGAGCGTCAGTGACAGCTTCTTCGACGTTGAACAGTTTGCCAGCGGGACCGCTGAAGATACCTATACGCATAGGAGCCTCCGTTTGGTAATCAGACCTTGCATCACCTTCTCACACATAGGGTCGTGCCTGTCGGCTGCACAACCGACTTCCGTGACAATCACATCGTCATTATTGCGACGGTCGCTGGAGGCGCGGAGCACTTCTTTGAACGATCTGCTCGGCTCTAGCAGCGATAGGTTCGTCCCAGTCTTCATCGGTAAACAACCAAAACTGGTTGCTAGAGATGGCATCGAAAACTTGTTGACCAACAACCTCGGGATCTAGCCCTCCGCTCAAAGCCCGTTGCGTAAATTCGAGCATCTGGTCTCCCCGATCATCTACTGCCGAGCCAACTGCACCACTCTCACGGGCCGCAGTCGCGTTGACGATATTGGTGTTCACAAAGCCAGGGCAAAGACAGGTCACACCCACGTTTGATCTTTCAACTTTCAATTCATGAAAAAGCGTCTCCGCGAGTGTCGCTACACCGTGCTTGGCAATGTTGTACGGGGCTCCAAAAGGAGAAGAGATGTGTCCCGCTATCGACGCGGTGATGACAACATGACCTTCGTCTTGCTCAACAAGATGAGGCACAAACGTACGAACTCCATGGACAACCCCGTCAAGAAGAATCCCCAGAGTCCACTTGTAGTCCTCGTTGGAGAGCGCCCAAGAGCGGCCAATCGATCCCTGTACCCCAGCATTGAGACAAACAACATCGACCGTTCCAAAAGCATCAATCGATGTATCTAGAAGTTGGGCATTGTCAGCCTCCAAAGCAACGTCAGTCACCACTCCCTCGACGTTGCCCCCATCTCCCCGAATTTCGCTGACTGCCGCGTCGAGCTTCGCTTCATCTATATCGGAAAGCACAACATTCATATCCTCACGGGCGAAGCGTCGAGCCATCGCTAAACCCATCCCAGATGCCGCCCCGGTTACCACTGCAGTCTTACCAACAAGTTTTTCCATCTACGCAGATTAGACCGAACAGTTCTTCAATCCATTTCTCCGGCTACCGTTCAGCTGTGCCAGATTTTCTTACCGAAGCACAAAGCAAGCTTCAACAACAAGCAGACACTCTCGCTAAACAACTATCCGAAATTGAATTCAGCGCCTCCAACTCACAGCAGATTCAGCTTCAAACCACCCAGCTGTCCAAAGACGCTGGAGTTTTCGCCCTCACCCAACCCGTTGAATACGGAGGGTTAGGGGCCACAACATTGGAGCTAACCATCGCCCGTGATGCGCTAGGAGGCAGAAACGTAGGTCATCTACCCGGCATCTTTGGACCGAGCCCGGGGTTGCTCGCACAAGCTACAGAGGAAATAAAACAGCAGTTTCTTGAGCCGTATCTTGCCGGAGAAACAACCAGCGGTTTCGGATTTACCGAACCCGCCGACGCTGAGCGACATACCTGGGCACAACTTGACGGGGACGAACTCGTTGTCAACGGCGCCAAGTCCTACGTTACTGGCGGCTCAAACGCTCATTTCATCAACACCTTGGTCGAACTCGACCATGTCGGTCCAACAATGATTCTGATAGAAACCAATAGACCAGGCGTGGAGCTAGAGCGCAGTTTCAGCTCCCTTGACGGCAGCCACCACGCAAGTTTCACTTTCACAAACGTTCGGGTTCCTAAAAGCCACGCCATCGGCGAAACCGGAGCCGGAATGACGAGAGCCCTCGAACAAGTCAACGCCGTTCGAATGGCGATAGCAGCAGACTGCGTCGGCTTATGTAGTTTTGTTTGCGCCCTTGTCGCCAGCCATATCCAATCGACAAACAACTCTTCGAATAAGAATCATGCAACCCGTGTACAGTTCGGCCGAATGCGAACGAAAGCCTTTGGAGCCCGCAGTTCTGTGTACCGAACGGCGCGACTAATAGACGCAGGCCAAAACTCGGTTAACGAAGTTATGGCATCAAAAATTTTGGCTTCAGAAACCATCGCCGAACTGGTAGACACGGCAATCCAAGTCATAGGCGGAGAAGCGCTGATCGAATCTCACCCACTCGCTTCTATATTTCGACGAATCCGTGCCAGTCGACTAGCTGAGGGCCCCACCGACGTGCTTCATGCAAATATCTCTCGAGGATACCTCGACCTAAACTTGGGTCGAATCTGAGCTGACATGCCGTACCTCAACGAGTTTTCTTCATCAAACACTCCATTGGACATGACTAAAACCCCCGAGTTTCTTAGTCTCTGCGAAAGCGCCGATGACTTAGGTATCCAGTACGACAAAAAGGTCAGATACGTTTCCAGCAATGTGGTCGCTCGCCATCAACGCTTTCACTTCCTCGAGTGGGGCGCCCCATCACTACCAAATTTGCTCCTACTTCATGGTGGTAACCAATCAGCACACTCTTGGGATCTAGTCAGCCTCCACCTCGCAGACCGATTTCACATAATCGCACTGGATCAGCGAGGCCACGGTGACAGCGAATGGGCCCGCGATGCCGACTACTCATCACATGCCATGGCTGCTGACGCCTCCTCGGTCCTATCCGAGCTCAATATTGATTCAGTAACTGTGTTGGGGCACTCAATGGGAGGAATGAACACGCTACGACTCGCCATAGAGCAGCCCGACCTTCTGAAACGCTTAGTTCTGGTCGACATCGGACCCGAATTGTCAGAGACCGGAACGAAAAGCATTCGCAATTTTGTCACCGAAAATCGTGAATTTGAGGACCTCGAAGATTTCATCCAGAACGTTCAAAAATATGATCCTTACCGATCCAGAGAACACATAGAACGGACTGTCAAATACAACCTTCTTCAACGAGCTGATGGAAGGTTCGTGAGTAAGCGAGACCATGGACCGCGCCTTGCAACCACACAGGGTCAACGAGAACAAAGCGACCGATTCTCTATTAACGACACCACTCATATATCTCAGCCAACGTTAATCATTAGGGGAGCAGATTCGAACGTGCTCTCTGCCGAAGCGGCAGAACGTTTCGTTCAAGCCCTGCCGAACGGCGAACTCAAGACGGTCCCAAACAGCGGCCACAATGTGCACGGACAAAACACCTCCGGCTTCCTCAACGCCCTCCTTCCATTCTTGCTCACTTGAACGAGGAAGCGCGCGGCTTCCAAGAGCACAAGAGTTGAGTTAAGGCCTATGGTGAACTCATGAACTCAAAAGAGCTTGAAACTCTCATCATCGACGTCGCCGACAACGGCGTCGTGACTGTCACGATGAACCGTCCCGAAAAAAAGAACGCTGCCGACGCTGTCATGTGGGACGAATTGCGCAACACCTGGAATGCCCTAGCCGTAGACCCAGACGTACGAGCGGTCATCATGACCGGCGCCGGCGACGCATTCTGCAGCGGAGCCGATCTTGGAGGACAAGGGCGCGATCGACATCAACTCATATCCATGAACCTTATCCACCAGACGGTCGAAGCTCTCTACTCAATAATGGTTCCGGTTATTGCAAAGGTAAACGGTGTCGCCGCTGGGGCCGGCATGAATATGGCACTGGCCTGCGACTTAATTCTGGCAAGCGATCAGGCTCGGTTCAGTGAAATCTTTGCGCGGCGCGGTCTAAGTGTCGACTTCGGTGGAACATGGGTCCTCCCCAGACTCATCGGGTTACATCGAGCGAAGGAGTTGGCCTTCTTCGCTGACGTTATTTCAGCTGAACAAGCAGCGGAATTCGGCATTGTCAACAAAGTCGTACCTCATGACCAGTTGGACTCTGAAGCCAAAGATTGGGCTGACCGTCTCGCTGCTGGGCCACCTTTGGCGTTGGCAATGACCAAACGAATGCTGACACTCAACGCCAGCAATGACTTCAAGTCAGCATTGGAAGCGGAAGGAATGGCTCAGACAATCAACTTCTATACCCAAGACACTAAAGAGGCAGTCGCCGCCTTCTTAGATAAACGTGATCCAAAATTCCAAGGAAGATAATCATTCCTAAAGATCGCAGTTCGTTTCTAACCAACCACCAAAATGCGCGCTCCATTAAAGGACGTGCGAGACTGAGTAGATGCTGGAACTAGTCGCTGTAGGCAACGACGTCGAGATAGCAATCGAAGCGTCTCGTCGTTTAGATGGAGTCTGCTATTTAGCTGACCCGAACGACGAACGAGACCTCCCATTTCGAACAATGGTCAGATGCGTGACCGACAGTCCCCAAGACCTTGAGGCAGCAGCCCAAGTAGGCATGTATCTCATATTTAGTCGCGTTATCCGCGAGCGAGACGCCAAGAGCGAAATCGGAGTGGCCTCACCTGGTGTCACAGCAATTTTTCCTCTGCTGCACCACCCTGACCTGACCCACGAGCAGTCCGATGCCCATTGGCGAGATGTTCATGCGTCTTTGGCCCTTCGGCATCATCCCGGAATGTGGGACTACACCCAACTCAGTGTTGTACGCACTCTCAGCGGTCCAGAAATTGACGGGTTCGCTCTCGTGAGTTTTGATTCTCTGGACTCCATGAAGGAACGCTTTTTCGGGGATGACACCGATCGCGATGTTATCTATCAAGACGTCGCCAGCTTTGCCAATCCAAAATCACCACGCAGAGTCGTATCGACCGAAACTGTCTACGGAACCCGGCCACCCACACCGAAAGTTGTGTGGCCACAAGGGTGAAAAATATTGTTGCGCTTTCGGCTCTAGTAGTCGCCACAGCAGTATCTCAATCCTTTGGACGATTCACCTACTCAGTTCTCTACATCGAAATTCGTGATGACTTCGGGCTATCAAACACTGTGGCCGGTGGAATCGGTTCGCTGAACCTAGTTGGCTACCTCATTGGTTCCGTGCTGGTCGCTTTCACAATCGGAAAGCTCGGTCTCGTCAAAACAGCCAAATACGGGCTAGCCGGCGTTGTCATCGGCTTACTTCTGCTCAGCTGGTCGCCGAACAGTTTCATTACTCTGGTAGCGCTCTTTCTCACCGGTTTGAGCGCTGCGGGAGTCTGGATCACCACTCCGGCACTCGCTGCCAACCTGCTCGGCTCAGACCGAAAAGGTCTCGCCATCGGTTGGGTCACTACGGGAGTCGGACTGGGCTTTTTCGCCGCTTGCGTATTTGATGCCGTCATTACAGACTGGCGATCTGTCTACGGTCTCGAAACCATTATCGGCCTCACTGCCCTCGCGTTGTTAGCTTTCACCATCAGAACTTCAGCGAATCCAGCCGCCAACTCTGGTCTAAGCCCCACCACCCTTAAACAAATACCTGGATGGCTCAACCTTTGCGCGACTTATGGGTTCTTTGCAGTCGCGGTTTCTCTAGCTATGACCTTCTCTGCAGCCTTACTTGAAGAGGACGCTGGCTTCCAAGAAGGTTCTGCATCGCTCACATTTGCGTTAATCGGACTCGGACTGGCTCTTGGTGGACCGGTCATGGGGTGGCTTGGTGACCGCATCGGAAGCAACTCTGCTCAACTTGTGTCACTCACTTGTCTAACCGTGAGCTGCGCTCTGATCGCTACTGGCCACCCGGTCGGCGCACCTATGTCGACACTCCTGTTCGGAGTGGCTTTCACCGGAGTCGTCGTCAACATCACAACCAAGGTAAGTAGTCACTTGTCAGCAGAAGCATTCGGTGCCGCCTACGCCGTACTTACGATTGTCTTTGGCGCGGGGCTAGCCGTTGGGCCGCAATTGGGCGGAATAATCGCAGATTCCTCGGGTTCTTTTCAACCCGCGCTCGTCTTAGCTTCCAGCTTTGCTGCTGGAAGCCTGTTCCTGACACTGCTCGACCGCAAGACACGAATCGTCGACGGGTTAGGCGGGGAGTCCTAGACGCTCATGCACGGGAGCTAACGCCTGCAACTCTGGCATGACCTCTCGTGCGAAAAGCTTCATGTTTCGATCAGCTTCTTCATGCTCCATCCCAGCAAAGCTGAATACGCCCATGTAACCATCCATAAAGGTCTGCTCTTGCAGATTGACAATCTTGTCGTAAACCTGCTCGGGAGTTCCCCATAACTGAAGGTCAACGAAGAAATCGGTCATCATTTCCAAACCACCAGGCGCTTTCAGTCGGTCATACATTTGACCGTGATGCTCATAGCCGGGGGTATCTTTCAGATGAGGCTTGTCGAATTCGTAGTGATCAATAATGGTGTCCCAGTATCCGCCGATAAATTCGCGTGCCTTCTCTTCAGCTCGGTCAGCATTTTCGTCAACAAACGTCCATCCTGCGACCAGCGGAGATGGTGGTTCTTCGCCATTGGCATCGCGATAAACATCGCGGTAGTCCTGAAGTTCTTGGCGAACCGCTTTCCACGGTTTTTGGGGCACTATCAAGATTCCGACACCCATCTCGGCCATTATGCGAGCTGAATCCGGTGAGACTGCCGCAGCGTAGGCTCTTCCTCGCATCGACTTGAGCGGTCGTGGTCGAATATCAACTCGTGGTTGATCTATAACTTCGCCGTGATACTCCGCGTAGCCATTTTCCATCGCGTTAAGAACCATCTCCGTTGATTCTTTGAAGCGAAGACGAGCTGAAGCCATCTCCGTCTGAAATCCGTCAAATTCGACCTTACCCGTGCCTCTCCCTAACCCGAGAATCAGGCGGCCATCTGACAGGTTGTCCAACATTGATATCTGCTCGATGACTCTCAACGGATCGTGCCATGGCAAAACACAGACCATTGAACCCAACTGGATCGATTGTGTGGCGCCGGCCATATAGGTCAAAAACTGCAGCACATCTGGACACATGGTGTAACTGGTGAAGTGGTGCTCGACACTCCAAACAGAATCAAATCCAAGATCTTCGGCTTGTAACGCCAGCGCTAGATCCTGTTGGTAAACCTGCTGGTCCGGGAGTCGCTCTCCCGGATTTTGAAATATTACGCTCATTCCTACATGCATTACGTTCTCCAGCCGTCGTGGTCACCTATTTGAACACCCTTAGGTTATTCGATATTGACCTGTCCAATCAGTGCATTCCATTCCTGCATCTCTCTAACGTCCTCAAAGTCAATGTTCGAGAATGCAGAACGGAGGCGTGAAACTTGGCCCGGTGACACCCCACTAAGTCCGAGCCATCCGCCTGGCGCGATGCAGGCGATGAGATCACCAGCCAATCGACGCAGAATCTCGTCATGGATATTGGCAACTACAACGTCGTATTTATCTTTCACATCGCTCAATTGGATGGATGAAAATTGAACTCTGTCAGCAACACCATTTCTTCGGGCATTTGCCTGTGCTGCTAACAAGCCGGCCTCATTAACGTCCAGTCCGAAAGCATTGCCCGCCCCAAAACAAACTGAGGCCACTGCCAGAACACCTGACCCGCATCCCACATCCAGTACTGATTCACCTCCCTTGATGCGGGCGGCCAGTTCCTCTAGTAGCAGCCGAGTGGAAGGGTGATCGCCCGCGCCGAACCCTAAGCCCGGATCTATTTCAACAACCGTTTCGGCGTCAGAAGCCACCCAAGGAAAACAGACTTCAGCCGTCGTACCAACTGGAGTTGGTCGATTCCAATTATTCCAAGCCACGGCTCGGCCGGAATCTGGTGGGCCTGCTACTGCAGAATGCCCATTACTTCTTAATTCAGCAACCAGACTCCTAGCTACTTCTTCGCTCTCAACCTCGTATTTTGCAACCCATCGGTCAATTCGAAGGAGGGTCCAGACCCCTGGCCCAAGAATCTTCTCAATGTCGAGACGCGTTGCGCTATCTGCTGCAACAACTACTGAACCACTCACTCTTCAAACGACAACGCTCGTCGTCGCGATTCGATTAATTGGCCGGCGGCTTGTCGCGACTCATTGGCAGCTGACTCAAAAATGCCCTTTGCCATTAGAGAAGATTCCGCAGCTCTCCGGTCCAGATAAATCGAAGCCCTAATCTCATGGACGTCTTTTGCCTCGGGTGCCGCGTCGCTCGCCATATCGATGAGGTGACATGCGACCCTAAACTGTCCTGCATCTGCCAAATGCCGTGCTCGTTCGGCAAGAGCAGGCACTCCACCCGCTAATTCAGAGATTTCGGTTGCGAACACAGCGTCTGCGGCCGGTTTAAGGTGCGACGGTTTGCCATCCCACCATCCTCCATACAGCCTCCAGATGTTGCGAATAACAAATTCTGGTTCGTCGTAGAGCGGCCGCAGGTAAGGCAGGTCAAGCAGTTCTGGGTTGACTTCGACTGATGAGACAATGTCGTTCAGAGTTGCTCCGGAGTTCATCGCGGAAACCACATCTTCAACGAGTTGTTCCAAAGTAGAAGCAACTATCTCTAAACAGGAAAGAATGCGTTTGTGACCTGAGATGGGAAGCCCATGTGCGGGAACGAACAGTTCGACATCTGTAGCCATCATTTCGCGCAGCGAATTGGCCCATTCCAACGGGTATCTTTGGACCTTTTGCGGGTTACCACAGTTAGGAAAATTCCATATGAACTGGTCACCAGCAGAGATCATTTTGTGTTGCGGCAGCCAAGTCCAAGTGTGGTCATCGGTTTCTCCCATTGCGTGATGAAGCTCTAATTCCACTCCACCAACAGATGTAGTCATAATTTGGTCGTATTCGACCGTGATATCGAGGGTTCCATCGGGGACGAAAGGCCGTTCTCCCGCTGATCCTCCGAGGGCTGAGACCGGTAAACCGCCAAATTGCCGTGCGTTGATGACCTTGTTGTAGCCGTTGGTCGCTCTATAACGATTCAGTCGGCGCGGCAGGTTCTCATGACCAATCACCCTCGGGAGCTCGTGTCTCGACTGTTCCGCCTCTGCCGCAATTGCGCTGCTCCCACCGACATGGTCTATGTGGCCATGGGTATAGATGAGGGTGTGGATTCGCTCTTTATTCCAGCCTCTCAGACTTTCCAATACTCGAGTTCCGCTGGCGGGGCCACTCGAATCGAAAGCAATAAGGCCTTCGTCGGTGCGAATGACCACGACATGACTGAACGCTTCGACTAGGGCGACGTCATCAGCAAGTTCGCTTAATTCATGAGAGACACGATTAGGAGGACCGTCAACCCGACCGGAATCAATGAAACGAGTGGAAAGATCTAGAACGTGCTCAGCCATCAAGCCAAGCTAGATGATGTGCGACGCGCATCTGGTCACTCGAAGTGTCGTTCATCCCACCATGGAAAAAATTCGGGCATGTCTTCACTAGTTTTCAGAGTGAAGTCGGGTGCTCGCTTCTCTAAGAAAGACACAACCCCTTCATGAGCATCAGCTCCTTGACCTAGGTGAAAAATGCCCCGGCTGTCGACTTTGTGAGCTTCCATTGGGTGATCAGCTCCAAGCATCCGCCACATCATGTGTCGAATCATCGTCACAGAAATCGCGGAGGTATTTGCGGCTATTTCCGAAGCGATTGCTTGCGCCGCGGGCATCAGATCTTCGGGTTCGTGAATGCTACGAACGAGACCGCCTTCAAGTGCTTCTTCAGCGTCGAATACTTTCCCGCTATATGCCCACTCAAGAGCTTTGCTAACACCAACCACTCGCGGCAAGAAATATGAGGAACAGGCTTCGGGGACTATCCCACGACGACTAAAGACAAACCCGATTCGCGCAGCAGTAGAGGCCAAACGAATATCCATCGGCAAAGTCATCGTGACTCCAACTCCCACAGCGGGACCGTTGATAGCCGCAATTATTGGTTTGTTGAATTCGTAAAGTCGCAAGGAAAGAAGCCCCCCACCGTCACGCAGCCATGCGTTATCTCCCTCTTGGCGACCTTCATTCGAGGCTCGTTCAGTCTTGGCCTCGTCAGTTTGGCTGTCATAGTCAAATGTTTCAGCACCCTTTTCTAGGTCAGCGCCAGCACAAAATCCGCGACCTTCGCCAGTGACAATTACAACTCGAATTTCGTCGTCGGAATCAGCGTGGTCAAGTGCCTCAAGAAACTCACGTTGCATCAAGCTGTTAAAGGCGTTCAGACGCTCTGGACGATTCATCGTCAAGGTAAGGGTGTGATCAGCTATTTCGTAGCGGAGGGTTTTGAATTCTGGCATTGATTTCCTTTAGGCGGTCACTAGGTCACGGCAACGTCGAACACTGTAACTCGCTAGATCATCGAGCGAGCCAGTTGCCATCGATCAAATCTGCAAGACCTGCGCCTTCTCCTCCGTACTGGTAGGCGTACACCTGCACCCCCATTGCTGTGACAGCAGCTACTCGGTGATACATCCCTTCCACGGCACCTTCAATTTCGTCGAGTAGCGACAGGGCCTCGTGCAGTCGTGCCGGGTCGAGCCGAAATCGAACTCCCTGAATAACTCCGACCCGGTCAAAGAAGGCGGCGGGGTAACCCAGCCCGGTGTCATATAGCCGTCCCGCAATTTGGTCAGGTTCATGTGCCACCACGAATGGTGCCAAGAACCGCCACCGTTCTTGGCCGGGCAGCAAGGTGCCGTAGCAAAATACTTGATCGATTTCGGGGCCGTTGTCAGACATCCAAGAAGCGGCCGGCGGCGAAAGCTGAACCTAATGCCCCCACAATCACTCCCATCAAAACCGTGGCGACGGTCGCGGTAGTGAATTGCCCTGAGGTGACTGTAAACGAACGAAAGAACGCCAGTATTTCGGAGCGACCAAAAAGCTCTTCGACATGGTTTCGCAGCGCACCGGCCGCTGCGGCTCCCACAAGGCCACCAGCGAGACCGTGCAGCATGCCTTCAAGAATAAACGGCAGCCGGATAAAACTATTCGTTGCGCCTACTAGCTTCATCACTTCAATTTCTCGACGTCGCGCGAACATCGCCACGCGGATCATGTTGAA
The DNA here is from genome assembly GCA_002457435.1 of Acidimicrobiales bacterium MED-G01. Lineage (GTDB taxonomy): Bacteria > Actinomycetota > Acidimicrobiia > Acidimicrobiales > Poriferisodalaceae > MedAcidi-G3. Next base: position 8,552 of record NTLA01000008.1, on the reverse strand, counting down.
AATCAGCATGGCGCTCGCGGCAGCAAGCACGATCGACATGAGCAAAACGATCCAACGAAACGAGTTGAACCATTCTCGGATCGCATCAACTTGTTGCCTACCTGTCTCTACAGAGTAAACACCCGGTCGTTGTCGAAATTGTGCGGCTAAGGACTCGATGATTTCGCCTTCGGCAAGCCGAGGAACCACTCGGTACGACGGAGGGAGACTCTCAACTGAGATCTCCGCTAATAGTTCAGGTTCATCGACCAACATTTCCTCAAGTAAAGCGAAGGCTTGATCTTGAGTGACGTATTGAATTCGTTCTATATCGGGGTGATTTCTTAGTTCTTCGCCGAGAGCGTCGGTTTGACCGCCGGCAATATCGGGTTCCATGAAAATCTCGAATTGGACCCCTCCTTGCCAACGACCCAGAGCATTAGTGCTCGCATATCGCGCCATCAAGCCCAAACCAACCAACATGACGCCCACAGCCACCGTCAAAATAGCGGCGACTGTCAACGTCAAGTTACGGCGAACATTAAGCCAGGTTTCTCGAGCGAAATACCCAGCGCGACCTAAGAAGCCCGCCACCGTTATGCGTACACCCCCTGCTGTTCATCTCGAACAACTTGGCCTGCGCGCAGAGCAACCACTCGACGTCTCATCTGATCAACGATGGTTTGGTCGTGAGTGGCCATAATCACAGTGGTGCCGGTTCTATTAATCCGATCCAAAAGACGCATGATTTCTTGAGCCGTGTTGGGGTCAAGGTTTCCGGTGGGTTCATCAGCTAACAGAATCAATGGCCGGTTCACGAAAGCACGAGCTATCGAAACCCGCTGCTGCTCACCTCCGGAAAGCTCATCAGGAAAACTTTTCTGTTTGTTAGACAATCCAACTAATTCAAGAATCGCTGGAACTTGGGTCGTGATGATATTTCTGGGACGCCCAATTACTTCCAGTGCGAAAGCGACGTTTTCATACACCGTCTTTTGAGGCAGCAACTTAAAGTCTTGGAAAACTGAACCAATGTTGCGACGAAGGTACGGAACCCTCCAACTACTTAGCCGAGAGAGGTCTTTACCAGCCACATGAACCTGTCCCCCAGTCACGGGTTCTTCAGCTGTCAACAACCGCAACATTGTCGACTTTCCTGAACCTGATTCGCCAACTAAAAAAACGAACTCACCTTTTTCGATGTTGAGGGTGACTCCGTCAACAGCGCGAGTTTCCCCTTTGTAGATTTTGGTGACGTTGTCGAGGCGAATCATATGAAGAGGCCCACCGGCAAAACTTTTTAACCGATGCGGACATCCCCAGCGTACGACAGGATCACCGGTAGATAGCGTCAGCGACTCAAAGGATGTTAGGTCTCCAATGCAGAGTCTCGTTGGCTTCGTTGCCATTGAAGAAATGCTTCCATCAACGCGTCAAGGTCTCCATCCAAAACAGCGTCAACGTTCCCTACTTCTAGATTTGACCTGAGATCTTTTACCTGCTGGTAAGGGTGCAGCACGTAGGATCGAATTTGGCTTCCCCAGGCCACGTCACGTTGCTCACCTGCAAGCTCATTAAGTTCGGCTTCACGTTCTTGTCTTTGCAGGTCAGCCAACTTCGCGGCCAACATTTGCATCGCCCTGTCCTTATTCTGATGCTGGCTGCGTTCGTTCTGGCATGCAACCACGGTGCCGGTGGGCAGGTGGGTGATTCGTACCGCTGAGTCAGTGACATTGACATGCTGGCCTCCGGCACCTGACGATCTATATGTATCAATCCGAAGATCTTTTTCGTCAATCACTACCTCATCGGAAACTTGGTCGAAAAATGGTACGACGGACAACGAGCAGAAAGCAGTGTGACGCCGAGCTTGCTGATCAAACGGCGAAATTCTGACCAGCCGGTGGACGCCGCGTTCAGCCTGCAAGAAACCGAAAGCAAATCGACCTTTGACGATGAACGTCGCTGAACTAATTCCCGCTTCTCCGCCATCGGTTGCTTCTTGAATTTCTATCGAGAACCCCTTGCTTTCGGCCCAACGGAGGTACATACGAAGCACCATCTCAGCCCAGTCACAAGCATCGGTACCTCCTGCACCTGAGTGAACTTCGCATACCGCGTCATTCTCATCATGTTCTCCATTGAACAATGCCAGAAGTTCGATGTCATCAAGCTGTCGTTCCAGCGCCAAGATTGCCGAATCGATCTCCCCTTCGACCGATTCATCGTCTTCTTCTCTCGCTAAGACCTCGAGGGTTGCCGCGTCATCTAATTCGGCGCGAACCTTTTCCCATCGCTCAATATCGTCCCTGACATTTGCCAGCCGGCCAGTGATCTTGCGAGCCTCATCCTGGTCATCCCAAAGATCAGGACTTGTTGCTCGCGACTCAAGTTGAGTCAACTCTTCACGTGCTTGATCAATTCCCAAATAGACGTGTGCTTCAACTACACGCCGTTCAAGCTCTTCGAAAATTTCTGATTTGTCTGACATTGGGAATCTCGATGCTCAACGGCCGTGGCAATGTTTGAATTTCTTACTCGATCCACAATGACATGGATCGTTACGACCAATTTTCTCCTCCTCGGTCCGCACCACCTGGCTTTGCTTGGCCGTCTGGCTTGGGGCCTGAGGCTTAGGTGGTGCGACAGCTGCCTTGAGTTCCGGACTGCTATCTGAAGATGAGTAACTAACTCCATCGGTACGGTTTCGTTGGTCACCTGCCATCACTACTTCTGCATGCATTGCGTACTTAACAAAGTCCTTGTACACGGACTCCAGCATTGACGAGAACATTTCGAACCCCTCTCGCTGCCATTCAGCGACAGGGTCTTTCTGCCCTATCCCTCGAAGGTGTATTCCCTCGCGCAGATAATCCATTTCGTACAAATGTTCGCGCCAACGTTGATCAATAATCCGAAGAAGTACTTGTCGTTCCACTTCACGCATCGTGGATTCACCGAGTTCAGTCTCTCGACCTTCGAAATATTGAACAGCGTCATCAACCATTGTTTGCTCAAGCGTCGCAGCGTCAGTAATTCTTGTCATGGCCTTGACGTCAAGTTCGGTGGGCCAATAGGTGCCGAGTTCCGCGTGCATCGCCTCTATATCCCATTCGGAACTCGACTCGTCAACACAAAACTGGTCGACTACTTGCCCCACCGCGGATTCGATGTACTCCAGGGATTCTTGTCTTAGGTCTTCGCCATTAAGAATTTGCGAACGACGTGCATAGATCACTTTGCGTTGTTCGTTCATCACCTCGTCGTACTTGAGAACGTTTTTCCTAACTTCGGCGTTTTTCTGTTCAACTGTGTTTTGAGCCCGCTCAATAGCTTTGGTGACCATGTTGGCTTCAATAGGTGTGTCATCCGGCAACGCTCGGTCCATGACCCAGTTCATCGCCCCAGTTGCGAACAGTCTCATCAGATCATCTTCAAGAGACAGGTAAAATCGGCTTTCCCCGGGGTCTCCCTGTCTTCCTGAACGCCCTCGTAATTGGTTATCAATTCGACGGGATTCGTGGCGTTCGGTACCAAGAACGTAAAGTCCTCCAACCTCCAGAACTCTTTCGCCTTCCGCTATGCAGTTCGGTTCGTGTTGTGCGACTCTCGCAGCGAATGCTGCGTTGTTAGCTTCGTCATCGGGGTCTTTCCCATCTCGAAATAGGTCTTGACGGGCAAGCCCTTCTGGGTTCCCTCCTAGCAGGATGTCAACGCCTCTACCGGCCATGTTGGTAGCGACTGTCACTGAGCCCAAACGTCCTGCTTGGGTGACGATGTCGGCCTCTCTGTGGTGTTCTTTAGCGTTCAGAACGTTGTGGGTTATCCCCCGTTGATCTAATGCACGGGAAATTTTTTCACTGTTTTCGACGCTAACCGTTCCGACCAATATCGGTTGTCCTGTGGTTCTTCTCTCTTCGATGTCATCTACAACGGCGTCAATTTTCGAAGATTCGGTCTTGTAAATCAGGTCGGCGTGATCTTTTCTTTTGGCCGGCCGGTGCGTTGGGACTGGCACAACATCCAATCCGTAGGTGTTACCGAACTCAGCTGCTTCGGTCGTCGCTGTACCTGTCATCCCTGCGAGTTTGTCGTATAGGCGGAAATAATTTTGGAGGGTGATTGTAGCCAGAGTCTGATTTTCTGCTTTTATACTGACCCCCTCCTTAGCTTCAACTGCCTGGTGAAGGCCCTCGCTCCATCGGCGTCCCTCAAGGATGCGACCGGTGAACTCATCGACAATTCGCACCTCACCGTTTTGGATGACGTAATCACGGTCGCGGCGGTACAACTCTTTCGCCTTGAGGGCCGCGCTCATTTGGTGAACGAGATTCGAGGACACCTGGTCGTACAGATTGTCGATATCTAGGGCGCGTTCAACTTTTTCAATCCCCGGTTCGAGAACCGCTACGTTCCGTTTGTCTTCTTCAACTTCATAGTCCACATCGCGTGTCATAGTCCGTGCTATTTGTGCGAATTGCCCGTACAGCTTTGCCGCGTCTGCGAGTCGGCCACTAATGATAAGGGGCGTCCGGGCTTCGTCGATAAGGATCGAGTCGACTTCGTCGACAATGCAATAGTTGTGGCCACGTTGAACCTGTTGGTTTTTTGTCGGGGCCATGTTGTCGCGAAGGTAATCAAACCCAAACTCATTATTGGTGCCATAGGTGATATCTGCCGCGTATTGCACACGTTTCACCTCGGGGTCCGTCTGACCTGGAATGATGAGCCCGACTTCAAGTCCGAGGAACTGGTGGACGCGTCCCATCCATTCGGCATCGCGCGTCGCGAGGTAGTCGTTAACGGTAACGATGTGCACGCCTTTACCCGATAGCGCGTTGAGATAGACAGGAAGCGTCGACACAAGTGTTTTGCCTTCACCCGTTTTCATTTCGGCGACCCACCCAAAATGCAACGCTGCACCACCCATCAGCTGAACGTCATAGTGCCGCTGTCCGAGGACGCGTCGCGCAGCTTCTCTAGTGACAGCGAAGGCATCAATCAATATGTCGTTAAGTTCCGCTCCACGGTCGACTTCGAGCTTGAATTCGCCGGTCTTGGCACGTAGTTCGTCGTCAGAAAGTCGCTCGTAGTCAGCTTCAATAGCGTTGACTTCAGGAACCAGCGATTCAAGCGCTCGAATCTTTTTTCCTTCGCCGGCGCGCAGAAGTTTTTGAAACACGGCCATTACCCCAAGGCTACCGGCGACCTGGCGGTCCTGAGGGTCGCTGCGTCCTTATCGCGTCGAACTCAGTACCGGTAATAATCGGGCTTGAACGGCCCTTCTACCGGTACCCCTATGTATTGGGCTTGTTCGTCTGTAAGGGTTGTCAACTTCACTCCAAGTTTGTCAAGGTGAAGCCTTGCTACCTCCTCATCCAAGCGCTTCGGTAAGAGATACACGTCGTTGTCCAACGCGTCTGCCTTTTCGTGCAGTTCTATTTGGGCCAGTACTTGGTTGGTGAAACTCATTGACATGACGAAGCTTGGGTGACCCGTAGCGCAGCCTAGATTGACGAGTCGTCCTTCAGCTAAGACGAGAATGCTGTTCCCGTTCGGGAAAATATATTCATCGACTTGAGGTTTGATGTTTCGCCTCTGAACATCCGACAGTTTTTCTAGTCCGGACATATCTATTTCGTTATCGAAATGACCGATGTTGCATACGATGGCATTGTGTTTCATCGCGCCCATGTGGTCAGCGGAAATTATGTCTCGGTTCCCGGTGGTTGTGACGAAAATGTCTACATCACCAATGACGTTGTCTAATCGGTCTACCTCAAATCCTTCCATCGCTGCTTGGAGCGCGTTGATGGGGTCAATTTCAGCCACGACAACTCGACAACCTTGTCCTCGCAGAGATTGAGCGCAGCCTTTGCCTACATCACCGTATCCAGCTACGAAAGCGAGTTTGCCGCCGAGCATGACGTCGGTAGCTCTATTTATTCCGTCGATGAGTGAGTGTCGACAGCCATACAAGTTGTCAAACTTTGACTTGGTGACAGAGTCGTTGACGTTGTAGGCAGGAAAGCGCAATTCGGCCCGTTCGACCATCTCATACAACCGGTGGACGCCAGTAGTTGTTTCCTCTGACACGCCTCGAATATTTTCGATCATCTCCGACCAAAAGCCCGGCCTATTCTCGGCGACCGCTGCAAGGAGTTTCAGGATCTCTTCTTCGTCATGTGAGGTTGCTGTTTCGGCCGCTGGTATTGCTCCTTCGGCTTCGAATCTCGCTCCAAGATGAACTAGCAACGTTGCGTCACCACCGTCGTCGAGAATCAGGTTTGGTCCACTCTCATCAGGCCAGCTCAGGGCTTGCTCAGTGCACCACCAATACTCCTCTAGAGTTTCCCCCTTCCATGCATACACCGGGACGCCCGTGGGGTCGTCGGTGGTTCCGGTCCTGCCCACCACCACGGCCGCAGCTGCGTCATCTTGGGTCGAGAAGATATTGCATGACACCCAACGTACTTCTGCGCCTAAATCCACGAGTGTCTCAATCAAAACCGCTGTTTGGACAGTCATGTGCAGTGAGCCCATGATTCTTGCACCCTTCAACGGCTGAGAGTCATATCCCTGCGCCCGCAATGTCATTAATCCGGGCATCTCTATTTCCGCGAGTTCAATCTGTTTGCGGCCAGATTCGGCAAGGCTCAGGTCAGCGACTTTGTAGTCTCCGTTGATTGAGCTATTGGGTGCCATTCGGCGCTCCTGTTGTGTTCAGCGCCCGTCGGGGGTTAGGGCGCAACACTTCAGATCCTACCGGTATGGCGGACATCCGATCGCGATGTTCATTGGCCTAACTGATGCTTCAATTCTGTCAACACGTCGATCGGCCCTGGGTCTTGTCCGTGTAAGGCCGCCAACTCTAAAGAAGTCTGATCTCCGATCAGAATCAGATCAAACAGTTGGGCGAGCGGCGCCTCTCCTTGTGCTTGAACCACAATTACATTGGCACCGCCTTTACCAAGCAGGGTTTCATTAAAATCGAAGCGAGGTTCCAAACGCTGATGTTCGTAGCTGTGTCGAAGGTGAATTGGCACAATATTTAACTCTTTAAGGTTGGTCACTGCTCCCCAACCAGCCATTTCGTTGTGACACATTTCAGGCAGTGAGTTGAAAAATGCCGGTAGTTTCGCGTTTTCGTTGATCTGATTTTTGAAACGAGCCGCTGCTACTTCTCCGAGCTTTCCTCCCCCGTAAATAAGCGGTATTCCTGAGCCTAATTTCGTCGCGATCATGTCCGAAATATCAGCCCCTTCGCGTATCGAGACACAACGACGCCGAAGCGTTGCTACGGCCTCGTCGATTTGTTCATCCATGCCATTGATCAGTCCTATGAGTTGCAGCGCAACCAGCAATGGAATCGACATGGCACCGACAGCACAACGAGGCATAGGGATCGTGGAGTCAACATGATGCAATATTGCGCTCCACTCTCCAGTCAAACGAGCGAGCGTGCCTCCGCAAGTCACTGCGTATATTTCAGCGCCTCGATCATGAGCCATCGACACAGCCTGCAGTGTTTCTTCAGTTTCACCACTAAACGAAGCGACCATCACCAAAGTTCGTGGGCCCACGAAGCGCGGGCATTCATATCCCTTTCTGACCACTACGGGGATTGCCAGTTGAGGACCAGCTATCGCTTCGACGATGTCGCCCGCTATACCCGAGCCACCCATACCGAGAACTACTACCTGATCAATCGCTGAAGCATTGGGAAGTCCGTTGAGTTGGCGAGCTTCGACTACCGAGCGTTCAATTTGATCAGGCAGGTCGAGTGTCGCTTCCTGCATGCCAAGTGAATCAGGTCGACTGTTCACGTCAGCTCTCGGAACTCCGGTTACCGGTCTCTTCTCCCGTCAGGGCATCAAGTCGTTTTTGTTCGTCTTCGCCCACAAGTGTTGATTCCGAAATAAGCAGCACAGGAATTCCTTCTTTAATGGGATAGGAGCGGCCTTGACGCGGGTTGTAGAGAACGTCTTCTTCCGCCAAGTATCGAAGCGGTCCTTTATCGTCAGGACAGGCAAGAATCTCAAGTAGGCCTGGGTCAAGAACCATATTGTTCTCCTCCAACCCTTTTAGGTTGATCACGCGGCGCGGCTTTTTCGCTACAAGTCAGGGTACGGCAGCATTTAACTAAAAAGGTTCAAAATTTGTTCTACCCGGTCCTCTACGTGTTTCTCATCGGGACCTTCGACGTTCAGTCGCAACAGCGGCTCGGTGTTTGATGGTCTTAGGTTGAACCACCAGTCACCGCATTCGACAGTTAATCCATCAAGTCGATCCTGTTGCTGGTCGGAAAAGAAATCAGAAACTTTTTCTATGGCGTCATCGGTGCTGTCCACTACGGCGTTAACTTCGCCCGAACTTGTGTACCTCTGCAACGGAGCGAGCAACGAAGACAATTGGCTTCTATCAAGCGAAAGACGTTCCAAAACGATCAGCGCGGCTATTAAACCGGAATCCGCCCCATAGTTTCGGGCGAAGTAATAGTGGCCACTGTGTTCACCACCAAACATCGCCCCGGTCTCCGCCATGACCGCTTTGATGTAGCTGTGGCCAACCCG
>NTLA01000007.1 GCA_002457435.1 Acidimicrobiales bacterium MED-G01 | reverse complement strand
TGGGGCCATAGATGATGCCGTCGACTCCGAAACCGAAGCGTTTGAGCGAGCAAAGACCTTCCTTTCCTACCTGCCCTCAAATGTCGATGAACTGGCACCAAGAACAATCTCGCAAGATCCTGTTGACCGACGAGACGAGGAGTTGTTGTCACTAGTACCGCGAGAAGCGCGACGCGTCTACCAAATGAGAAAAATCATCGGCAAAGTATTCGACTCAGACTCTTTTTTCGAGATCGGCTGCTCATGGGGCAAATCGATCATTACCGGGTTTGCGCGCTTAAATGGCTTTCCGGTAGCGGTATTTGCCGAAGATCCATATCAATACGGGGGCGCGTGGACAGCCGACGGCTGCCGGAAACTCATACGGCTCTTAGACACCGCCTCAACATTCCATCTCCCAGTCGTACACCTTGAAGACTGCCCCGGTTTTTTGATCGGCAAAGAATCAGAAGAGAATGCGACCATTCGCTACGGATCACAAGTCCTCGCAGCATTAGGTCAACTGACGACCCCATTCGCATGTGTCGTCATCCGCAAAGCGTTCGGCGTGGCTGGAGCTGCCAACAACAAACCGGGGTATCGCAGCCTTCGCTACGCCTGGCCATCCGGTGACTGGGGATCACTTCCGATTGAAGGCGGCATAGAAGTCGCCTACAAGCAGGACCTCGCTGACGCCGAGGATCCCGAAGGACTTCTGGAAGAAATCAGAGATCGGCTCAACCTAGTTAGATCTCCCCATCGATCTGCCGAGTTTTTCGAAATTGAAGAGATTATCGATCCGCGAGACACCCGACCTCTCTTATGTGAATGGGTTGATCTAGCGCAACGAGCATTAACGACTGGACCATCTTCGTTTAGTTACCGCCCATGACGGCCGTAATTGCGATAGAAATTCGCCCATGACCACCGCCAACCGCCGGCGATTCACTCCACGCTAGGAAACCCATGCACCCGAGCTACGACGAAGAAGCCGAAACGTACCGACAAAAGATACAAGCCTTTTTAAGTGAGCATTTACCAGCTAACTGGGCAGGTTTGGGTGCCCTCGATGAAACAGCCCGCAACGAATTTGTAGAGGAATGGCGATCACTTCTGGCAGAAAATCGTCTGCTCGCTGTCTCATGGCCCGAAGAGTATGGCGGAGCGGGCCTTAGTGAGGTTGAACGTATCGTGCTCGCCGAAGAATTCGCTAAAGCGGGCGTTCCTGAGGGCAACGAAAACGATGGTTTCTCAATAACTATGGTCGGAAACGCAATAATCCAATGTGGAACTGAAGAACAAAAGAGAACGTTCCTCCCAAGGATCATCAGCGGCGAAGATCGATGGTGTCAGGGATACAGTGAACCCAACAGTGGTTCAGACCTCGCGAACCTGGGAACACGCGCTGTCCTTGACGGAGACGAATGGGTTGTCAACGGCCAGAAGGTATGGACTTCCAGTGGGCACACAGCCAACTGGATATTTGTCCTATGTCGCACGACCCCGGACGCTCCTAAACACAAAGGCATCTCCTTTCTCCTGGTACCCATGGACCAGGAAGGCGTCGAATGTCGCCCCATTATCAACATCAGCAACCGACATGACTTCAACGAAGTGTTTTTCTCCGATGCCAAAACTCCTAAAGACAACGTCGTAGGTGACGTGAATGACGGATGGCGAGTGGCGAACGTATTGCTTGGTTTTGAAAGAGGCCACGGTGCTACCACCGACGCCGTGCGATTCCGGGATGAGTTTGAAAGAGTCTGCACCGTTGCCGAGGAACGAGGAGCGACCAAAGATCCCATGATGCGACAAGATCTCGCCCGTGCCCACAGCAAAGTCGAGATCATGAAATGGATGGGACAACGTCAAGTCACATCGGTGCTCGCTGGGAATCCGCCGGGACCCGAGTCGTCCTTACACAAATTGCTCTGGAGCGAATATCACACGTGGTTCACCGAGAGGACCATGCACATCCTCGGAGCGGACGCCATGACACCCAATGGCAGCGAAGCCGCCAACGGTATCCAGACAGACGCAATAGGCGCCTCATTTTCCAGTCTGGCTTGGGTTCAAACAATGCTTGGAGCGCGGCCCGGAACTATTTACGCTGGGACATCAGAAGTGCAACGAAATATCGTGGGGGACCGCGTACTGGGTCTGCCCCGCGAGCCACGGGCTGACAGTGGACCGTGGAACGAAATCGGAAAAAATTGATCGCAACGGCTAGGGGGAATGCAACATGGATTTAAGACTTGACGGAAAAACAGCGCTTGTAACGGGTGGCTCCGCTGGGATAGGCAAAGGAATCGCTCAAGCATTCGCGGATGCAGGCGCTCAAGTAATGATTACCAGCCGCAAAGCTGAGAAGTGCGAGGCCGCTTTGGTCGACATCGGGGGTGAGAGTGATTACATCGCGTCTCACATAGGCCAACTCGAAGAGGCTGACCGAGTCATCGACGGAACTATCGAACGCTTCGGGGCAATCGACATCTTGGTCAACAACGCTGCGACAAATCCATGGGCCGGACCCATGATTGACTGTGACGTCCCTCGTTTAGATAAAACCTATGAAGTCAACCTCCGTGCACCGCTGCAGTGGACTCAAACGGCATGGCAAAAGTGGATGCAAGAAAACGGTGGTTCCGTGATCAACATCGCTTCTGTAGGTGGATTCACGACCAGCGAAGCCTTGGGTGTCTATTGCATGTTTAAAGACGCCCTTATGCATATGACGAGACAATTAGCTGCAGAGCTCGGACCAAAGGTGAGGGTGAATTGCATAGCTCCAGGTCTCATCCGCACTGATTTCGCCAAAGTCCTATGGGATGGGCCGCGTGGAAAAATGATCTCTGACATGTTGCCGCTTAGACGGTTAGGAGAACCGGAAGATATTGGAGAAGCAGCTCTCTATCTCTCAGCGGGTGCATCTTGGATGACGGGTAACACCTTGGCTATCGATGGAGGCGAACTAATTCGTATTGCCGGTGAACTACCCCTCGAGGAGGGTTGATTCCCGCCAAATGGCGGGCAGCCCCGCTATTGGCTTGGACGTTCATTTTATGGGTGTCTCGATCCAGGACCGTGCTGCTCAATGACCAACTAAATGCTGTCGGGGTTGCATGGCGATTGCTAGCCGCAGCGATTTTCTTGACACTTGCATCAGTCGTGCTTTTCCATATGATGCGCGGCGGCAGTAGCCGGACGTGGCTCCAGCTGTTAGTGATTTGGTCCATAGGATTTTGGATCATCCGGGGCGGTGGGATCCTCATCGACTCTCAGCGGACGCTTGGGTTCAAAACCGTGCACACCGTTCTGATGTTCGGCACCTTTGCACTGGCAGCGATGTCGGTGAGCGGAAAGCGGGATTAGATGAGCGAGGCGATGCCAGAAAACCAACTCCACACAGCCTCAGGATCCTCAACCATGACGTTGTGACCTAAACCTTCGAACACATAGGGAATGCCCGTAGGCATGTCCGCATGGTCATCGGGTGATACGAGCCGGTCATGTTCGCCCAGGGCCATGTATACGGGTGACAAAAGTCCATCAAAAATTTGGGTGAATGGCGGTGACCCCTCAACTACCAAAATACTTTTTGGATCTTGGCAGACTCGCCAGCCATCCTGGTCTTTCACAATGCCCGATTCGATGAGAGGGCTATCCGCCTCTATTACACCTAGGAGTCCCGAGAGTTTTAAGAACCAATCGGCAGCGTCTGCCCGTTCATCGAAAAACCTTGGTGGTTTTGCCGCAATTTCAGGAAGTTTGTTTAATTCGTCCTCAGTCCAAATCAACTTCACCCCGATGGTTCCCAACGCTGACGGCGCAGGACCGAAAACGCCTGTCGATAAAGCTGCGCCAACTCCGCCACCCATTGAATGTCCGAGAACCACGTAAGGTTCATCGACTTCAAGCAATTCACTTACATCGGATGCCATAGCTCCGAACGAATAGGAATCAGCCCAGTTGGCAGCACCATGACCGCGTAAATCGGGGGCGATGACTCGCCCAGACCAATTCGTGGTGTCTATGAAGGAGTCCCAGACACGGCCAGTTGCGCCGAGTCCATGAAGCAGGACAAGAGTTGGGTTCTCAAAGGTCATCGGGTCAATAGTAATTGCGGACGACAACTAACTAGTGACCAACAACGAGTGACCCACCGCCTAATCGACCAACCAGTCATTGCGAATCCGTTGCTTTTCGGTAGCCGTAATGCAGCGAAACTAGCTGCGCAATGGCACCATATAGCGATGCCTGCCCACCGATCACCCTTCCGAGGTTGGAAGGTTGTTAACGCCGGCATTGTGATTCAGTTCATACAAAGCGCCCTCATCATGCAAGCCATGGGAAGTTACCTCGTGGTCCTTGAACGACAATTCGGGTGGAGTAAATCCGTTCTGTCAGCAGCTTTTTCAGTAAACCGTTTCGAATCAGCACTGCTGGGACCGCTTCAAGGTTGGCTGCTAGATCGCTACGGTCCCAAGCGGATCGCCAGAATAGGTTCGTTCTTTCTAATTGCCGGATTTGTGTGGTTCAGTCGTATACAAACCCTGTGGGAATTCTTCGCTTCTTTCCTTTTCATAGCGATTGGTGCCGGGTTAAGCGGCTTTCTCACCGTCACAGTTGCAATAGTCCGATGGTTCGAGCGTCGACGTGCCCGTGCCCTAGCGACCGGAAGCTTAGGTTTTGCGGCAGGAGGATTAGCAGTCCCCCTGGTGGTGTGGTCGATGAACGCGAATGGGTGGCGGACTACAGCCTCAGTATCAGGCGTAGTGGCAGGCATAGCTGTCTATTTCTTCGCTCGATACCTCGACGGTTATCCGACTGATTACGGTCAGACAGTTGATGGAATAGCTCCCGAAGACACAGCGGAGACCCCAACCGCTGAAGGACTCACGTCGGTCCACTTCACCGCCCAAGAAGCGATTCGAACCCGCGCTTTTTGGATGATTTCGTTAGGTCACATGAGCGCTTTATTCGTGGTGGGTGCCGTCATGGCCCACCTGGCCCTGTTCCTTACCTCTGAACGCGGATATTCGTTACAGCAAGCGAGTTACGTTTGTGCTGCGCTGCCGATCATGCAAATAGTCGGCATGACAATCGGTGGCGCTCTTGGAGACAAGGTCAACAAACGCTTAATAGCTTCAGTAGCCATGTTCGGCCATGCCGGTGGGATCCTTGTGCTCGCTTTCACCCAACGAGGATGGATGATCGGAGTCTTTGTCGTACTGCACGGTTTAGCGTGGGGCGCCAGAGGCCCCCTCATGCAGGCTCTCCGGGCGGACTACTTCGGGGCCTCATCCTTCGGTTTCATAATGGGATTGAGTTCGCTAATCGTCATGTTAGGAACCGTCTTCGGACCAATCATTGCAGGAGTGCTAGCTGATATGACCGGAAGCTACCGGTTAGGTTTCGTCGTCCTGGCTGTTCTCGCTGCGCTCGGCATGGTGTTCTTTGTGCTGGCCACTCCGCCCGACCCCCCGAACCGGGACTTGGCCCCAAGCATCCACTAGGACAGATTCCGCTTCAGCAGCAAGAAGCATCGACGAAGCCGACAGATACAGCCAGATAAGTAGTACAGCGACCGCACCCAAGGACCCAAAAGTCGCCTGTAACTGGTCAGCCGAGGCGGCGGCGACGCTCATTCCGAAAGTGCCCCCGATCCATATCAGACCACCGATAACGACAGCGACAACTCGCGCTCGAATTCGCGACGAAGGACCAACAACCATTCGATATATCCACCCCAGTGACATAGAGGCAAGCACCAACACGAGAGGCCAGCGCGCAATCTCCAACCAAGGGCGAGCACCGTCAGCAAAACCAACCGCTTCAAGTGTTCTTGGAAAAGCTATAACAGCCCAAATCACCACAGTGGTAACGACCATCGCGACGATGGAGAGCTTCAAAGCAAAAATGCGTCCCTGCACCCAGTTGTGTGGACTTTTCCTAGCGTGCGCTATCCGGATAGCCATAACGGATGAATTAAAAGCATTTGACACAAGCCACAACAAACCGAACAGACCTATAGCCAAGCTGATGCCGACACGTCCCTCTCCAATTGAAGTGACACCTCGTAGTTGAGTAACGACCAGCTTTCCGGCTTCGCTTGGAAGCGCATCGGTGAGTGGCTCAAGTTGTTCAGCTACTTCGTGAGGCTCGGCCACTAAACCATAAATAGAAACAACGGCTACCACAGCAGGGACCAAAGCAAGCGCAAAGAAATAAGCGACTCCAGCGGCTGCCAAGAGGGTGTGGTGGTTAGAGACGTTCGATGTGAATTGACGAAATAGCCGCCAAAACCCGGGACGTTTGCGATTATCGCCGCCGCCAGGTTGGGAACTGTCCATCCCAACAGGGTGCCAGCCAAATAGCGCTCCACCAACTATCTCGAACTAACCCCAGTCAGGGCGAGCACAAGTCGTGGTAATAACAGATACATGGAAAGCGTCCGATTGTTCGACCCAGCAACCTATGTGCATGGTGTTCCGTATGAGTTGATGGCGACGATGAGAGAAGATGCTCCGATTCACTGGATCGAAGAGCCATCAGTTATGGGATGGGAACAAGGTCCCGGATATTGGGCTGTCCTCACACACGAATTAGTCAACCGCGTGCTGCGTGACCCAGCGACATTCTCATCCCACCAAGGTGCCACCCAAATTCGAGATCCAGGAACGTCAGACATGCTCGCCTTTGTGCAGCGGATGATGTTGAACCAAGACCCACCTAGCCATACCCGACTTCGACGGCTATTGACGAGGTCGTTCACTCCCAGAGCTGTGGCGAAACTCGAAGACGGCATTAGTGAACGAGCCAAATTGATAGTGGCGAGAGTGGCATCTATCGGACACGCAGATTTCGCTAGAGAAGCAGCTGAATTACCGTTGATGACTCTCGCCGAGATCATGGGAGTTCCCGAACAAGACCGAATGTTGTTGTTTGATTGGAGTAACCGGGTGATTGGATATCAAGACACCGAATATTCCACTTCTGACCAGTTCGACCCGGAAACCGGCACTGAAATGGCGCAAAAGGCGCGCGCTATCAGAGATCAAATCGGATCCGATGACGATGGCCGCATGCCAGACCCACGATCTCGCGAAGGACTGGCTGACATGTACTTCTACGCAGGCGAACTTGCCCAATACCGAAGACAACATCCTGGCGACGATGTGGTGTCAATTCTGCTTGCAACTGCCGACGAACAAGGAGCCATCACTACGGAAGAATTTGAAACCATGTTTTTTCTGTTTGCGGTAGCAGGTAACGAAACGTTAAGAAATGGCATCCCTGGAGGCATGCTTGCACTCCTGGAACACCCACGTCAGATGGAGAAGTTAATTGAACGACAAGAACTCCTCCCATCCGCAATTGAAGAGATGCTGCGCTATTCGCCTCCGGTCATTCATTTTCGGAGAACCGCTACTGGAGACGTTGACCTAGGAGCGGCGAAGATCCGTAAGGGCGACAAAGTAGTCGTCTACCACGCTGCAGCGAATCGTGATCCACGGGTGTTCGAAGATCCAGACAACTTCGATATTGAGAGAAGTCCGAATGACCATGTCACATTTGGAGCCGGCCCACATTTCTGTCTGGGTGCCCACCTCGCTCGTATCCAGATGACTGCGATGTTCCATCAAGCCTTGACTCGTCTGCCGAACCTCTCCCTAAACGGAGAACCAGAACATCTAGTGTCTAATTTTCAAAATGGACTAAAGCATTTGCCCATCAAATGGGATGTGTGATGTCCCCTCAATATGTAGATGTCCCATACTTAAAACGGCAAGACACCACATTTCTCGCTCGTCTATGGAGCCCTCCTTCACATACCGAAATTAAAGCTGTTGTCGTTGATGTGCACGGCGGAGCTTGGTGTGATCTTGACAGGACATCAGGCCACTTTTACGACAAACAACTGGCTGCTGCCGGATTTGCCGTCGTAGCGATCGATTTCCGATGCGGACCAGACTTTCACCACCCTGCAGCATCAATCGATGTCAATGCCGCAGTCCAGTGGGCTCGCTTCCAGGCGCGACAACTAGGCGCGGTGTCCGAAGAAATAGTCACTATGGGAAGTTCGAGTGGAGGTCACCTAGCACTATTGGCGGCCCTGCGACCTGATGCCCTAGATGGAAACGGTACCGACCTCTGGATTGATGGCGAGTGGGCCCCGCAAACTTCTGTAGACGGACGAGTGCCTGCTGTTGGAGTTTTCTGGGCACCTGTTGACCCACTTGCTCGGTATTTCTACGCCAAATCTTTAAACAACGAATTAGGACGACGACTGACTGAAAACAGCATTGCTTATTTTCAAAGTCCGGATGCGATGCATGATGCCTCGATTGCACGGATAGTGAGCGAAGAGCCGTTCGAAAGCCTGCCAAAAGTCTGGTTCGCGCAAGCAGGCAGAGATGAGAACGTACCTGCCGCGCTTGTCGAAACACTGAGGCGGTATTACCAAAGCGTTGGAGGATCGTTCTCGGTTGAGAATTACCGAGAATCTGGCCACGGCTTCGCTCACTCAGACAGCGAAGACTCCCAGCGGTTTATCAAAGATCTAGTTTCTTGGCTCAATAGCATGCTGGATCGATGAACCGCTACCTAAGCCCGCTGCAGGGCGCTACGGTGCGACCATGGCATTGACCTTTGAACACTGGAATCCTGAAACGGCTGACCGCTTCAAACAGTTCGAACCCAAGAACGGGATCGATGGATTTTTGGGAATTCGGATTGACGACGTTGAGCCGGGGAAGCTCGTCGCCTCTTTTGACGTAACCGACGAGATGATCACCATGATCGGCAACATGCATGGGGGTTGTCTCTCAGCTTTTTGTGACCATGTACTCGGAGTCGTGCTTTACCCCGTGATGCCCAAAGGTTCATGGGCGGCAACCACGGAATTCAAAATAAACCTGTTGAAACCGGTGAGCGAAGGTACTTGCACTGCCACCGCAGAAGTAATTTCGATGAGCCGCACCACCGCAGTTGTGAGAATCGACGTAGCGAATGACGACCGGCTCGTAGCGGCGGCCCAAGGGACCTGCCTAATAATGGCTCCCAAATCGTGACGCCAGTACGAGTGGGGGTAACCCCGGGTATCGACATATGGACTCGTCCATGGGATGAACGTCGCAAGGTCCTAGAGCTAGTGGCCGATACCGGAATCGACCACGTGTTCTTCGCAGACCACGTCAGTTTTCGAGTAGGCCACGGCCACGACGGCATGGTTGTAGCAGCAGGTGTCGCCAACCTGCACCCGACGTTGGGCATATATATCGGCGTCTACCTGTTGCCTCTGCGACACCCCATCCCTGTAGCTAGACAACTAGCAAATCTTGCAGAAATGGCGCCAGGTCGCATCAGCTTCGGAGTCGGTGTCGGTGGTGATGACCGTCACGAGGTAGAGATTTGCGGTGTCGACCCACGTACTCGGGGACGGAGAACTGATGAGTCACTCGACATCCTTCAACGTTTACTGGCAGGTGAAACAGTTGACCACAGCGGTGAATTTTTTAACTTTGAAAAGGCACGAATAATTCCGACCCCCGATCCACCAATCCCTGTGTACGTGGGTGGACGAGCGGATGCAGCGCTTCGCAGAGCGGGTAAATATGCAGACGGCTGGCTGGGTATTTGGTGCTCAAGTGATCGATATGCAGAATCAATAGCGATATATAACCAAGCTGCAGAAGACGCGCAAAGAGACGTTCAAGCAGACCACGGAATTCAGCTGTGGGTTGGAGTTGGGAAGGACCGAACAGAAGCAGCGTCTTTCGTTGGGCCTGCCATGGAAGGCTTCTATCGCGTCCCCTTCGAAAAATTCTCGCGGTACACACCTCATGGGACAGTAGATGACATCGTAGATTTTTTGGCCCCGTACTTGGAGGCTGGCTGCCGCCACTTCAACCTCACACCGGTGGCATCAACCGCAGAGGCGGGCATCGAAGTGATAGGCGAAGTAGGGGAACGTCTACGTAGGATGACTGACTAACCTAATGTTGGGGTCGTGACCATCGCTACCGACTCGAACCTGCTTATAAAGCCGATAGCAGGTGCGTTAGGCGCCGAGATCAGTGGCGTCGACTTAGCAACCGCTTCGCAGCCTCAAATTCATGCGATCAGGGAAGCATTCAACGCGTATCACGTTTTAGTTTTTAGAGAACAGCTGCTCTCTCCGCCACAACAAAAACAGTTCGCTGAACAGTTCGGTTCTTTAGAAACTCACCCCTACATAAACGGTCTTGAAGGAGATCCAGAAGTCGTGGCTATCATCAAAGAGCGCGACGAAAAAATCAATTTTGGTGGAGGATGGCACACTGACATGTCATTTCTTCCGAGGCCCCCACTCGGTTCCCTCCTTTATGCCCTCGAAGTTCCCGAATTTGGAGGAGACACCCTCTTCTCCAACCAACATGCCGCATATATGGCGCTTTCGGACACAATGAAAGCCATCGTCGACGACCTTGTAGGAGTCCATTCCGCAGCAAGTCAGTATGGAAGAGGTGGGGATTCCGAAAAACGTAATTACGGGTCGATGAGCCTTGAAGTATCTGACCGGGCTCATCAGCTAGCCGAACACCCCGTGGTACGAACACACCCGGAATCAAATTTGAGAGCTCTATATGTGAACCGACCGTTCACCGAAAGCATCAAGGGAATGCGAAAGCCGGAGAGCGATGCCCTTTTGAAGTTCCTGTGTCGGCACTGCGAACAAGAACGATTCACCTGTCGAGTCAAATGGGAAGTCGGAACATTAACTATGTGGGACAACCGAATCGTTCAACATTACGCATTGAACGACTACCAGGGACAGAGACGCCATATGAACCGAGTAACCGTTGAAGGCGACACCCCTAGATAGAGAGCCACGGAACGTTAAACCAGCTGATCACAAATTGACCCGTTAGCTCTATGTGAATCCGCGCGCGAGACTGCACTCCTAACTTACTTTCACACCGCAGTATCAAAAGGGGGCACAGGTGCGACCGCTTGAGGGAATCAAAGTCCTTGATCTCAGCCGGGTTTTGGCAGGCCCCTTCGCCGGACGCATCCTGCATGATCTAGGTGCAGAAGTGGTGAAAGTAGAGCCACCAGAGGGTGATGTAACGAGAAATTGGGGGAAGGTCCGAGCTGGTCTCGCCGGCTACTACACCCAGCAGAATGTGGGTAAGCGCAATATCTGTATTGATCTTGGAGCCGAAGGAGGAGCTGAACTTATTCGTCGACTTGCCGCAGAAGCCGACGTGCTTATTGAAAACTTTCGGCCCGGAATAATGAAAAAATTCGGGCTTGCCTACGAAGATCTCAGGTCCATCAACGAAAAGCTGGTCATGCTATCGATTTCAGGGTTCGGTCAAGAAGGCCCTGAATCGGGCCGCGCTGCTTACGCTCCGATATTGCACGCTGAATCAGGATGGCTACAACGAAGCGCTGAGTGGAATCAGCAACCTGTCACTGATCTCAACCTTTCAGCTGCAGACACCAACGCGTCGTTGCATGGCACGATCGGCCTTTTGGCAGCGTTGCGAGTAGCTGAACTTACCGGTGAGGGTCAACACATAGACATGTGCATGCTTGATGCGTTTCTAGCTACCGACGACGCAAGCCATCTTGGCCTTGATGATGTCCGATACACATCTGCTGGTGGGTTGGTATGGGAAGGCGTAGGTGGACCGGTGCTGACAGCGGGGGACTTTCGGTGGATATGGAAGCAACTGCAGCAAGTTCACGGCCTCGAAGACGGAGCTCCCGCGAATGCTGATATTCCGACCAAGCGCTCATACAGAGAAGCAGCGATCAACGAATTCCTGAGTTCTTTCAACTCCCGAGCCGAAATGTACGAAGCGCTCGACCAATGCAATTTGGCGTGGGGAGATATCAAAACGACCGCAGAAGCGTACGACTCTCCGACCGCTGAGCACCGAGGCTCATCTGTCGCCATAGACGCGCGGGACGGCTCAACCCGGCGAGTCGCTCAAACTCCCTATCGATTTTCGAAAAGTTCCTCAGGGTTACAGCCCGACGCTGTCGCGCCATACCGGGGAGAACATAATTCAGAGATTCTGCAAGGGTGGCTGAATACGAGCCAACACGAGATCGAAACGCTCTCCCAGGCGGGAGTTCTCCTACAAGAGAACAACACTAAGGAGATTTGACATGAACAGACTTGATGGAAAGGTCGCTGTTATAACGGGAGCCGCTAGCGGCATGGGCGCCGCCACTGCCCGCCTCTTCGCTTCCGAAGGGGCACGAGTACTAGTTACCGATATGGATGACGAGAAAGGTCGAAACATTGCCGAAGAGCTGGGCGATATGGGCGACTTTTTTCATGTCGACGTGTCACGAGAAGGGGACATTGCTAGCGCCATAGACCACACCACTTCGGCATGGGGTCGTTTAGATGTCATGTTCAACAATGCTGGATTCGGAGGCGCCAGAGGTCCGATCGAATCAATCAGCGAGGATGACTTTGACCTAACAGTTGACGTGCTGCTTAAAGGAGTGTTCTTGGGTATGAAACATGCGGCACCAGTGATGAAGGAACAAGGCTCGGGATCCATTATCTCAACTGCGTCGGTCGCAGGACTTCAAGCAGGTGAATCCCCTCACCTGTACACAGCCGCAAAAGCCGCCGTGATACATCTGACCAAATCAGTTGCGCTTGAACTAGGACAGGAGGGCATAAGAGTCAACGCGATATGCCCCGGGGTAGTCGCCACCCCGTTGGCCCACGGACCCTTGGACGAAGAGCGGCGTCAGAAGTTTCGAGATCGATTTGGTCGCCACCAACCAATCGGACGTGTAGGCGAACCAGAAGACATAGCCCAAGCTGCGCTTTTTTTGGCCTCTGATGATTCAACCTTCATCACAGGAACTGCAATGGTCGTAGACGGCGGAGCAAATTCGGGCCGGGCTTGGCATCGCCAGAGTGAACTCATGACGGGACAAGGACCCATCAAGCTGTACAGACCTGAGGGTAGATGAGGGCTGACCCCCGGTAACTTTGTGGAAAATGGAACCAGTCGATCCGCATGAACGTCTCACACTATGGAAGAAGTAGCCGACTTGGATCAACAGGTTGTATCTATGGTCATGGAAGTCGAGGGAATACGAGTGGCTGAAGACCCACAGCGGCACACCGCTTCTCGTTCAAGTGAAGGCCCTCTGCCCGCAGACGGCCACCGAGATTTCGACACCTTCTATGCTGCCAATCGCGACCAGATAGCAAAGGCCCTCAGTCTGAGTTTAAGAAACCCCGACCTTGGAGCTGAAGCAGCAGACGAAGCTTTTGTCAGAGCATGTCAACGTTGGGCTGAGGTATCCACTTTCACAAACCCTCAGGGGTGGGTATATCGAGTAGCTATGAACTGGGCACGTTCTTGGCTCCGTCGCGCAAGAAGAGAACGAGAGAAGCGTCCGTTGCTGGTAAAGGCGGAGTTTGCTGAAGATCAGGTGGTTGACGTTGACTTAGAACGGGCCTTGGAAAGTCTGGCACCGGCTCACAGAACTGTGGTGGTCGCCAGATTTTTCATGGAATGGTCGGTTGAAGAAACGGCAGAGGCACTCGGAATTCGGCCCGGAACAGTAAAAAGCAGGCTGAGTCGGGCACTTAATCAACTTGCCGGAGAACTGGGAGAAAATCCAACGTTTGTTCCAGCATCAGATGAGGAGGATAAGCACCTTGAATCTTGATGATGAAGTGCGTCGCCATTTACGCGACACGGGTGAACAAGTGGCACTAACTCCGGGGTTAGTAGACGCAGTACGTATCCGTGCGGCCACGCGCTCGCGTCGTCGTCGTCGCCTATTTAGCGGCCTGAGTTCCCTAGTAGCTATCGCAATAGTTGGGGGATTCATTGCAGTTCTGTTTCGAGGAGGCGCTCAAGAACCCACTTCGCTTGAAGTTGCCGCGCTGACTGCAACAGCTAACGAATCTGAAGATTTCAATGATGACACGACGCAAGATTCTGAGATCCAGGCCTCGGTTGCTTCTACAAGTCCCACATACGAGACTGTTCCGCCAGCGACCGACGATGAATCACAGAACTCGGCTGTCTTGTCAAAAAAATCCGCGCAGACGGACTGGATTGAAGTAGACGGCCCGGTCCCGGGAGCGAGCACAGAGTACGTCTATTCAGGCGACGCAGTCCTTGGTCGCGTCGGCGCCGAATGGTTCGTGAGAGACGAATCGTCCTGGCGGCAACTTGAGTTACCCGATTCGTTAGACGTGATAGCAGTAGACCTAGGCATCGGAGAAGATTTCCTTCGAGTTGCAGGCTGGTTGGGAGACGACCTGTGCAGTAGAGAACTGGTGATTCAAGTCAAGAACGGGAATCAATGGGAACAATATGAAATCCCGGATCAACTGGCACCCGGGCTCATCAGTTCAGTTTCCGGGGCCCGGCTTCGTGTCACTGACCACGAATTGGCTATGTCACGTATTGAAGAAGTTGCAGTTAATCCTGTGTGTCTTCTGCAGAGCCTAGGAATTGACGCGGTCGAAGCTGAAATTGTCGACGACCTGGTGTATGCAACGGACCCAAAAGCAGGGCGCGTCATATATTCACTGAGCAAATTTGGGCCCTTAGAAGCGCAAGAATTTATTACCAGTGGTCCGAGTGAGCGTTCTCTGCTTGTCAGATCCACCGGTGAAGGGAAGTGGGCGACAACGCTCCTCCCGGATCACCGAGTTACTGAGCTGGGCGTCGTGGATGGGATCGTCATGACAGAGGATGCCGAACACACGGTCCATGACGGGCAACGTCTGAAACGGACCGAAGTAATTCCAAGTGACGCCGAACAACTCATAGATGCACTGGTCACTTCGTCGGGAATGTCGATGCTCTTTGAACGAGATGAAAAAATTTGGCTCCGAGATACCGATGGAGAGCGCCCGCTCAACCAAGTAAGCGACCAACCTGTTTTGTGGGGCAGACTGGGACGGGTTTCCGCAGAAGTAACCATGGTCGTCGAAACTGAACAAGGCCAGGCCCTATTGGTGTGGGGTCAATGACATAGGGGAGGGATATACCGTGAGCGACATAGCGCTTCTATCAACAGTAGAACAGGCCGGTTTGATCCGGCGGGGAGAAATCTCCAGCAGAGAGTTGACTGAACATTTCATCGAACGAATCGAACGTTTAGACGGCGAGATCAATTCAGTAATTACACGAGACTTTGAGACTGCCGCGGCTGAATCAGACTCTGCTGACGCAGCTCGACAAAAAGGCGAGCCCATGGGACTCCTGCATGGGGTTCCCATAACTGTTAAAGATGCCCTGCAGACCAAAAACCTTAAGTCGACCGGGGGAGCAACGGAGCTTCAAAACAACGTTCCAACAAACGATGCCGCAGTAGTCGCTTCTGTTCGCCGCGAAGGCGGGATTGTTATGGGTAAGACCAATCTCCCGCGTTGGTCAGGCGACATTCAGGCTTACAACGACATTTTTGGTACGACAAACAACCCTTGGGATATATCTCGCGGCCCCGGGGGATCTTCGGGCGGAGCTGCAGCAGCAGTGGCAATGGGCTTCACTTCTTTCGAAATCGGAACAGACATCGGTGGCTCAATCCGTTTCCCGGCAGCGTTTAACGGCGTATGGGGACATAAACCGAGTTTCGGAGTTATTCCAACTACCGGATATCTCGACCACGTAAATGGAGGAGTAAACGAAGCAGATATCAACGTTTTCGGACCGATAACAAGAAGTGCACAAGACCTTGAACTTCTATTGGGAATAATGAAACGAGACTCGCCTCCTTGGGTTGCTGAACTAGGAAGCGTTCCCCAGAACTTGAACGACCTAAGAGTGGGGGCTTGGTTGGACGACGAATTCTGTCCCGTGGACAGCGAGGTCCGTGAACACCTTGACAAGATTGTCAACGAACTAGAAAAAGATGGCCTATCCGTTGACCGAACTGCGAGGCCCGAACTGGACCCAGACGAAGGTGCGATGCTGGGCTTGTGGTTGGTACAAAGGGCTACCTCACAAAGCACCGACAGTGACGGCCCCGGCCACCGTATTTGGCTTGACCAACATGCGAGGCGTGAAGAACTGAGATTGAAATGGGCCCAGTTTTTCAGCAACTACGACGCTGTGATCATGCCGGTCTGTTTCGTGCCACCATTTGAACACCAACAAGACGGTGACTTCAGAAGCCGGACTCTTATCTGCAACGGAGAAGAACGCGGTTACATCGATGTTGTCAAATGGACGACCATGGTCGGGATGGCCTATCTGCCCTCGACGGTGCCGCCCACCGGGCTAGGAGCATCCGGTTTGCCGATTGGTTGTCAAGTGGTAGGTCCCTACGGTGGTGACAAGCTGACCATCGCGTTGGCTGGACGGATCGGCGATCTCATGGGCGGCTACCAGCCGCCCCCTCGCGCTCTATAACCTTTCGAACATCAGCGATCGCTTCTCGAAGGTTGGGTAACGAGGCGCATATTGCTGCCGAATCAGGAGACAAGAAAGCGAACATGACGCTGCTAACTGGTTGGCGAGTTGTTTCTTCGAGTGCAGCGGCGTAAGTGGCGCCTTGGAGGCGGTAGCGGTCAACCTTGAGGTCTATTTCGTTGGGCTCGACCTGATCGGTTTTGTAGTCGACGACAACCAACCCTCTTTCCGTTTCATACACGAGATCCACGTAGCCCTCGACGATTTGTTCCCCTATGGGGCACGCAACATGGAGTTCACGCCAATACCTGTTTTGGATAGCGAGTTGAATTTCTTCACTAGCAATTGCCGACGCGGCCAGGGAGGCAACTTCGTCTGAAAGTTCTGCTATGCCCTCAGCTTCGGCATGAATTGTGGCGAGCGTTGTGAGGCCTTCCCCGCTTTGCAAATCGACTGTTTGAAGTACTCCGTGGACAGCGCGCCCAATAGCGGTGCCGTAGCGACCTCGACCTTGGATCGGTAACTCTGATTCGTCGCCATCCTTTAGCAGCCCAGGTTCGCGAATTTCGCTGCCGGTAGAAACAGTAATCAAGCCGTCCGTGGACTGGGCTATTTGAGTGGCGCTCATAAATCGGGGTCGACCGCTGACTTCGATCGCGTTGTTGTAGCGGTCACGCCATTCAGACAAGTCTGGACGTGAGACAGAAAGCTTTGGTCGCCCGCCGTCCCAGACCTCGCTGTGATTTGAGTAGTCGGTTTCTATGTATTCGGCGTCCGTTAAAGCACCGGCGATGAGATGTCCTTGGGTTTGAATTTGAGAATCAGAATTTGATGGAGCCTCTTTGCGGTGTAATGAAACGACCAAGTGGTCGCGTGCACGGGTGCAAGCCACGTACAAGGCTCGAATTGACTCGTCATGTGTAAAGAGTTTCTCTGCCTGGGCCCATTGATCGAAACCGAGCGTTTCGAGCCCTTCGCGGATTTTCACATCAGGCATATCGGTGTTGGGCGCGTGTCCGACCCTCACCCCCGACTTGGTCTTTGTTTGGAGCGGTAGTCCCGCAACTACCGCAATTGGAAACTCGAGGCCTTTGGCAGCGTGAATGGTCATGATCTGGACGGAATCATCGTCGTCTTCGGACAGAACCGTTTCGATTGACCTGGCATTTTCTGCCGTTTGTTGAGCAATCCAAAATATGAATGACTGGAGATTTCCGTTGCCTGTATCGGACCACGCGCGAGCTTGGTCAACCACATATCGAAAGCGCCGCAGAGATTCACGTGGATCTTGACGGGCGGCGCATTGTTCTGTGAGTTGACGATCTGTGATGATCTGCCCGATCAACTCTGAAGGAGTCAGGATTGAACATTGTTCACGCAGTTCAGCAAGGTGGGCTAACCCGGTGGCAACAGGGCCGCCACCTTCAGCTCGTTTCGCATGTTCTTCAATGGTGACGGTGCCCCACGCCCATGGATCTGGGTTCTTTGTGTTGAATTGGTACAAATCATCGTCGCCACATCCATAGACCGAAGATCGCAATGCGGACACGGTGGCTAAGGAGTCAGATGGGTTGTTGATAGCCCGGAGACACATAACCAGGTCCCGTATCTCTTGACTTCGCCAAACATTGTTGGTGGAAGCAACTCGATATGAAACCCCGGCCCTTTCGAAGTCTCGCTGGATGTTGGTCATGGCTGATCTGGTGGGAACCAGTACTGCAACGTCACTGAATTGTGCTTCCCTCCACTCGCCGTCTTGGTGCACCGCCCAGCCTTCGTTGACCATATGGAGAACGGTTTGAGTGATGTCGTGAGCTTCAGAGAGTTGCACATTGTCTGCAGTTGGCTTTTCGGTTCCCGATGTTTCGTGTGCAGCAGCACCTAACACAGTGACGGCATCTCCGACTGGTGCGCTTTCTCGGATCGGAACCAGAGGTGTGTATACGGGCTGACTGTTGTCACGATGCTTAACTAGCTTGCCGAAGACCTCGTTTATCCAAGAAATTATCTCGGGGGTACTGCGGAAATTTGTCGATAGCAGGAATTGTCCATCCCCATATTTTCCTTGGGCATCTAGGTACAGGCTGATGTCTGCTCGGCGGAATCTGTATATCGATTGTTTGGGATCCCCGACGAAGAACAGACGACCGGGAAGAGTCGGGGTGGTTTGCCACGAGGTCGATGATGCGACGTCGATTGGAGATGCAATTAGCGTCGCGATTTCGATTTGGATTGGATCCGTGTCTTGGAACTCGTCGATGAGAAGGTACTGATATTTGTTATGCACTTTTGATCGGATCAGCGGACCTCGAGTCGAGTCGTTAAGTATCTCCCGGGCTGAAACTAAGAGGTCGTGATAATCGAGGCGGCCCAGTTTTCGCTGCTCGAGTACACCGTCCAGTATGAACTTTGTGAGACAAGCGGTGAGGCGACGAAGAATAAGGTCAGTGAGTGATGCTTGTAAGAAGGTCACTTCCGTCGTGTAGCTCTCGAATTGAGACCTAAGGCTTTCTATGTCAGTCCAGTTGCTTTTTCGTCCCTTTCTTTTCCCTGAGGGCAACTTGGTGCTGGCGAGCGTGTCTATTTGTTGGATCTCGTCAAACCCGGTTTCGAGTTTGTGCACAAATTGGCGGATTGTTTCGAGACTTTTGGTCATGGAATCTGAATCAGCGGAACCTATGAAGGTGTTTTCCTGTAGAGCTAAGGCATGGCCTTTAGCAATAAGGTCTTCGAATTGAATTCCAGCAGGTTCGGGATGATTTGTTGGTTTCAGTAAATCCCAATTTTTATGTAGTTCTTTGGCCAATGGCAGCAGATCTTTGGCTGGATCGATGCTCAGTGCATCGCTGATCAACAGCGTCCGGGACCACTCCGGATCCAGTAGGAGCGAATCCAAGAATCTTTCGAATCTTTCTATGAATTCAACTTGGCTAGAAATTTCGTCAAGGACCTCGAAATTCGGTGGAAGTCTCGCTTCTATGGAGTGTTCGGTGAGGAGGCGTCGCGCGAAGCCGTGCAGCGTTGAAATAGCGGCATCATCGAGTTTCGTCAACGACAGATCCAATCTTTCTCGTGTCGCCGGTTCGGAGCAAGCCGCTAAGAGTTCTTCGAGGCGGGATCTAATGCGGTGCCGAAGTTCTGCGGCTGCTTTGTTTGTGAAGGTGATCACGGCCACGTCGTCGAGCGACACATCAGAGGAGGTGACAAGGTTGATAACTCTGCCGACCAAGGCTTCAGTTTTTCCGCAGCCGGCACCTGCTTCTACAAACAAAGTCTTGCCATGATCAGACGCAATGGCGTCTCGTGCTTGCTGATCTGGAGGTATGACGTTGCTACTCATCGTCACCCTTTTCGTCGCCAGCAATAGCGCCTTCACCTCGAAGTTGGGTGTACGGGCCGAGCGAATCCAGCAGTGACAGTGCCTTCCATTTCTCTTCTATTTCTCTGGTGCCGAGTTCGTCGGGGTCACAGAACACACATTTGCCGACACCGGTAAATCTGGATGAAGAAGGAGCTGGTTTGGGAGGAAATAGACCACTTTCTATTCCGTCAACGATGATGTCGATCGCTTCGTCGAACGCATCAAGAACGTCGTGGCTGATCGGGTACCCCCTCGTCGCCCATCGTTGGGAGTCGCTGGTGAACCAATAGCTGGCGTGGGTCTCGTTGACGTCTTGACCTAGATAGCTATTTGCTGCGACAGCGTAGAGGGGGAGTTGAAGTTGAGAGCCTCCCAATATGGGATCCTCGGGGCTGAGTTTTTTGTAGCTGTCGATTTTGCCGGTTTTGTAATCAACTACTACGAGAGTTCCCGCGTCTGTTTTTTCGACACGATCGATACTGCCTCTGAAATTCACAGTTCGTCCAGATGGGAGCTTGCGTTGAAGGGGTGGGAAATCACCATCCGGTAAACCGAATTTTAGTTCCGTGGCAACAACGGTTCCTCGTGGTTCTCTTTGGTGGTCGAATTTCAAGATTCCGATCAAATCGTTGAGTAGCTGCTCGCGATCTCGATTCCAGAACAGTGGTCTTCCCACAAGACCCTGAGTTTCAAGTTCTGTTGCGACTTCAATGCCGATTTGTCTCATCGACGAAATGTCGTTTTCGCTGTATTGCCGATTCGGACCCGGTGGGGTGCCTTTGGCAACTTGGTCGCGGAAGAATCGGTCCGCAGCCTCATGGATCAGAGAGCCGCGAATGAGAGGCGAAATGCGAAATTCGTGTCGAAAAGATTCCGGTTCGTCGACGCCCAGGACGTAGCGCATGAAATAGCTGTGCGGGCAGTCAACCCACTGTTTCAGACGTGTTGGTGATAATACGTTGGTCCGAACTGTTGTTGGGTTGACTAGGCCGCTGAGATTGCCATCGAACCGCGTAAAAATGCTGCTATTGCGACTGTCGATCAAGTGTCGGCCGGCTTCAAACGACGAGGTGTTATTCAATAGGACCGTTGTGAGGTCCTGACCTTCGTCTCGGCTATCCAACAACGACGCTAAGTCGAATTCCTGAGGTGATGCGGGAAAGTTCGAATTCCGAAGGCCAGAAATAAAGGATGGCTGATGTACCGCCCATGAGTGTTGTGGGTCCTTGAATGCTTCGTTGAGTGAAGGGGCTCCCATGAGCTCGGCCATTTGCTCTAACCACCGTGCGGGGTAGTTCTCTTTGTGCTGACGTAGATCTCCACGCGGAAATAGCAAGGTGTTCTCATTGGATGACGATAGGGCGGCAAGAAACCGGCGGTAGTCATCGTTGGTGACGTCGCGTGATATCGAGAGCGCCCCATTGAGGCGGGATCGATCTTCATCTGAGATGACACCGTTTTTGCGGGGTGCCGACGGAAAAGTCCCTTCAGCCAAGCCAAGAATAAAGGTGTGTTCAAAATTGAGACCCCAGGCTTGGTGTATGTCACCAACAAAGACACCTTTGCCGAGTTTGCCGATACGTTCGTTATGGTCTTGTAGCTGCGTTTCTAAACTTCGGCGGAAAACGTTGAAAGTTGTGTTCGGTTCAACTCTGGTCAGATTTTGTAACTGGTCCAGAACCTGTTCGACTACTGCGAAGTCACCTTTGTGGGGTCCAACCTGGTTATTTGGACCTAAATAGCGTTCGATGGCCTGCTTCAGCCAGGAGCAGAGTCCCACCCAATCGGTGGGCAAGCTTTCAGGGTTCACAATATGGTTCAGTTCTGTGACGAAAGCCAACAGGTCATCGACTTCGTGTGCTCTTCTTTCGTGACGACTTGCCTGACTGTCGTCTCCGGTGCGAACCCGTTCTTTCGCGGCGGTAGCTAACAGTTGTTCTCTGTGGCGGGAGAGTTTTTCTGACCAGTCTTCTAACCCTGCGCTCACTCCGGCAGCTATGGCTGCTTGGGACCAAGAAACCGAAGGAGTGGATAGTGGGCTGTTGACGTGCATCCGTGTTTGGGAGCTGGAGAGAAAGTCGAGGACCGCGTTGACGTTCAGGTTTTTGTCTGGCAAAGCCAACAAACTCGTGATGAAGCGGCCCAACATCGAATCAGCAACTGTTCGAGATGAAATCCCACTGAAGCAGACTGCCGATTGGTTGAGGTGTTCCTCAAGGAGCCGGGCATAGGGGTTTCGGTGAGGATAGAGAACCGCTATCTGACTGGCTGTAACACCTTGATCGAGTAAACCGACGACAGCTCGGATAGTGGTTCGAACTTCATCGTCGGGGTCACTCACTGAAATAACCGTGCTAGCAGAAGCGGGAGCGACGTTTGAAGACGAGAGTTGTGTATTGAAAAGGTCAGCGATCCTGTTGGAGTCGCGATCTGCTTCTTCAGCACCGGTTAAGCCGATTAAGGCTGTCATAGAGCTGGATTCAGATAAGCGAGAGAAAAACGTTATTTCGGCAGTAGCTAGCTGTTGGGGGAGAAATAGCACCAATGTCCCGAAATCAGAGACTTTCTCCGCAGCCAGGTCCGTGGATCGAAAAAGATCGAACTCATCGAACCATTCGTCTTGGAGCAACTGGTTAGCAGAGCTGCAAACACGAACTACTTCGCTACTCCTCTCTCCTGACGACGCAAGTGCATTCAGATCACCTTCTTCTAAATCGCGAAGTTCGCGGTATACGCGAACTAGCTCCCGTTCCGTTGCTCCGTGGTGAGCGATCGGTTCGAAGATGCCGGGGTCATCGGTAAGTATTTGGCGTATAGCGGCGCCGATGACAGCACCGCGTATTGGCTGTCGTCCTTGGGCAAGGAAGTTGTGACCGGCGACTGCTTCGGCGAGTCGGTACGAAGTTAAGAAATCTGTTCCAACCAGACCCTTGCCAACCCAAGATGTCGCCCCGTAGTCGCCCGTCGCCAGCTCTCTACGCAGGGTAACTGCCACGTAATTACTAGGGACTATGACGCTTACTGACGCGAACACATCCTGGCTTTTCGCATCGTGGAGCAGCCGAGCGAGTTGCTCGTTAGCTTCACGACCAAAGCCGACTTCACGAGCGTCAATCATGGCATCAACCATAGGGCCAGGGAGTGACTGTGAAGTCTGCGCAAAACAACTAAGACCTATGTGTCAGTCATCTTTGCAACCACAGGCGCCATGGCATCTACCTCGCCTTCATGGATGACCCAATAACTTGTCCCGTACAGCTCTCGGTATCGATGAAGTTGGTCACAAACATCACTGATGGTACCGGCGAGAACCATCGGGATAGTCCGCGCTTGCTCAGGGGACAGACCAAACATTGGCGCCATACCCTCAAACATCTCATCTGCCTCTGAAGTGGTATTGGTTACTGCCGTCATAAAGGTGTTCATCTGCAACTCAATTTCAGAAAACCGATCCCCAGCGGCTTCTTCGACCCAATGGCGACGCTCCAAAAATTTCTCCCCTAGAGCGGACAACGCTGTTTCAGGACCTACAGATCCAGCGTGGAGTGACGCGTTAAGGCCAACAATGTCGGCTCGCAAGGCCGCTTCGGTAAGAACTCGTTTCCCGCCTCCACCAATGATTATTGGTGGACCACCAGGCTGATATGGAGAGGGAGTCCCAGTCAAGCCGCTGATCTCATAATGGCTGCCTCGAAAATCGAAAGGATCTCCGGACCACAAACCTTGAACAACCTCAATGGCCTCAATCATTCGATCTATACGAACACCGGGTCTGTCGAACCTGATACCTGCAGCTGCATAGTCGTCAGCCATCCAACCTGCACCAATCCCAAATTCGACCCGCCCGCCCGAAACGACATCAAGAGTCGCGATCTCTTTCGCAAGTGTTACCGGGTGTCGGTAGTCAACGTCATACACCAGCGCTGCCACTCGCAGAGTAGTTGTCGCTTCGGCTGCGACCGTCAAAGCGACTGTTGGCGCCCATTGGTCATCAAAATGGTCGGGACAAAACACTGTGCTGTAGCCCAAGTCCTCTATTTTGCGGACCGTTTCTCGGTACACATCACCTGAGGCAGATGTTGAAAATTGAACGCCGAACCGAAACGGATGCATTCCCGCACCCTAACGTGGTTCGATGCCCCCTCTTGCTCCGGATGAATACCCACCAGCTCTGTTTTTGCCATTAAACGGAGGAGTGGAATCGACTGAACTCACACGTGGACCCTGGAGCCACGGTGTAATGCATGGTGGTCCCATATGCGGATTACTTGCGTGGGCTATCGAAGAAAGACTCGACCGAGAGGACCTCGCATGTACTCGACTGACGGTCGAAATACTTTCCGGAGTGCCCGTCGACAAATTGATGACGTCGTCTGAGATCGTCAAAAACGGTAAACAGACCGCTGTGGTTGAAGCATCAATATCCCACCAAGGGAAATTGTTAGCCAGAGCTACATCGCAGTGGCTCGCCCAGCCGCGGCAGTTACTTGCAAACTCAGAAGAAGTTCCAGAGATCCCCGTAGAGCGAGCAGACCCGGGATCTCACCCCGATATGGAATACCCCCGACCCGGCTTTAACGCTGACGCTGTAGAACTGCGAATACTGTCCGGCTCGACGGAAGAACCTGGTCCGGGCCGTATTTGGGCCCGTCTCGACCACCGGCTCGTAGCAGGTGAATCCCCGTCAATGTTTCAGCAGATAGCGACATTGTCTGATCTTGGAGCTGCTGTCGGTTGGGAGCACTCTGATGATGACCAACCTTTTATAAATACCGACGTAACTCTCCAGTTGATGAGACCACCTCAGAGCGAATGGGTTTTGTTTGAATCCTATTCTCAACGCGTATCCAGCAATCTTGCTTGCTGCAGGACAACCCTGATGGATCTCAATGGTCCCCTTGGGTGGGTATTGCAGAGCCAAATGGTCGCTCCTGAGAATCTCCAATTTTGATTTGGCGGTGCGTCACGTGACCCGACTGCGGTGGACCTGAATCAGGAGAGCTCGCCAACAGCACCGCTATCTATGAGGGTGTCGATCTCGGCTTCGCTACGGCCTGCGTTAGCCAAAATTTCGCGAGTGTGCTCTCCCAGCTTTGGGGCGGGCGCCTTAGGGCCAACCTCGGCCCCAACGAACCGCATTGGCGCCGCAACTGTGCGATACGGACCAATATCTTCGCTGTTAAGCGTTGGGAACAGAGACAAGGCATCCGCTTGAGGATCGGATGCCACCTCATGGAGCGCGAGCACGGGACCCCAAATAATCCCATTCGAGTCAAAGATTTCCCCCCACTGATCCCGAGTCTTGTGGGATAAAGCGTCATCAATGACAGCAACAATTTCTGGCATGTGTTGAAAACGCCCTCGAATATCTTGAAACCTTTCGTCGCCTAGAAGATCTTCGCGTTCGATGACTCGACATAATTTTGGCCAGGCGCTCTCTTCAGGCATATTCAGGACAACCCATTTGCCGTCGCCGCATGGGTAGCGATTGGCGGTTGGGATGATCATGTTTTCTCTTGCGCGAGGACGGAGCGGAGCTCGGTCAACAGCTGTGATTGCGTAATCAGTGGCTTGAGTCCAAATAGCGGTCTCGTAAAGCGAGGTTTCGACTGTTTGAGGTTCTCCACTTCGTTCGGCGAGCCGGAGCGCCGCCAAAATAGCTCCAACAAATGCGAGTCCGGTCGTGTGGTCACCTTGTGCAGGTCTGGCCATCGGCACCGTTCCTGTCTCACCTTCGCGCATAGCGTCATACAAACCAGAGCGACCAAAAAAGGCGGTGACGTCGTAGCCAGGTCTGTGAGCTTCAGGCCCTTCCGTCCCGTAGCCGGTGAGGGTTGCATGCACAATTCGACTGTTGACCTTTTGTAGGGCAGAGGGATCCAGTCCGAATCTTTGTTGACGATGCTGCAACAGGTTGCACATGAATACGTCAGCTGTAGCTACCAAAGCGAATACCACTTCCATACCTGCTTCGGATTCCAGATCGATAGCTATCGATCGTTTGCCACGGTTGGAAACGTCAAACTGATAGTCGAAATTTTTCTTTTCCTCGGAAACCTTGGCGGGCCGCCCCATGTCTCGCATCGGATCGCCGGCTAATGGTTCTACCTTGATCACATTGGCTCCGAGGTCAGCGAGAATCGCTCCCGCACTGGGAGAGGCCATCCAGTTATCAATTTCGACAACGGTCACATCTTCCAATGGTGCAGCCAATGAACTACCTCCCAAACGTCTAAGGGGAGACTAGTCAAATAAGCAGTACAGCCTCAGAGTCGACCGCTTCAGACATTGTCGCTTCTCAAGGATGAAAGCTTCAACCAAGCAGTTCTCGTCGTTGCTCGTTACTCTGCTGACATGCAAATAAAAGACAAAGTTGCCATCGTGACCGGTGGGGGTAGTGGAATCGGCGAAGCATTGGCGAAACGCTTTCATGAGGAAGGTGCCAGTGGTGTGGTTGTAGTCGATCGGGACGGATCAAATGCTGAGCGTGTAGCACAAACAATTGGCGCTACTGCAGTTGAACTAGATGTAACCGACGAAACTGGAATCGTTGATCTCGTCAACCAGACAGTAAAGAACCATGGAACCCTCGACATTTTTGTCTCCAACGCTGGATACGTAACTCAGGGCGGGGTGGAAGCCGATAACGACGAAATTCAGCGCATGTGGGAAGTCCATGTCATGTCTCACATATATGCAGCTCGAGCATCAATACCTGTGATGGCGGCAAACGGAGGCGGTTATTTGTTGAACACGGCTTCAGCGGCCGGTCTTCTCACCCAATTGGGGTCGATGCAATATTCGATCACTAAAGCAGCAGCCGTTTCATTAGGAGAGTTCTTGGCCATTACTTATGGAGAGCGGGGCATTCGAGTCTCGGTGCTTTGCCCACAAGCCGTGGAAACCAACATTCTTGCCAATAGCCCTGACCGCCTAGACCAAGACAGAGGCACCCCAGGAAGTGCAGCGGGTGACGGTGTCCTTACAGCCGAACAGCTAGCCGACACGGTTATTGAGTGCATGACTGAAGAACGGTTTCTTGTGTTGCCGCACCCTGAAGTTCAGACATATAGAGAACGAAAAGCTAATGATGTCGATCGATGGATCAGCGGGATGCAGCGCTTCCAAAGCCAACTTTTTGCTGATGGTGATTTCACGCCGGCAGATTGGCTATTGAGCTAACAATGAGCAGCGTCCCCCTCGAAGATGACTTCGATCTAGACATTTCACATCTACAAAAACTTCATCAGCGGGAATACGAAGTTCGCTCCTACGTGAAAACGCCCGAAACAATGCTGATTAGGGGAAGAGTAAAAGACACGAAACCGCCCGGTGTCTACTTTGATGACGATCCAAACCCCTTAGAGATTCACAAAATGGTGATCGATTTAATCGTCGAGTTCCCCGACTTAGTGATAATCGACGCCAACGTGCAGATGGAAACCCATCCGCATAGATATTGTCCCAGCATTGTTGACCACTACCGGGAATTGATTGGCCTCTCAATAGCCCGCGGATTCACCCATAAGGTGAGGGAGCTCTTTGGGGGACCGAAAGGCTGCGCCCACACCACAGCACTTCTCCAAGCGATGGCCCCCGTAGCCGTTCAATCGACATGGTCAGTTCGGAGCCTGTCACCCACTGAACAAATGATTGCACCACCAATAGCCGGGGAGGCGACCCCGGAAGAAATTCGAACCCGGATGGCTTTCAACCTCAACACCTGCCACATATGGTCTGATCCGGGACCGATGTTTGACGCGATCGATCGTGGCGAAGAAGTTGATCCACCCTTATGGGCAGTGAAGCGAGCGGATGAACTCGGTCAATCTTTAGTTTCTTGGCGAGAACGGATGTCAGGGCGGTCGCCTACCAATCCCTCCAAGTGAACTAGTTGTTCATCGAGATCAACGAGCCCACGCACGACCGAGGTGACTTGACGATTGCTTGGTTGCACCTCCGGCTCAGGTTGCACCTCCGACTTAGGTTGGCGCCGCTCGAAGAGATGCATGAAGCCCTTCCCTTTAGTCAAATACGCCGTTGCAAGAAGCAGAGCCGCGTAAATGAAGCCCTCCGACTTCACCAAACCAACCCAGCCGTATTCGACTACCCAATTGCGGTCAATGAGCCATACCGGTAAGAAGATCAACACGATCGCACCAGGGACTGCCGAAATGAGTCGGGAGCCTCCAAAGGCCATTGCTAGGGCAAACATCTTGATCGAAAGTTCTTCCGGGAAATGGGTGTAATCATTGAAGTTGGTCGGAATCATCAATAGACCACCAGCAAGCCCAGCCATGCCTCCACTCAAAGCGACCCCGTAAAGTCTGAGCCGATACACGGGGATACCGAACGCGCGCGCAGCTTCAGGCTGATCCCGACTGGCAATAAATGCACGTCCGATCGGCCCACGCAACAAACCCTGAACCAAGAACAGAGTTACCGCCGCGTATGCAGCAACGATGAAGAATTCCCAGATATGTTCATCGTTCTCTGCGATCCCTGTCCAAGAGGGTGCTACGAACTCGCCATCTAAGGTCACGGGTAAATTGCCGTCGATCTGCCTCAGAATGATGGGGTAGGCGACCCCTAACGAGAGAGTTAGGAGAGCCAAATAGGCTTTTGGTAGACGCAGAGAAGGAATAGCAACTACGGCGCCAACTAGTGTGCCGGCCACAAGTCCTGCGAGCGGCATCCAAAGCACTGGTGCCCCAAAATCGTTTACTGCGTGCAACGCGGCATAGGCACCAACACCGACGAACGCCCCCTGACCCAATGAAAGGAGACCCAGATAATGGGTCAATAGGACTAACCCGGCAAAGGCAAGTGACAAAGCAACGACGTTGGAGAGGTCAGTAACGATCTTGGGTGTTGCCCAAAACGCGACCCTAAGACACGCCGCAATAAACGCCGCTGACGCAATGATCCAAGCGGCGCGCTTCACCGAAGAAATCCGCGATTCCTGAACCGTCATCGTTGTTGCCACGCTTCTGTTCGAGGCATCAGGCCTGAGGGTCTCACAAACAGCACGATGATTAATACCAACAAGGCCCAAACCAAGGTGACTTGGCTGTCCACAAAGCTCACGTACCCGCCGAGCATCGTCTCAAGGAAAGCAAACAAGTACCCACCCACGAAGGCAAGAGCTGGGCTACGCAACCCCCCTAGGGTCGCGGCAGCAAGGCCGAACACCAGCAGGCGACCCATCATGTCAGGTCGAACGTTGATCTCACCGGCTATAAGCCCGCCTGCTAATGCCCCGATTCCAGCAGCCAAGGCCCATCCGAGCATGAGAACCCGACTCACCCTGACACCCACCAAGAGTGAACCCGTGCGATTAGACGTGACAGCTCTGAACGCCAGACCAGCCTTTGTTCGCCGTTGCAACACCGCCAAAAGGCCCAACACAGCGATCATGGTTAACGTGATTCCAACGCTGTCATGCCATAGACGCGCACCACCGATATCCCAACGATCTTCGGCTGTTTGAGGGAATGGAGATCCTAAAAACATTGTTCGCCCACCCCATTGTTTGCGAACGAACGCCCCCAAAAGCAGATACAAACCCAATGTCGCGCCGACAGCAGCCACAGGGTCGGCACTAATAGGTCGAATGATCACCCTTTCAGTGAAAGCCCCGATGACCATAGAAATGACTATCGCCCCGAGAATTGCCGCCCACACCGGCCAAGCCGCGCCTATTAGGTCAGTGTTGGATGAAAATTTCATATACGGGCTAGGACCTGTAGCAAGAACCAAGGCGATATAGGTGGAGAACATTGCGAGCTGACCTTGTGCAAGATTCAAAACGCCGGTCGAACGAAACACCATGGAAATGGCGACAGCCAGAGCCGCGTACGCGGAGCCATTAGCTAAAGAATCAAAAGTTCGTTGTAAGAACAGCGACATACATCACGAAGTTTGTCACTCTCGAACGACAGAAGCACCAACTAACCGGTCATACTCAAATCAAGAGTTCATGTCAGGATGTGTTGCGTGACCACAAGCCGTTACCTCGCTGACTACGCGATCACCTGCGATCGTGACTTTTCGTTTCTCGCTGATGTCGCGATAGATGTGACAAACGGCCGGATCTCATGGATAGGCAAAGAGAGCGACGCACCGCACCATCCCGGACCTACGACAAAGCTAGGGGGTCTGGTGATGCCCGGGCTGGTCAACAGTCATGCCCACACCCCGATGACCTTGGTGCGCGGCGCAGGCGACGGACTCCCTCTGATGGACTGGTTGACCAAAGTCATGTGGCCTCGCGAAGGCCAGATGACACCCGAAGACGCGCTATGGGGTATGAGACTCGGAGCTGCCGAAATGCTCCTAGCGGGAGTAACCAGTACCTGCGAAATGTATCTATTCGAAGAAGCACTCGTCGAAGCTGCAAATGAAGTTGGCATCCGTTTAGTGATGACCCCCGGAATCATCTCCACACTTCACGGAGAAAGCTTTGGCGCTGCCCAGAACCGAATAACCGACATCGCAGAATTTCACTCCCAATACCATGACCCTAACTCTCTAATCACCACCGGCTTCGGACCACACTCCGCCTACGACCTCCCATTAGAACTATGTTCTGAAATCGCCGAGGCAGCGCGTGACCTCAAAGCCCTTCTTCACATTCATGTTTGCGAAACCAAAACCGAAGGCGCTGAACTAGAAGCCCAAAATGCAGGCGAATCAACCGTTCAACTATTAGCCAATCATGGAGTCTTGGACGGCCGGGTGCTGGCAGCTCACAGTGTCTGGCTAAATGACTCCGACATCGAAACCTACGCACAAAAAGATGTCCGGGTAGCACATTGCCCGGTCAGCAACATGAAGCTTGCATCGGGAACAGCGCCGATTCAGGCAATGCGTGCAAAAGGAATCGATGTTGGCTTAGCCACCGACGGACCTGCATCAAACGATGACCTGGACCTTTGGCAAGAAATAAAATTTGCTCCCCTACTTGCCCGTGTAACGACATTGGATGCGTCATCGATGACCCCACAAGATGCTTTGACAATGGCCACGGTCGAAGGATCCCGAGCGATAGGCAACGATGACACCGGAACGCTTGAGATCGGATCAAAAGCCGACTTCATCCGGCTCGACCTCGACGACCCCACGTTTGTCCCCGTTACCAACAATGATGAACTGATCGCCCATGTCGCCTGGGCTGGCAGTGGTCGACATGTAACCGATGTATGGGTCGGAGGCAAACAAGTTGTGGCTCACCGGCAGCTCACAAATTTCGACCTTGGACAAGCGCTACAGCAAGTCCAAAGCCGCGGCCAACGGCTCGCTAAAGACTCGGGCACCTAGCCCCGGCCGCGACATCACACATTAAGTTCACCCATGAGGACCAACGCGCGTGCAACGATGGCCACATGATCGGGATCATTGCCGGCAGCGGTTACTACGAACTTCCAGGCTTACTCCAACGAAAAGATGAAGTCTTCACCAACGAATATGGACAGGCCACCGTCTCAACAGGAATCTGGGACAACGTCGCCGTCGCCTTCGTAGCCCGACACGGAGGCGATCACTCAATACCTCCCGCCGCGATCAACTATCGAGCAAATATCAGAGCACTCGCTGACCTCGGCGCTGGATCGGTGTTCGCTGTCAACGTGGTCGGATCGATGGTTCCCGAACGCGGTACAGGGTCACTCTTCATCCTTGACGACCTCATCGAATTCACACAAGGTCGACAGTGCACCTTCTTTGATCGGCCCGGCGAAGTAACGCACACAGATATGACCTCAATTTACGACCCTGAGCTCCGAACGATCCTCATACGCGCCGCCGAGCTTGAAGGCCAAGCAGTTAGCAATACGGCGACGTATGTCTGCACCAACGGGCCAAGGTTTGAAACGCCAGCAGAAATTCGCATGTTTACCCAGCTCGGAGCCCACGTGGTTGGAATGACCGGGTACCCAGAGGTTGCACTAGCCCGAGAAGCAGGTCTGCGATATGCCTCGATTGCTGTCGTATCGAACCTCGCCGCAGGCATGACAGACGACGTCGTAGAAGAAAAAGAAATATGGCAAGCGCTAGAAGCAACCAAAGACCCTGTGTTCCGGATCCTTAAGCGAGCCACCCAGCTAAGCATTTCGGGTGAATGTTGAAACACGCCTCGATATCCGCGGCTGACCTGATCTCACCTGACCCGCACCCGTTCAAATGGCGAATGGGTGTCAAGCCACTCAGCCTTGAACGGTGGCTCCTCGTCGATCAAGAACGTGACACCGATCTAGAAGAGATCGGACGACTTATCGACGCCCACCGAGACAAAATCATCTACTGCGAACCCAGCGCACTCGAAGGCTGTGACGAACTGTCCATTGAAGTCCTTCAACACCTTCGGCAAATTGATGATCTCAAAACACTCGAAATTGACGACCAGCAAGGTAGGGCACCCATAGAAGCCATCCGGCGCGTCGTCCAGGAAGACCTCTGCCTTTTAGAAAGACGGCCCGAAGGTTGGACGATGACCGCGTGTGCCGTCGCTATACCAACCCAATGGGACGTACCCTCAAAGTACGGAAAAACCCTCGATGTAATCCACGAACCGGTACCCCGGTACGACACCGACTTATCTCAACCAATGGGCACTTTCTTTGACCGGCTGCGACCGGAAGCACCAGTGTGGAGGGCCAACCGCACCCTCACCGACGATCCAAGCCTGAGACTGGCTCCTCAACGGCGCCACCATCCCATGCGAGATGACATCACCATAAAAAATGTCGCTGATCGGGTATGGCTACGTGTCGAATATCAGACGCTTCGACGACTGCCTCAAAGTGACGTGATCATCTTCACCATCAGAATTCTCAGGCAAAATATTGCTTCAGTTGCAGACCATCCAGAAAAATTGACCCAACTCGTGAGTTCCTTGACGAAAATGCCGAACGATATCCGCGACTACAAGGACAGCACTTGGGGTCACGCCCAGTTGATAAGACAATGGGCCCTTTCCACAGGTCGGGTAACGAAGGAAGAACTCAACGAAAGCTAACGAACGTTCGTGTGTATACTTCGGGTATGCGGACATGGCACGACATGGACGAATTCGAACAATTTCTAGACGCCGGAGGCATCGTCGAGCCCAACGACGACATCCCGGAACGCTATCGAAACGCCGTGTTTCGGTTCATTGAACTCCACGCGAATAGTGAATATATGGGTGGACTCACCGAAAGAGACTGGATCCCCAGAGCCCCGGGGATGCATCGAAAATTGACAGCTCTCGCCAAAAGCCAAGACGAAATAGGTCACGCCCATCTCCTCTATATGGTTGCAGCTGATCTCGAGGTGAAGACCCGCGAAGAAATGATGGTGGATCTACTCGAAGGACGTACCCACTTTCACAATGTCTTTCACTATCGCGTGCATAGTTGGGCTGACCAAATAGCGGTGGCTTATCTAGTTGATGCGGCTGCCCTCGCGAGCCAACAAGCTATTTTCAAAAACTGTTCATACGGCCCGTACAAGAGAATCCTCCGCCGGGTGATCACAGAAGAAGGATTCCATATGCGCAACGGTGAAGAAATGATGCTGTTGATGGCACATGGAACAAACACTCAACACGAAATGATGCAGGAATCGATCAACCGTTGGTGGTTGCCATCAGTGCAACTGTTCGGCCCTGACTCCCGGCCAGATGATGAATTGCTGAGATGGCACATCAAATCAGAACGAAACGAAGACTTAAGAGACCGCTATGTCCAAAAGTTCGTACCCCAACTATTAAACGGAGGCTTCACCATCCCAGACCCTGGTCTGAAGAAAGACCCTGTTGACGGCAAGTGGAAAATCAGTGAGATCGACTGGGAACCTCTCAAAAAAACAATGCAAAATGGGGGCCCTGACAGTGCACGGCGAATTGCTGATGCCCGAAGTGCATGGGAGAACGCTGATTGGGTACGAACGGCACTTGATGCCACAGCAGAGGCACATTTATGACGATCACACAATCAGCGCTCAACGCGGTGCGTGCCGCCGTCGCTTCAGTAAAAGACCCGGAGTACCCAGATCTCAACATCCAACAGCTAGGAATTCTTGAAGATGTCGTTGTTGACTCCTCGTCCATCCGAGTTGATCTTGTCCCCACGATTCTTGGGTGTCCTGCTTTGGACACAATTGAGCAAGACGTGTTGGCAGCGGCTCGAGCTGTCGGGCACGAAGTAACCGTCAGATTTTGTCATTCGCCCGCATGGACACCTGATCGTATAAGTGATGATGCTCAACAAATCTTGGCAAATGAGTACACCATCGCTATAACCCCCCGAACTGGAAACACAGAATGCCCACTGTGTGGGCACACCTCATTGGAAAAACGGAGTGACGTCGGCCCAACGGCGTGCAGGTCTGTGCACTGGTGCCCGAACTGCCGCAACCCAATAGAAGTCGTGCGTTCCAGAAAAGCACAGAACTCGTGACGCGGCGAAGCAGGGCCGACGTCGTCGCCGCGGCACGGGTGCTATTCGCGGATCAAGGCTTCCACGGGACGTCAATGCGAGACCTAGGCAAGGAGCTTGGCATTCGTGGCTCCTCCCTCTACAGCCATGTGGTTTCCAAAGATGAACTATTGGTCGACGTGGTGCGAGAAGCGGCATCGCGCTTCCAAACACTTGCCGATGAGGTGAACGCCATGTCGGGGACAGCCAAACAAAAATTGTCCAGACTTGTCCAAGGGCACCTCCGCATCCTTGTGGAAGACCCTCATCAAGCCCGAACATTCCTCAATGAGATTCGATTCCTTCCTGAATTCGAACGAGAAGAGGCAGTCGCGATGTTTGACCGATACCAGGAGACGTTTCGTGAGGTCATTGAAACGGGCCGCCTTGGTCACGAATTTCGATCCGACCTAGACGTCCCGTTGACAGCCAACCTAATTCTCTCGCTCCTGAACGGCACAACAAGATGGTTCAACTCAGAGGGGACCTTGGACACCGAGACACTGGGTGATGAGATTCATCAGCTGCTTACGGGTGGACTCGCCTCTGTATCAAAGGTCGACCTGACATGAAAACGTACGAAGTATTTCTAAAAAAGGAAGGCAAAGATCCATTCAGTCACGCAGGCTCAGTCGACGCGCCCGATGACGAACTTGCACTGACATACGCGCGCGAAGCCTACGGCCGTCGCAGCGAAGGGGATCAAATGTGGGTTGTCCCCCGTAGCGACATCCTCGTCGCTGATGAAACGGAACTTAAGATGGCTGACCGAAAACACAAGCACAATGACGGTCAGTTGCTAGCTGAGCTTCGTCGCGCCGCTCCAAGGGGCGAAAGTTAAGCAGATGGTCCCAACAGAAGAGGCTCGCGAACTTGTTCTTGCTTTCGCCGATGATGAACTATGCGTCGGACAAAATCACGCGTGGTGGATCGCCGTCGGACCTTTTCTAGAAGAGGATCTAGCATTCACTTCGATTGCTCAAGATGAACTTGGTCATGCACGAGCCCTTTATTCGCTGCTCTCAGATGACATAGACCATCTGGCATATGGCAGAACCCCTTCACAATACCGGTCGGCCCACATAGCCGA
This sequence comes from Acidimicrobiales bacterium MED-G01, assembly GCA_002457435.1. GTDB lineage: Bacteria > Actinomycetota > Acidimicrobiia > Acidimicrobiales > Poriferisodalaceae > MedAcidi-G3. Next base: position 65,531 of record NTLA01000007.1, on the reverse strand, counting down.
GTTCCTCTGCCACGACTGGTCCTGGGCGTTAGTTCGCCACGTACTTCACGATATAGGCGAACAGATCCGCTGGTCAGCGCTCACCGATTCAAGCTGGAAAGAACTGGCTCATACTGCTCAACGAGCCCTTGCTGAAGAACATTTTCACCTACAACATGGTTTGTCGCTGATACGTCGATTGCTTTCCAACGAGGACGGCCGCCGACGCCTAGAACCGGTGATCCTAGAACTCGCACCCTACGGGAGGGAATACTTCGCTGACCCCGGTCATGGGCTGGTAGACCAAGGGGTGCTGACCATTTCAATGGCCGACCAAGAGCAACAATGGGTGAAGCAAGTTTCGGGCTTGTTTGATGAATTCGAGATTCCCGTTGACCTGAACGTCCAACCAGCAGCTTTCGGCCGATCCGGGATTCGATCAAAAGATTTCGACTCGCTCCACGACGAAATGACAGCGGTAATTCGGATTGACCCGAAAGCTCAGTGGTGATCACGCCGTAAAAGCTTCAATCTCACGCCAAACCTTCTCTGGAGTGAGCGGCATATCCAAATGTCGGATTCCTAAATGGCTCAATGCGTCGATCACTGCGTTTTGAATTGCTGGAGTTGCTCCTACCGTTCCAGATTCACCGATTCCCTTCGCTCCGAGGGGATTGATGTGAGTTGGAGTTTCGAGAACAACCCGCTCAAACATCGGTAACTCTGTTGCTGAAATAACCGGGTAGTCGGCAAAGTTGCTAGTAAGAGGATTTCCGTATTCGTCGTACCGAAATTCTTCAACCAGTGCCTGAGCCGCGCCTTGTGCCAGGCCCCCATGAACTTGGCCGTCAGCAAGCAACGGATTCAAGATCACACCGGCATCGTCACACGCGATCAACCTTTTCAGTTCGATAGCACCAGTTTCGACATCGAGCTCTATCAGAGCGACGTGCGTGCCGAATGGGAAAGTAGGACCTTCGGAGTCGAAGACCTCTTCGGCATGCAAAAGACGGGGACCATCGGTCTGGGTTTCGGCGAACTTGGCTATATCTGGCCAGGAAACCCCAATAGACGGTGTCCCAACTACGTGAAAGAGACCGCTATCGGTGTTCAGAGACAAGTCTTCTTCCGATGCTTCTAACAAATCTGCTGCAATTTTTTTTGCCTGGTCAACCAGCAATGCTGATGATTCCCATATAGCGGCGCCGGCTAACTGCACTGAACGTGAACCGCCAGTGATGCCTCCCTGAGGGATTTCGTCGGTATCACCGTGCACTACTTCAATGTCGTCCATTGCGACTCCAGTCGCATCGGCAATGAGCATCGCCCAGGCTGTGTGGTGTCCTTGGCCATACGGAGAGGACCCCGTCCTCGCAAGGAGTTTGCCGCCGCTGAGCAGTTCCACTCCTCCGTACTCTGAGCGGCCCGCACCGGCTGTGCGTTCCACATAACTTGCCACTCCGATACCCAAGAGGCATGTCTCCTTATTCAACCGACGACGTGCTTGTTCGGTTCTGAGAGCCTCATAGTCACTGGCGGCAAGAGCAGCATCGAGGCTTGCTTCGTATTCACCGCTGTCATAGGCCGACCCAGTTTTCGTCGTTAAAGGAAAACTCTGAGGACTTAGAAAGTTGCGTCGACGGACTTCTGTTGAGTCCATACCGATTTCCGCAGCGAATGCGTCGACCGCTCTCTCAATCGCTGCCGCGGCCTCCGGTCGACCGGCACCCCGATAAGCGCCAGTTGGAGTGGTGTTGGTCACTACTGATACGGAACTAAAACCGACGCTTGGTATGTCGTAACAACCAGTCAACATCGCTCGGGCATTAGCTGGTAACCCAGCGCCACCTGCGGGATAGGCCCCTGCTTCTTGCACTACGTGAAGATGGTAAGCGGTGATATCTCCGGCAGCGGTTCCCCCAATGCGGCAGTACTGTATTTGTCCTCTGCCGTGGCCGAGCCCGACCATGTCGTCGCTGCGACTTGGAACCCAAACAACAGGGCGATCCACTCGTTTCGAAATCCAACCCAAAATTGCCTCTTCGGGGGACGGGCGTGCCTTAGCACCAAAACTGCCTCCGACATCGCGAGAAACTACTCGCACTTGTTCTTTGTCGAGTCCCAGAATGGATGCAATCGCTGCGCGCACCGGGTGAGGCCCTTGACCGGCGTTGAAACAGTGGAGACGACCATCGTTGCGCCACTCCGCTGCTGCAACGCGGGTCTCGATGGGTGCTGGAGCGAGACGATTATTGACCGTTCGTACCTCGGTTACGACTTCACAAGAAGCAAAATCCGCCTCCAACCCCTCAGCTTCCATGCGACATACCACGTTGCCTTCAGCCGCCTCGTCAAACAACAACACTTGGGAATCCAGGGCGGCCTCGACATCTACCACAACATCCAGAGGTTGATAATCGATTTCAATGAGTTCTGCGGCGTCTGTGGCGATGGACGGAGATTCTGCAACTATGGCTACGACTGGTTCTCCAACGAACCTAACTCGATCGTCAGCTAACAATGGTCGAACCATCGCCTCATCAAAAAGTGGGTTTGCCGATGGATAGGGACCGATATCAAGATCGGCATTGGTGACTATGTCAATGACGCCAGGCATCGACAGTGCCGCCGAAGTCTCTATTGAAAGCACCTTTGCGTGGGCGATCGTCGAAGTCAGGTAATGCACATAGGCCGGATTATCGAACTCGATATCACCAACGAACGTTCCTTCCCCCCTGAGGAGTGGCGCGTCTTCACGTCGTCTTACTGAAGTGCCGCGTAGATCCATATTCCTATACCCCTCTCGGAATCAGAGAATGGTTGTGTTTAATCGAGCTTGCCTGTACCAGCACAGATATCATGGCCTATGTACGGTGCAGCGATGCAGCGAAGTCCGGTAAAAATCCGGCACTGTCCCGCAACGGTGATGTCTCCTCGGAGAATGAGTCCGGCCGCCTGAATCAATGCCTCGCACGACGATTCTCGAGGAAGAAGCGTTGTGTGGCAGGTCTCCTGCCGCTCCGCCCTCGGACGACAGGAGAAACCCGATGAAAAAAATCACATCCATGATCTGTGGCCTGATGATCTTGGCTGCCTGCGGTGACAGTGACTCAACGAACCTGAGTGCTAACTCAGTCACCTTGGAGCCCACAGTTTCGGTTGAGACTGAGATGCCGGCAGAAAATCAGGAAACGGCAGAACCTGACGGAGTTGAAGACGTTGATCTAGTGATCGATTACCCGGAAGCCATCGTTTCGTTATCGCCCACCGCTACCGAGATGCTGTTCGCTATTGGCGCCGGGGAACAAGTGATTGCGGTTGATAATTACAGTTACTGGCCTCCCCAGGCACCCGTCGTCGATGACCTATCCGGATGGAACCCCAACGTTGAAGCAATTGCCTCTTTTGAACCCGATCTGGTGATCCTCAGTGACACCGGGGTGCAAGAAGAACTCGAGCTTTTGGGCATAACGGTCTACGTGGCTGCTGCTGCCGTTGAGTTGGAGGACGTCTACAGTCAATTAGGGGAAATTGGCGACATCACCGGAAACAGTGAAGGTTCCTCAATGGTCGTTGACCAGATGAGAGAGCAGATTGAGGAGATCCTCGACGCCATTCAAATGCCCACCGACTCGTTGACCTATTTTCACGAGCTTGATGACACCTTGTATTCGGTAACGAGTTCGACTTTTATCGGACAGATTTACACGATGACGGGCCTTAAGAATATTGCTGATCCGGCTGATGAGGATGGAACTGCTTGGGGCTATCCCCAACTAAGCGAAGAATTTATTCTTGAAGCCGACCCAGATATTATTTTCTTCGCGGACGCGACATGCTGTGCACAATCGGTAGCCACTATTAGTGCTCGTCCTGGTTGGTCTGAGCTGTCAGCGGTCCGCAACGGAAATGTCTTTGAAATGGATAGCGATATCAGTAGCCGTTGGGGCCCTCGGCTGATCGATTTTTTGGAAACGGTCGCAGATGCCGTTGCGACGGTAAATGCCCGTTAGGCAGCTCCTCGGTGGGGGTGCCGCACCCGGCCCGATGGGCGTAGGGGCGGATAAATTTCGCGTTCCTGGTCTTTTAATTGGGTTTTTGGCAGTTGCTGTTGCGGCAAGTGCTGGGTTGTTGATTGGTCCCGCAGATATCGATAGGACCAATGCCTTGAAGGAGTTACTCGATCGTTTGCCGTTTATCTCGGTTGATAGTGGACTGTCACCCATCCAAAAAAACATAATTTGGGAGGTCAGACTTCCTCGTGTAGCACTGGGGGCGTTGGTAGGCGGGACCTTGGCCTTGAGCGGGGCTAGTTACCAAGCTGTGTTCCGTAATCCGCTAGCAGACCCATATCTATTAGGTGCCGCGGCGGGAGCCGGTCTTGGAGCAACGGTCGCGATTGTCACCGGCTCTGGTGACGGGGTAGGTACCTTCGATTTGGTTCCACTTCTGGCATTTGTTGGCGCCCTAATAGCGGTAGCGCTTACTTACCTGTTGGGATACAGCTCGGGAACCCAACGATCGCCCGCAGCGCTTTTACTTGCCGGGGTGGCGGTTGCAAGCTTCCTAACTGCCATTCAAACTTTTATTCAACAACAAAATGTTGAGACGATACGACAGGTTTACAGCTGGATTTTGGGACGTCTCAATACTGCTTCCTGGGACGAAGTTTCTCTACTGGCGCCCTATGCGTTTGCATCGGGATTGTTGATTCTCGTTTATCGCCGGATCCTAGATGTCATGAGACTCGGCGATCTTGAAGCTTCTTCGCTAGGGATACGACCTCAATTAGTCAGGTTGGTTGTTATCTGTGCGGCTTCGCTAGGTACGGCCGCAGCCGTTGCAGTTAGCGGATTGATTGCCTTCGTTGGCATCATCGTCCCTCACACAGTCCGCTTAGTGGCAGGCGCTAGTAACCGGGTCGTTCTGCCTCTTTCGATTCTGTTTGGGGCAGCATTCTTAGTATTTGTTGACCTTCTAGGCCGAAGCCTTGCATCGCCAGCTGAGATCCCGATAGGCGTCATAACTGCCTTTTGCGGTGCACCATTCTTTGTGATCGTGTTGAGGTCAAGTAAGAGGACACTTGGATGAACCTATTTGTGGTTAACGAAGTCGGAGTACGCATAGAGGACGTGCCGATCCTGAGTGATGTTTCGCTCTCAGTTAACACCGGCGAGTGGGTATCGATAGTGGGCCCTAATGGTGCCGGAAAGACCACATTGCTATCGGTAATGGCTGGGTTACAGAAGGCTTCAGGCAGCCTCTCGATAGACGGACGAAACATCACCGATTTAACGCTCCGGGAAAGAGCCCGACTGCTCGCGTACGTGCCTCAGCATCCTGAAATTCCACCTGGGATGACGGTTAATAGTTATGTCCTGCTTGGCAGGACACCTCACCTCCCTTTTCTCGGAATGGAGGGTTCTCACGATTTTCGCCTAGTTGAACAGGTACTAGAGCAATTTGATCTGTCGAGCATGGGACAACGAACGCTTGAATCATTAAGTGGTGGCGAGCTGCAGCGGTGCCATCTTGCTCGAGCCATTGCGCAAGCGACACCAATAGTTTTCCTGGATGAACCGACAACCGCACTGGACCTAGGTCATCAGCAACAGGCCTTGGATCGAATTCGACTACTGCGAGAAGAACACCAGGTCACGGTCGTTATGACTATGCATGACCTCACGCTGGCGAGTCAGTACAGCGACCGAATAATTCTGATGTCTAAAGGTCGCATAGCGGTTGAAGGCAAGCCGGCTGAAGTTTTGGACCCAATTCGATTATCAGAGCTGTACGGCGCTCAGGTGAAAGTGCTTCAGGTTGATGATCACCTTGTAGTGGTACCGAGTGTCTCGAAGGAGAATCCTTGATGAGCGAAACCCCGCCGACTCAGCCCCCCGATGTGCAAACTCAGAAGAGAGCTGCCTCGTTGGTGATTGTTAATACGGGCGATGGGAAAGGTAAGTCGTCTTCAGCGTTTGGGGTTGTGATCCGATCCGTTGCTAGAAATTGGAACGTTGCGGTCATCCAGTTCTTGAAGTCCGGTAATTGGAACACCGGCGAAGAGAGCGTGTGTCGTGAAAAACTAGGTGTCGACTGGTGGGCGATTGGTGAAGGTTTCAGCTGGGAGTCGGAAGATCTTTCTGAAGATGAGGCAGTAGCTCAGGTTGCATGGGCTCACGCAAAAAATTGCATTGCAAGTGGCGAATACCAACTTGTCGTTCTCGACGAAGTGACTTATCCCGCTAATTGGGGATGGATATCTAAAGAAGAACTTGTGTCCGCAGTAATTGGCCGCCCTGAGAAAACCAACATTGTGATGACAGGCCGTGACGCGCCGCCGGAGTTTGTGGAGATTGCCGACACAGTCACCGAAATGCACAACGTGAAGCACGCTTATGAGAAGGGCATCGTCGCTAAAAAAGGCATCGACTATTGAGGGTTGATAATGGCGATATTTCGATTCCGAGCGGGTTAACGGTTATTACCGGAGGGGCGCGGAGTGGCAAGAGCGCCTTGGCACAAAAGATCGGAGAAGCTTGGCTAGGTCAGGTGTGCTTCGTCGCAACCGCAACTGCTGGTGATGAAGATATGACAGAACGAATAGCAAGACATCGCCGCGAGCGGCCCGCAAGCTGGACCACCATGGAATCTCCAGTTGAGGTGGCTTCTGATATTCGCGGAGTCGCTGAAGACTCCTTAGTGATCATTGATTGTGTGACGATGTGGATCTCGAATTTGCTTCTTCGAGGGTTTCAAGTCGAGAAAGTTGAGGAAGCGGCAGCGACCCTGTCCGAATTCTTAGGCCAAAGAGAATCTCCCTCTGTCGTCGTAACTAATGAAGTAGGGCTCGGCATTGTCCCCGATAATGAGTTAGCGCGTCGATACCGTGACACGTTGGGACGCGTAAATCAGTTGATCGCCAGACAGGCCGGGTTGACGTTGTTCGCGTCCATGGGGCAAGTAACGAAACTCCAAAATATTGAAGATTTGCTATGACAAACCCCATTCCCGCCTCCCTGGAGGACCTAACGAGGCCCGACAATGACGCGCGAAGCGCGCTAGAAGAACGACTTGCCGACATACTCAGACCGAGCGGGGCGCTGAAACGACTTGATGAAATAGCGGTCTTTATGGCTGGGTGGCAAGGATCACTTACGCCGCAGGTTCAGAGACCCAAAATTCTGATCTTTGCCGCCGATCACGGTGTCGCAAGCGCGGGAGTCAGCGCTTACCCGCCTTCGGTCACTGAAGCAATGATGACCGCTTTCGAGGCTGGTTTGTCAACCATAAACGCCTTTGCTCGAATATCTGGTGCGGAGGTGACCGCTATCGACGTTGGGATAGGTAGAGCCACTGCAGATATAAGATTCGAGCCAGCAATGTCTGAAGAGCGCTTTTTGGAAGCGTTTGAAAGCGGACGTCAAGCAGTGAAAGACATCGACAGCGACCTACTCGTGCTTGGCGAAATGGGAATTGGTAACACCACTTCGTCTGCAGCAATATCGTGTGCGCTTCTTGGCGGAGACACATCGGATTGGGTGGGTCGCGGGACCGGCGTCGATGACGACGGTTTACGCCGCAAAAGAGAAGCCGTTCAACATGCGGTGAAGCGGATTGCGGGTGCCAGTCCGGAAGAAATTTTGCGAGAACTAGGTGGAGCTGAAATTGTCGCTATTTCCGGGGCGATCATCGAGGCTAGGCGTCGGAAAATCGCAGTGGTGCTCGACGGTTTCGTTGTGGCCGCTGGAGCAGCTCCCCTCTACGCGTGCGACCCGCTTGCTCTTGACCACTGCATCGCCGCGCATCAGTCGGCCGAAATAGGTCACCGTCAACTCCTGAAGTTCATCGGTCTGGAACCATTACTCGATCTAGACTTCCGACTCGGAGAAGCTTCTGGCGGTGCTGCCGTTATACCGTTGATTTCCATGGCCTGTGCCGCAGCGACCGAAGTGCCAACTTTCACAGAATTTTTTGGTTCTGAGTCGTGAGGTCGCTGCGGGCCGCGATTGTTTTTTTGACGAGAATTCCAGTTGGCGTTGGTCGAAAAGGCCCCCCTCCGCTGTCCCGGGCCGTCCCATGGTTTCCGACGGTCGGTGCAGTAGTGGGCTTTCTAGTTGGGGTGGTTTACGCGCTTGCATCTCAAGTGCTTCCAGCAACTGTCTCCGCTGCGGTAGCTGTCTCTTTTGGAACAGCCATAACGGGTGCTTTGCATCTCGACGGGCTAGCTGATAGTGCCGACGCTTTCGCGGGAGGTACCACTGTCGAACGTCGGTTTGAGATTTTGAAGGACTCGCGGTTGGGTACCTATGGAACCAGCGCCCTCGTTCTGGTCCTGTTCTTAGACATTGCCGCGCTAGCCACCTTGCTTCCGACTAGTGGTCTGATATCTCTGGTCACAGCGCATGGGATAGGAAGAGCGTCAGCGGTAGGGGTGATGGTTCTCGCTCGGAACACCCCCAAGGAAGGATTGGGAGCCGACTATTTGGCGGATCTCAGCCGCATTCGGGGCATAGCGGGAATAGCTCTTGTTGTTGGGATGGTTATTTTGCTAAACGGCACCGAAGGTCTTCTTCTAATTGTCTTTGCGTTGCCGGCTGCTTTGCTTACCTGGGCCTGGTCTCATCGCGCAATCGGGGGAGTAGTGGGAGACAGCCTTGGGGCAATCGCACAGCTATCACAAACAAGCGTATTAGTGGGTGCTGCAGTTCTTAATAGTCAGGTATGTGCCTGTTCGTAGCAACCTTTAGGGAGGTACCGTGAACTCTGTGCCGAATAACATCGATGAACTTCCCGAGAACGCCCGCCAGCAGCTTGATGAATTGTTTCGCTCAGATCCGCTGATGGACCAGTTAGGTGCCGAGTTGTTGACGTGGTCCCCCGGGAATGCCTGCGTGCAAGCAACCATTGAAGTCGCCCACACTAATTTTCTGGGTGGCGGGCACGGAGGAATCATGTTCAGCCTCGGGGACATAGCCATGTCCTTCGCGTCAAACGGTTACGGACGCCAATCGGTAGCCACCCAAATTGACATCTCCTATCACCGAGGAGTGCGACCCGGTGACATGATTACAGCCACGGCATCTGAAATCAGCCGCACCAGACGGTTCGCTCACCATAGAGTCGAACTGACGGTCAACGACCGGCTAATAGCGAGTGCAACCGGTACCACCTACAGAACCGACGAATGGCTATTAGGGCTCGGCGTTTGGCCAAATGAGTGGCGAGAAAAATATTGAGTCGCATCCATCGCGTCGCTTGCGTATTTTTGAGCGCCTTAACTCTCTTATCTGCTTGTGGCCCGGACGGTCCGCAAGTCACTCGAGACCCAAATCCTTCGCTACTCGAACCACCGCTCACTTCAACAACTGAGCTTGAACAAAGTGACGCTCAGATAAATCAGGAAACAGTCGAAGATAAGACCGGTCACGACTCCCCAGCCACGCGGCCAGGTGGTTCAGCGACCATACTCATCGCCGGCGACCCTACGCCGATCACTGGTTGGACTCCTTGGGATCACGTATGCGCATGGTCGTGTCGCAACGTTCTTGACCAAGTGCTCGAAACCATCACCGTAGTTCTCCCCGATGGCTCAACCGCTCCTTGGTTAGCAGAGCAGGTGGAACCCAATCCGACGATGCTCAATTGGACCATTACTTTGCGTAAAGGTCTCACATTTACCGATGACCAACCAGTTACGGCCCAGGTAATAAAAGAGGGATACGAAGAGTTCCTGAAAAAGGGTGAAGTGACCCGAGGACTGTTGCGTGATGCTCGTATTAATGCGGTCACTGTGATTGATGATCATCGTTTGATGTTCGACTTAGCTGAACCGAATCCCGCACTAGATATTGTCTTAGCTGGGCCGATAGGCCGAGTTTTTTCGATAGAAGCAGCGAGAGTTGACCCCTCCGCATTTATACGTAGTCCTGTTGGGACTGGGCCTTTCATCATGGAACCATGGGAAATTGGCCAGCCAGTCAAGCTGTCAGCAAATAGCGAATACTGGAGAACAGCGGCTGACGGGAAATCGTTGCCTTACCTCGATGAATTGATTTTTCGTGAAGTCTTGGACGAACAAGAACGAATCCAGTCGGTCCAACGCGGCGATGCAGATTTTGCGCATTCTCGCTCAACGTTGGCTATTTCTCGGGCTCGAGACCTTGAATTAACTGTCATATCCCGAAATGAGGACAATGTTGGTGTGGTGTTGTTTAACACGGTGCAGTCGCCCGTCGACGATGTTCGCGTCAGACGGGCGCTTCAAATGTCGACAAACCAAGATGTATTGATTAAAGCCTCGCTCGGTGCCGGTGCTGGCGAACCGGCTACCCAGTGGTTTGCTCCCCAAAGCCGCTGGTGGTCGAGCTTGGTAGCTGAGACATGGCCAGATTCGGACGTAGCCGGAGCGAAACAGCTATTAGCGGCCTACGTCAACGACGAAGACCGGTCCGATAGACGCGCACCGGGTTCACAGATTTCGATTGACCTTCAGTGCACCGACGACATTCATATGTCGTCCATGATTCGAGAGCTAGCGCGCCAGTGGGAAGCAACGGGATTTGTTGAAGTTGAAACTGAAACTGTTACGCGGAGCGGTTTGATCCAAAGAGTCTTAGGGTCGGTGACAGATCGACCGGGTTTCAGTGGTGATTTCATGGCGACCTGTTGGCGAGTAGGTGGCGAGTCTGACCCGGCGATGATGTTTGGCCCACTGTTCGGACCTATCCGGACCTCACCGCTGAATGTCAGCAATCTTCACAACGAGCCCTTGACCACCTTTGTCGAAATGCTGCATTCAAGTTCAGTTGAGACTGTGCGCCAAGCTGCGGTTGAGCAGATCATGTTGATGCTGACAGAACAAATGCCCATGATCTACCTGTCCCACGCGCAGTCGGCGGTCATAGGGCACCCGGGAACCAAAGGACTGGGCTACTGGCAATTACCGAATGGTAATGAGGTTTATGGTCAGGTAGCAGGGGTGGGTCGCTGGTCAGACGTCTGGTTATCCGGTGAGTAGCGCCGGTACGCCGCTTGACTTGTTGGGCTGGAGGAGACAAGAAACAGCGCACCCCGACCTGCGAGAGGATCAGGGAATGAGCAGGGTGGTTGTCGAACACCGAGGTGCTTACGAGTTGCTTGGTCCTTCCGGCTCACATGAAGCGATTTTAGATACATCATTGCGAGAGCAAGCTCACGACCCAACTGACTATCCGGCAGTTGGAGATTGGGTGAGCCATACGTTGAACCCGATTGATAATCGACGGGTTGGCATCACCGAAGTCTTGCCGAGGCGCTCACGTGTGCTTCGACGAGCATCAGGCACCGCTCCAGTACCTCAAGTAGTTGGAGCCAACATCGATGTCCTCGCCGTGGTTGTCTCCACTGACCAAGACCTAGATGAACACTTGATTGAGCGGTACCTAGTGACTGCCGAAGGAGGGGGTGTATCGCCCGTTGTCATTGTTAACAAGAGTGATCTTGGAGGTGCTGAAGAGATCCGAGAACAACTCGTAGAACGAGGTGTTCGATGCCCCATTTTGCTGACGGACGCGCATAAAAGCGAAGAGTTGACTGAGGTAGTCAAGTTGTTAGATGGTGGTGCCACTCTTGCCGTGACCGGAGCATCTGGCGTCGGAAAATCGACGCTGGTGAATCAACTTGTAGGTGACCCGATGCTTGTCACGGGATCAGTCGATAAAGAAGGATTAGGGCGTCACACCACAGTCCGCCGAGAGTTGCTCGTGGCTGAACATGGAGTGGTGATAGACACACCGGGTTTGAGAGAGGTCCAGATCTGGGACGATGCTGGGCTGGACGAAGTCTTTAACGAAATTGCCGAAGCTGCAGTGAACTGCAAGTTCGCTGACTGCAGCCATAGGGACGAACCTGGGTGTGCAGTAACGGCAGCATGCAACAACAAGCAAATAAACGCAGGTCGTTTGCATTCATATCTGGAGTTATGCCGCGAGGTGCATGAACTGAGTGACGAGATCGAGGAGTATCAAAGATCTCAACGCCGACGTCGAGACTCTCGTCCGAGCTAGCGTCCTCTGAATTGAGGAGTTCGCTTTGCCATGAAGGCCTCAACACCCTCTCGGTAGTCGGTGCTGTCGAAGCAAGCATCTACTAATTGGTTAATCTCATCGAAATTTCTGATTGACTCCGGCTTCGTCCACTCATCAGTCGCGGCCTTTGCTGCCTGGATAGTCAGTGGAGCGTTTTCGCAAATAATGTTTAACCACTCGGTGGTCGCAGCTTCGAGCTCTAACTTAGGAACAACTCGATTCACCAGCCCCATAGATAGGGCTTCCTGGGCGCCGAACCGGTCTGCGAGAAACATGATTCTCTTGGTTGACGAAGGTCCGATTAACTGAACGAGTCGACCGAGTCCGGCAGAGCGATAACCAAGTCCCAGACGGGCAGCCGGAATGGCGAATTTGGCGTCATCTGAAACAATCCGCAAATCGGCGGTAAGAGCTACAGCGAGTCCGCCACCAATGCAGTATCCGTGGACCATGGCAATTAACGGCTTGGGCATTGTGGTTAAGGCCGTGTAGGCCTGATCCGATACGTCGTCGTATTCTTGATTTGCGGAACTATCAGTCCGTTTGTCGTTGAATTCGCTGATGTCTGCGCCGGCTGCAAAAGCTTTGTCGCCATCACCGCGCAGTAAGACCGCCCTGATTTCTTCGTCAGCGCCGAGCTCATTTGCCGAATCGAGTAACCCTTGCCACATGTCGGTGCTAATTGCGTTATGGCGCTCTGGGTGGTCGAGAATGATGAAGCCAATATGGCCTTCTCGTTGGATATGTACGGCTCCGCTCACGGATAGAACGGTACACGGCATTCGGAGCTGTTGATAGGTGACTAGTCTCGGCTCGATGCTCAGAAAAGAACTGCGGCTCCTTTTTCTTCTGCTTGCGGCTGGAGTCTCTGCGAGTTGCGCCGGAACTCCCCCCAGCGCTCGACTGTCACCATCATCGACGACAGTTACAGACATCGCCTCCGCAGAGGGACCTGTCACTGTTGAAGGCAGTGTCCCAGATCTAGACGATGATCAAGATGTGGTGCCTACAACTGCACAGGAAATAGAAGATTCCGAGAGTTGGCCTCTGACCGGAATTGGAGATGACCAAGTCGGAAATTGGCCAGTGCTGATTGTGAAAATCGATAACCATGACCGAGCTCGACCCCAATCAGGAGTCAACTCCGCAGATGTTGTTTTCGAAGAAATAGTTGAAGGTGGTCTCACCCGTTTTGCCGCTCTTTTTCACTCGCAGCAAGCAGAACACGTCGGACCGATACGTTCGGTTAGGACCAGCGATTTTGATCTATTACGTAATTTGAACAAGCCGCTGTTTGCCAACTCGGGCGGCAACGAAGCTGTGCTTGAGTTGCTGCAAGAAGTCGACTACGTCGACGTAAGTTCAAACGCCGCTATGGACGTTTATGAGCGCATGGGGGAGCGGCCATCACCGCACAACCTATTCAGTGACACAAAGTCGTTGCGAGTCGTTGGAACTAGTCGCGGGGATGGTGGATCCCCACCAAAGATGTTTGTCCGTCAAGACGCAGGTGATGGATTACCTGCTTCGGCAACGCGTGTTACTGGCGTTAATCTCGACTACGGATCGACCTTTGTGAACTACCGGTGGAATGAACAAGAAGGTTGGATTCGAACCCAAAACGGAACGATTCACGTCGACACCGAAGGCGTAGCTATCGCTCCGGATGTGATCATCGTCCAGGTCGTTTCCTACACACGCAGCAGGGCTGATGGACGGTCACCCGAAGCTGTGCTGCTAGGCGAAGGAAGATCCCTAGTGCTTTTCGAGGGGAGTCTCATAGAAGGCACTTGGAAGCGAACGCAAGCCGAGGAGGTAACGCGATACTTCGACCGTGACGGGCTACCGATTGCTATGCCGCCCGGTCGGGTCTGGATAGCGTTACCACGCGTCGGGCAGGTCCAAGTCGTCGAATAAGCTGCTACGGCAGTTTGTTACGGCTGACTTTGCGGCACCCAGTCGGCATCGCGACGTTCTCTAAAGGCGCTGATTCCCTCTTCAGCTTCAGGACTTTGGAAAAGTGACTGACTTAGCTCAGCTGTCCACTCCCACGCATCGCTTCTCCTCATTTGGGGGACCTTAGAAACCAGTTGTTTAGAGGCGGCAAGAGCGTTTGGTCCCCCGCGCACAACCTTGCCGAGAGTCTCACCCACTTCATTCTCTAGGAGATCCCTCGGAACAGCTCGGTTGATGAGACCCACTTCAGCTGCTCGAGAAGCCGGGATTCGTTCGCCGTTCAGGAAGAGTTCACTGGCGTCCGCTCGACGTAATTTGGGAAGACAGACCACCGAGATAACTGCCGGAGCTACTCCGATTCGAACCTCGGTGAAGCCGATAATGATGTCATCCGCGGCGATTGAGATATCGAGAGCTGCGGCTAGGCCGACCCCGCCTCCAGTGCAGTGCCCTGCGATTTGACCCAGCACCGGCTTTGGCGACTCAATGATGTCATCAAGAATCTGAACAAAACTGTGACGAGCGGTAGGTTGAGTTACCCCAGGCTGGTTCGCCTTGAGATCAGCGCCTGCGCAAAAGGTATTGCCATTGTTGGTGAAAAGAATGACCCTGACCTCAGGGTCGCCCTGGGCGGCTTGGAGGTTATCTCCGAGTGAGTTCACCATCTCAACACTGAGAGCATTCTTGTTCTCTGGGCGGTTCAAGGTGATGGTTGCTACCCCGTTAACTGCCGCGTAGAGAGTTGCTTCGTCTGAATCTGTCACGACTTTGAGCCTAGTGAGTGCACAGGTGTTACATATAGGTGAACGTAAGCTGGTGTATGTGATTGATACTTTTTCTTCAATGGCCGCAACATTGAACGAAGCATGTGGAACAGACCCCGATTGGTTATGTCGCAAAGTTTTCGACTGGACCGGTAACTCGGACTTAGCAGGCGTGGCGACCTGGGTAGTCGACCGCCCAGTCAAGGTGGCCGTAATTGCTCTACTCGCGCTAATAATTCGGCGAGTCGTGCACCGGGCAATCGACGGGCTCATTGACCGGCTTATGTCTGAACGATCTTCAGAAGAACGCGACGCCGTTGAAGCTGCCGAGGCAGCGACAGGGACGTTGCGTCGAGACATACTCACCGAGAAACTTGCTTCGCTACGCGAACGAACGGAGCGAGCGAGGCAACGAGCTAAAACTCTCGGGGTTCTATTCAAGAGCATTGCCTCAGCGGTGATTGGTGTAGTGACCATCATGATGTTGCTCGGTGAATTTGATATCAACCTGGGGCCCCTCATCGCGGGGGCGGGCATCGTCGGCGTCGCAATTGGTTTCGGTTCTCAGGCACTGGTCGGTGATCTACTCAGCGGCATTTTTATGCTTATAGAAGACCAGTACGGCGTAGGTGACGTAATTGATGCCGGTGAGGCAACCGGCACGGTCGAGTCAGTGGGTTTGAGGACTACCCGGATTCGCGATGTGCGGGGCACTTTGTGGCATATCCCTAACGGTGAAATTCGTCGCGTCGGAAATATGTCACAAGTGTGGGCTCGAGCGATTCTGGATATCGACGTCGCCTATGACACCGATCTTGATTTGGCAATGGAGACGATCAAAGCGGTCGCAGACGGGCTCTGGGAAGAACAGCTTGAGGAAGCAACAATCGTCGAGGAACCAGTCATTTCGGGAGTCCAAAATTTTGGTGCGGATGCTGTAACTATTCGCCTGTCGGTGAGGACTGAACCTTCGGAACAGTGGAGCACTGGACGGGTGCTAAGGAAACGAATCAAGGAAGCCTTTGATGAAGCGGGTATAGAGATCCCGTTCCCTCAACGGACGGTGTGGTTGAAGAGTGAGGCTGATCAGAAAGATCCCGTCAAGAAGGAAGGACCGGGATTCCAGACCGGGACCCGAGGTGGGGGGACTGACGACTCGGAGTAAGCGCCGGTCCGCTCAGTCGACGACAATCACTTGAGTGCCCACCCTCGCCCAGGTGAACAAGGCTGCGGCCTGGTCGTCTCGTAGCCGCACGCACCCCTCTGATCGGTAGGTTCCCAGTTGCGCCTCTGATTGCATGGCTTCACCAAACCCGTCAATTGGGATGTTATGAAAGCCGATCGCTTGTTCCACTCCCCAAGTAAATCGCACCATGTACTCCATTCGGATGTCATCGTGACCTGCGATGGTGTGTCGGGACATAGAAAACACCTGATAGTCGCCAGGTTTGGGCTGGTCTGCGCGGCCGCTAACAAAAAAGTTTCCGCTGATAGATCCGTCCGATTCAACGAGCCAAACTCGGTGCCGTTCATTTGAGAAAATCACTCGGCGTCCCGATCCCGAATCTGGAGGAACTCCAGGGGGTTCTGAAGTCATCATCCAGTAGCCGCCGCTTTCATTAGCGGCAAAGGCGCCGATGGGGGCTAGCTCGTGAGCGATCATTTGTCCGAAGTGCGGGGCTGTTCCGAACGTGAACACTTTTCCTCTTTGGCTAACGAGCCAGTAGCCGTCCCCGTCTGGGCTTTGAGCCGCCGCCACAATCAGGCTGCTCGACACTTCATTGTTGGCGAGAGATCCATGAAAACGTGCTGTTCCTCGCGGGTAGACGGCGCCGTCGGCACCAACGAGCAAGTAACCAGTCCCATCAGAGGTGGATAACAGCTCAATGATGGGCCTATATAACGAACGGTCCGCCAGTCCTCCCAAAAATTGTGCGTCCCCGAAAGCGAACACTCCTCCGTCAGCAGCGGTCAGCCAGTAACCATTTCCGGATGCAAGGGGTTCGAGATCAACGATTGGTGCCCGCAGGTCAAGGTGCGCAACGGATCCCCTCCAAAGAGCTGTTCCGAACGCGTATACGACCCCGTTGCCGGTTACGAGCCAATAGCCGTCGCCGTCTGGTGTGACTGCCAGATCTACCACCGGAGCGTCTAAAGAAATTGACCGTAAATCGCCCCGATGGACAGCATCACCGAACGCGAAAACCCGGCCGACGGTATTCGAGATCCAGTAACCGGCGCCACTTTTTGATGAAGCCATGGCCGCAAGATCTGGTAACCCTTGTATAGCTAAGTCACCCAAGGTTCGAGTATTTCCGAAGGCATGGATTTCTCCGCTTCGGTGAGAATCGGTAGGCGGATATAGACCTGGTTCGAGCCAATCAGCAGCGGTCGCGTCTGGCGGTCCCCAGCAGAGCACAGCGGCGAGAAGCGCAGCAGCGAAAGAAAATCGGATCATTGAAATAGAGTTATATGAATCATGGGTTTGAGCGCAGACGAGATGACTACTCCTCTTCTGCGAGAGTTACCTCAACCTTAGGTGTAATTCCCTCTTGTTTTACTAGCTCGAGTGTTTCGATGTTGCCGGCCTCCACCAAGTCGCTGCGCACCAAATTCACCAGGTTGATGTGTTCGCTGGTAGCGGCCACAACAACTTTTTCAGCCTTTACTTTTAGACTTCGTTTTGCTTCGGTTTTGGCTCTTCGAACTTCAGACAAGGTTTCTGAAGCTGCGTCAAGAATTCTGATGTCAATTTCTTTGGGTAGACCTTTGGTTAGGTTCACCTTTGTCGGCCATGGCGAGCTATGAATCGAATCTTGGTGTGACCATCCCCAGACCTCAGCGGTGACGAATGGAAGAAATGGCGCAAAGAGACGCAGTAGGGCGTCAAGCGTAATTACTAAAGTGGTGTGTGCTGACTCGGCTTCTTGAGGGCCTTGACTGCCGTATGCGCGAGCTTTGACCAATTCCACGTAGTCGTCGGTGAAACTCCAGAAGAATTGCTCCGTTCTCTCGAGCGCCCGGGCGTAATCGAAGTCATCGAATGCAGCGGTCGCAGTTTCGATGAGAACAGCCAATTTAGAAAGTAGGGCTTGGTCAAGAGGGTTAGAGACCGAACCGAGATCAGCCTCGGAGTCACCGGCGAGAGTCAAACTGAATTTGGATACATTTAAAATCTTGATGGCTAACCGCCGGCCGATTTTCATCTGACCTTCGTCAAAAGCGGTGTCAGTACCGGGTCGGCCGTTGGCTGCCCAGTACCTAACTGCGTCAGATCCGTATTGATCTAAAAGTGCTTTAGGGGTAACCACGTTGCCCTTTGACTTAGACATCTTTTTTCGATCTGGATCTAAGATCCAGCCCGAAAGAGCGCAGTTACGCCAAGGGGCAGTGGCTTCTTCTAAATGAGAACGAACTGCTGTTGAGAAAAGCCAAGTCCTAATAATGTCGTGACCTTGGGGACGCATATCCATTGGGTATGTCCGAGAAAATAGGTCATCGTCTTCGCCCCAACCACAGGCAATTTGAGGTGTCAGCGACGAAGTTGCCCAAGTGTCCATAATGTCGACTTCGCCTATGAACCCTCCAGGCTGGTTTCTCTGAGTTTCGTCAAAGCCTGAAGGAGTGTGCGAGGAAGGATCAATGGGAAGTTCTGTTTCTTCCGGGACTATCCGTTCCTCCCACAAGATCTCGCCTCGATCATCAACCTTGTACCAGAGAGGAATCGGGACACCGAAGAAGCGTTGACGGCTGATGAGCCAGTCACCGTTTAGTCCTTCGATCCAATTGCTGTATCGGGCTTGCATGTATGGCGGATGCCATCTCATTTCATCACCACGAGCTATGAGTGCTTGGTTGAGGTCAGCGTCTCTTCCTCCGTTTCTTATGTACCACTGGCGACTAGTAACGATCTCTAACGGTCGGTCGCCTTTTTCGAAAAATTTCACGGCGTGATTAATGGGTCGTGGTTCACCAACCATTTCCCCAGCGTCCTGAAGCAGTTCAACTATCTCCTTTTTTGCAGAGAAAATAGTTTTCCCCGCCATCGATGCGAAGGCTTCCAAACCCCCTTGAGAAGTGATGGCCTCAGGTGCCTCGGCGACGATACGACCGGACCGATCGATTATGGCTCGGACCGGTAGTTCTAATTCTCTCCACCAAGTGACGTCCGTCGTGTCGCCAAAAGTGCAGACCATCGCGATGCCTGTTCCCTTTTCCGGGTCAGCTAACTCATGGCTAAGGATTGGTACTTCGACACCGAATACCGGGGTCGTAGCCGTTGTTCCGAGAAGATGCTGGTATCGGCCATCATCAGGATGAGTTACCAACGCAACACAGGCCGGCAGCAGTTCAGGCCTGGTTGTGTCGATAATAATTTCGCCATGGTCCGACGAACTATGAAACTTGAGTTGATGATAAGCGCTTGATTGTTCCCGGTCCTCTAACTCAGCCTGAGCGACAGCAGTCCGAAAAGTCACATCCCATAATGAAGGAGCCTCCGTCTGGTATGCCTCGCCTCGTTCGAGGTTTCTGATAAATGCTTTTTGAGCGACGCGTTGGCAGTGTTCGTCGATCGTGGCGTAGGTCATAGACCAATCGACACTCAGTCCTAATTGACGCCACAAGTCTTCAAAAGCTTGTTCATCTTCAACGGTCAGGATGTGACATAGGTCAACAAAGTTTCGCCTTGAAACATTGATCTCTCCGCGTTTTTTGATGGTTTTTTCATCCCCAGCGTCTTCTGGCGGTTCAAAGTCAGGTTCGTAGGGGAGTGTGGGGTCGCAACGGACTCCAAAGTAATTCTGGACCCGGCGTTCGGTAGGTAGACCGTTGTCGTCCCACCCCATGGGGTAGAAAACTTCTGCCCCGGTCATTCGTTGATACCTAGCAATGGTGTCGGTGTGTGTGTAACTGAAGACGTGACCAACATGCAAGGAACCGCTCACCGTCGGTGGTGGTGTATCGATGCTGAAAATTTCTTCTCGGTTCTTGCTCCTATCGAATCGGTAAATAGATTCCTTCTCCCAGATCTCGTTCCATTTGGACTCAAGACCTTCGATAGTTGGTTTGTCAGGAACCGTCGCCATGACGTGAACGGTATCTGGAGCATCGTTCTCACCCAAGACTTATGGGCCATATCTACTGAATTGATCTAACGATGATGTGAGAGAGAAGTCAAAAGAAAGCGACGGCAAATACCACTCTGATTGGGTAGTTATCCGTACTCTGGCTTCACATCACCACTTTGACCTCCTTGCCCGAATTAGAAGACGTCGACGACGACTCGTCAGATCAACAATCTGACCCAGAGCCGCAAGCAGTGAACATGTCGCTTCGTCGAAATGCAGCGATGGCGCGACGCGTTCGAAGTTTCGCTGCCGTGGTCATGGTCCTGATGCTGGCAGCTGAAGCTGCCGACGCTATTCCTGGTGCGAGTCTTCCGCCGATGCCGCTCGGTGTCGTGTTGGCAGGGTTACTGATGTTTGTGAATTTCGTCGACCCAACGCGAGATCCTCGGGTATCGGAGAAAGTGGCGTTGCAACGCCGGACCATTGAACTTGTTCTGGATGCGCTAATCGTATTTGCTGCTATTTGGCTTGTCGGTCTCAATCCAGCAAGCAGCCTCTGGGTTTTGTTGCTGTTTCCGATCACTCAAGCTGTGCTCAGACTGGAAGGCAAGCAGGTAGCGGGCTGGTTCACGGCACTGTTCGCCGCATACATAGGTGGGGAAATATGGGCAGCTAGCCGTTACCAGGACGTCCAATTCGAATTGTGGACAACTGCTCAACAGGTCGCTGTGTTATTGGTAGTCGGAGTTGCAACCGCTAACTACAGACAACTGAGTTCGGTGTTCTCAATGGTTTTGAACCGTGGTGATGCCGCAGAAGACAGAAAAGAGCGGCGACGTTCCCCGGGCGATGCCTTTGCCGTGGTGTACGTCGATATAGCAGTGGCTGATCAGTTGCCTTCACGAGTTTCACCCGAGGACTTACGCGAAGTCGTTGCGAAAAGAATTAGTGGTGCTGTGCGATTAGAGGACCAAGTGTTAACTAGCGACGCAGATGCCTTTGTTGTTCTCCTCGAGGGTCTGCATGAACTAATGGATGCAACTGTGGTTGGGGAACGAGTTCTGAAACGGTTGGAAAGCCCGGTGTCTGTTTCGGGAGTGTCCGTAGAGGTAGATCCCCGAGTTGGAGTTGCGTACAGCCCGAATCGGGTTGGTAGCCCTGACGAGTTAATCGAAGCGGCAGGCCGAAAAGCTTTCCGTGCTCGACGCAACGGCGACGATCGACTGGTGATCCATGACACGAGTAGCCAATTAGAGTCAGCGGTCAGCTAACACTGGCAGTTCTTCGAACTAAAACTGGTTAGAGATTGCCGCGACGGTTACCCGTTAGTAACTTTCAGGCATGGATTTCAACCCAGAATTGAACGAAGACCAACTCCAAATTCAGAAATGGGTCCACGATTTTGCTAACGATGTCGTTCGACCCGTGGCCGCCGATTGGGACGAACGCGAAGAAACCCCGTGGCCCGTTATTCAAGAGGCGGCCGAAATTGGTTTGTACAGCTGGGAGTTCATGGCCGAAGCGATGATGAACGACCCGACTGGATTAACAATGCCAGTCGCGTTGGAAGAACTCTTTTGGGGTGATGCAGGTATCGGATTGTCCATCATGGGTAGTGGACTGGCCGCTGCAGGTATCGCCGCATCGGGGACTCCAGAGCAGGTAATGGAATGGGTTCCGCAGTGTTATGGAACAAGTGACCAACTCATGTTGGGAGCTTTCGCGTCTTCGGAGCCCGATGCAGGTTCCGATGTGGCGGCGATGCGTACCCGAGCCGTGTATGAGGAAGCAACTGACGAATGGGTGCTGAATGGCACTAAAACCTGGATAACGAATGGTGGCATTGCTGATGTACATGTCGTCGTAGCCGTAGTTGACCCTGAGCTAGGTAGCCGCGGGCATGCGAGTTTTGTGATCCCACCGAACAGTCCGGGTATATCGCAAGGCCAAAAGTTTCTAAAGCACGGCATACGTGCCAGTCATACAGCTGAGGTAGTGCTGTCTGACTGCAGAATCCCAGGAAGTTGTGTCCTTGGTGGCAAAGACAAACTTGATGAACGTCTAGCCCGAGTGCGTGAGGGCAAGTCCGGTAATGCTCAAGCTGCAATGCAAACCTTTGAATCCACACGCCCGGCAGTGGCAGCCCAGGCAGTTGGTATTGCCAGAGCCGCCTACGAATATGCGCTCGAATACGCGAAAGAGCGTCACCAGTTTGGGCGACCCATTATTCAGAATCAGTCCATTGCTTTCATGTTGGCTGACATGGCAATGGAAATAGAAGCAGCACGAGCCCTCGTATGGCGCGGTGCATGGCTGGGGAAACAACGTAAATACAAGAATGCTGAAGGTTCGATGGCGAAACTCAAGGCCGGTCGCGTCGCAGTATGGGCCACGGAACGGGCTATCCAGATATTGGGTGGCTACGGATACGTCCGCGAATACCCCGTAGAGCGCTGGCATCGAGACGCCAAGATTTACGACATTTTCGAAGGCACCGAACAAATTCAGCAACTCGTGATCAGCCGAGCTATTTCAGGTATGCGCATCGAATAAATTGGTCAAAACCTGTTGAATCAGGCTTTCGAGTCGGCTTGTACCAGTAAAGCTGGTTAAAAGAAAGCAAAAAATGAGGAAGTTTTCGATATGCGCGACAGGCCCCTCCGGGTCCCCTAACATGGTCTCAGTGCCCAACGACCCTCTGGTCATTGGAGCATGGCCAGTTCTGTAGACCATAAGGGGGTCCTGGCGAATATGATGTCAACGATTTTGACCATCATCATCATGGGCATGTTGCTTCAAGGTGTGATGGCAGTCATAGACAGCGTTCTCGATACCGTGAACGTGAACTCAATGTTGAAGTCGATTCCAGTAGTTGGATCGAACCTCAACCTCATCTGGGCTTATCTCTTCGTAGTGATCAGCAACGTCAACGATGGCGGCGGCGTGTTCGGCTACGGAGCAAGCACAGAAGTCCTACAAATGGGTAGGTTCGGAGCTGATATTGCTACCGCAATCGCCATTATGGCATTCATCCCAATTCGGGATGCTGCGATTTCGGCGCTCGGTAAAGGTATCGGTGGCCGCTAGCTAGCCATTGCTATTACATAGGACGCCTTAGAGCGTCTTAGTGTTGAGGGCCGTCAAATTGGCGGCCCTCAGACATTTTTGCCGAAATAGGAACCACAAGGTATGTGTGAGCCGTTGCATTGGGATGGCGAGAGATAATCGTGCGAAACTCTTGGTCGAGTGGGTTCAGTTGATGTTTGAGTGCTGACCGGGGGTCAAGATGCGCGCAGGATTAGTAACAGGAAAAGGCCAATTTGAGCTTGTAGAAAGAGAGGACCCGGCGCCACAGGCAGACGAAGTCGTCGTCGCGATACAACGATGCGGTATTTGTGGGAGCGACGTTCACGCCTATGTCGAAGGTTGGAAATATTCGCCCAGTGTCTGCGGACACGAATGGGTCGGTGTTATCGCAGCCTCGGGTCAAGGCGTGCTGAATGTTAAAGAAGGAGATCGTGTCACCGGGGCGTTAGCTCCTGGATGTGGACGGTGTTTGGAATGTCGAAACGATTTGAGTCAGTACTGTCGAACGGCATGGTCCGATTACGCGGGTCCAACTGGCCCAACATCTGGAGGTTTTGCACCGTTTCTTGGTTTGAAGGCTGAGAGAGTTATAGCTATCCCCGATGGTGTAGATACAGACGATGCGGCGTTGATTGAGCCCGCGTCAGTGGCTTTTCATGCGGTTCGGAGAAGTCAACTCCAAGTCGGTGACGTTGTGTGTGTCGTTGGTTGCGGTCCGATAGGACTGCTAACTGCTCAGGTAGCTAAAGCAGCCGGCGCAGCAGTGGTCATAGCGGTAGAACCAGATGAGAGCCGAAGAAAACTCGCTTTGGCTACCGGAAGCGATATTGCGGTAGCCCCGGGAGACGAGCTGCGAGGAGTGCTGGACGACTTGACCCAAGGCTTGCAGGCAGATGTCGCTTTCGACTGCGCTGGAATTCCCCAGACGATGCAACAATCAGTCGATATGGTTCGGCGCGGAGGATCCGTTTGCTTGGTGGGAGTGACGGGTCAACAAGCTCAGATCAGCCCTATTCGATGGATCAGCAAAGAGGTGACACTGAATACCTCAATCGTGTTCACCTTGGAAGAAATGAAAGCCACGGCGAACATGATCTTTGATGGACGTCTTTCCGTCTCACCACTACGTGGCGACGTCATCGATCTAGATTCGTTAGGCAAGACAATCGATGATCTAGCCGAACGAAGGATCGATGCAGTAAAAATTCTCGTGGATCCAACTGCTGGTTAAACCCAAGTAGCTACGAACTAACCGTGACGGTTCCTTCGCCGACCATCTTCAAAATCTTCGCTTCGTCGTAGCCAAGTTCTTCGAGTAACTCAATACTGTGTTCACCCAGCCGTGGCGCATGACGGTAAAGCCCAGTAGAGGTTTCAGAATAGATAACCGGATCTTTGACATACCTATAGTCACCTTCACTGGGGTGGTTCATTATTTCCACCAATCCCACTTCGGATAAATGCGGGTCGTCGTCGAACTTTGCCAAATCCAGTACTGCAGCGGCCGGAATAGAGACCCCATCACAAAACTCCAACCACTGGTCTGTTGTCTTGAGCAGGGCGGCCTCTCCGATTAACTCATAAAGCTCCGACGTATTTGTCACCCGGTCATTGTGGGTCGCAAACCTCTCGTCAGATGAAAGCTCTGGCTGCCCAATGAAACCAAAAAAGTCTTCAAAGTTCTTGTCGGTGTAAGGCAATAGGCACACGAAACCATCAACTGTTTCATATGGTTTGCGAGCTGGCGACAAGAGTCGTTCGTAACCAAAGGGGCCCTCAGGTGGTTCGAAAGCCGCACCCCGAAGGTGTTCCACCAAGTTGAAACTGACCATTGTCTCAAACATTGGCACTTCTATGCTTTGCCCAGAGCCCGTTCGATGGCGATGAATCAGGGCTGCCATCACAGCTTGGACGATGTGTAGGCCCGTCACTTTGTCGGCGATGACTGCTGGAACATAGGTGGGGCGACCATTGGTTGCCGTAAATAATCCAGCGAGTCCTGAAGCTGCTTGGATAGCGTCGTCGTATGCAGCCTTGTTTCCGTAGGGACCATCTGCAGCGAAGCCGTTAGCCCTGCAATAGATGAGAGATGGGTTTGCTGAAATCAGCGACTCCGCGTCTAGGCCAAGACGCATCAACGCTTCGGCTCGCATGTTCGTGACTAGAGCATCTGCGGTTTTTACCAACTTCAACATCACCTCGCGACCGCCGTCATTTTTCAGGTCAATGCTGAGTGATCGTTTGTTTCGCTGAAGATTCAAACTAAAACCTGACATGCCGGCACTCCTGCTTGGGAGCCCGTTCCTGGTTGAATCCCCAGTAGTGGGTTCCACTCGGATGACATCAGCGCCATGATCGCCCAACATTCGGGTAGCCATTGGACCCATTAAGACTGTCGTGAGGTCAATTACTCTGATGCCGTTTAAAGCGCCTTGTTCCATCAGTTGATCATGACAGGCGAAAGCGTCCGACGATCAAATTTTTTCCTACTGATGACCGCTAGCGCTTTCAACAAGACCTCGAATCCCGGTGAGGATGAGGCCCGCTAGCTGCTCTGCTAGATCTTCTGCCGATGGACGATCAAGTTGAGTGAGCCAATGTCGACACACCCCTTCAGACATCGTGACGATCGCCCGAGCGTACGTTTCAACGGTCGCGCTATCTAACCATTCGCTAAGCAGCTCAGCGATCGTTGCCGACATTCTGCTTTCGACCATTTGACTGCCGTTCGCTGTGTCGTCATCTCTTGGAGCAGATCGACCAAATAGCAATTGAAACTCACGTTGATTTTGTTCAACGAACGAGAAATAAGCGCACAAGGCGTCGACCGTGCTTTGATAATTACTGTTCGCGGCCTTAGCGGCGCGTACAACTTCGTTTGCGAGTCGGTCCGCGACATCTTCTATCAGCTCGAGGTACAAGTCTCTTTTTGAAGTGAAGTGCTGGTACAGAACTGGCTTAGTGACACCGGCAGCTTTGGCGACGCCATTCATTGATGTGCCGTGGTAGCCGTTCGCAGCGAAGACCGTCATGGCAACATCGAGTAATTGCGCTCTTCGTTCTGATGCGGGGAGACGAGTCGACATGATTGAGATTCTCAGGGGCTAGAGGGACAAGCCGTGAAGGATACGAATACTCTCAGATTTCGAGCACAAACCGCTAATTACGCGACGACTAGTGACCATGTGGAAGCCCCCGATCTTCACGGTCTGCGGCGTTTGCGGCGTATCCAAAAATTATGGCCGGAGCCAGAATCAAGGAGCCAACAATGAGGAGAGCGACTGTAAGTGAAATCGATAGGGATGAGCCCCCTAGGTAGTAGTTGAGTACAAAAAGAACTAGCGCTCCCCCAAAACAGCTGTAGCCCAACCGTTTCCCCAAGTTTGCGGCCGTTCGTATTCGCTCTCGAGACCGAAGAACCGGGTCTGCAGACTCACTTTCCGTCACGTGTCCTCTTCGTCCGGAACGATGGGAGCTGAGCCCTCCAGCGTGGTGAGACCAGGTTGAGATCTAGGCGGTTCGATCGGTTCGTTGACCGAAGCGAAATCATCTGGAGGTGAGGCTGGCCATGTCGACTGCTCTGGTTCGTAACCTTCGAACGGGTCTGGTTGTGTGGGATCACGGTACTGGTCATATTCGACCGCTTCGTCGTAGTAACTAGCGGTTTCTCTAAGAGGAAAGAAGATCCGAAAGCCAAGGTTTGCAAGTCCAAAAGCAATGATCAAATCACCGAAGGAAAACACCTCGTTGAGCCACCGGACGGGGACAACAGCACCCAGGAACCAGAGAGTTTCCTCACCTGTCTCAAACGCTCGGGCCGCCCCTAGTTGAACAAGGTCGATCGAGCCGAGGTCAGTGATACCGGCGTTCACCACAGCATCAACAGTTACGGGAACATATCCGTTCAGAACCAATGGGATCAGGTTTAGGCTTGCGCCGACCAAGATCACCGAAGCGCCCGTGAGATGGAGATTCATAGCGCAGGTAACAGCGACCAAGACCAGAGAGATACCTGTCAAAAGTGATGGGTAAGGTACTCCAAGGCCTGACCCGACTAAAGCTTGCAGGGCGACGCCAACTGCGGGAATTGGCCAAAATACGACCCGGGTGGCTGTGAAATAATCGGTTGATCCGCGAATAAAAAGCCCAACTGCGCCGCCGACTATTAGAGCCAAAGGAATCAGATACATCGGTCATGATGGTAGTGGGCCCAACAACTTCCTCTGAGCCGATTTCGAATCTTGCTATTTGTTGATCAAGCATTGGACTGATAAGACAGCTAGGTTGACCGACGCTGAACCGGGTTGCGATAGAAGGAGAAGCTCCATGGAGGTCCGAGCAGAATTGACTGCCACAGTCTGGAAAGTGGTAGCCGAAGAAGGGGCGACAGTCGCCGAGGGCGATGAATTAGTGATTCTTGAATCAATGAAGATGGAGATTCCCGTAGTGGCTACCGTCGCTGGAACCCTGAAAGAAATGCGAGTTAGCGAAGAAGACCGAATCAGCGAAGGTGATGTAGTAGCGGTTATCGAGCCATCCTGACACGGCCCTACGCTGTTGAGGTTTCGTTACTGCTGAGCTTCGGGTGGTCTCCGGACGGTGGCGTCGTAACATCGTGAGGAATGTCTGCCGTCGTTGAGTTCGAAAAGGTTGTTGCCGTAGCAGGCTCGTTCCCGGTGTTAACCGGTCTGGACCTTCGTGTGGATCAAGGTGAGGTGGTTCTTCTTCGAGGAGAAAATGGGGCGGGTAAGACCAGTTTCTTGCGAGCGTGCGCCGGTCTGATCTCAGTGAGTTCAGGTGACGCCCATATCCTTGGGTTTGACATGCGAGTCGACCGAAGGGCGCCGCGACGTTACATAGGACTCCTCGGTCACGAGAACAACCTTTATCAAGACTTGTGGGTGCGAGAACATGTCGAATTCCGAGCAGCTGCCGTTGGAGCTGCGGAAAGCGACACAGACGCCGCTCTCATAAGAGTTGGCGTTTCCAAACAGCTGTGGACTGTGCCCATCGGTTCTCTGTCTGCTGGTCAGAGACGAAAGGTTGCTATTGCTTCGTTGGTGGTAGGTCGCCCGCGGCTCTGGCTGTTAGACGAACCGCATGCCTCACTCGACAGCGAAAGTCGGGAGAACCTCGACGTCATCCTGGCGGAGGCGGCCCGATTAGGAGCAACGATAATTTTTGCCAGTCACGAAAGCCCTCTAACTAAAGGAATAGCTTCCCGAGTTGTCACCCTGGGCGGAGGCCGCGTACTGGAGGATTCCGGTGCTAGCTGAAATTCTGTTAGTAGCTCGAAAGGACCTGCGCGTTGAATGGCGAGCCAAGATCGCTCTTGGGCAAGTAGCCCCGTTGGCATTGCTGATCCTGGTTGTCTTGGCTTTCGCGCTTGATGCGAATTCGTCGTTGTTGGAGTTGGGCGCAGGGGGCCTTTACTGGGTAGCGGTTCTCTACGGCGGAACGCTGCTCATTCAAAGATCATTTGACGTCGAAACGGATGACGGAAATATGGACGCCTTCCGAATGTCAGTAATTGGAGCGCCATCTTTGTTTCTTGGAAAGTCGCTGGCGCTATTTGTGCAGATCGGGCTCTTGGAATTAGTGCTCGGGTCAGGGGTCGCTGTTTTGTACAACGTTCGAGTTGTCGACTGGGGCCTGCTCCTGGTTGCTGCTGTAGCTGGGACGATAGCTTTTTCTGTGTGTGGAGTTCTTTGGGGAGTGATGTCTGCAGGCTTGCGAGTCCGAGCTACTCTTCTTCCGCTGCTCTTGGTTCCTGTTTTGGTACCGATCCTGCTAGCAGGATCACGAGCTTTTGAAACAGCACTTGGAGTGCGCGCTGATGCTGGTTGGACCTGGGCCAGCCTGATGCTTGTAATTGCCGCGGTACACACCGCTATCGGCCTTGGAGCTTTTGGATTCTTGTTGGAGGAGGGTTGATGACGTCAGCAATACACGGCAACGCAAAGATGACTGCCACGGCAACAACCCGCGTGCTCGGAGTCCTAGCCATAGCAGCAACAGCGTTGATGACTGTCCTAGGGCTTTTGGTTTCTCCTGCCGACGTAATCCAAGGCGAAGCGGTGCGCATGCTGTATATACATGTGCCTTCTATATGGATTGCGTATGGAGCATTTGTTCTGACTTCGGTTTCCAGTGTCCTGTTTTTGCGCAGGAGAAAACGCAGAGAAGACCAGGGCCGGCATTACGATCGACTAGCGGGTTCCGCAGCGGAAGTTGGTGTTGTTTTTACCGGGATCACGCTTGTTACAGGAATGCTGTGGGGGAAAGTTACTTGGGGAACTTATTGGCAGTGGGATGCGCGGCTCACGACCACAGTTTTACTGTTCGTCACTTATCTTGGGTACTTAGCACTGAGACGGTTGCCAGCTGAGCCGATAATTCGGAGCCGACGGGCAGCGGTTATGGCCCTCATCTCCTTTATAAACGTGCCGATTGTTCACTACTCCGTTGACTGGTGGCGGACTCTTCACCAAAAGGCAAGTCTTAGCGTCGGGCGTAGACCCGAAATAACTGGCGAAATGTATTGGACGTTGCTGTACTCCGCATTGACGGTGACCATCGTGGCCGCATGGCTAATCATTCACCGTTATCGAGTCATACGGCTGGAAGAATTACGCGACGAAGAGGCCCTAGCAGCACTGATCTCTTCTCGTCTCAAGAAAGATGATGGGAGCAACTGACGATGGGGAATGATTATGAGTGAAGTCGCGACAGTTGTAACCGGCTGGGGAATCACCTTCATTGTTATTGCTACGTATTCGATCTGGGTCGTGTCACGCGGCAAGATCATTGGTCAGGAGCTTGGCATCGGTGAGATGGAGCAGCTTGACGCTAGAAAAGACGCTGGCGCGACAACGGATCTTTAATAATGGACTTAACCCCACGACATGAGGTTGAAGCCCCGGACGAATTGCGTCAGAAGATGCACCGTCGGCGCCGGCGGACGGTTCTGGTAGTAGCTCTAGTGTTGATCGCCGCGATGGCCTTGATCACAGCGCAGGGACTCCGAAACGCCACCTTGTTTTTTCGAAATGCCGATGAAGCAGTGGAACAGCGTGTCGAGTTAGGGGACCGTCGCTTTCGGATACAGGGGCGAGTCATCCCGTCGACCGTGAAAAGTGAATCTGGAATAACTACTTTCGAAATTATTCATGACTGTGTGGTCGTGTCTATATGGCATTCATCTGACCCTCCCGAACTGTTCAAGTCGCCCTGGATTCCAGTAGTGCTGGAAGGAAGTTGGGCGATTGGCGAAATCAGAAATGTAGCTGGCAGTGATACGCACTACTTCGCTAGTGATCGCATGCTTGTGAAACACACCAACGAGTACGCGTCAGCCAATGAGCAGCGGTTAACGGATAAAGCTCCAGAAGGTTTTCTTGATCAATGCTTGTTCGAGGGACCGGCAGCTGCGTCGTGATAGCGCTTGTTGGCACTCTTGGAGTTGCGGTCGGCTTCGTTGGAGCAATAGGCGGAGTGATGACGTTGGTTTCAGCCATAGCGTCGAAAAGCGAACAACATCATCGACGCGCACTCACATGGGTCTTCGTTATGGCAGGTGGCTGCGTGTTAGCTGTGGCTGCGATGGAAATAGCGCTGCTACGAGATGATTTCTCACTGCAGTATGTGGCGGCAAATTCGACCCGAGCGACACCACTGCTCTACAAAATTGCGACCTTGTGGGGAGCCCTTGAAGGTTCGTTGTTGTTATGGGCATTTGTGCTGTCTCTATATGTGACCGCCGTTGCTATTAGTTTCCGACGACGAATCGAAGATCGCCTTGTCGCGTGGGCATTGCTCACAATGCTTTTGGTCTGTGTTTTTTTCTTCGGAATTTTAGTTGGCCCCGCCGACCCATTCGGCACATTGGCCATAGCTCCGATTGATGGTGACGGTTTGAATCCGCTGTTGAGAAACCACCCACTCATGGCTATCCATCCAGTGATGCTGTATCTGGGTTATGTCGGTTTTACGGTGCCGTTCGGTTTTGCGGTAGCGGCCCTTGTTACCGGTCGGCTTGGTGAAGGTTGGTTGGTACTAACTCGGATCTGGACCCTTATTGCTTGGGTGAGTCTGACGGTCGGGATACTTCTCGGGGCGTGGTGGTCGTATGAAGTATTGGGGTGGGGTGGGTATTGGGCTTGGGACCCGGTAGAGAACGCCTCATTTCTCCCGTGGCTGACCGGGACGGCTTTTGTTCACTCTGTGATTGTCCAAGAGCGAAGAGGCATGCTGCGGGTGTGGAATCTATCCCTCCTGTTAGTGACCTTCGCGTTAACTATCTTCGGCACTTTCTTAACCCGTTCTGGGGTGATCGACTCTGTCCATGAATTCAGCGCGTCGAGCTTGGGGCCGTTGCTCTTGGCTTTCTTTGCGCTGATTTTGGTTGTTTCGGTAGCGCTCGTCGGGTGGCGAGGAGACCAACTCCGTTCTCCGGGCTCCATAGATTCGCCGCTGTCGCGCGAAGGAGCATTTCTTGCTAACAACCTTTTGTTTACGCTCTTTGCGTTCATTGTCTTATTAGGAACTGTGTTTCCTCTGATCGTTGAAGCCATCAACGGTGATCAGTTAGCGGTCGGGCGGCCATACTTTGATCGGATGCTGCTCCCCATCGGCGTTGCGTTGCTATTGGTGATGGGGGTGGCCCCAACACTTACTTGGCGGTCCACGGCGGGATCGGTTGTTGGAACCCGAGCCCTAGTGCCTGCTGCTATCGGAGCGGCGACGATGGTTTTAGCGTTGCTGCTTGGTGCTGAAGGTATCGGCCCAGTCATTGGTATAGGACTAGGTGGTTTCGTTATCGGCTCCTCGGCACGTCACCTTGTTCTGGCTGTTGTTCGAAATGGATGGAGGGGCATTACGGGGCGCTCTGGTGGAGGAATGGTCGCGCACATCGGAGTTAGCTTGCTTGCTTTTGGGTTTATAGCGAGCACTTCATTCAGCGAAGAGGGCGAGTTTCAGCTGCGCCCAGGGGACCGAGGCTCCGTCGCCGGTCACCAAATAATGTTTGTCGACATAGTTGACGAAATGGATGGCCCCAACCGTGTTGTTCGAGCACGAATCAATGTTGAAGGGAGAGGTATTTATTCACCAACAATCACCCAGTACCCCACCTTTGGCAGACCAATTGCTACTCCATCTGTCGCCACGAGTTTTATTGACGACGTGTATTTGACTCTGGTCGCGATACCCGAAGAGGACAGTGACCTAGTGGTGATACGCGTCCTCGTAGAACCACTTGTGGCATGGCTGTGGGTTGGAGGCCTGGTGATAGCGGGAGGCACCCTATTAGCGATAGTGCCAGGGAGGCGCCATGCTCGAGCCGACCTAGAAGAGGTTGGCTTGTGATGACCCGAAATGTTGGGACTGTGCGCTTCGTAAGTGCCGCCGTGGGACTCGTCCTCTTCGGGTTCGTCGTGGTCCTAGCTACCAGAGAAAGTGGGACGGGAACTGCTTCCAGAAGTCCTCTGATCGGACAACTTGTGCCAGCGGTGGTAGGGGTAGGTTTCAATGAAGCGACTTTCGATGTGGATGATTTTTCCGACAGATGGGTGCTAATAAATTTTTTCGCTTCTTGGTGCGTGCCGTGTGAAAGAGAGCACCCTCAACTAGCTGAATGGAGTCGACGTCATCAAAAAGATGGAGTTGTAGTCAGCATTCCGTTCGGGGACACCGAAGAAGATGCGCGAGCTTTTTTTGCGGAGCACGGAGGTGACTGGCCCGTATTAATCGACAGTGATGCAGCCTGGGCAGTCGCCTTTGGTGTTTTGCGACCCCCCGAGTCCTTCTTGGTAGGTCCCGGAGGTATCGTCGTCGCAAAGTGGCAGGGGCAGATAACTGCCGATGAAGTGGACCGAGTTGTGAGTGATCTCGAACTGAAAGCGGTCGACCGGTGAAGCGGCGACACTGGATCTCATGGTTTTGTTTAGCGCTCGTGTCGTCGCTGGCCTTGGTGGTGGCGGCGATAGCGGATGACCCTCCCGCCACCGATGGTGAACGCGCCTACGAGATAAAAGCAACGACGCTATGTCCGGTGTGCGATGGCCAAAATGTTCTGGAATCGAATGCCCCTGTTGCAGCGGCGATACGAGCCCAAGTTGATGACCTCGTGTCCGAGGGGCGTTCTGATGCAGAAATCCGGGCTTGGATGGCTCGCCAATATGGGAAGGACGTAAATGCCAATCCTCCGCGAACAGGGATCGCATCGCTGGTATGGATAGTGCCTGTTTTCGTAGCTGTCGTTTCAGCAGCCTTTTTAGTTTTTGCTTTCAGAAAGTGGCGAGTGGGTAGGGGAGCTGAACCATCTGACGACGATCTAAAAATAGTTTCCTCGCTTCGGGAGCCGACTTGAAGGAGCG
Organism: Acidimicrobiales bacterium MED-G01; assembly: GCA_002457435.1. GTDB lineage: Bacteria > Actinomycetota > Acidimicrobiia > Acidimicrobiales > Poriferisodalaceae > MedAcidi-G3. The sequence goes on along the minus strand of NTLA01000007.1, from coordinate 32,232 downwards.
GAAGCAATCCTCCTCAGGGGGCGCGAAGTTGACCGAAGAACAAGAGTTTCTTTTGCGGTCATTGGATGATTTAGAAAAAGAACACTCGACTGGCGATCTCAGCGACAACGAATACGAAACGCTGCGAAATGATTACACGCACCGCCTAGCCAGCGTTAGCCGCGGTCTTACAGGATCTGCAGTCCCCTCACCGAAACAGAATTCGAAACGTTACCTATGGTGGATAGTCGCGATTGCCGTTGCAGGAATCGCGGCAGGTTATGCAGTAGCTCAGTCCTCAGGGTTACGTGCCCCGGGTGAACCCCTTTCAGGAGAGATTGATCGCTCACCTCGGAATCGGTTAGCTAGCGCTCAAAGTCTTTTCTTTGCCAATGATCTAGAAGGAGCTAGGGGAGTTATTGAAGAGGTGTTGCGCGACGCTCCCGAAATGACCGAGGCGTTGGTGTTGTCAGCGCAGATACATGAACGTATGACTAACCCACTGGCCGCTGTACGACAACTTGACCAAGTTTTGGAACGTGAGCCGAAAAATATTGATGCGTTAACTCTGCGCGGATGGATTCTTGTGCGCATAGACGAACCAGATGTTCAAGAAGAAGGCATACGAAGTCTTGACGAGGCAATCTCTATGCGGCCTGCCGGGTTCGATCCATATATTTTTCGGGGGTTCGTGGCGAGAGAACTAGAAAATGACCTCATTCTGGCTATCGAGATGTACGAGATGGCGCTCGCACGTGACCCACCCGACGCAATGCGAGCCGAACTCACCCGAATCATTGAAGAAATGAGTTCGGAGTTACAGCCAACTACCGAGTAAAGCTCAAGTCTGAAAGGTTGGAAATTGGTTCGAATCAGCTACCAAATGTTAGAAGTCACTCCAGGTCGTCGGCGAATGCAACGAGCCGAAAAGCCCAGCCGGGCACTTGAAACAAAGAAACTGTGATCTTTCCTACTGCCAACTCTCGCGGTCCTAAGATTCTGTTATGTCGAGGATCTCTAATTCGGGTTTGATGGGTCCACGGGCAACGCTGATAGGTGCGTTGTTTGTGGTGCTTGTTGTTGTGGTGGCGTTAGCGAAATAGATAGGAGAAACACTGACGTGGTGAATACGGGGGTACTTGAGCTTTACAGAGGTGTTAATGAGCGGATTATTGGTCTAGTCCGAATTGACCAAAACGCTATTTTGCCGAGCTGTCCACTCTGGTCAGCCATCGATCTTTTGCGTCACGTAACAGCAGTCTGTCAAGACTGGGTCGCCCACCGACTCGACGGTTATGGGTCGGAGCAATGGACCAGCGACGGCGTCAATCGGCTCTCAGCGTTGAATTTCGACGAAATTTCTTTTGCTTGGAGCACAGCAATAGATCAGATGGTTTCGCTAAGTGACGAGCCAGGTATGGGCGACCCGGTTAGATACGCCTTTGGTGATGCTGCTGCCCACGAGGCGGATCTCCGCGCCGTTCTCGCTCCAGGTACAACGCTGCCACCCGAGGCACTTACCCTTGCGACGAAAAGCAGTTTCGTTGTCTGGCGTCAGCATCTCACCGAATGCGGCGCTCCCGACCTAGCGATTGAACTAGAGCAAGGACCTACGCTGAATGTAGGTAAGCGACAACAAAATATTCTTCGCATATCGGAGCATGAGTTATTCCGAATGTTGAATGGTCGACGAAGTATTAGTCAAATCGAAGGGTATGAGTGGTCCGCTAACCCGGAACCCTATATTCACATTGGATTAGGGGGTCCTGTCACCGGAGGGGTCGAAGGGCGCGAAACGTGGGCTCGGGAACCTTTGGTTGAACCTGGGATTAACTAAGTAGCTGTCAAGAGACCTAGACCAAGGTTGTGCAAGCTGAGTGACCCATGGGCAGAGAGCCAGCTAACTGAGGAGCTGTCTCTCCGTGTAAGCCGGCCAACATTCCCCTCACTAGTCCTCGGTCTATGGCGCAGAGCACTGGGTGGTCTATCGCTGCCTGTCCAAATGGACAATGCTCCGACACGATTCGGAGCTGACCTGCGGAACCCTCACTACGAGCTTCGAAGCCATGCGAGGTAAGAGTTTCAGCAACCGTTGCCACCGCAGATTGCAAAGAACGGTGAGCCTCTCCAGGGGCCATTTCGGCCGCTAAATGAAGGCCATACTCGTGCCCTACTTCCTCGGCGAGTTTCTCTGCCTCATCGTTGGGAAGAAGTGCAAGTGCCCTGCCGAGCAATGTTCCCATTAGATCATCGTGACGTGCCGGGAACTCGAATGCGATCTCAGACTTAGCGGATCGATATCGTTTAGATGGACGACCGGCCTTTGAGGCTCGGTGTATATCCACCACAGCGTGGCCTGCCGCTGCCAACTTGTCCAGGTGATGCCGTGCCACGTTATTGTGAATCCCCACGGCTTTGGCGACTTCGGAAGCGGTTAAACCCGCTTCGGAGTCCCTGATATGCCAATAAATTTCTCGGCGTGTGGGGTCGCCGAAAGAGGCGGTTATCGATTCGACAGCGGCGGAGAAAATTTCAGGCGTGAGTGATTGGCCGTCCACACCACTAGATTCTACCTAGGGTTCGGCCGTAAGCCCGTAATCGTCGTTTAATAGGAGTAGGCCTCCGATAATGACTATTTCCGACACTGAGCTAGCAGAAATAGTTGGAGGGGTAGTTGACCCTGAACTTCGTCGAGATCTTCACACTATGGGAATGCTACGAGGAGCTTCTATAGCGGGAGGCAACGCCCACGTCCTGGTGGCGCTGCCCGCTGAAGAATGGCCGGCGCGTACTGAACTGATCCACCTTGTTGAAGACGCCGTAGGTGAGCACACACAGCTTGAATCGGTGTCGGTCGAATTTGTAATCATGGATGAGGCCGAACAAGCTGCAGTCCGCGATCAGCTGATTGGGGACCCGTCTTCAACGGCAGGAACCGAAGAGGCACATGGCCACGCCGAAGGCCGGGCGGTGCCGTTCGCCGAGCCCGGTAATCCCACTCGAGTCTTGTTGGTCGCAAGTGGAAAAGGCGGGGTCGGCAAATCAAGCGTCACGGCTAATTTGGCCATCGCCCTCGCACAGCGAGACCTTCGGACCGCAGTCATCGACGCGGACGTATGGGGTTTCTCCATTCCCCGAATGCTGGGAGTAGAACGCCCACCAACTGTGATTGATCAGATGGTAATTCCGGTTGAAGCTAATGGAGTGCGCTGCATATCAATGGGATTTTTTGCCCGCGAAGACCAGCCTGTCATTTGGCGAGGACCGATGTTGCACAAGGCTTTGGAGCAGTTTTTGACTGATGTGCATTGGGACGATCCGGACTACCTGCTGATAGATCTCCCTCCAGGTACTGGCGATATCTCACTGTCTATCGCTCAGTTTTTACCTAAGGCTGAGCTCATTGTGGTGACAACGCCACAACCCGCAGCCCAAAAAGTGGCTCAGCGAGCAGCGTATATGGCTGAAAAAGTCAACCTCCAAGTCCGGGCTGTCGTTGAAAACATGAGTTGGTTCAGAGGCGAAGACGAAAAGCGTTATGACATTTTTGGTAGCGGTGGCGGCGAAGCTCTTGCCCACGAACTAGACGTTCCCCTGCTCGGACAAGTCCCTCTGGTAACTGAACTTAGAGAAGGTGGCGATGTGGGCCGCCCGATTGTGGTCAGTGATCCCGAGAGTGAAGCAGCGAGCATATTCAGGGAGATGGCTCGTCTCTTAACCGAAGAATATTTGCCGACACGCAGATATAACGAGGGTCTGAAGCTCGTTTGAGCCAAAATGGTGATGTGTCAGCGCTGAAGAAATTACGATTCGATAATCGTTTCACACGATCACTGCCATCTGATGGTCTCGAAGGAAGTGGTTCTCGACAAGTTGTGGGCGCTTGTTACAGCAGGGTCGAGCCAGCGGTTGTGCGAAATCCGCAACTAGTCGCGTTGAGCCTGGAGACATCGGAGTTGCTTGGAATAGCACCTAACGAAATTAGGCAACAGGAGTTTGTTGAGGTGTTGGCAGGGAACTACCCGCTGGCAGGAATGGATACGCACGCTGCGTGTTACGGCGGCCATCAGTTCGGTCACTGGGCCGGCCAACTCGGCGACGGCCGAGCAATAGCACTGGGGGAGGTTCTTGATGTCAATGGTCGTCATCAAATGCTTCAACTAAAGGGCGCCGGCCCGACCCCATACTCGCGATCTGCTGATGGGTTGGCTGTTTTGCGTTCATCAATACGGGAGTTTCTATGTAGTGAAGCTATGCATCACCTAGGGGTCCCAACTACTAGAGCCTTATCGTTGGTTACAACAGGTGAAGAAGTCACCCGAGACATGCTGTACAACGGCAATCCGCGACCGGAGCCTGGAGCAATCGTGTGTCGGGTCGCCCCCTCTTTTGTGCGCTTTGGAAATTTCGAGATCTTCGCCGCCCGGGGCGACCACGAAACCTTGAAACAGCTGGCTGATTTCACAGTAGCGACCGAATTCCCTGAAATCGAAAATGACGACCCCGACCGCTATGTCGCACTTCTAAGACAAGTTGCGGAACGCACAGCCGACATGATTGTTGAATGGTTGCGTGTCGGCTTTGTCCACGGGGTCATGAACACTGACAACATGTCCATCTTGGGTCTGACAATCGACTACGGCCCCTATGGGTGGTTGGACAATTACGATCCCGACTGGACGCCAAATACCACCGATGCGCAAAACCGTCGCTACCGTTTTGGAAATCAGCCGGCGATAGCTCAATGGAACCTTGTCCAACTAGCGAACGCTCTATTCCCATTAGTTGAGAAGGTCGAACCTCTTCAAGAAGCGCTAGGCCACTACCTCCATAGATTCGAAAATGGATGGTCACAAATGATGGCTAAAAAGTTGGGACTACCGACTTTGGATACTCCTAGAGATAAGACTATGGCCGAAGACGCGCTTGCGGTCCTGCAGACCGCTGAAACTGATATGACAATATTTTGGCGGGAGCTCAGCGGCGTTAATTGCGATGAATCCATCGAAAAATCAGTGAGAGTTGAACCATTAATGACCGCCGTGTACGGGCGTGATGGATTAAGTGAAGACCAAAAAGTTATTTTCACCGATTTTGCCGATAACTGGGCTGCCCGGCAGCGGGAACTGGGTGCCGATGATGAACAGCGGCGCGTCTCGATGAACGCAGTCAACCCAAGATACGTGCTTCGAAACTATATGGCCCAACTTGCTATCGAACAGGCTGAGCAGGGTGACGGGGCTCTGGTTGAGGAGCTATTGGATCTTTTACGATCCCCCTATACCGAACAAACAGGAAGAGACCACTACTACGCGTTACGACCCGATTGGGCACGCACTAAAGTTGGCTGCTCGCAGTTATCCTGCTCTTCTTGAATGTGCGATCTTCCGTGGCAGAGATCGAACCGCGGCATACGATGTTTAGCTAGCTGCAGTGACAGTAGACAGAAATTTAGGGTCGCAGAACTATAGGAAAAGGTTGTTCCGTGGAAATCAGAATCGGCATGATGAACGTGGCACGAGAGTTGACCTTCGAAGTGAACGATGACGAAGCAGATCAGCTTAAGTCTGACTTGGAATCGGCGTCCGCCGCAGGAGACAACATGCTCTGGGTAACTGATCGCGACGGCCGTAATGTCGGCCTGGCGGTAGGACAACTCGCATATGTCGAATTCGGAGTACCCGGAGATAGACGCATCGGATTCGCGACTGACTGACAGTGTCGATGGACTGTTTGGTGCGTGACTCGTTGCCGACTGATCGTTTGCGGCTGTAATTTCGTTAGGTATGGCAACCTTGGCCGAACTGGCCCGCTTAGAGACCGGCCTGTCAAAAGACCAATTACGACATCTACAACGGCTTATCGCGTGGTGGGGGATGCTCGCAGATCTGTCGTTTTCCGATTTGTTGTTGTTTGTTCCGACCGATAGCGATGGAGGCGAGTTTGCTATCGCATCTCAAATTCGCCCGACTACCGGACAAACCCTGTATAGGGATGATCATGTAGGTCTCCGGGTCACAGATGTCGAGAGACCCTTGGTGGCGCGTGCCTACAAATTGCATCAGGTCGTAGACGGGGAAGTACCGATCAAGCCAACAAATCGACTTGCGAGTGTGACTTGTATCCCGATCACCCACGACCAAAGAGTGATTGGTGTCCTCAGCCGAGAGCTGATCCCTAATTTCGCTGAACGTCGTGACCCAGGAGAACTTGAACGAACATATTTGGAGGCATTTCATCGGTTGGCAAAGATGGTTGCGGCTGGTGCCTTCCCATTCGCTGACAACGACGTGGACATGGATGAGATCCCACGGGTAGGAGATGGGTTGCTCGTTGTAGATCCTGAGGCAAGGATCCAGTACGCGTCACCCAACGCTCTTAGCACGTTGCACCGTGTGGGGGTGCTGGGGAACGTCGCTGGGCGTCGACTTGAAGACCTAGGTATCAAACATCCAGTCATCAGCCACGATCTTGGGCCTTTGCGGGCTGTTGTAGCTGAAATCGAACGGAACGACACGGCAGTTCAATTATTAGGCGTACCCCTCGTCGAACAGAGACTCTCTCGCGGGGCAGTCGTGCTACTTAGAGACATAACCGAACTACGCCTGAGAGACCGACTACTCGTTTCCAAGGACGCGACAATTCGTGAGATTCACCACCGTGTGAAGAACAACTTGCAAACTATTTCGTCCCTATTACGCCTCCAGGGGCGACGCCTCGAATCCGATGAGGCGAAAATGGCAATTGACGAATCGGTGCGTCGAATTCGGGCCATAGCGCTTGTGCATGAGACACTCGCAAATGAAACAGCGGATGATGTCAGCTTGGCAGATGTTGCCAACATGTTGGCTCGCACTGCTCAAGACAGCTTTACTTCGCCTGACCGTCCGATCCATTTCGAGGTCATCGGCGACGCGGGGCTAATCCCATCCGACGTAGTTACGCCGCTCGCCGTTGTGCTGAACGAATTACTGCAAAACACCGTCGACCATGCCTTTCCTGCCTCGGCACCTCCCACCCAAGAGAAGGGGGCGCTTGTGGAAATCTTCCTTGACCGGACCGAAAAACGGATACGGATGGCGGTAAGAGACAATGGGGTAGGGGTCCCGAATGACTTTGATAGCGAAACTCAGCAAGGGCTAGGAATCTCAATTATTAGGGCATTAGCGACCAGCGAACTTGGTGGCGCTATAGAGGTTCGACGAAGGAACGACTCGACGGGTTCGGAAGCGCTGGTAGAAGTCCCGTTACCAAGTAGTTGACTCAACCGGCTTAAACCGTGATCTGCACTAGCCCAGTAGCTCAACCGATCTGGCGACGCGCCCTATTGCGTTCACGACGAAGCTGTCGACGCTCTTCTTCAGAGGCTCCGCCCCAGACTCCCGAGTCTTGATTCGTTTTCAACGCGAATTCAAGACAGAGATCTTTCACTGAACAATCTCCGCACACTGCCTTGGCAGCTGCAATTTGGTTTAGCGCGCGCCCTGTTGAACCAACCGGGAAAAAAATAGTGGGGTCAGCTTCACGGCACCTGGCAGTGTTTCTCCATAAGCCGCTTTCTAGCAGCATGGATCCTCGAGCGCTCACGTCGTCATTTCCTCCAGGTGCTAGTCGCGAAAGGGGGTTCGCGATTTTTTGAACTACTGCTGACTCTACAAATATCAGCGGCGAGAAACTGCTTGGACGTCAAGTCAATAAGCCCAAAGACTTCTTCGACTGGGTTGGCGTGCTAGCAGCGATACGACAGATTACGGTCGGTCACATGTCCGAGCAAGAGATTCTTTTCATTTGCTGTGTCCCATTGAGTAAACGACGTGATCAGGATTGAGACATGCTGCTCCGTCCAGATATCTACGCGCATCGAGGGGCATCTCGACAGGAAAGAGAAAACACAGTTCAAGCCTTTGAACTGGCTGCAGAAATGGGAGTTGACGGAGTTGAGCTCGATGTATGGAGGAGTAGCGACGGGGAGCTGGTGGTTCACCACGATCCGGATATCAACGGACTTCTGATAGGACGAGCAACAGCCAGCCAGTTGCCAGATTATGTTCCCACTCTTTCAACCGCCCTAGACGTGTGCAGGGGTTTGAGAGTCAATATCGAAATCAAGAGCATCCAAAATCGACCGCAGGTAGCCCTCGACACAGCCGAGGTTTTAGTCAATATGTTGCGATCGCGACCGGAATCACCAGATCGCTGGCTAATTTCGTCTTTTGATCATGGCGCCTTAGATCGCTTTCGAGGCGACGCTCCAGAATTTCTGACCGGCTTGCTGTTTTGGAGACAACCATGGGTGCCTGTGTTGCTTCACGCCGTTGAACACGGTCATTGTGCCCTACATCCCCACGAGACTTTGGTTGATAGAGCTATGAGAGAGGCGACGAGAAAGGCTGCTATTGAGCTGAACGTCTGGACAGTCAATGATCCACTTCGGGTATCTGAACTAATGGACCTTGGCGTCGATGGTTTGATAACCGATGTCCCTGATGAGGTGCTACGAATACTGGAGTTCGGAAGTTAGCTAATGTTTACGATTCGACCGGCTTCACCAAACGAAGTGCGTGAGGGCGCCACTTGAAGTTGAGCTCCTCGACACTCCCGAGATAGTCGCCGTCTAATTGATACGGGAAGGGTTTGTACCCGGTTACAGAGAGTTCGCGGATGTCATTGGCGATGTGGAGGTCATCGCTATTTTCAAGGGGTTTCCCCCGAAAAAGATCTTTGAGCAAATTGGTCATCGTCTGTAATGACATCGTTCGGAGAGCGACGACGCTCAGGCCGCTCGTTAGGGTGGCCGATGGCGCCAAAGACAGCGGCCGGCTTCCTAAATATGTGTACGGGTCAGTGTTCAGAACGATCGTGAAATAGCTGTCGTCAACTCCGCCGAGTGAGTGTTGCACTTTCATCCTTGGTACCGAGCGGTCGTAGTGACGGAGCCAGGTATCGACACCGGCCCATAGGAATAACGGATGACCTGCATAACGCTTCAGGGCAGATCGACGTTCAACCTGCTGCACGACAGCCGCATCGAAACCATTGCCGCAGTGAAAGAGAAAATGCCGACCAGCGACTTCACCAAGACCTATAGGTTCGATCGAGTTAGTAGCTGTCGCTGCGATGATCTGTTTCGTTGCCTCTAACGGATCGTCGGCTAATCCGATAGTTCTGGCGAAAACATTGGTGGAGCCTCCCGGTAACGCTGCCAACGCACATTCGGTTCCAGCTAAGCCATTTGCTGCTTCGTTGAGGGTTCCATCCCCACCTAAGACTGCAACAAGGTCAGTGCCCGTAGCAGCGGCACCGCGTGCCAGTCGGGACGCATGACCCCGTCGACTGGTCATTGCCAGTTCAACATCATGATGTTCTGCGAGCGCTGCTTGAATCAGCACTCTGGTTCTAGCCGTGACGGATGATGCCGATCCGTTGACGAGAAGCAATATCCGCACCTGACTAGTGTCGCTGATTTTTCGGTAGACAGTCGAATTGTGTGTGCAGTTAACGGATGATCGGAAATCTTGACGAGCGCTAACCTAAAGTTTTCTATTTTTGATGTGGATCTGGAGAAACCTCAAGGCAGAATCAACGCATGAAGGTCGTAGTCTGCGTCAAACAGATCCCAGACCCTGCATTGCCGGGCGAGTTGGATCCCTCTACTAATTACCTCAAACGGGACGACAAGTTGATCCTTGATGAGTCGGATTCTTATGGGGTCGAAATGGCCCTCCAGCTTGCAGAAGCGGCTGGTGGCGGTCAGGTGTCCTTGGTGTCGATGGCTCCTAACGGAGAAGTTAGTGGGTTGAGAACAGCACTGGCTATGGGTGCTGAAGACGCTGTTCTTATCAGCGACGACGCCTTAGCTGGTAGCGATGCTCTTGGCACAGCCCGGGTGCTCGGCGCAGCTATATCGAGAATGTCCCCCGACCTAGTGTTGGCTGGAGTTGAGTCATCTGACGGCTACACGGGCACGGTGCCGGAAATGATTGCTGGTGTACTTGAGATGCCATCGATTACTTTCGCTAAACAAATTGAAGTTGACGGCAACATGGTGAAAGTCCAACGCCAAACTGAAGCTGGATACGACGATGTTGAATGTCAAACACCTGCATTAGTGTCTGTTACCGCCGGAGTTGTCGAACCCCGATACCCATCTTTCAAAGGGATCATGGCGGCAAAGAAAAAACCTGTCGAAGAGTTGGACTTGGCGGCCCTCGGTATTGAGGCGGCTGCGGTCGGACAGAGTGGAGCGCGCCAAGAAACGGTGCGAGTTACCGATGCAGAAGAACGTCAAGCGGGCGAAGTCATCGAAGACGAAGGCGACGCCCATGAAAAGATTGTTGAGTTCCTAGGCGAACTCAAGATTGTTTGAGGAGGTCGCGAATGTCTGTTGAAACCATCCTTGTGTTCGGAGAAGGTGATGAGGGAAACCCCAGTGGGCTGACACTCGAATTGCTGGCAGCGGCACGTAGTCTGGCAACAAATGTAGAAGTATTTGTCGCGGGCGACGGAGCTGCAATGGCGACGGAACTCGGAGCTCACGGAGCTTCGAAGGTATATACAACGGGACCCCTTGACGGAAAGCTCGTTGGAGTGCACGCAGCGGCAGCTTTACAGAACCACATGGAGACCGGCTCGCCTGATGCGGTTTTCTTCGGTCAAACACCTGACGGTCGTGATACCGCTGCTCGTCTTGCAGTTCGCATAGATCAACCAGTCGTCACAAACAACGTCGGTGCCTCAATAGAAGACGGAGCCTTGGTTGTTGAAGAACCGGTCTTTGGGGGTACGCAAAACGTTTTCACAGCTTTCAGAAATGAAGGTCCTGCACTCGCTCTCTTTCGCCCGAAATCCTTCGAAGCGGAAGCCGCTGGCGGCAGTGCGGCCGAGGTTGTAACGGTCGATCCAGTTGACCCGGGTGCAGCTGGTATAGCTGCTGTGACCGGACGCCACGTCGAAGAACGCTCAGGTCCCCAACTGGACGACGCCGAAGTAGTTGTTTCAGGTGGCCGTGGTCTTGGTCAACCTGAGGCTTATGAGATGGTCGACGAGCTTGCCGGCTTGATTGGCGCGGCGTCAGGCGCATCGCGGGCCATCGTTGATGCTGGATGGGTGCCATACTCCAAACAGGTCGGGCAGACGGGGAAAGTAGTCAAGCCAAACGTCTATGTGGCTTGCGGAATCTCAGGGGCTACCCAACATCTAGTTGGTATGAAGGGCTCCAAACACATCATTGCTATTAACAAGGATCCCGAAGCACCGATTTTTGGTGTTGCTGATCTGGGCATCGTTGGTGATGTCCACAAAGTGATCCCCGCTCTTATTGAGTCCTTGAAATCTCGCTAGCGCTCTGCCCGTAACCGAGATAGATAGGCAGCCCTGACGGGATGTTAAATGAGGGGCCAGGGCCAGCGGTATCCATCATCTTCAGGGAAGAACGGTGACTCTCTTAGCCATCTTGCCCGTTCAACTAATGCATCAATCTCATCCTGGTCAAGCCATGACGAGATTGCCGCAGGGACACCTTCAGACAGCCGGCTGACGCCCCTCATTAACTCTTCTTCGACGGGCTGGTTCGCGAATTCCCAAATGACTGTTCGCAACTTGAAGTCGCTTGAAAAACACAGGCCATGGTCGATTCCGTAAATGGTTCCACGTTTGGAGATCAGACAGTGTCCTGCCTTTCTGTCTGTGTTATTGGCCAGTAGATCAAGTATGCAAAGCTTTCGCAGGGCGGGATGGTGTCGTACATCTTTGACCAGCGTGAAGTGATGTTGACTGAAATCCGCATCAATGAACAATTGAACTGATCCGGTTCCGTGGGGCCCGACTCGTTCAAGGGTAGGAGGTACCACGCCCCAACCCAGTTCTTCGCTCAGCTCGTAAGCCGCGATTTCGCGGCGGTGAAGGCCTCGAGGAAAATCCCACAAAGGCCGTTCACCTTTAACCGGTTTGTAGATGCCATTTACCGCTATTTCGTTGTCCTCTACTCGCACAAGAAATGTGGCATTGGAGCTGTACGGCATTTGAGCCACTACCTCTATTTGGCCGTGTTGTAAAATATTTCGCGCAACATCTAGATCTATGAAGTTCGTTGCGGGGTGTTTGCCGACATCGGCGCTGTCTTCACTCACCGATGCGTTTGTGGCCATTCTGTCGACCGAAGTCGCGGCCGTATTCGATAAGGAACAGAGCATGATCCACAAATGCTTTTGCCTGCTCAAAACTGATGTGAATGTGAGCTTCAGATGGATCATTTTGATCTTCATCCGATAGCTCCTGAGCAACGACCACTATTTCCCCCGGCTCGTCACTAAGCCCTATGGCTAATGCACCGACTGTCCAGACAGCATTTGGAGGTTCAACCATGTCAACCACTTGAGCCGCGACCACGTCTGCGTCTTTAGCTTCAATGAGTTCCAGGAGATGACTGGCCAACGACTGAACTTGTCCCTTCTCGACCTTTAACGTGAGGACCGAATCCTCTCCCTGCGCTTGTAGATAGAAAATGCGTTCCCCGGGCCCTCCGATGGTTCCCGCAACGAAGTTTTCTGGGCTTCTTATTTCATAGTTGTCAGTCATTTTTCCCGTTCAAAAAATTATTGAGTTCGTCTAAGCAGGCGAAAGATCACTCAGTTCACCAGTGTTGTTTACTGATAGAACGACCGGTCCGTGTGTCGAATACAGAATTGCTGTGACCGAACAGGGCGATACCACTGTTCGTTGGAATAGATCGAGATGTGTTCCCATAGCATGTGCAACTAGAGCACGGATGGGATCGGCATGGCTAACTGCGATGACAGCTTTTCCCGGGTGTCTCTTAACTAAACAGTCGATCGCTCCAGCGATTCGGGTCTGCATTTCCGGGAAGGATTCTCCATTTGGGAATCTAAATCCTGAAGGGTATTTTTGAACCGACGACCAAGCTTTAAGTTTCCTCAATTGACTTAACTTACGGCCAGTCCAGTCACCGACATCAAGTTCGATTAAGCCCCGGTCTCGCTTCACTGCGAGACCGAGCTCCAGGGAAATGGCTTCAGCTGTCTGCTTCGTTCGTTCCAAAGGACTCGCGTAAATAGCCTCGAAACGTTGACCACCCATACCTGCAATGCGTTGAGCGACGTTCTTTGCTTGAGCCAACCCTGTGTCGGATAGGAGAACTCCTGGCTTTCTCCCGTAAAGCTCGACTCCGGTCGTGGGAGTTTGTCCGTGTCGAACGAGAAGGACGAGGGTAGGTCGTTGAGATGAGGCCACGAAGTGACCGTAGTCGTTAAAGACACCTCAGAGTCTGCAACACTCGGCGTTATGGACTCACTTTCTTTATTGGCCGAGGCAATAGCTGATTGTCGGCAGTGTGAGCGTCTCGTGCAATGGAGAGAGAAGATTTCTGTCGAAAAGCGTGCAGCGTTCATTGATGACGAATATTGGGGTCGGGGTGTTCCAGGATTTGGAGACCCGTTAGCGAAGGTAATGATTATTGGTCTCGCTCCCGCAGCCCATGGAGCGAACCGAACTGGGCGCGTATTTACGGGAGACCGGTCAGGAGATTTCCTCTTTGCTTCGCTGCACCGCACTGGGTTCGCAAACCAGTCCCTAGCGCGACACGTCAACGACGGTCTTGAACTGTCCGATGCCTATGTCACCGCAGCGGTTCGATGCGCTCCCCCCGCGAACAAGCCAACTCCGGTTGAACGGGATACCTGTCGGCCTTTTATTGAAAGGGAGTTGACGTTGCTCACCGAGACGAAGGTGTTCGTGGCGTTAGGCCAATTTGGCTACCAAGTGGCATGCTCAATTTTTGGAGTGCGCCCCCGGCCTCGATTTGGTCACGGTGTAGTTGTGCCGCTTGAGGAACAGGGACGCGACGTGACCAGGCATATCATTTGCTCGTTCCACCCAAGTCAACAAAACACGTTCACTGGTCGTTTAACAGAAGAGATGCTTGATCAAGTTTTCGTAAAAGCTCGCGAGTTAGCGGGCCTAGACCCGTTCTAACCTTTAGATGTGACCGTTTTTGGCAGAACGAAGCAGCATTTCCTCCGACTTGTTGTTGTAGTAGCGCTGACGAGTGCTTGTTCTTCAGGAGTAGGTCAAGCTCGCTATCCCGATAACTCGGATGCTTCATTTGATAATCCAGGAACTCTGGCCACCGACACAACAGTTGCCAGAGGTGAGTATTTGCTCGATATAAGCACAACTATCGCCTTTCTCGATGCGTGCATTTCAGACTCAGGCTTGGTCGGTCCCTGTCATTGCGCGTCAGAATTACTGGTGTACGACGTAGACGCCAGCGATATAGCCGGCCTAGAAGATCGGATCAGTGCGTTCAACGAATTCCCCCCAGAACTTGCTGGCCTTCTAGTTCAATGCCGAGCAGAAGAGCGGCCTCCCGTTTGGTCGGCGGCAACCAAGGAAATTTATATCGCCGCTTGCACCCAAGGTTCGAATCGCCTACTAGACCTGTGTCGTTGCGCAGCCTTCCGGGCCGCGGACGTTATACCTGAAGACCGACTCCCAGAGTTCTTGGCAGCTACCGAATCAAGACCGAACATGGTTGATTTCATCAACACATGTTTGTGATTAGAAGAAGCGAATTATTTTCGTGTAGGTAAAAGAGCCGGCCGTTCCCATGCGAAGTCTGGCCAGCGGGCGCGAGACTTTTGACTCAATTTATGCATGAGTTCGATTGCCGCGGGGTCGTCATCACCTGGCCGTCCGATCAAGTAACCCCCCTCAAGCATCTTCATAATTATTTCGCGACCTATCGGAGTCCTGACGATGGTCAGGGTCCAGTCGCTGTATTTTCCGATGCCGCCGGTAGAAATGTCTGCGTGTTCAGCGGCAAAATCAGGGCAGTAGTTGCATCCTTCACGAGTCCACGCATGGCATTCCTTGAGATTAATTTCGTAGTAGCCGCCGTCGTGCGTCCAGATTTGGAAAACGCCCTTAATATTTGTCTTTTTTATGGTGCGACGATCGAGACCATATTTCTGTTCAAATAATTCTTCGAATATCGCCTCGTCAAATGACTTCGAGCACAACAACCCGATATTGAGAGCGAACCTATTGCCGACTTTGCCAATTTTTCGTGACTTCGCTACGGGGACAATTGAACTTTGGCAACTCATGCCCACTAGAGCAATTTTCTTAGCACCTGCTTCGATTGCGTCAGCGTAAGCGAGCGTGTTTGCGGAGTAGGTGTAACGGCTGCCCGCACCTCGAACAACGTCGTCTCGGTTGAAGGCGACGCCGGGAGAAGCTGTCCATTGAGAACCTTCACCCTCACCTACATATGAAGTGAGAGCGGCGTCGATATATCCATTATCCAGTGCCCAAATAAGGATCGCTGAAACGAGTCCACCATCTTGTCCAACTTCGTGAATGAAGTCATCAGATGCCCGGGTCAAAATGATGTCTTTGTAGATACCCGAAGGTTCTTCAGGAGTTCGCGTTTTAGCGAATAGAAACTCGTCAGCTTCATCTTCCCAGGTCCGAAAACGTGGACAGGCTCGTGTGCAACTAGTGCAACCCTTTTCGCCGTGACCGCAGTTGTCCTCACCGAGTTCTTCTTCAATATGGAATGGTTTGAAGCCGCCCTGAACATGGTCGTAACCAATTACGTCGTGTGGACAGCTAATGACGCAGCCCGCACATCCAGTGCAAAGACCCGAGGTAATCACTTCTTCGTGAAGCTCTTTCCATTGGAAGGTCCATCGTTCAGGTTTCGGAGTTTCAGTGCTGGTTTCTGCCAGGGCCATACCTAAGAGAATACGCTGATTGATGTCGATAAACCCACAAAGATTCATGCAAGATGGGCTTTTGGGGTGGGACAGAACCGCAGACTAGTGTGGCTCCTCGCGCTGCCCCTTGCAGTACATCGACTAGGTCTGCAACCCGAGGACTAATGAACGAATCCGAATTATTAGAGTTGCTTGGCGATGCCCGCGTAGCAACGCTCGCAACTATCCGCACCGACGGGCGAGTTGACCTTGTGCCGATTACTTTCGCGTTCAATGACCATGTTGTGGTTACAGCAGTCGACCATAAGAAGAAATCAACAACTGAGTTGAAGCGTCTTGACAACATCCGACAATTCCCCGAAGTCACACTTCTGGCAGATCATTATGACGATCAGGACTGGAAGCAACTCTGGTGGGTTCGTGTGCGAGGCCGCGCCAAGGTGCACCAGAACGGTAATGACTATGAACTTGCTTTGGACCTGTTAAGTGAGCGCTACCCGCAATACTCAGAAAAACGCCCAAAGGGTTCGGTGATCATCATCGAACGCACCGAAGTAACGGGCTGGAAAGCCTAAGCCGCGCTGTTGGGGGCGGCCCAAGAGATACGACCTTGACCGACCGCGGAAAATGAGCAACCTAAAACGACAGTCGTGACCGTTAACGTCACTCCACCGAGGATCAGAAATGAGACGACCATTTGAGTCATGACTGCTTGCAGCGGCTCCACTCCTGCCAGAAGCATTCCGGTCATTGTCCCTGGTAGCAAAACCAGACCAATCATACGCATTCGCTCAATTGGTGGCGTCAGAGCAATCTTTATTGCTTTGGTCACTTGAGGCCGAATGGAAGCGTATGCCCCAAAACCCAACGCGAGCATTGCCTCAATCTGGCCACGCTCATCTCGAGCCAACTCTACGAACCTCGTTGCACCGACAGAGGTTGCCGGCAAGGTGTTGCCCAGAATAATCCCAGCCATAGGCACCAAGGTTGACGGCTGAAGCGGAAGCACTCCGAAACAAAATACCACCGCCAAACCAGCAGTTACAGGGACGCTTACCGCTAACGCTGAAAGAATGATGGAAGGCCGGTTGGTTCCTAAACCCGCTGTCCTACGTCGGACTAGGCCCGTTGCGAAGACCACCATGACCCCACACCAAAGCCAGCTCCACCCAAGAGGAGCATCTGACCGCAACGCAGGAACAAGCAAGATTCCAGCCACAAGCAACTGAGCTACTGATCGCATGGAACTCATCGAAATCGATGGAATCAGACCGAGATCGAGACGCCAAGAAACGATGAGAGCAACAGAAACCAAACCGGCTGCGGCGACAACTCCCCAAGGTGAAACGGTGGCAGGTGCAGCGAGGGTCCTCAGCATGATGTGAATCTACTCACCAATGATGTATCAAAACCGGAACCGAAGCTCTCAGAAAAACATTCTTTGCGCCCTCGGCAGGATTCGAACCTGCGCTCATGGCTCCGGAGGCCACTGCTCTATCCCCTGAGCTACGAGGGCGGGTTAGCGAATGTACCGCTTTCAGAAGAACCCTCCACATCGGCGCCTATTTGAGGAGCAATCATAAGTCGCTTCGAGTCGGGAGGGTGTCGGCGGTACAGTCAGGTTTGTCCTGTTGCTGTCGTAGCGGCGGGATGCCCATGCCGACCTGTAGGGAGCAAGCTAGTGATCACCGAAGTCTTGGCAGCGGCCTTGGCAGATTCTTTAAGGGAGTTGCAAGTCGAAATTGCTGTGAGCGAGATTCAGATGGAACGTCCGGCGCTGCGCGAACACGGCGATTGGTCGTCGAATGTTGCCCTGGTGACAGCTAAGAAAATCGGGCGAAATCCTAGAGAATTAGCAGAAGAGTTGGTCAAAGCTGTTGAGTCAGAGTCAGTTGATCTAATCGAAAGAATGGAAGTTGCCGGCCCCGGATTCATCAACTTTTACCTTTCTCCGCGATGGCTACACGATGTTCTAATTAAAGTTCTTACTGAAGGTGAAGCGGGCTATGCGCGCTTAGACATGGGCAGTGGTCAATCGATCAATCTGGAGTTCGTGTCCGCTAACCCAACAGGACCCCTGCACGCTGGAGGGGGTCGTTGGGGAGCTTACGGGGATAGTCTCGCTCGCATTTTTCGTCGTTGTGGCTATCAAACTTTCACCGAGTATTACGTGAATGATCGCGGCCTGCAGACTGAGCTTTTTGGAGCTTCTCTGATAGCACGTCGCGATGACACCGTCCTTCCAGAGGATGGTTACGCCGGCGAATACGTAGCCGAGTGGGCTTCGGAGATGCCGACCGACGTGGACCCAGTCGAGTGGGGTCGCGAAAGAGCCCTGGCTGATGTGGAGAAGTCCTTAGCTTCGATGAATGTCGAGTTTGACCATTGGGCAAGTGAAAGCGCCCTAGTCGAATCAGGAGCTATGGAGGCGACCATGGCTGAGCTCAGGGCCGCCGGATGGGTCGATGAGAGAGAAGGGGCGACATGGCTGCGCACCTCCGCATTCGGTGACGAAAAGGACCGGGTCTTAGTCAAAAGTGATGGTGAACCCACCTATTTCGTGCCCGATATCTCGTACCATCACGAGAAATTCGGACGCGGCGATCTTGTTATTGATGTCCTAGGAGCAGACCACCATGGCTATGTGCCTCGAATGTCTGCTGCGATGCAAATGTTGGGGCACCCTCAAGGGTCGTACGAAGCGATCATCGGTCAGAATGTGACTTTGGTTAAAGAGGGCCAAGAGATAAAGCTCTCGAAACGCACGGGAACGATGGTAGAAGTCAGCGAATTAATCGAAGCGGTCGGTCCCGACGTAGCTCGGTTTGCTTACTTGCTTCAATCCATTGATTCCCGGCAAACCATTGACATTGATGTGCTCTCGAAGCAAGCGAACGAAAACCCGGTTTATTACGTTCAGTACGCGCACGCGCGCATAGCGGCGGTCGGTCGCGAAGCGGCGAGTCGGGGCATAGAACGCGCACCGTTGAGCTCTATAGATGTTGAGCTTTTGACGCAGGAGCGAGAATTGGAGCTTCTTCGTTGTTTATCAGCGCTGCCCGAAATTCTTGAAATAGCGGCACGCGATCGAGCACCCCATCGTGTCGCGACATGGCTTCGTGAGTTAGCGGCTGCGTTTCATGGGTTCTACCACGATTGTCCTGTTCTGAGATCTGATGTAGAAAGCAGCCTCCAACAAGCTCGACTTTGGTTGGTTGAATCAGCCCGCGTTGGCTTCGCTATCGGTCTTGACCTTCTAGGTCTTGCAGCCCCGGAACAAATGTGAGGAGGGCCAAATGAACCAAACAGAATTACCCAACGGCCCAATTCCCTTGTCGCTTCTGCCTGATTCAGCAGAAATCGGCCCTAGAGGGGAATTACAAATTGGAGGGATATCGGTTGGCGACTTAGTGACCGAATATGGAACCCCGTTGTTCATCTACGACGAGGACCATCTCCGCTCTAGGTGTCGAGAAGCTCTCTCCGCACTAGGTGAGGGAACCGCATACGCAGGTAAAGCTTTCCTGTGTGTGGCTATGGCCCGACTTGTTGCTGAGGAAGGCCTTCACCTAGATGTAGCCAGTGAAGGAGAGCTTCAGACTGCAATAGCCGCGGGAGTGCCCGGGGAGAGCATTGTTTTGCACGGGAATAACAAATCCGTAGACGAACTTTCTCTCGCTCGTTCTTATGGCGTTGGGCGAGTAGTAGTGGACTCATTCGACGAGCTTCATCGCATCCAACAGCTTCACCAACAAGACGGCCGAGTGTCTTCGATACTGCTTCGGGTCACTCCAGGGGTCGAAGCACACACACACGAGTATGTTTCCACCGGCCAGAATGACTCGAAGTTTGGATTTGGGATCGATTCCGGAGCTGCGACGGAGGCCGTCGAGGAGTGTCTTACTAACCCGGGCGTCGACTTGGTTGGTATCCACCAACACATCGGCAGTCAGGTATTTAGGGTCGACAGTTTCGCGCAAGCACTCGAAGTAGTTGTGGCGTTTTCTGAACCGCTTGGTTTACCTGAACTATCTGTTGGGGGAGGCCTTGGGGTCGCATACCTGGAATCCGAGTCCGCCCCATCAATAACTGAATGGGGAGAGATGCTTGGGCAAGCGTGCGACAGTCTGGGGGTTCAAGCACGAGTTTCTGCTGAACCTGGCAGGTCCATTGCAGCCCAGGCTGCGATCACGGTGTACTCAGTAGGAACCATTAAGGAACTACCTGGGATAAGAACCTATATGGCTGTAGATGGAGGCTTTGGAGATAATCCGCGCCCGATGCTTTATGGCAGCGGGTATACGGCTTTTGCGCCGAATAGAGTCGCCGAGGACAGGAACTCAATAGCTCGAATCGTCGGCAAGCATTGTGAATCGAGCGATGTGATCGTTCGGGAAGCATTACTGCCCGAGAACATCGGCATCGGAGACCTCGTAGCCACTCCGGTGACTGGGGCCTATGGATACGCGATGGCCAGTACCTATAACAGGATGCCGCGACCACCAGTTCTATTTGTCTCCCAGGGTAAAGCGAGACTCGTCATTCGTGGAGAGTCAGTCGAAGATCTTTTGACCCTTGATGTCGATTAATTGAACGGTTGCGGTTTGTTTCAGGCCGTTGAGTGGCAAATCGACACGGAGAATGGGTGCTCTGACCGATACCGTTGGAGCTATGAAGTCGGAATCAGATTCAACCATTCGCATAGGGCTCCTAGGTTGTGGCACTGTCGGCGGTGCGTTAGCCAGAATTATCTCCGCAGACGCAGACCGCATAGCGGCGCGCACCGGAATCCGACTCGAGATAGCAGGTATTGCGGTACGAAACCTTTCTGCTGACCGCGTCGTAGATCTTCCTGAGAAACTATTCACCCGAGACACCCAAGCCATTGTCAATTCCCCAAATGTTGACGTTGTTGTTGAAACCATCGGCGGAATCGAGCCAGCTCGACAATTAGTGATCGACTCATTGAAATCAGGCAAACCAGTTATCACTGCTAACAAAGAATTAGTCGCCAACGTCGGACAAGAACTCTTTGAAGCTGCAGCAACAGGCGGCGTCGACCTCTTCTTCGAGGCAGCAGTGGCCGGTGGGGTGCCTTTAATACGAGTTCTCCGAGAGTCACTTGCTGGAGAACGAATAAGCAGAGTCATGGGAATCGTCAACGGTACGACCAATTTCATTCTTACGAAGATGACCGAAGAAGGAGCTGACTACGCCGATGTCCTAGCGGAAGCCCAGAGTCTTGGGTTTGCTGAAGCAGACCCGACGGCAGATGTGGAAGGTAGCGATGCAGCTGCAAAGGCAGCGATTTTGGCCACCATCGCCTTCGGGGCAAAAGTCGTCGCGGGCGATGTCTACCAGGAAGGAATAAGCCAAATCTCCAAGGACGATATAGCTGCTGCCTCACATATGGGTCATGTGATCAAGTTATTGGCAGTCGCGGAATCCGATGGCAACCAGGTAGCCGTGAGAGTTCACCCCACGATGGTGTCTCGCAATCACCCCCTCGCGGCAGTCCGAGAAAGCTTCAACGCGGTGTTCTTAGAGGGCTCCGAAGTCGGCGACCTCATGCTTTATGGCCGCGGAGCCGGTGGTGGACCCACCGCGTCAGCAATGCTTGGCGACGTCATTTCGGCCGCAAGAAATCTGCAACAGGGAGTATCAAGTGACATCGGATTGCTGTCCGAGTTTCCCATTCGACCGATTGACGAAACCAGTAGCGCGTTCTATATGCAACTAGACGTTGAAGATCGCCCTGGCGTGTTGGCGGTAGTAGCCGGCATCTTCGGTGAACACGGTGTTTCAATTCGGTCCATGGAACAACAAGGCCATGGGGAAACGGCTCATCTTGTCTTCATCACCCATGAGGCTCTTGAAGCTGATGTGCAATCAACGTTACGTGAGTTGAGAAACTTGAAAGAAGTGCGCGATATAGGCGCCCTAATTCGAGTTATAGCTGACTGATCACGCAGGAGATCGTACGACGGTGAAATATCAGAGCACGCGTGGTGAGGCCCCGGTTCTCGAATTCAGCGATGTTCTACTTGCTGGGCTGGCAGTTGATGGCGGACTATACGTTCCCACCGATTTTCCAACGCTGAAGCCTTCAGATCTCAGTGCATTCTCTGAAATGTCATACGCCGAAGTCGCGACAAAGGTACTCACTCCCTTCGTTTCGCCCTCAATTAACAGTAACGAACTGGAGACTATGATCGAGCGGTCATACTCGACATTTCGTCATCCAGACGTCGTACCGGTGAGACAACTGCCTACCGAGATTGGGAACGACCGTTACCTAGCAGAGCTCTACTGGGGGCCTACCTTCTCGTTCAAAGATGTAGCTCTTCAGCTATTAGGGCGTCTATTTGAACACGAACTGAGCCGCCGTAATACAGGCGTAACGATCGTTGGAGCTACATCTGGAGATACGGGTAGTGCAGCAATCGAAGCATGCAAAAACCGGGATGGAATTGAGCTAATAATGCTCCATCCCCGTGGACGGGTCTCAGACGTGCAACGGCGACAAATGACGACTGTCGAAAGCTCCAATATTCACAACGTTGCCATTGATGGCACATTCGACGACTGCCAGGACCTCGTAAAAGCGATGTTCTCAGATCTTCAATTTCGGGAGCGTCACAAGTTGGCTGCAGTTAACAGCATCAATTGGGCGCGTGTTGCGGCTCAAACTGTTTACTACTTCACCACTGCGACCCGAATAGCGGGTCCGAACGAACAAATTTCTTTTTGCGTACCTACGGGTAACTTCGGCAACATACACGCGGGCTACATCGCTTCCCGCATGGGCTTACCAATTGACAGACTAATAATTGCAAGCAATCACAACGACATCCTTACCCGAACTCACCTATCAGGAGTAATGAAGATCGAAGACGTCGAGCCCTCAACTAGTCCGGCTATGGACATCCAAGTATCGAGTAATTTTGAACGCTTGCTTTTCGAGCTAAGCGGTAAAGATGGCTCGTGGGTGGCTGCCGCGATGGCTGACTTTCGTTCAAGCGGCTCAATGAAATTGCCGAAATCGGTGGCGAGACATTTACGCGATTTGTTTGATGCGGGCCAGGCTTCCGAAACAGAAGTAGACCAGGAAATCTCTGACCTCTACGAGACACAAAAAGAATTCTTAGATCCTCATACTGCGGTTGGAGTCAACGTGATCCGGCGAATGAAATCACTGAACGGTCCTGCAGTAGTGATGGCAACCGCCCACCCGGCCAAATTTAACAGCGTCGTGGAAGCAGCAACCGGTGTGGCACCACCTCAGCCCGACGAAATCGTTGGGCTAGAGAACCGAAACGAACGATGCGTCAACCTACCCAATGAAGTTTCGGTGGTTATGGACTTTGTTGCGAGTGCGTCTAACCAGTGAGAATGGCCCCGACGTTGTGAGTGACCCTGCTCGCTGAGTAACCTGACCCTACCGTTCCGTTGCTCACATCTTTTGTGAATAAGGCAACCGTAGCTGGTCGGCGACTGCCGGCTTGATCCCGATGAGCGGTCCGAAACCACATCCCGGCGCACTCAAGCTGCTCCGAGACTAAGAGGATGAAATGTCAGATCAGCCAGACCGAGCGCTTCTTGAGGCGAAGTCCAGGGACGATTTAGTAGCCATGGCCGAAGCCCTTGGGGTGGAAATCGCCCCTCGAGCACGCAAAGCAACAATCATCGACGACATTTTGAAGGGCCCCTCGGTCGTTCAAGAGGGCACCGACGATGAGGGAACCGTCCGCCGAGTCCGACGGACTGCTGAAGCGAGTGATTCTGATGCTGCTGCAACTGAGTCGCCCGGCACTTCCGATGAATCAGAGTCGATGGACGTAGGTCAAAGCACTGACGGAGAAAGTGCCAAACACGATCGTGATACCGACGATCCGGGGATAGGCGAGCCGGGTAATCGTCGTCGTCGTCGCCGTGGACGTGATCGCGACAAAGAGGAAAACTGGCACGGGGAACCAGTCGAATGTGAGGGGATCCTCGACCTTCGAGACGAAGGATACGGGTTTCTTCGGACCACAGGACCGTTGCCCTCCAACGATGACGTTTACGTCGCCGCAAAACAAGTTCGAATCCACGGATTACGCAAGGGAGACGTTGTTAAAGGCGCTAGTCGTCCTGCAGCGCGAAACGAAAAGAACCCGGCACTGGTGCAGATTGATGAAATTAATGGCTCGGAACCAGGAGAGACAAGGGAACGACCACTCTTTGAAGACCTGAAAGCTGTGCACCCAAGAGACGCGTTGAACCTAGAGCTGGCTGGGACAGAAAATCGCACGGCCAGAGTTATTGATCTTGTGGCACCGATCGGGAAGGGCCAACGAGGTCTAGTGGTTTCGCCTCCTGAATGTGGGAAGACCTCGACCATTCGAGAGATAGCTGTTGCATTGGAAACGAACCACCCAGATCTCCATTTGATCGTCTTACTGATAGATGAACGACCTGAAGAAGTGACTGAGATCGCGGGCGCGGTTGAAGGAGAGGTACTGGCCTCAACCTTCGACAGACCCGCCGAAGAACATATTCAGGTAGCGGAACTGACGCTAGAACGAGCTAAACGAATGGTCGAAGCAGGCCTTGATGTGGTGATCCTCGTTGACGGCTTGAGCCGTTTGGCTAGGGCGTACAACATGGCTGCGCCCGGTAACGGGAAAGTTCTTGTAGAGGGTGTAGCCGCAGGTGCTTTATACCCTCCGAAACGTTTCTTCGGCGCTGCTCGTGCATTAGATGAAGGTGGATCCTTGACAGTTATTGCTACGGCGGCGGTCGAAACCGGTTGGCGCTTGGACGAGATGATTCTTGAGTCACTTCAGGGAACAGCGAATTCTGTCGTACGTCTCGACCGAAGAGCTGCCGATCGCAGGGTGTATCCCGCCATCGATGTGGTCGCTTCCTGCACGCGTGAACTTCAGCGACTTAGAGATGACGAGCGAGCGCTGGCAGGCCAAGCACTCGCAGATGCTTTAGTTGCGATCGAAGATAGCGAACCTGGTTCCGCGATCGACTGGGTCTTGAAACAAATTGATGTGACTACCTCCAACCAGCAAATCCTCACCCAGTTATCCGCTCCTAGAGACGGCGCAATCTCCTAACGTCAGATTGACGCAGAATTGTGTCTTTCGATGTGCGATTCGCCAAAGTAACCGCCAGAATGGTTGCATCATGAAAAGTGACATCCACCCCAACTATCGACCTGTCGTTTTCCGTGATGCAGGTGCTGAGTTCTCTTTCATTACCCAATCAACGGTCGAAACAAGTGACACCGTCGTCTGGGAAGATGGAAACGAATACCCTCTTGTCACCGTTGAACTGTCGAGCGCAAGTCATCCCTTTTTCACTGGGCAGATGAAGATCGTCGATACAGCAGGACGCGTGGAGCGATTTGAGCGGCGCTACGGACGTCGTCGTGGCTCAGACCAGAACTCTGACGACGCTGAAGAATAAGCAGACTCGTGGCGCTAGACCCCGAACGCCGCCGCCAACTGCACGCGATGAAACTCCGCTCAATTGTGAGCGGCCACTTGGAGTTGTCGGCAGACGAGGTAGTCGGAACAGATGACGGAGCTTCAGCAAAGCTGAACGACGGCAGTGTCGCTGTGCTTGCTGAGGAACGAAGCAGTCGAGCTTTAGGAGGAGCCTTAGCCTTGTCGGCTAGGTCCTCCACTGAGGAAATTCATTTATTCGCCACTGAGGCAAGTGGCATGTTGGCGCGTCGTGCAGCGCTTTTTTCTGGGCCCATAACGGTTTGGGAAATAAACGAGGACCAAGCAACGAAGGCGAGACCAGCCGAACCTTCCGATGCGGTGACCATCCCGGATGTGCCTGATCTTGTCGCAACCCTGCGAGAGTCCGGACTCGAAGTTGTGTCTGAGTATGGCGTAATTGTTGGGGAGATAGCTGGTCTTGAAGTTGCTCGGATCGTTTCCGACGAAAATGGAGATCGTATTGAGGTTGGCGTCGGCACTCACGATCGAGAAGCATTTGCTCTTCTCCACGGAGACCTCCCCACGGCACAAGCCATTGAGCAAGTCGCAAAGGTTGTCCGGTCACATCGGCTACCGGGTGCTGAACCCCATCCTTTGAACCGCCTTGGTGCCGAAAGATGGTTGAGAGCGCATCTCATTTCTCATCCTGAAAGGGTTGGGCTGTCAAGACTTAGTGCTGCAGCACCTCCCATCGAGAGAACAAACCTGAAAGAAGCTGTTCCAGCGGTAGCACGAGGCACATTAGATGGGGGGGCTGAAGCAATTGTTGTTTGCGGAGTTGGCATCGACCTGGATTTGGTGCCCTTTGCCGCCGATGCACGGCTGCTACATAACTCCGAAGCAGAATTAAAGATCGTTGTTCCGGACCGCGATGCCCACCTCGTTATCCGAGAACTAGTTGATCGACTACTTGACCCTGCCGAGATTATTGGGATCGATGACGGTTGGCGCGAATGGGCAGGCCCTCCGTCGGTACCCTGAGAGTGTGCTTGATCGTTTACTGGGACTAGAGGAAGAGTTGGCTCACATTGAGTCTCAACTGGGAGACCCTCAAGTAACTGCTGATCGAGGTCGATTCGTCGAAGTAAGTCGGCGGCATTCCCAGTTGACTGAAATGATCGAAGTTGGGTCCGCATGGCGAACAGCACTTGAAGATGCCGCCGCCGCGAGAGAAATCGGCGAATCTAGTAGCGGCGAAGAATTAATTGAAGCCCGCGAAATGGAAACGGTCGCACTATCAGAGGCTGAGGCCCTTGAAGAGAAATTTCGTTTTATCTTGCTTCCTCGCGATCCAAACGATGACAGAAATGTGATTGTTGAGATACGAGGAGCTGAAGGAGGCGAGGAAGCAAATCTCTGGGCTCGAGACCTTTTCGAAATGTATCGCTCATACATCAACACAAAGGGTTGGGGAATAGAAGTTCTGGGTAGTCACTTCAGCGATATGGGTGGATATACCGACATTGCGTTCCTGATAAAAGGTGATGGCGTTTGGAGTCATCTAAAACACGAAGGTGGACCGCACCGCGTCCAACGCGTACCGGTTACAGAATCACAAGGTCGAGTTCATACATCTTCTGCTGCGGTAACAGTGCTGCCAGAAGCAGATGAGGTAGAAGTGGAGATTGACCCCAACGACCTAGAGATTGATACCTACCGATCCTCAGGTCCAGGTGGCCAGTCTGTTAACACAACTGATTCAGCAGTCCGGGTAACTCACCTACCGACAGGTCTTGTGGTTTCGATGCAAGATGAAAAGAGTCAGCTGCAAAACAAGGCCAAAGCGTTGCGTGTGCTGCGAGCACGGCTCTTGAAGCTCCGACAAGACGAGCAGGCATCCAGTCAGGCGGCTCAGAAACGTGACCAAGCTAAGAGCGGTGGACGCGCGGAGAAAATCCGCACCTATAACTTTAAGGAGAGTCGAGTGACCGACCATCGGATTGGCTTGACTCTGTACAAGTTGGAACGCGTTTTGGCCGGTGACCTTGATGAAGTAGTGAAACCACTAATGCTTCATGAACGTGAACAACAGCTTGAGGCTGGAAATGGCAAACCTTGACGATAATCCAGACAACGTTCTGACGCTCACGCAACTGCATAACGAAGTGCTGGAAAAACTTCAAGCAGCCTCTGTCGACGATCCCGAGATAAGCGCTCGTCGAATCCTTGAAGAAACCACAGGCATCGATATAGGTCAGTTTCCCACTGAGGGCGATCAGTTAATTACTCACCGAGCAGTCGCCCGAACCGATGCACTAGCTGCGAGGCGTGCCAACGGTGAACCATTGCAATATGTCATCGGCAGCTGGAATTTCCGGTACTTGGATCTAGCTGTCGACCCGAGAGCATTAATCCCTCGACCTGAGACAGAGGTCGTTGTTGGACGTGCAGTTGATTTGCTGAACTCGAAGGACAACAACATTGCTGAAAATCCGGTTGTCGTCGATTTAGGAACCGGAAGCGGTGTAATTGCCCTATCGATAGCCCAGGAAGTCCCTAACGCTCTGGTCCATGCCACCGATGTATCTGAAGAAGCCCTCGCACTAGCTAGCTCCAATCTTGCTGGTCTAGGAGGTGCAGCAGCAAGAGTTCAACTGCATAACGGTGACTGGTTCAGAGCTTTGCCGGAAAGGCTTATCGGACAACTCGACATGCTGATATCGAATCCGCCATACGTGTCTTCGAACTACCCACTCCCTCCGGTGATTACAAACTGGGAGCCGACCGCTGCTCTGTTAGGAGGTGAGGACGGCTTCACCTATTTAGATCTACTAGCGAGAGAAAGCAGACGGTGGTTACGTCCTGGTGGGTGGCTCATTCTCGAGTGTGGGTCGGATCAAACGTCCAGGTTACGTGACCTTGTGATCGCTAGGGGTTATAACGAAGTCGCTATTAACCGTGACTTTTCCGGAAACGAAAGGTTTGTGACAGCGCGCCGACCTTTGGACGATGTTGACGAATCAGACCTTAGAGGAGCTACCACTGCGCTAGAGGCAGGTTCGTTAGTGGTCGCCCCGACAGACACTCTGCCAGGGCTATTAGCCAAGTACAGCGACACAACAGCAGTGAAGGACTCTTATAGGGCCAAGGACCGTCCATTCGACCAGCCTGTTCCAGTCTTAGTAAGTGGAATTGAGCAGGCTGACAGGCTCGTCCATCTTGATCACGAAGTGCGAAAGCTCATCGAGGAGTACTGGCCCGGGGCCCTGACCATCGTCGCGCAGCGCCGGGACGGAGTTGATCCGGTGACTGGAGGGAACACATTAGGTATTAGATGTCCGGAACCTGGATGGCTCCGCGTACTCATCGATGATGTTGGACCTGTCACCGGGTCAAGCGCGAATTTGCATGCCGTTGAAACTCAGCTGCGGGCGCAAGACGCAGCGGCAACCCTTGCCATTGAAGTTGCCTATGTCATACCCGGAGTTTCCCAAGGAGGAGTGGCATCAACGGTTGTTGACACAACAGGTAACTCACTCGCCGTGCTGCGTCAGGGCGCGGTGGACTTGCCTCCCAAAAATTAGTTCCAGCAGCAATTTCGAAGTTGAATTAGTCGCGATCAGCAAAGCTTCGCGTGGCAAGATGGCAGGGCCAACATAAAGAAAGGGCCGTGTGTCTGTTATCGCTCTTGGAGCTGACCATGCAGGATTCGTGCTGAAACAGATAATCGCTGAATACCTAGTGGGAGAGGGTCACGAAATAGTTGATTGCGGGACTTTCGACGAATCGCGGGTCGACTACCCCGATTACGGAGCGGCTGTTGGTATGTCGGTCGCTGATCAGGCTGCGGAACGCGGGTTCGTTGTGTGCGGTAGCGGAATCGGAATCGTCATGGCCGCTGGCAAGGTGCCAGGTATTCGTGCTGCCACAGTCCATGACGTGACAACTGCTCGGGCAAGTCGGGAACACAATGATGCCAACGTGATTGGCATTGGAGCGCGGATGGTGGGCGAACAGACAGCTCTGGAGATAGTGGACGCATACTTAGGTGCTTCTTTCCAAGGTGGACGACATCAACAACGTGTAGAGAAGCTGAACGCTATTTAGACTCCTAGTTGAGCCTCAGCCTAGAAAGAGCGCGCAAAGACTCAAATTCCGGGCAAGCTGTGCCACCATCTGCCGCGGCGATCGCGAAAGGCCCCTACCCATGACGAACCCCAACAACGTTTGGACCGTAGGACCCGATACCGAAGTCGAAGAACTTATCTCCGAAGAGAAAGAACGTCAGGCGACAAGTCTGCAGCTAATCGCTTCTGAGAACTTCGCTTCCCCTGCGGTCATGAACGCTACCGGCAGCGTGTTTACCAACAAATACAGTGAGGGCTACCCGCGACGTCGTTACTACGGTGGCAATGCGAAGGTGGACGTAGTGGAGCAACTCGCTATCGATCGTGTGAAGAAGCTTTTTGGTGCGGAACACGCAAACGTGCAGCCGCATTCAGGCTCACAAGCTAACGCAGCTGTCTATATGGCTCTCCTTGATGTGGGAGACACCGTTATGGGGATGAGCCTCGATCATGGCGGCCACCTAACTCATGGATCACCCGTCAATGCGAGCGGCCGGTTTTATAACTTTGTTTCCTACGGTTTGACTGGTGGAGACGAACGCATTGATTACGACGAAATGCGTTCCATCGCTATTGCTAAAAGACCGAAGCTAATTGTTGCCGGCGCAACAGCGTATCCGCGACGCATTGACCCTGAACCTTTCCGCAAAGTGTGCGACGAAGTAGGCGCCTACTTCATGTTCGATGCAGCGCACATAGCTGGTTTGATAGCCGGTGGTCAGCACCCGAATCCCGTTCCTCATGCTGACGTAGTTACCTTTACTACCCACAAGACGCTCCGCGGGCCCCGAGGCGGTTGCATCCTCTCGACAGACGCTCTCGCGAAAAAGATCGATAGTGCTGTATTTCCAGGGAACCAAGGTGGCCCATTAGACCATGTGGTCGCTGCCAAAGCGATTGGTTTTCGAGAAGCATTAGACCCGGGTTTCGCAGGCTACGCCGAGCGCATCGTTCAGAATGCAGACGCGCTAGCCGATGCTCTCGCGAATCAGGGATTCAGGTTGGTTTCAGGAGGTACGGACAATCATCTGCTCCTAGTTGACCTCAGAACTTTCGATGAAGACTTGACAGGTAAAGAAGCACAAGAAGTGCTTGACCTAGGTGGGGTAACCCTCAACCGGAACACGATTCCTGATGACCCTCGTTCACCATTCGTGACCAGTGGCGTCCGCATGGGTGTCGCATCCGTAACGACGCAGGGAATGGGTGTCGAAGAAATGGCCAAGATTGCTGATTTCACGGCGCGAATACTTCGACAACGCCACGAAGCCGACGCCGTGAAGGCCATTGCTGAGGAAGTAGCCGATTTATGCATTCAATTCCCACCATACCCAGAATGAAAACACCGACAATCGCTAGCTCCTGGCACCCTCCATCAAAGCTCCGGTACTCATAACTAGGCTGGTTGGCTAGATACAAGAGTCGTAACGTGCGCCTGTTGTAATTGATGAGTAGGGAAGTCCCGTGAGTAGGACACTCCAACATGCCGTCGTATTAGGTGCAGCAGCGATCGTCACGTACCTCTTCACGTTTGTTGTAACAAGAGTGGCCCCCAAATTAGGAGCGGTCGTCGAGCCCGATGATCGACGTGTCCATCAACGTCCAACTATCACCGGTGGTGGCGCAGCGATGTTCGTGGGCTTCTTGGCCGCCCTCGTCTTGGCTAGTCGCTTGCCAGGCTTCACCCAGGTTTTCGCAGGCTCATCGGAAGCCTTAGCTGTAGTTGTTGCAGCCACCGTTATGTTCGCCATCGGAGCGGTTGACGATCTGCGAGAGCTTTCAGCCCCAGCGAAAGTTGCTGGGCAAGTGCTATCGGGAAGTCTTCTTGCCGTATTGGGCGTCACACTGTTCTATTTCAGAGTGCCTTTTGGGCAGCTTGTTGTCTTATCAGCGGACTGGGCCACTTTGATAACTGTCTTGCTAGTCGTAGTTGTGGCTAATTCGGTCAACCTAATCGACGGTCTAGACGGACTAGCTGCCGGTACCGTCGCTATTGCTGCCGGTGCCTTCTATTTGTACAGCGGCGAATTGCAGAATGCCGGACTCATCAGTGACGCCAATCTCGGGCCGTTATTGGCACTCGTGACGCTAGGGATTTGTCTCGGCTTTTTACCTCACAATTTCTATCCGGCACGAATCTTCATGGGTGACGGAGGTGCGCTTCTGCTCGGTCTCCTCATGGCGTCCGCGACCATGACCGTCGGTGGCAGAGTCGTTGACCAGTTCAGTGGGCAGGTCTATTTCTTCTTTGCTCCCATAGCGATTCCATTCTTAATCTTGGGTGTTCCTCTGGTTGATGTTGCCTTGGCGGTCGCGAGACGGGCCTACCGAAGAGAGGGGATCGCGACAGCAGATAAAGACCATCTGCATCATCGCTTATTGAGGATGGGACATGGGCATAGACGGACTGTCATGCTCCTGTGGGCATGGACAGCCCTGCTTTCAGGCGTTGCCTTGGTACCGACATTGACTGGTAGTGGTGATGCCGTGCTTCCCTTCGCCCTAGCTGGTGTCGCTATTTTGCTGTTCTTTTTGCTTCGACCGAGAACTCGCTTGGGAGAACAAAGAGAACCAGAAATTCAGAACGTGTAGCGAAAGTAACGCAGTGGCAGTTGATTGACTAAAGAGTCGCTTGCAACCGGTGAAATACCCCAATTAGGGTGTGGCCGCTTCCCGAAGCATCCCATAATTCTCTACCAGTCCGGAGACTGCCCGTCGCATGCGAGCATCTGCGCTCTACAAGAA
Source organism: Acidimicrobiales bacterium MED-G01 (assembly GCA_002457435.1). Lineage (GTDB taxonomy): Bacteria > Actinomycetota > Acidimicrobiia > Acidimicrobiales > Poriferisodalaceae > MedAcidi-G3. Next base: position 207 of record NTLA01000007.1, on the reverse strand, counting down.
CAAAATATTCTTCGGCACCGACGACGCCTTTTCGCGCTCGGTTGAAATAGTCGTCACGCCAGCGATTTTCGCAGGGCTGGGTTGGCTGTTCGATAGATGGCTAGGAACAAGCCCATGGATGGCAGCATCCTTTGGCGCAGTAGCATTCTTCGTGAAGATAGCCGCAGAGTGGTACCGATATGCCGGCCGGATGGCAGGCATCGAAGA
>NTLA01000006.1 GCA_002457435.1 Acidimicrobiales bacterium MED-G01 | reverse complement strand
CTTCAATGGTCACTTCAACGCGGGCTTCTATGTGGTTTGTTTCGACGACGCAATTGAGTCCTGGATGGACTTCATTGGGCTAGGGCGCCCGCATCGCGAGGTACATGCCGTGACTACGTTTTCGGCACAGAACCATGTGACGTATGTGCGCGAAGTGCAAGAGGGCGCCAACTTAAAAGTTACTACTCAACTATTGGGTTTTGATTGGAAGCGAGTCCATGCGATTCAAGTTATGTGGAACGTGGACGAGAATTTCATCGCTGCCACATGTGAGGTGATGTCGCTGCATGTGTCGGAGGAAACTCGTCGAGTCTCAGAAATGGACGAAAGCGCATACTCTCGGTTGACGGAGATATGGGCCAGCCACAAGGAATTAGAAGTCCCTGACCAGGTTGGTCAGACGATGTCGGTCCCTGGGTGGCCTCCATCTTCTCCGTAATACAGGCAGAATGAAGTGATGAGTCAACGATTAGAAGGCAAACGCGCAGTTGTAACCGGCGGAGGAAGAGGCATCGGGAAAGCCATAGCTCTCGCCTATGCCCGAGAAGGCGCTCAATGCGTCGTCGCGAGCAGACGTATTGAGGACCTAGAAGAAACCGCTACCGAGGCACCGCCCGGAGCTGTACACCCAATAGTTTGTGACGTTTCAGATGGAGACTCAGTGACTGCGATGGCGGACTTCGTTCACGAGAAGCTCGGAGGCGCAGACATCATCGTCAACAACGCTGGCATCCACGCGGCAGGACGTTTTCTCGATATCGACCCTGAAACGTATTCACAGCTTTTTGAGGTAAACGTCGTTGGAATCGTTCGAGTTAGCCAAGCATTCCTCAACGGAATGATCGAAAGAGGAAGCGGGAGCATAGTCAACATCGCTTCGACGGCAGGACTATTCGAGTCACCCGGCCAGGCCCCATATAACGCCTCAAAGCACGGAGCAGTTGGACTAACAAGGTGTATGGCCCTTGAGTTGGCAGCCAGCGGCGTTACTTGTAATGCAATTTGCCCTGGTTTTGTAGACACGCCGATGCTTGATGGATTTGCCGACTTGGTAGGCGCTGAATCTGATGAACTTAGAAAGCAACTGGCTAAACGAACACCTATGGGTCGCATCCTTGCACCAGAAGAAATCGCCAACCTTGCCGTTTATTTAGGCAGCGACGAATCCTCCGGAATGACAGGACAAACGATGGCTATAAGTAACGGAATGCGTATGTCGTGAATTCCCAGGTGGAGGTGTTGGTTCAAAGATTTGTTGATGCAGGAAAGCTGTGTGGCGACGACGAACAATTTCGTCGGGCGACCCAGTTCTGGACCGGAGCGCTTCGCGTAGGAGTAAGTGGTCAATCGGTTATTTACCGATTCGAGTCAGGTCACCTGGTTTCGGTAACGCAAACAGCCAGTGTGGTGAAGGAGCGGGACAACGAGTTTGGCTTCGAGGCGTCCGATGCGACCTGGCGGAAGCTCCTATCGGGGCCCTCCAATGTGACTACCAAGAAGTCTGCGAACTGGCTAGGCGACCTCATGCGCACAGGTGATCGAGACACCTATTGGCGTCAATATCCCGCAATGCGCAGACTGCTTGAGTTGATGGCGGAATCGACGCTCTAAAACCAAAACTTTCTGGGCTGCTGCGATTTCTTTCCCTTGTTGCTCTTCAGAGTTCTAGGCTGGGGGAATGCCTCAGTATCGCTCCACCACCACAACCGCCGGACGAAATCAGGCGGGAGCCCGCGCCCTATGGCGTGCGACGGGCATGACAGACGAAGATTTCCAGAAACCAATTATCGCGATCGCGAACTCGTTTACCCAATTCGTTCCAGGTCATGTTCACCTAAAAGACCTTGGGCAACTGGTAGCGCGAGAGATTGAAGCTGTGGGCGGAGTTGCCAAGGAGTTCAACACCATTGCTGTTGATGATGGCATTGCGATGGGTCACGACGGGATGCTGTACAGCCTTCCTAGTCGCGACCTGATAGCAGACTCAGTCGAGTACATGGTTGAAGCGCACTGCGCTGATGCGTTGGTTTGTATAAGTAACTGCGACAAGATCACTCCCGGAATGCTTAACGCAGCAATGCGACTTAACATCCCCACGGTTTTTGTGTCTGGGGGCCCGATGGAGGCAGGTAAAACCAAACTTGCGGAAAATAAAGTTGATCTGATCAATGTCATGATTGTTGCTGCCGATGATTCGGTGAGTGATGAAGATGTAGCTGAAATGGAGCGGGCAGGTTGTCCGACGTGCGGCTCTTGCTCTGGAATGTTCACTGCCAACTCGATGAATTGCCTGACCGAAGCTCTAGGGCTTTCGCTCCCCGGTAACGGAACTGTTGTCGCTACTCACGCTGATCGCGAAGAACTCTTTCTGCAAGCTGGTCGACTAATAGTCGATGTATGTCGGCGTTATTACACAGAAGATGATTTTTCAGTGTTGCCTCGGAACGTAGCGAGTTTCAATGCTTTTGAAAATGCAATGAGTCTTGATATTGCGATGGGTGGGTCAACAAACACGATTTTGCATTTGCTTGCGGCCGCGCAAGAGGGCGAAGTGGATTTCACGATGGCGGACATAGACCGGCTATCGAAGAAGGTCCCGAATATCTGCAAAGTAGCGCCAGCTACAGAGCTATTTCACGTCGAAGATGTGCACAGAGCCGGTGGGGTGATGGGAATTTTGGCTGAGCTAAATCGTGGTGGCCTTCTTCACAACGAGGTGCCCACGGTGCACGAACCAAGCTTGTTCGAAGCTTTAGCGAAGTATGACGTCGCAACAAATGACGATGAGGAGCTGCACCGTTTTTATCGCGCTGGTCCTGCTGGAATTCCGACACAAGTGGCGTTTAGTCAGTCTGAGCGTTATGGGAAGTTAGATCTTGACAGAGAACAGGGCTGTATACGGTCTGTTGATCATGCTTATAGCGCAGATGGTGGACTTGCGGTCTTGTATGGAAATTTGGCCGAGGATGGCTGTGTCGTAAAGACGGCTGGTGTCGACGATGCAAACCTTGTTTTTTCGGGTTTGGCGCATGTCGTTGAAAGCCAAGACGAAGCGGTTGACCATATTTTGAACGACAAGGTTAAAGAAGGCTCAGTTGTCGTAGTTCGATACGAAGGGCCACGAGGCGGTCCTGGGATGCAAGAAATGTTGTACCCAACGTCGTATTTGAAGTCGAAAGGCCTCGGACAGGCTTGTGCCTTGCTGACCGATGGTCGTTTCTCGGGAGGAACGTCAGGATTATCAATTGGACATGTCTCGCCTGAAGCTGCAGCAGGAGGCACAATTGGGCTGGTGAAGGACGGCGATGTCATTCATATCGATATCCCAAATCGGTCAATTCGTCTCGATGTCGATGAGGTTGAATTGAGTAACCGGAGAAAGCGTCAAGACGAACTGGGTTGGAAACCTGAGATGCAGCGACCCCGCAAAGTATCTGCGGCCTTAAAGGCGTATGGTTTGATGGCTACGAGCGCAGACACAGGTGCCGTGCGCGACCTCAGCGCATTTCTATAGCCACAAACGCACAAAGTGAGTGGTACGTTCGACAGTCTTTCAATAGAGCCTTTTAGGCGCCTCTGGGTGGGTGGTTACCTCTTTTCTTTGGCGATCTTCGCCCAAATGGTGGCTCGCGGGGTTCTTGCCAAAGATCTGGAAGGCTCAAATGCTGCCTTAGGGGCGGTGAGTCTTGCTTTCGGCTTAACGGGATTAATAACTACCCCCCTTGGAGGTGTAGCTGCTGACCGGTTTCCCAAACGCTCCATCCTCCTCATCTCCAATGGCCTGTTGCTGGTCTCGTCGTTAGGTATAGCGCTGGCGGTTCAATTTGAATTCATTACTTTTTGGATGCTCTTACTTGCTTCGGCGGTCCAGTCAGCAGGCTTCAGTGGTCTTTTGCCCGCTCGGATGGCCTTCACCGCCGAATTAGTTGGGCCCGAACGCCTAGCAAACGGAGTGGTGTTATCGCAGATCTCGATGAATTTGAACCGAGTTGTCGGCCCAGTTATTGCCGGAGTCATCCTTGGCTTTCCGGAGTTGGGTATCGGCGCTGTCTATTGGGTGAGCACCTGCCTCACCGTCGTGGGCAGCATCTTCTTTTTTGGCCTACCTCCCGGTCATCCGCCGTCCAACTCGTCAAAGCCATCCGCCCTTAACGATCTCGTCGACGGTGTGAGATACGCACGCAGTACATGGCCTCTTCCTCTCCTTTTGGGAACCTCGGCGCTTGCGTTACTTTTGGGATTCCCGTATGTCGCATTTCTCCCGAGCGTCGCCGAAGATCTTTTCGCTGCTGGGGATAGCGGTTTCGCATGGCTTTCGGCGATCGGAGCAAGTGGTGGCCTCGCAATAGCGTTGTTTATTGCAGGAAGGGCTGAAGGACTCGTTGCCTGGAAGATACACAACGCAGCGGTTTTGGGATTTGGAGCTGGCATCGTCGCAACCGGTATTGCTCCAACATTTATGACCGCCATGCTTGTCATGTTCGTGTTGGGTGCTGCAACGTCCGCGTTCCAATCGATGAATGCAACTCTTACCTTGGCCAGTAGCTTGCCGGAGTATCACGGCAGAATGCAGTCACTCCTCCAGCTTGGTTTCAACTTTTTCGGTATCGCTGCATTGCCACTCGGTATTTGCGCGGATCGCTTCGGCTTGCGGCAGACACTGGTTGTTATGGGTATCGCGGTTATCGGCGTTGGATTTATCTCAACCTTGATCTATAAAACAAAAGTTGAAGTATTAGGTCATCCAAACGCGTTACGAGGGTAGGTTCGAGCTATGGAAATCTTCGGAGTGGTGAATGCTTCTCCCGATTCCTTAGCGAAATTTTCGGTTGTCTCTACCGAAGATGAGGCTCGTGCATATGGGGGCCTGCTCTTAACCCAAGGAGCGGATCACATAGATGTCGGTGCCCAGGCGTCTCACGGAGATGCAGCCTTTGTAGCCCCAGAAAAAGAATGGCAGGTGGTCAAGCCGGTCCTTAAGGGTCTGCTCTCGCTTGGGGTCGACGTAGCTATCGACACATGGCAGGTTGAAACTGCGAGAAACGCCTTGGATGCGGGAGCCTCGGTCTTGAACGCATCGGATGCACTTCAGAGCGATGAGATGATTGAGTTGGCAGCAGAGCGCGAGATCCAAGTTGTCCTCCCGTTCATGCTTGGCCCTGACCCAAGGCATTTGAAGCACGTGCATGGAGACCCCGTTCAGGTCATGGTTGATTGGTTCGATCTGCAGCTGGAAAGAGCGCGGCACTGGGGTATCAGAGAACGAATAGTGCTTGATCCCGGCACTGGTTTTTCTCCCCCGCACTGGGATTGGAGTGAGCGGTTTGAGTATCAAAAAGCGATTTACTCGGGTCTGGATAGGCTGCGCCGTTTCGAATTACCGGTGTATGTCCCGATTGCTTGGAAACAAACACCGGACAGGTTGGAGCTAGTGGATCTCGTTTTGGAGCAGCAAGTCGAATATGTCAGGTCTCATATTCCCAAACAGATACGGGAAAGACACGCAGCGTTGCTTAAAGGCTCGCCGTTGCCCACTTCAGACACGTGGGAAGGGTACGAGTAAGGCTCCTTAGCCAAGAACCGCCTCAAGGCGCGCCCGGACATGTTTATGGTGAGGGGTTAGTGCCAACCAGTCACGATCTTCCAGGTCAGTTAGCTCATTCACAGAGACACCGTGGATTTTGTGTTCACCGTTTTCATCCGGATATTCCATACCAAACCCATGAGGCAGGCTTACTTGTCCCTCCATCATGCTGTCGCTGATATCCGCAGGTGCCTCTGCCTCGCCGCGCTTTGTGACGACTCGTACTCTCTGGCCATCAACCACTCCAAGCCTGTCGGCATCCGCTGGATTGATTCGTAACGCGCCGTCTTTATCTTTCTTTCGCCATGAAGGATCTCGGATTATGTCGTTTACCGTTGACCCTCTGTGTTCTCCGGCGGTTAGTACAAACGGGTAAGCATCGGTTGGTGAAGCAGGCTCTTCAGAGGCCAAACTTTGCAGTTCCTCTACTAGTTCCTCTATGTGAATGTGAATTTTCCCATCAGGTGTCTTGATCCGGTCGAAACTCGTTGAGTAATCGCTGGTGCTAAAGACCATTCCCGATTTGGCATCAATAAGAGCATCAAAGAGATTGCTAGCCAGCTCCAGGCCATCGCCCTCTACGCCTGCCGCTCTAATTGCGTCTGGGAATCGCATAGAGGCCTGCATTGCAGAACCGAACATAATTGCGGCTGAGCTCATGTTGCCCAGCCCCTGTCCAAGAGAGCGATACAAAGCTGTGGGCAGCTTTGCTCCAATGTCTGGGTTTTCTGTGGAGAGCCGTGTGAACGTCGCAATAAATGCGTCGCGTCCTTGCTCCGCTGCGTCGGCCAGCTCCTGAACTCCCTCAGGCTCTCCACCCATTGCCTCGACAAGTCTTGCGTGGATTTCGGCTTCGGGAAGCGTGTCGCCCAGAGGTTCAAAAATAGGTTGGCGAATGTGGAATGTGTTGGAGGGCATCTCCCCAGCGAAAAAGGTAGCTTCGGCTTTTTCGTATTGGGAGCAGGCAGGCAAAACGTAATCTGCTTGTCTGGCAGTTTCGGTCATTGCTACATCGATCACGACCAAACAGTCGAGCTTGGCAAAGGCTTCGCGGAAGCGCTTCGAATCGGGCAAGGAATGAACAGGGTTTGAGGATTCGACGATCATCCCCCTGAATCGATCAGGATGGTCAGTGTCAATAGCATCAGGGATTGCTGCGCACGCCATGAGCCCGCAAAGTAGTGGAGTTCCAGTTACTGGTTCGGTTGCACCTTCTGCGCTATGGCCACATATTGGAGCCAACCTGTTGGGAATGTTCATTCCACCTTCGTTGCCAAAGTTCCCGGTAAGCAAGTACAACAGTCGTTGTAGCCAGCTATTAAGTGTGGAATGAGGCGCCATTTCGATGCCAAGATCCTCCTCAGTAGCCATTGATCGAGCATTTGACATGGTCCGAGCAGCGGCCCGTAGCTCCTCTTCGGGGATTCCACACTTCCTTGCGTAATCAGAAATATCGACCGCTTCCAGCAAGGGTTTGAGTTCGTCCCATCCGACACATTGATTGTTCAGGAACGTGTCATCGGTCAACTCCTCGTCCACCATTGCAGCGAGGATTGCTGCTAGAGCCCAAGCATCTGTTCCCGGTTTAACTCGCAAGTGGTGGTCCGAAATGTTTGCTGTCTCTGAAACTCGAGGATCAAAAACTACGATCTTACGATTGTCATCGTTCTTGATGGCATTTAAAACGTTTCTTGCCTCGGGAAAGCCGTGGCTGTGCCAAGGGTTTTTACCGACAAACACAGCACAGTCGGTGTGGTGGAAATCGGGTGACGCCCCAATGTCTTGACGACCAAAAAATTTGCCTTGGACCCAATACATTCCAGTTTTTTCTTGGGCAAGAGCATTACTGCGATATTTGACACCGAGAGTCTGCAGGACACTGCGAGCGTATGCACCAGGGAAATGGTTACCTTGGCCGCCTCCTCCGTAGTACATGATCTTGTCTCCGCCGTAGACGTCTCGGATACCGACCAGTTGATCAGCGACTTCCTTTATCGCCTGGTCCCAGCTGATCTCTGCGAAAGTCCCATCTTCTAGTTTCTTCAACGGCGTTGTGAGACGATCACGTCCATTTTGGTAGTGATTAACCCTGAGGCCCTTTTCGCAGGTGTAGCCCTTGCTCGATGGGTGTTCTTTATCGCCGCGAACCCTAACTATTTCTCTCCCATCGATACGAACTTCAATGCCGCAGTTAGCTGAACATAGGACACAGGCAGTTTTGTGCCATTCCTTTGTCGGGTCAGTTTCGGTATCGGGTACGGCAGGTGCTTCAGTTTGGGCCACGGTCTAACTCCTTGTACTCCACGTATATTAGAAGGATTTGAGAGTTGATACCGATCTCGCCGCCAATAAGGTCTCGTGTCCTTGCAGCACAGAAAAGTTACGAGTCAAATGGCGCTAGATTAGGAATTCAGGAAGCTGTTCTTGGGGGGTCGTAAATGAGGGTTCAAGTTGACGCCGATAAATGTCAAGGCCATAACCGTTGTTTTTCTCTTGCTGTGGAACTGTTCGATGTTGACGATTACGGGTATGCGACAGAAATCGGTGATGGGCAGGTGCCGGCCGAGTTGGAGGAAAAGGCTCGCCTTGCAGCTGCTAATTGCCCCGAGTTCGCTATTTCGATTGAAGAATAAGGGGATAGTCAGGGTTCGTCGCGGAGCTTGCGAATAGTAAGGCCGGCTCCCCATTCGTTGTTCTCCAACGCCAGCATCATGTCGACGAGGTTGTTGTCGCGGATTCTCTCGAGCTCACGAATCGAGTAATGACCGGACTGGGCATCAGACTGATCGCTGATGCGCATGACTAAATCGTCGGTGAGTTCGGGTGTGTCGGTCATTTTTGACCATGGCCAATCAAGAGACGGCCCAAATTGTCTGATGAAGTGCTCCATACCTCCTTCACCGCCGGCTATCCGATAATTCTCGAAGAGACCCATTTGTGCCCACCTAAGCCCAAAACCCAAATGGATCGCGTCATCAATTTCTTGGGTAGTTGCCACTCCGTCCTTCACCAGCCATAAGGCTTCGCGCCATACGGCCTCAAGTAGCCGGTCCGCGATGAATGCGTCTATCTCGACTCGAACGTGTAGGGGACTCATTCCTGCAGCTTCATAAAAAGTAATAGCTGTCGATATTGAGTCAGCCGAGGTTTGTTTTCCGCCGACGACTTCCACCAGAGGGATCAGATAAACGGGGTTAAAGGGGTGACCAACCACTAGGCGATCGGGGTGGATCATTTCATCTTGAAGGGTGGAAGGCAGAAGGCCTGAAGTTGAAGATGCGATTAAGGCTGTGTTGTCGGCACAAGATTCAATTTGAGCGAATATGGATTTTTTGAAGTCTAAATCTTCTGGTGTGCTTTCCTGAATCAGATGGGCACCCTCGACTGCTTCGCCCAGTGACTTAGAAAACGTTAAAGAACCTTCGCCCTCTGGGGCTGTGTCCAATCGTTGCCACGCGTAGCGGGCGTTTTCTAACACTTCTGTAACTATTCGCTCGGTTTCCGGAGACGGGTCGTAGATAGCAACACTGGATCCCCGTAGTACCCAACGAGCAGCCCAAGCGGCTCCGATAACTCCAGCGCCAATGATTGAGACATGTTGCGGTGGAGAACTTTCGTTCACGGAACCCACTTCGTGAGTTGCAACTTCTCACGGACGCTCTCTGGTCCCATCACGTCAAAATTCATGGACTCGAGGATGTGTTTAGCTCGTGCCGTGAGTGTCTGATTGGTCGCTAACTCACCGCGATCGAGGTAGAGATTATCTTCCAACCCGACACGAGCGTTACCTCCAGCTACCGCAGCTAGGGCCACGTAGGGTAATTGGTCCCTGCCAAGAGAGAAGGCTGAAAAAGTCCAGCCGTCGGGAACGTTGTTGACGAGGGCCATGAAGGTGTTCAGATCGTTTGGTGCTCCCCATCGAACTCCCATACATAGCTGAACCATTACAGGCAAGTCGATAAGGCCCTGATCAACGAGAGCTTTCGCTTCCCACAGTTGCCCGGTATCGAAAACTTCAATTTCGGGTCGAACGCCAATTGTCTTTATCTGGCGAGCCATTTCGGCAAGAGTGTCGTGGGTGTTCGTAGCTACATAGTTTCCTTCTCCGAAGTTCATAGTTCCGCAATCAAGAGTGCAAATTTCTGGGTGAAGGAGGCGAACATGATCTAAGCGTTCTGTAGCCCCGACCAGATCAGTCTGATTTGGATCGAGGGGTAGCGGGTTTTCAACGGACCCAATGACCAGGTCACCGCCCATGCCCGCAGTTAAATTGAGGATCACGTCGGTCTTTGAGGCCCTCACTCGCTCTACGACTTCTTGGTAGTAGTCGATCTGGCGATCTGGTTCTCCTGTTATGGGATCCCTCACGTGTATGTGGGCTATAGCTGCACCAGCCTCGGCCGCCGCAATGACGTCACTTGCGATGGCTTCGGGAGTGAAGGGAACTTTGTCGGATTTGCCGACGGTGTCCCCAGCTCCTGTGACTGCACAAGTTATGAAAACTTCAGGCATTGATATTCGCTCCGGTCGCAGAAAATGTGTTTGACGAGTTGCTGCTTGTTAGGTGACGCCTTAAGACCCGCATTCTTGAGTACACCTCGTCTGAGTCAAGGTATGTTCCTCTCAACCTTCTTACTCCAGCTGTCGTATCGAATGATTCTCGCCCGTGTAAGACACGGCGATTGTCGAACGCCACTAGATCTCCGGGAGTGAATTCGTAACGGATCTGAAATTTGTCCCAATTTGCCAAATAGCCGAAGCGTTGGAGAGCGGCGTACGCGTCACTTATCTCTTCTTCAGGCATCGCCGGGAATCCGCGAACTGGGTGAAATGCCCTGAACGTCCAGGGCACCCGTCCATCGCCTTTATCAATGATTGGCCCGGTCCATCGATGGTCCTGGCTCTCATCGCGATTAAAGAAAGTCCATTGTCGCGAAGTCAACAACTCCAGCACCTCAGGTTCGTTCGTTTCAAGGTGATCCACCACAGCCAGTCCGTCGGTCATGGTCGACATGCCCCCACTTGCCGTATTTTTTTGACAATGCAGTAGTTGGAAGCCTGGGGGTGTTTCTCGTGAAGGTAGATCACTATGCGCTGGGAGTTCAGCGTTTGTGTTGGCTGTGGAGTTCGGGTCGATATCTACGCTGACGTGCCATGTCAGGCCGAAATTGGAGTCTCGGAGCACTCCGATACGGTTTCCGACCAATTCCACAATCTCATTGGCAGTGGGCAAACGGATCAGGCGCGCCAATCCGTATTTGAGGAGATCGTCGAGCCAGTCCGCTAATGCCTCGTCGGAGGCTAGGACCGAAGGCCCGTCGTGAGTTGGGGGCTCGATGAGATCGGCGGACGTCCAAACCTGGGGTTGAGGTAATAGGGCGAAAGTCTTATGTTTGCCGTCTGCTACGTGTCGTAACCACCCAGGGTGGAAGCTGGCTTGACGACCTTCCGGTTGAAAATGAACTATCAAGGCTCCATTTTGGACAAAGGCTTTTGTGATGCGTGTTTCGAGGTTCAAGTCGACAATGTTGAGATCGTTTTCTTTTGATCTGGGGTCTATCCCACCTGGTCCTGGCGCATTTTCTCTCAGCCACAATGGATGACATTCGAGTTGTTTTCCGTCGTGCCAAGTAACTACGACGCTGCCGTCATGGGAGCAGAAAGCTGAGTTAATCGCAGTCCATTCATAGTGGTAATAATCAGGGGTCAGAGGTTGATGCATGGCAGGGTCGATCGTTCCCTTACGTTTCAGCCCGTAAGGGTTGACCTACTATTGGATGAGCTCGACATACGGTAACCGTAGTCAAGAAGAATCGACCCTTTCGCCATCCTTCACAAGTGACGACTCACTTTGAATCTTCTATGTTTGGATCATGGTCAAACGTGACGTCTATACACATGGGCATCAGCCTGCAGCCGTCAATCAGCATGCGAAGAGAACGGCGGACGTCTGTGCTCAGTTTGTTCGTCCGTTCATCTCTCCACAATCTGAAATTCTGGATGTGGGATGCGGTCCCGCCTCGATAACCGTGGGCTTAGCTGAGTGGGCGGTCGAAGGTTCGGTAATCGGTATAGACGTAGGCGACGAAATCCTCCAGACGGCGCAGGGCGCGCTAGACGATTCAGGTCTTTCGAACATTTCCCTCGAACAGGCCTCCGTCTATGAACTCCCGTATCGGGACAACTCGTTTGACGTGACCTATGCCCATCAGGTGCTGCAGCATCTCGCTGACCCGGTACTAGCAATCCAAGAAATGGCAAGAGTTACCAAAGTGGGTGGTCACGTGGCCGTGCGCGATGCCGACTACTACACGATGTCATGCAGTCCGGAATCAAAGATGATTGACGAATGGAGACGCATATATCACCTTGTTGCTCGGCACAATGGAGCGGAGCCAGATGCGGGACGACATCTGTTGACTTGGTTCCATCGAGCCGGACTTCATCAGGTCGAGTGCTCCGCAACAGCCGGTGTCTACGCCACGAAAGAGGAGCGAGAAAACTGGGGTCTTTCATGGGCGGACCGCTGCCTGACTACTAGTTTCCCAAGCCAGGCTATTGATTACGGTTACGCGACTTGGGAGGAACTAGAAGCAATATCTGATGGGTGGCGTGAATGGGCAGCCAACCCTGATGGCTACTTTCAGTTCATAAACGGTGAAGCAATCGCAGCAGTTTTATAAACGCTCATATGAGGGGGAAGGAACAGAAATGGTAGGAGCAATTCCTGACAATTTTCCAGCTCTAGTGGATAGGGCCTCGAGAGAGTTCGGTTCAACGGAAGCTATCTCCGATGGAGATGTCAGTTTGAACTTTGCAGAATTAGGACAGCAAATAAGAGAAGCCGCCGGGGCTCTGGTGGCATCTGGTGTGCAGAGAGGTGACCGAGTAGCTGTGTGGGCCCCCAACTCGTGGGAATGGGTGGTGGCAGCTATGGCTGTGTTTCGGGTAGGTGCTGTTCTAGTTCCCGTGAATACGAGATTCAAGGGAAGAGAAGCCGCCTTTGTTTTGAAGAAGGCAAATGTCAAGCTTCTATTCACTGTTGTCGGATTCTTAGGTAATGACTACGTAACAGACTTAAAAGACTCTGGCGAAAAGGTTGACTCTATAGAGGACATTGTGGTTCTTCGAGGGGATGTGCTGCAAGACACTGTGTCGTTCCGGGATTTCCTAAACCGTAATAGTGATGTCGACCTTGAGGAAGCGGAAAGTCGGGCGACAACAGTCTCTGGATCTGACTTAGGTCTCATCATGTTCACTTCGGGAACTACTGGGGTTCCCAAAGGAGTAATGGTTGAGCAAGGGCCGATTATTCGCGGCTTCAGTCACTACGCGAGGGAATTGGGGATGCGCCAAGGAGATCGGATGTTGATCGTTAATCCCTTCTTCCACGCGTTCGGCTTCAACGGTGCGATTAACCCATGCTTCATACACGGGGCGACGATGCTTCCTCATCCAATTTTCGATGTTCCCAGTGTTCTCCAGCGAATTCAGGATGAGCAGGTCACGGTATTTCCGGGACCGCCGGCAATCTTTCAAGGTTTGATCAACTACAAGAATCTTGAGGATTACGACACGTCCAGCCTGCGTTCTGCGGTAACAGGTGCCGCGAGTATTCCGGTTGAAACAGTGGTGGACATGAGGGAGCGTTTAGGTTTCGAGACAGTAGTCACGGCCTATGGGATGACTGAGACGCATGGATTAGTGACTATTTGCGCTGCTGATGACCCTCCAGATGTGGTGGCAAACACCAGCGGTAAGGCTTTGCCTGGGATTGAATTAAAGCTGTTGGATGACGATAACCAGGAGGTTCAGCAAGGAGAGCCTGGAGAGCTCTTGGTGAAGGGCTACGCGGTTATGCGGGGTTACCTTGATGAGCCCGAACAAACCGCTGAGACTATTGACGAAGATGGATGGATGCGAACCGGCGATATTTGCGTTATGGATGCCCAAGGTTACATCGACATCACAGATCGCAAGAAAGACATGTTTATCAATGGTGGCTTCAATACCTACCCAGCTGAAATAGAAAGCACCATGCTTGAACACCCCGCTGTAGGTCAGGTTTCGGTAATTGGAGTGCCCGATGAGCGTCTGGGTGAGGTTGGGGCAGCCTTCGTTGTTGCGGCTCCAACAGGTCCACCAGATCTGAATGAGCTAGCGGAGTGGTGCAAAAAGGAGATGGCCAACTACAAAGTGCCGCGTTACTTTTGGATCATTGATGAGCTGCCGTTGAACCCATCTAACAAAGTGTTGAAAACGGAACTTCGAGACAGAGCCTCTGCTTTACTCTCCTAGGTTTAGACCAATTTATAGATAATTCTTGAAGGCGTCAGTCAAGAAAATCTGGGTTCTCTGCAAGAATTTTGTCGTAGATCGGCTGGTAGCTAAACCATCCAGCAAGGTGACCTCCTACTTGCTCAGACGTAGTTCTAGCCACCTCATCTCTGATTGGGATTGGCGTGCCCGCGGCTTCAGCTAACAGTTGGCTTTGGCATGTGCGCTCCATAGTGATAAACCACCATGCAGCTTCATCAATAGTGTGGCCGACCGTCAATAGGCCGTGGTTTTTCAGGATTACAGCTTTTTTGTCGTCCAAAGCCTCGCCGATACGATCTCCTTCATCGGTGTCCAATACCACGCCGGTAAAGTCATCGAAAAGTGCGTGGTCTTCGTAGAAGGCGCACGCATCTTGGGTCAGCGGGTCCAGTAGACGCCCGAGGCTAGACCAAGTCTTGCCGTAAAGGGAATGAGTGTGTGCAGCGGCAATGACGTCTGGTCGTGCCTTGTGCACTCGACTGTGGATAGCGAAAGCTGCTTGATTCAGAGGGTGACGACCTTCGACGACATTTCCGTCGTGATCAACGAGGAGTAGATCAGAGGCCTTGATGTGACCGAATGGAACCCCGAAAGGATTGACCCAAAAATGATCTTCCAACTCAGGATCTCGAGCCGTTACATGACCTGCAAGTCCCTCTTCAAAACCAAACTTAGAGAAGACCCTAAAAACTGATGCGAGTCGTTCTTTGCGGTGCTGGCGCTCTTGCTCGATTGAGTCGAAAGTCGGAGCCGATGGAATCATGTGGTCAATGGTTTGAGTGGGTTCAGCGGTATCGGTCATATAGTTGAGCTTAGAACCTTGCAAAAGAGTACGCATTCACTTCGGCTTCTTTCCCCTGGAGTTGAGTAACGTAAAGCGTTGAAACCGGGGTCGAAGATAGGGGAGTCAGTGGGAAAATCTGGTGCCTATACCGGCATCCGAGTTGTCGAATTGGCTGAAGGAATTGCTGGCCCTTACGCGACGCGTTTTCTTGCCGATCAGGGTGCTGATGTCATCAAGTCGGAGACCGGATCTGGCGACTACTACCGTCAGGAACCAGGATTCCAGGCTTTGAACAGGAATAAACGTTCGGTCGTTATTGACGACGACACCCTTCTGCTTCAGTCGGCGGACGTGATAGTGGTTGATGAGTCCAGCAAGGCACAGCGCGCTCGGTCTCTTGCCCCAGGTTCAATAATCGTTTCGATGCCCACCTGGGGCTCTCGTGGGCCGTTAGCTGATCAACCAGGTTCCTGGGAGCAGGTTGCTGCGGCAACTGGAATCGCCTGGAACCAAGTGAGTTGGACCGAAGGGCCGGTGCATGTGGTGCTGCCTCTGGCTTCTTATGGTGCCGGGATGCTCGGGGCGTTAGCTATAGCTGCAGGTTTATACGCCAGAGAAGTTCACGGCTCGGCGCCGACTTATGAAGTTTCCGAACTAGCTGGCTCTGGAGTGATGCAAATCGGCGACTTCTGGTCACCGGAGACCCCAGAAGATAGAGATGGGGCAAGTCCACTTGGACCAGCAGGCAGGGCGCCTGTCTATCGGCCGTTTCAGGCTGCGGATGACCTCTGGCTTTTTGTGGCCTGTGGGACCTATCGATTTTATGAAGCCATGCTGCAGGCAATAGATCGGCTTGACCTACTAGAGGACCCCGCTCTACCAAATCCACCATGGGGTCTCATAGAGCCCGACCCTTTGGCCTACATAACGCCAGTCCTGGAAGAACGTTTCAGAACCGGTAGCCGAGACGAATGGATACAGAAGCTTCGCTCGCACGATGTCCCATGCCAACCAATCCAGACTCGAGCAGAATTCTTAGCTTCGGATCTAGCCAAGAGTAACGCCGTTATCGGCACCATCGAACACCCTCAACTGGGACCGATCTCGATGCCAACACAACCGCTGCATTTGGAAGCGTGCCCTGCAGAAGTCATGAAGCCAGCCCCTTTGCTGGGGGCTCATAACGCTGAAGTTATGGGAGAACAGCATGTTCCCGGGAAAGGATCTGGCCAGGGTGGGCCACCGTTAGCCGGTACTCGCGCCATCGATCTCGCTTCCTTTATCGCTGGCCCCGTGATCACTCGTCATCTTGCAATGCTGGGAGCCGACGTGATCAAAATCGAACCCAGAACCGGAGATCCATTCCGCACCTTTAGTCCAATGTTCAACGGGTGGAATCAGGGTAAGCGCGGAGTGATGCTCGATCTAAAGGAGGAAACGGGACGCGACTTTCTATACAAAATGGTCGCTGCTTCTGATGTAGTCGTTGAGAACTTCCGTCCAGGAGTTGCGGAACGACTCGGCTGTTCAGCCCAAGAACTTAGATCTGTCCGACAGGATTTGGTGTTAGTCAAAAGCCCTGGCTACGGGTTCGATGAATCACGAGCGGATCAACCCGCCTTTGACCCATTACTGCAGGCCTTGGGCGGGATGATGACAGCACAGGGCGGAGACGGCGACCCCGTCTTCCTGACTGTGCCTGTTCACGACGCAGCCACCCCTGTCATTGCTGCGTTCGGTGTTGTCACTGCTATGTATCACCGCAGCAGAACAGGTGAGGTCCAGACTGTCCATACCTCCCTGGCGCAGACAACGGCAGCTGCCCAGGTTGCAGAATTCGTCGACTATAAAGACAGGCCAAAAGTCGAGCAGGGTGGCTTCGACTACAAAGGTCCGGATGGAACCCGTTGCTATCTTGAAGAAGGAGGCACTTGGTTTTGGTCTGAACCCGCAGGGCTCACCCCGGTTGAAACAAAGGGTTTCGTAGGAAGTGAATTGTCGGTAGCTAATGATCTGGTCTGTGAACACAGTGATTCGCCAGGATGGGGTCCGCTGACCCAAGTAGGGCAATTAATTAAGGGAGCTGGACCACACCCAGAGCGGGCACCGTACTTCAACGAACACGAGAGCGACCTTCGAACTGAATTCGGCTAGGAACCCCGAAATGCCGCTGCCTAATCGACGTGGGTGACTTTGGGAGTCGGAGCACCTTCAAGGTCAATCCATCCAGACAACACGCCTGAGGTATAACCGCCGTCAACGACAAGATGATGCCCGTTTACCCATCCTGATTCACCGATGGCGAGCCACTCTATGGCCTGCGCTATTTCATCTGGTTTCGCGGCTCGACCGGAGTGGCTCAGGACCCAATCGATTCGTTCATTGCCAATTTGCTCTCTGAACGTTGGCAACAAAGGGGTCTCGACAGGGCCGGGGCTTACAACGTTGCATCTGATCCCTGTTCCCTGCAACTCCCCAGCATTAAGCATGCTCCAAACGATTACCGCTTCCTTTGAAAAGCTGTAAGGGTCAATTTCGACTGACGTTTTCCTGTCCCTCCACCAGTTGCGGGCTTCTTCATCGTCTAGTCGAAGTAATGATCGATATGTGTCGATTCGTTGTTGCCACCCATTACCGGAAATTGAGCCAACGTTCACAATGCTGCTCCCAGCGGTTAGGTATGAGGCTACGAAGCGACTGAGGCGCCGTACCGCAAGAACATTGACCTCGAAAACCTTTGATGCAGGTTGAGTGCCAGGTACTCCTGCAACGTTAATTAATGATGCGACTGATGAGATATCAAAATCCTTAGCTAGGTCAGCGAACAGTTCCGCAACATCAGATTCGCTGCCTAAATCGCACGGGTAGTGCCTCTCAACGTCCACTTCGTCTGGGTTTTCTCCGATGTCGATGCTTATTATCGGCCGACCTATAGCAGTCAAACGACAACACAGAGCATGACCAATGCCTGATGAGGCGCCGGTCACAATCACTGGTCTGTCGGCATTATTAGAAGGGCGCATGGGTTGACGCTACCCGTACCAAGTAAATACTGGAAGCAATCCGCACATAACGACCCCAAAAGCGCCACCCCTATCTCAACGAGCATCGGTGTCTCCGTTGAGGATCAGGCTGTTCAGGCGTAGCATCCTTATGGAACTACGAAGGGTCAAACCATGGTTGAACCGGACTATCTGAAATTCGACACACTTTCACTTCACGCTGGCCAAGAGCCCGACCCAACTACTGGATCTCGGGGTGTCCCCATCTACCAAACAACTTCATACAGTTTCGTCGACACCGAACAAGCTGCAGGTCTCTTTAATCTGGAGCAACCCGGCCATATATACAGTCGAATTTCGAACCCCACAGTCGCTGTTCTTGAAGAACGATTAGCAGCTTTGGAAGGTGGCGTTGGTGCCGTTTGCACAGCAAGTGGGATGGCGGCCTTTCATCTAGCGTGCGCGACAATAATGAGCGCTGGGAATCACGTTGTGGCGAGCAGAAATATTTACGGCGGTTCTCACAACATGTTGAACCTAACGATGCCGCGTTTCGGCATCACGACGACGTTCGTGGATCCCCGAGATCACGATGCCTGGCGTTCCGCTATAACGCCCGATACCAGGGTCTTATTCGCAGAGACTCTAGGCAACCCAGGTATTGAAGTGCTCAACGTTCCAGTAGTTGCCGAAATTGCCCACGAACATGGTCTGCCACTCATGTTAGATGCGACCTTCACTACTCCCTATCTGATGAAACCGATCGAATTAGGAGCCGACATTGTGATGCACTCAGTTACCAAATTCCTCGGAGGACACGGCATTGCCCTTGGAGGCGTAGTCATTGATGGGGGACGGTTCGACTGGGCTGCCAGCGACAAGTTTCCGACACTGTCTCAACCTTACGATGGGTATCACGGGATTAGTTTCGTCGAAGAATACGGGCATCAAGCCCTCTCGATGCGAGCCAGGGCCGAAGGGCTTCGCGATTTTGGAGCAGCGATGAGTCCTGCTAACGCATTCCACCTTCTGCAAGGAGTGGAGACCTTGCCTTTGAGGATGAAACGGCACGTCGAAAACACCACGACAGTCATAGATTTCCTAGAAGCTAACGACGCTGTGTCCTGGGTAAGTCACCCATCTGTGAGTAGTCATCCAGATCATGAACTAGCCAAGGAATTGTTACCGAAAGGAGCCGGAGCAATACTTTCATTCGGAATCATCGGAGGCAGAGAAGCGGGTCGAAGGTTTATCGAAAACGTCCAACTGGCGTCACACGTGGCAAATGTAGGGGATGCCAAAACTTTGGTAATCCATCCAGCGTCAACAACTCATCAGCAGTTGAGCGCCGAGGATCTAGCGGCAGCTGGTGTAGGTGAAGACTTGATTCGTCTCTCAGTTGGACTCGAAGACCCAGAAGACATAATCGCCGACCTTGCCAGAGCTCTTAGAGCATCACAGAAGGGTTGAGTCATGGAAGTTAAATTCCAAGAAGCGACAGTAAATTTGGCAACTGGTGGCGTCAAAGTGGATACAGCGCAGCCACCAGTCCTCTTGGTCCACGGAGCCGGCATGGACCGGACGGTTTGGAGTCAACAAACCCGGTACCTGGCTCATCATGGATTTGCGCCGATGGCACTGGACTTGCCTGGACACGGCAAGTCAGGAGGAGAACTTCTCTCAACGATCTCTGAAATGGCTGATTGGGTGGCCGACCTAATCCACGAACTCGATACGGGTCCAGTTCGACTTGTTGGACACTCAATGGGAAGCCTCATTTCACTTGAAGTCGCAGCCCGACACCCGGACGTGGCAGAACGGCTGATTTTGATGGGTGCCGCTGCCGCTATGCCGGTGCACCCCGAATTGCTAGGCGCCGCTGAACGCAATGAAATCCTGGCACCACAACTGATGACCGCATGGGCTCACGGCACTCGAGCACATGTTGCTGGAAACCCCACGCCGGGACTTTGGATGCGTAGCGGATGTCAGGCGTTGCTGGAACGAGCAGCTGATGGTGTTATTTACAACGACCTCGCCGCCTGCAACTCCTATGAAGCCGGTGACATTGCCGGACGGATAGCTTGCCCGATCACCGTGGTCGTCGGAAGTGAAGACAAAATGACCCCACCCAAAGCGACAGCGCAACTGGTAGCCGGCTTTCAAGAAGTTGACCTGCGACACTTAGAGGGAGTTGGTCACATGATGATGATCGAAGCCCCTGACCAAATTCGCGAGATAATGCTGTCGGCCCTCCAGTAGATCGAGGCGACAAAAGTCTCTGAAAATGTCATGATCAGATAAGTCTTAAAGAAGAAAAGGGGAAAACATGGCAGTTGAACGGTTCCCAGTCGAGGCCTCACACATTTTGATGTTCGCTAGGTCAATTGGTGACAGCAACCCGATTTACGCAGACGAGTCCCACGCGGCTAGTACAGAAGTTGGGTCGATAATCGCCCCACCTACCTTCGCGCAGGCGAGCGCACAATTCGACCCGGATTATTTTTTGCGTCCGAAAGATGGCCAGAAGTGGTTTGGTAGCGGTGGGACCGCTTCGGGCACCTTGGTGAAAGAAAAGGCTGACGAGGATTCCGATTCGGAAGACGAAAAATCCGGATCATCAGCAGGAGGTTTGCACGCAGAGCAGCATTTCACCTACCACCGGCACCTGAGGCCGGGAGATGTCCTCACCGCTGAAACTAAGCCAGGCGAAAGTTGGGAAAAGGAATCTAAGCGAGCTGGTGTGTTGAAATTCAGTGAAAGTATCACCGAGTATCGCGATCAGGACGGTGAGCTTGTAGTAACCGCACGTGGCGTCGGTGTAGTCACCGAAAAAGTCATAGAGCAGTAGGAGAAACGAGAATGGGATTAAATGCAGAAGAACTCAATGTCGGCGATTCCTACTCTGAGGTGATTGTCGAAGATTTAACGCGAACTCAAATTGTGCAATACGCCGGTGCCTCCGGTGACTACAACCCGGTCCATAGCGACGAAAAATTCGTTACAGAAGTTGCCGGCTACCCAACGGTGTTCGCTCACGGGATGCTCACGATGGGAATGACAGGGAGAATGGTCACCAACTATGTCGGCGATGGGCGCCTGACGTACTACGGCGTGCGTTTCGTTAACCAGGTTTGGCCAGGCGACACTCTGACAGCACGAGCAGAAGTAGCTGAGGTTCGAGAAGAGAACGGTGAGACGCTTGTTGATTTGGCTATATCAACGACAAACCAAGACGAACAGTTCGTGTTGACAGGCAACGCCACAGCTCGACTCAACTGAACTTCCGGTTCACTACCGGTGTTAGTCACTCAAGTTAGCTGCACCACATTTGACCCGACCAGGCGTTATCCCTTAGCGCGCCCGGAGTAACCGAATAGCTTTCCCGCCACTTTTCGGATTTGTATCTCCTCGGCACCTTCGGTGATCCGATATCGGCGATGATGGCGATAAATATGTTCGAACGGCATACTTCGCCCGTAGCCGACCCCACCACAACTCTGCATGGCGCGGTCAGCAGCATCGCAACAGAACCGATTTCCTCTGTAGTTGCACATTGCCACACGGTCCGTGATTTCCATGTGGTCAGTGCCCTGATCCATCTCCCATGCGGTCTTCCAAATGAGGGCTCTAATCATTTCCCCTTCGGTATACAACTCCGCTAGTGGAAACTGAATAGCTTGATTCTGTGAAAGGGGTTTACCAAATGTTGTTCTGTTATTGACATAGTCGACAGCAACATCGATGCAATGGAGTCCCGCCCCTACCGAAGATGCTGCTTGACGTATCCGATTTTCGTGAACAAACAATTGAGCGGTTTGAAGACCTCGACCCTCCTCACCAAGAATGTCGTCATTGTGAACTCGGACATCAGTAAGCCTTACGTGGGCATGATCTGTGGGCATGTTGAAGGTCCACATGAACTCCTCAACGCCGAAGCCCGGGGAATCAACGGGGACGATAAAACAAGTGATGCCCTGCCCTTCACCCGGAGAACCAGAAGTTCGGGCGAAAATATAGTCATGGGTTGCATGATGAAGTCCGGTGTTCCAGTACTTCTCCCCACTGATAATCCACTCATCACCGTCGCGCACAGCGGTGGTCTCCATCCAGGTCGCATCGGAACCATGAAGAGGCTCGGTTAACCCAAAGCCGATACGAGCAGTCCCTTCGAGCATCTTCGGAATCCAATACTGCTGTTGTTCTTCGGAACCGTACTTCTCCATCATCAGAACAGTTGGGAAGTTGCCGATAATCGAATTCTCGTTTTGCAGATCGTTGTGAAGACCTAAGCCTCTTCGAGCTAGATGCTCGCGGACGATGGCCATGCCAAGGTTCGTTCCGTCCTGGCCACCGAAACGTTTCGGCAGATGCCACCTCAAGAAACCAGCAGCATCGGCTTCACTCCGCATCCGACCAAGCAAATCTTCCCATTCGGCGTTGGGTAGACCGTCTCGGTCCCAGTCGGTCCTGGAATCTTCTCGACGGTGGTCGAAAAACCTAATGTTGTCATCTTCAGCTTCAATTGGCTTGATGACGTCTTCTATGAATTGATCGAGTTCACCAAGTAATTGCTGAATGTCAGCGGGAATAACGAAGTCCATAGTCTGCGAACGTATACCGTCGTTCCGTATGATGCTGCCAATTATTGTCTGGTCGGATTTTCTTTGACCGTGGTGCCATCTGGCGCGGGCCCGGGCGGTTCGTCTGAATGAACGCCACAACGTTGAAATTTCTTGGCTTCCTTACGAGCTACATCCGGAAATACCAGCAGGTGGAAATGAAAGTACTAGAACCTTTTCTGCACTCCTGCCGCTCGCTGAAGATCTAGGAGTGAGCTTGAACCCACCGAGCCGATTTTACCCGACTAGAAAAGCTCACCAAGCAGCTCTAGTCGTGGAACACGTGGCGCCGGGTGAGGCCAGCGTCTACCACGATCGACTCTATGCAGCTGTCTGGGACGAAGAAAAAAATATTGAAGACCCTGAAGTGCTTTCTGACCTAGCGGCAGACCTTTCGGTGCCCGCAGAATTGGTTGAGCGGGTGGTCACAAATGATGAGTTGTGGCCAGCTGTGGCTTCTTCGATGGAACGGGCACACGCGTGGGGGGCGACCGGAACCCCAAGTTGGGTAATCGACAACAAATTGATGGTTCCGGGTCTACAAGACGACGATTTTTTTGATCGAGTAATTAACAAACTGTCAACGGCTCGAGATAATGAAGCGTCGCCTGAATAATCATTAGCTCGCCGATCAAGGTACTGTCCTGTGTATGCAGCCGACGTATTCAGAAGAAGCAGAGTCTTACCGAGACAGAATTCAAGAATTCATTAGCGAAAATCTTCCTGCTAACTGGCAGGGGATCGGCTCCTTAACTGGCGATGCGAAAGCAGATTTCGTAGGCGAATGGCGCCGGATTTTGACTGACAATAAGTTGCTCGCGACCATGTGGCCAACTGACTACGGTGGCCCAGGCCTGTCGGCCAATGAGAACGTGATTATCGCTGAAGAATTCACGAAGGCAGGGTTACCTACCGGAGGCTCCAACGACGGCTTCGGAATAGGGATGGTTGGCAACACTCTGATTGAGTGGGGCAGCGAAGAACAGAAGAAACATTACCTACCGCGGATTCTTAATGGTGAAGACCTTTGGTGTCAGGGTTATTCAGAGCCTGGAGCAGGTTCCGATCTAGCGAATCTCGGTTGTAAGGCCGAATTAGATGGGGAGGAGTGGGTCCTGAATGGCCAGAAAATCTGGACCTCCAGTGGTCATTTGGCTAACTGGATATTCGTGCTTGGGCGCACGGCTCCAGAACATTCGAAACATCAAGGCATCACCTTTTTTCTTTGTCCGATGGATCAGCCAGGAGTCGAGGTTCGCCCCATAGTGAATATTGCTGGCCACAGCCACTTCAATGAAGTGTTTTTTGCAGACGCCCGAGTGCCCAAAGAAAACGTTATAGGTCAAGTGAATGGAGGATGGGCGGTCGCCATGACGCTTCTCGGATATGAGAGAGGTTTCGGGGCCACCACTACATACTTCAGGTACCGGTCGGAATTAGATCGCTTGGTGGAAATGGCTCAGGAGAGGGGTCGCACCGAAGATAAAAGCATTCGCCAACGTTTGGCGTGGTGTCACAGCAAAGTTGAAATAATGCGCTGGTTGGGTCAGCAAGTGTTGACTTCCTTTTTGAACGGAGAGCCGCCTGGTCCGAAGAGCTCCATCGGAAAACTCAATTGGAGTGAGTACCACAGGACTGTTACCGAACTGTCCTTGGACATTCTCGGTGCGGACGCAATGGTGATGGAGGGCGACTCCGCTTACGCGGCAGGATTAGGTGCTGCGGACGCAGGTACCCCTAATACAACTTCAGCCTGGATCAATAGCTTTTTGGCGGCACGCTCGGGGACCATTTATGCGGGAACGAGCCAAGTTCAACGCAACATAATCGGTGAACGAATTTTAGGTTTGCCTAAAGAGCCGCGTGCAGACGAAGGCCCTTGGAACGAGACCCTTCGCTAGCGTGCTCATTGGACTTAGCGGCGGTGCGTGCGCAGGAAAAACAACATTGGCAAAGGCGTTGTTGGACGTCGACAATTCGATAACACTGCTTTGCTTCGATGACTACTATCGGGACCTTTCACACATCACGCCTGAAGAACGAGCAGCGGTTAACTATGACCACCCCGATGCTCTGGACATCGAACTTTTCGTCACCCACATGGATGACCTAGCCTCAGGTGAATCAGTGGAGGTCCCCGATTATGACATGGCGACTCACACTCGACCCGGTGGAAGCCACCGGCTAGAGGCCGCTCCGCTTGTTCTTGTAGACGGCATGTTGCTGCTGGCGGTAAAGCAATGTCGGGAGAGGTTGGACCTGAAAATTTTTGTTGATGCCCCAAGAGACGTCCGACTGGCGCGACGCTTAGTGCGCGACGTGGCAGAACGCGGTCGGGATGCAGAAAGCGTCGAAAAACAGTTCAACACCTCCGTGGAACCAATGCACGAATCACTCGTATTGCCTAGCGCGCAGTACGCAGACCTGAGGATTAATAATCCATTTGACCCGCGCTCGGCGGCCCAAATGGTGCTGAAGGAAATCAACAAGCTCTAGTTGAATCCATTCGGCTATTTCTCGATGAATTCAACCCAATTGCCATCTGGGTCTTCGACCATGCCTACAACGACCCCAGGTCGAGCTTCGCGTCGGTCCCAAATGATCACGGCACCAGCGGCGACACACGCATCCAACGCAGCCTGAACATCGGCTACAGAAAGAGTGAAATAACGCATTCCAGTTGCGCCCATCATTCCGCCTTCAGCCCCCGCAGCGACATCCTTGGTCGGTACGACAATCTTGAGCAGACTTTCGTTGGCCCACAGGCGGTGCATCGCTGCGACCCCCAAAGCTTCCATGCTGATGGTCGCCTCAAATTCAAGTCCGATGACGTCCCGGTAGAACGTCAACATTTCGTCACCCTTAGTAGTGACCATTCCGAGATCGAAACCGGCTTTGGTAAAGGTATTACTCACTGATCCTCCGTGCCCTGATAGCTGCCTCAGTCGTAGCTCGCGCCGAGCCCAGCGCGCGCATCACTTTGAATACCGTAATTCGGTATCGGATAGCGGAGACCGTTTCGAGCTAGAAATTCCATACCTTCTATGGCTACGAGCAGATCTTGAGCGGTCAACGCCATCAACAACTCGTCTTCCATTACGCCGCCGTACCGTCGTTCTGCAAAGCAGGGAATTGACAAACTCGGCTCTCCGGTAGCAAGCGCTCGGCCCCAACTGTCTGCACACGCCGATTCCCCGACACAGCCCCACTCAAGTTTCTTGTAGCCGCGCCACTGCAGACCGTTGATTAGCAAAATCATCTGAGCGGGAGTTGCGTAGACCATGCAAATGTCAGGAGGATCAAGGCGTTTAGCCGACAGGGGCGATACAGCCATGGCCGAAAAAGACCCAAAAGGCACACAATCCATGGCTTCTTGGTGCGCGGAACTGTCGTCTAGGGTCTCGAACCAGACCCCTTGCATTCGTTCCCCTGACAGCCACTCGTCGTCTTGCGGGTGAAGGCCGATCACAGCACCACATTGATCGCCAACTAAATCCTCACGCGTTATCCCCACCGTCCAATTGAGACGGCTCGCCATTGCGACTATTTGGTCGGTTGTGTGAATCGCGTTCGGCCTACGAATACGAGGTACCGATTCCATCTCTTCCACGGTCGAAAACAGCTTCATCCCTATCGGGGTCGTCCTGATCCGCAGAAGAGACTGAAGCCTGCCCAAAAGATCATCCCAATCAACTCGTTCTGTTCGCAGATGTACCTGTTGTTCTTCGTTCTCGTCCATAAGGTCCCCTAACGTGCTGCAGTCAACTTACCGCGATGTCTCATGGCACCAGATGAATAGCTGTCAAGACCTCACCCGATTCCCCATGGCTTTAACGAAGTGTTGGATTAGGGTGACTGGTTGATGTTCTGAATGGCACTCTGAAATCACCTTTAGGAGAACGCAATGGCCGATGGTCTTCGAGTTGAAATACACGGCAATGTTGGGGCGGTGATCATGGACCGCCCACCCCACAACTTTCTGAATTTCAGACAGATACATGACATCGCCGATGCACTGGATGAAATGCAAAACGACATGTCGATCCGTTGCGCAGTACTAGCTGCCGACGGTCGTTCCTTCTGCGCAGGAGCTGACTTCGCAGGTGATGGCGTCGGTGGTGGTGACGATGAGGTAGTTGGAGGTGATGCAACACTCGCGTTGTACCAAGGGTCGGGTCGACTATTTGACGTCACGATTCCAATCGTCGGCGCTATTCATGGCCCAGCAGTGGGAGGTGGGCTCGGTTTAGCGATGGTTCCCGATATTCGTATCACCTGCCCGGACGCCCGATTTTCTGCCAATTTCGCTTCTCTTGGCATCCATCAAGGGTTCGGTATGAGCGTTACAGTTCCGCATCTATTGGGTCCCTCAAGAGCCGCCCAAGTTCTATACAGCGCTAGGCGCTACAAAGGTGAAGAGGCCGTAGAAATTGGCCTCGCCGATGAGTGCGTGCCGAACGAGCAAGTGCGAGACCGAGCATTCGAAGTGGCGACGGAAATAGCGGGCAACGCGCCCTTAGCTCTTCGGGCAATTAAATCAACGCTCAGGCTGGGTCTTGGAGACCAAGTAAGGGAAATCACGCAGCGGGAGGCTCGCCTCCAAGCCGAACTATCTGTCACCGACGACGCAAAAGAAGGAATCGCCTCGGTGGGAGAACGCCGCAAAGGCAATTTCACCGGTAAGTAGCGGACCTAGCTCCCGAATAGTCGACAACCCAGGAAACCTAATACTGACATGAATGTTCTAATCACCGGCGTTACCGGTCTCATCGGATCCGCGTTAGCCAGCGAGCTTCAACGACGGGGCGACAGAGTAATTGGTGTATCCCGAAGCCCTTCGGCTGATCAAATCTCGTGGGAAGGTGTAACTCCAGCATTCCTTAACGAAATTGACGCCGTGGTTAATCTTGCTGGCGAATCAATCGGTGGTCGGTGGACCAAGTCCAAAAAAGGTCGAATATTGGCCAGCCGAGTTGAGGCCACCTCATTCCTAGCTACAGCGATCGGCGGTGCGGACAATCCTCCCAGCTGTCTGGTACAAGCCTCAGCAGCAGGTTTTTATGGCGATAGAGGCAGTGAGATTCTTGATGAGTTCGCTGGACCCGGAGACGGCTTCCTATCGGAGGTATGCCAACAATGGGAAGCCGCAGCCAAGCCAGTTGCGGATATGGGAATCCGCACGGCGATACCGCGGTTCTCTGTCGTTTTGGCGAACGGACCCGGAGCTCTAGGCAGACTAGCCCTGATTACCCGACTCGGGGTAGGTGGGCCACTCGGCGGCGGGCGTCAGTGGTGGAGTTGGATTTCCCTCGACGACACGGTGAAGTCCATCCTGCATCTACTCGACCATGATGTCTCCGGCGTTGTGAACGTTTCCACGGCTAACCCGGAGACCCAAAGAAAATTTGCTGCCACTCTGGGCAAAGTTCTTCGTCGGCCAGCCATCATGCCGGCACCGGGATTTGCTGTCACCGCCGCGCTGGGGGAAATGGGAAAGAATCTGTTGCTCGACTCATTTCGTCTCCAACCAAGCGTCCTCTCAGAAACCGGGTTTGTTTTTGAAGACCCAGAGTTGGAAGGCGCGCTGCGACGGATCTTAAATAGATAGACGCACCATCGTTACCAACCACTAAATAAGGTTTCCATCATGACTCTTCAACCCGACACCAAAGCTTTTGTTGAAATGGTTGAGCTTGCCCGCGCAGAAGGCCCACCGGTTTCCGAGCAGACTCCTGAATTCGTCCGAGATCGCTATCAGGCAATGGCCCATATCCTCGGGAAAGGGCCAGAACTGCCCCACGGAACTAGTGAGATCGAGATCCCAAGCCTTAACGGCCCAATATCCGCACGGGTTTATCGGCCGTCAAAGGAAGAAATGCTTCCGGCGTTAGTCTTCTACCACGGTGGCGGATTTGTAATTGGAGACCTCGAAACGCACGATAAAGAATGCCGGCTCCTCTGCGCGAACGCGGGGTGCATCGTTATAGCGGTCGACTATCGGTTAGCCCCAGAGTCACCCTTCCCCGCTGCTGTAGAAGACGCTTGGACTGCGCTCCAGTGGGTTGCGAGTGAAGGCAAACAACTCGGAGTAGACACCGCGCGCCTCGCAGTTGGAGGAGACTCAGCGGGCGGCAATTTAGCGGCGGTCATCGCTCTCATGGCACGCGATGCATCAATCGATCTCAAGCTTCAAATGCTCGTCTACCCAGCTACGGATGCGTCAAAGCACCACGACTCATTTACCGAAAACGTAGATGGACCTTTG
This sequence comes from Acidimicrobiales bacterium MED-G01, assembly GCA_002457435.1. GTDB lineage: Bacteria > Actinomycetota > Acidimicrobiia > Acidimicrobiales > Poriferisodalaceae > MedAcidi-G3. The sequence continues at coordinate 88,493 of NTLA01000006.1, read as the reverse complement.
CTGACTGTCGAGGTAATTGAGTGGTTTTGGTCTCACTATTTGGGTTCTGCATCGGACTCCGAAGTTCGGAACGACTGGCGGTTCTCTCCAGCGAAGGCCGACGATCACAGCGGCGTTGCCCCCGCATACATCGCCACCTGCTCTGCCGATCCGTTACGCGACGAAGGGAATGCCTACGCACTTCAGTTATCCGAAGCTGGTGTCGCGGTCCAACATTCGCTCTTCGAAGGACAACCGCACACGCTGTTCCAAATGTTCAACGTTTGCGAAGGCGCAAAGGACCTGATTGGTGAATGTGCGACTGCACTGAAGACGGCGCTCGGGTGACCATCGACATACGCAGAGATCATTGGGGCGTCGCTCATGTACAAGCTCCCGACCGTCTCGCTGCATTCGAAGCCCAAGGATGGGTCGCAGCTGACGACCGAATCTGGCAGATGGACTCTGACCGGCTCAAGGCCCAAGGACATTGGGCCCAGATTGTTGGACACAAAGGTGCCAAAGAGGACGCCTTTTTTAGGCGTCTGGGGTTAGCTGAAAAGTCTCGAACTGACTGGATCGGGTTGGGCACTGAAACAAAAGAGATAACCGAGGCCTACGCACTCGGAGTAAACCGCTGGCTAGCAGAACATCAGGACCAACTTCCCGAAGAGTACCGCTATCACGATTTACTCCCCACAAATTGGGAACCGTGGCACTGCCTAGCTGTCTACAAAATTCGCCATGTTTTCATGGGGACTCTTCATCGCAAACTGTGGCGCGGGTATCTCTTAGCGACGTGTGGACCACAGCTGGTCGAAGCAATGCAAGGCAACATTAATGACGTTTCAATGATTGCTCCAACGAACGGACTTAGCCTCGACCTCTTAGCGGGACTACCGGACGTGCTCAATGCTAACTCCAACCTGCTCGACGCTTTAGTTGATGTCGATGGTGGATCCAATTCGTGGGCAATTCATGGATCACGGACGGCGTCAGGTAAACCCCTGTTAGCCGGAGACCCTCACCGCGGCATCGAGTTTCCTAACGTCTACCACCAATTTCATATGAAATGCCCAGAGTTCAATGCCATAGGACTGGCTTTCCCAGGGGTTCCCGGCTTTCCTCACTTTGGTCACAACGACGAGGTCGCGTGGTGCATCACACACGGAATGGCAGACGACACCGATCTTTTTGTGGAAACAGCAGACCTAGACAAAATCGACTGGAAACCCGAATCTTTGTCCATACGAGGCGAAGGTCAATTCGACGTCTATTGCGGCTCAACAGAACGCGGTCCAGTGGTCATTGGAGACCCTGCTGACAAGGTCGCTCTTTCCATCGCATGGACCGGAACAATGGGCCAGGACACAACCTTCAACGCCCTGTTACCCATGTTGCAAGCATCTAGTTGTGAGGAACTTGAGACAGCTGTCCAGCCTTGGGTGATTCCCGTGAACAACATGCTCACAGCGGATCGGCTCGGTCACATTTCATTCAAAATTAGGGGCCGTGTAATTGAGCGTCCGATAGCCAATCGATGGACTCCCGTAGCGGGTGATGTCACCAATTCGTGGACAGAGTTACAAGCCGTTCCGTTTGATCAACTCCCCGGTATCAGCGACCCACCTGATGGATACCTAGTGACCGCAAATAACCGACCATCCGATAATGCTCCATACATATCGCTCGATTTCGCTGGTTCAGCAAGATTCGACCGAATATCGCAACTGATAGAAGAACTACCAAACGCCTCAGTTTCAGATATGAAGAAGATCCACAGTGATGTTGTTTCTCTTCGGGCCCCCGAAATAGTTGATGCGGTCATCAAGCGTGTCTCGAAGGTCACTCACCCCCTAGGGGAGTGGCTTGTTCGTTCCCTGGACGGGTGGAACTGTGAAGTTTCGGAAAGCTCTGTAGAAGCATCGTTGTACGCAGTTATCCGTCGTCGGTGGTGCGAAAGTGTTGGGGAGCGACTCGGAGTCTCCAACCCCAAAGCCGGCGCCTCAGGATGGCCATCGCCAGAAGCAGCGAGCAGAATGCTTGCAGACGCCGCCCTTGTCTTATTGGTGGAAAACCGTTGGACCCTGGTCCCCGGACTGGAAACAGACGAAGATCTGGATCAAGCCCTCTCATCGTGCATAGATGAAACACTGACTGAGCTTCAATTGAGACTTGGTTCCGACACAGAGACCTGGACTTGGGGCCGCCTCCACAGAATGATTTCACCACACCCGATGGCTTCGATACTTCACGAAGCGCAACATTTACACCCCCCAATCGATGCATGCCCCGGAGATAACGACACGGTTCGCTGCGGAAGCGTGATACCCGAAAGAGGCGAAAGGGCGTACGCAGCATCAGTCGCTCGGTACCTATTTGACCTTGCTGATTGGGATAACTCAGGGTGGGTAGTTCCCCACGGTGTATCAGGTGTTCGCGGCACAGGACACGACATGGACCAGCGTCAGATGTGGTTGGAGTGCGATCTCCTCCCCATGGCTTTTAGTGATGAAGCAGTCAAAGAAGTTGAAGCGAGTTACCGCCAGTTGTAACACCATCCATTGGGATTTACTAAACCCGCTTGACAGCTACAACCAGTCTGCGGCTAGTTTCCAGCTATGACCCTAACGAGCGCTCAGAGTGCTCTCGAACTTGACGAGGCTCTTGCAGCTACCCACGAGCAACTTTGGCACCGGTTAGGTGACTGCGGCACCTGGTGGACTGGCACCGAGCGAGTCGAAGCCATGGCCGAAGCGCGACAAGCACTTGAATGTAATCTCTGCAGGGAACGCTCTGAAGCTCTCACTCCGATGATGGTTTCAGGGGAACACGACTCTGTGTCAAATCTTCCAGCGGCGGCGATTGATTTCGTGCACAGGTTGACGACAGATCCAGGACGCCTATCAAAAGAATGGGCCTCCAAGGTAATTGAATCGATTACCGAGGAGGCATACGTGGAACTGGCCACCGTGATTTGCACCCAGTATGTAATCGATAGCTTCAATCGATGCCTGACCCTGCCGCTGCGTGGCTTACCCGATGCCAAGGACGGCGTGCCGAATCGAGTCAGACCGGATGGGGTAGGCGACGTCGGTGCCTGGGTAAGTCAAACAGTCGATAAATCTTTGGCAAACGTTTCGCGAGCAGCTTCCCTAGTGCCAGATACAGAAATTTTGTGGCGTGAAGTTGTGCAAAGCCACTACAGCCGCGGACCTCAGTTCGCCGACCTGGTCTGGGACCGAGGACTCTCCAGACCTCAAGTGGAGCTCCTCGCCTCAACGGTGTCAGCATTAAATGAATGTTTTTACTGAACGGCTGCCCATGTATCGCTCCTCCGTGCGAGCAGCGAAGCAATCAGTTCTGAGGCCAACATTGAGCAGCTAGAAGCGGGTGCCGAAGTAGAACATGGCGAACTTCTAGTTCGGTACGCAGAATCGGCCGTTCGAGGAGATAGCGATCTTCGAAAGGTTCGCCAAGAGTTGGAATCTCAACTCGGGCAGCTTGGAGTCATCGAAGCTGCAGCGACGGTGTCCGCGTTTGAGGGCCTAAACCGGATAGCAGATGCGACCGGCATTCAATTAGATTCAGGACTAGCTGATGAGTCCGCGGATTTTCGGTCATCACTGGGTCTCGATGCCTACTCAGGTGCCAGCAGTACTTCCTCTCAAGGCACACCGAGTAGGGCAGACGGGGTACTGGGGATCTTTAGCTAGAGAATAAGGGCGCTTGACCAAGACTTGCTGCGGCGGTCACTAGTCGGCAATCTCAGGTTCTCGAGGCAGGCCAAGGAGGCGCTCTCCAATTATGTTTCGCTGAATCTCGCTAGAGCCACCCGCTATCGACATGCCCGGCGAATAGAGCAAATTATCGGTCGAGGCAGAGTTCAACATTGAGTCTGAACCCTGCAGGGATGAATCTAATTGAGCCTCGTCGTAGCCAAGCTCACTGTTCATCAATTTGGCGATCGGTGCAACTAACGGGTCACTGCCTCGGCGTTCCATCAGAGACTGGAGAGCCTTGCCCCTATTAAGGACCCGGACCAACTCCTCTACTTTGACTTGGTCTACAGAGCCGGCCTTTTCAGCCATCACCTCCAGCCTTCGTCGCAGGCTGATGACACCAGCGGCTCCCGCACCCCCGCGTTCGTCTTGAAGCACGGCCATAGCGACGCCCCAGCCAGCGTTAACCTCACCGAGAACACATGCAGCCGGCAACGGAACGTCGGTGAAAAACACCTCGCAGAATTCACTGTCTCCAGTCATCTGTTTGATAGGTCGAACTTCAATACCCGCTAACTGCATGTCCAGTAGAAAAAAAGTTATTCCTTTGTGTTTGGGCTGTTCTGTATCGGTTCGCGCCATCAGGATGCCGTATTGAGCGAATTGGGCATTAGAGGACCAGACCTTCTGTCCGTTCAAGATGAAATAGTCGCCATCCCTGATAGCTGAGGTCTGGAGACCAGCTAAATCTGAACCTGCCCCGGGTTCACTAAATAGTTGACACCACAGAATTTCGTTGCTGAGAGTGGGACGAAGAAAGCGCTCACGTTGCTGGTCAGTACCGGACCGCAGGATCGCCTCGCCAGCAAGGACGATGCCTTGCAGGTTGAGGTACGGAGCTACTTCGGAAATGGCACACTCTTCGTGCCAGACGATGTTGTGTTGTGGACTTAGGCCCATTCCGCCGTACTCCACAGGCCAATGCACTCCAGCCCAGCCTTCATCGAAACAAAAGCGTTGCCAATGCATTGCCTGTTGATGCAATCCAGGGGGCAGAATTGCTCCATATGCGGGACAGGCATCCCCTGAATCAACAGCCTCGGCAATAAATGATGCGGTTTGTTCGCGGAATGCTTCGATCGAGGAAATTTCGGCCATAAGCAGAAGGTAGTGCTGTGCCATGCTGGCTGCCTAGTCACTTCTTCCCTAGCATCTCGTGTATGAGTGACCTCAGCCACACCGACAACCAACTAACTAACGAAACTGTAGATCTGCTCCAGCAGTTGATTCGCCATGAATGTGTCAACACCGGCCAGAGTGATTCGGGAGAAGAAATCCGAAATAGTGACTTGTTGGAAAACTTTTTAGAAGGGCCTGGCGTTGAGCTTGAACGCTTCGACTGTCTCCCGGGTAGACGATCGATGGTTGCCCGGATCGAAGGGACGGAACCGTCGGCACCATCCCTATGTCTTATGGGGCATACGGACGTTGTACCAGTTAGTCCAGAAGGGTGGAGTCGTGATCCTTTCGGTGGTGAACTAATCGACGGAGAAGTCTGGGGCCGTGGGGCTGTTGACATGCTCAACTTGACCTCATCAATGGCCGTTGCCTTTCGGCACTTGGCGCGCAGCGGGTTCAGGCCAAAGGGAGATCTGGTCTATTTCGGAGTTGCCGACGAAGAGGCAGGTGGCACCTACGGCGCTAAGTGGATGGCCGAGAACCACTGGGACGCGATGGCAGCGGATTATGTCTTGACCGAATTTGGCGGTCTTCCAACCGAAACGCCCGACGGGAAAAAGATCACGCTGGCAGCAGGAGAGAAAGGCTTAGGTTGGCGAAGGCTGACCATCAAGGGAACCCCTGGACACGGGTCGATGCCGTTTGGCTCGGACAACGCAGTATTGAAAGCTGCAGAAATTATCAGACGACTAGGGGAGTACCGTCCCGCCGCCAAGTTGACCGAAATGTGGCAACACCAGATTTCGACGCTGGAACTTGACAACGAAACCAAGGATGCCCTGTTGAACCCAGAGTCCGTCTGGGATGCAATCTCGAATTTGGAATCACCCGGATTAGCGAGACACCTCCATGCCTGCAGCCATACGACGTTTTCTCCCAATGTCATCCACGGTGGTGTCAAAACGAATGTAATCCCTGATTCTGTTGAAATAGATGTCGACATCCGCACAGCCCCAGGTGACAGCGACCAAGTGGACCGACACCTCCGAGAAGCTCTTGGTGATTTGTTCGATGAGGTCGAAGTCCATCCGATTCACGATGACCCGGCCACCTTTTCCTCAACCGACACACCGATGTGGCAACTTTTGCAGGAGATGATGCAAAAAGCACATCCTGGAGCTCCGTTGATCCCTTCCTTAATCGTGGGGGCCACAGACGCCCGTTTCTATCGGGACAGAGGTTCGGTGGCCTACGGAGCCGGACTATTCAGTGACAAGGTGAATGCATCTGATTTCATGGACCGGTTCCACGGTCACGATGAACGCGTTGACGTTGACTCGCTGGCGTTGACGACTCAGCTTTGGATCGACGTCGTCACCAACTTCTGGAGCAGAGTCGACAGCTGACCAAACCACTAACTACCTGAACAACCGATCTTTGGAGTCACATGTGACGTCCGGCCAACTCGTAAGGAGGTCACAACGCCACTGGCATCAAGCTCCCAGATGACCCTCATCTGGTTGTCGCCATCAGTAACCGGAACGAAAATCAGGTGGTCACCCGCGGACGACTCGTGGATCTTGCTGCCAAATGCCGATTTGATGGCCTCTTTGGTTGACCCAATTCCGTAACCAGACTTTGTGGTTATCGGACCACTCGAAATATCGACGCGCACTACTTCTCCGTTCACAACCATGAACGAAGCACCAGTGGCTCCAGCTGCTGGCGTGTAGTACTGACAGCTCTCACTACCGGTTGATGCTGCATTAAATGTCACCCCCGCTGCTTCCTGGGCATCTGCAAGGGTCTGCCCTATTCGAACAGGCCCTAACCCAGCAGTTGTAATGGTGTCGGCGTTCGTAAGCGTGGGCGGAGTCGTTGTGTCAGACCCGTACCGTTCGGCTGCAGTTTGTATTTCGCCTGTGGCTGATGTCGTATCGTTCGTGGTTGCGGCATCTGTGGAGAGTGCCGTTGTCGTGACGTTTGGAAGAGTGGTCGTCGAGTCACTCGCAGTGCTACTGAGGGAACAACCCGCAGCTAGGAAACTCAACGCGCAAAGAACGCCACCGAGTTTCGTTACTTGGGTTTTTCTGTTTACCATCTTCACTTCGATACCTCTTGAGGAGCTTCCGGTCACTGAACGCTGCTGGATCTTGTTTGTAACGACGAGGGTACATCTGTTCAGCTCAACGTGTCGCTTTGCTTGACCGGTTAGTCTGGAACCGGAACTATGCACGACCTTTTGTAACCGTTACTTGAAGTTGCAAAGATTAAATGGAGGGTCTCGATGACTGACACCGAGTTTGACATTGTGATTAGGGGCGGCGAAGTCGTCGATGGCACCGGAGCGGTTGCCCGAAAAGTAGACGTAGCTATCAAGGCGGACCGGATTGCCGCGGTCGGTGAGGTAACAGGTCAAGGGGTCCGGGAGATAGATGCCACAGGAAAGATAGTGACACCCGGGTTCGTTGACATCCATACCCACCTAGATGCGCAGCTTGCCTGGGATCCAATCGGCTCAAGTTCTTGTTGGCATGGAGTTACTTCAGTGGTGATGGGTAACTGTGGGGTGACATTTGCTCCAGTGAAGACCGAAGACATTTCTTACCTCGCAGAAGTTATGGAATCGGTAGAAGACATTCCTCGTGAAGCAATCCTCCAAGGATTGCCGTGGGACTGGCGAACTTACGGCGAATACCTCTCCTTTCTCGATGGTTTACCTAAGGGCATAAATGTCGGCGGAATGGTTGGTCACGTTGCCGTGAGGTGGAATGTGATGGGAGAAGATAGTCTCGACGAAGAGCCAGCCAGCGCAGATCAAGTCGCGGAAATGTGTGACCTAGTCGATGAAGCGATAGGTGCTGGAGCTCTCGGATTCTCGACTTCGCGAACTCTGCTGCACAGAACACCAGACGGTCGACCTATTCCGGGAACTTTTGCCGACGACGATGAGCTCTTTGCCTTTGCCGACGTTCTTGGCCGTCATGGTAGGGGAGTGTTCGAGTCTGCTCCACGATTCGAAAAGGCGGGAGCTGATTGGTCAGGACTTAAACATGAGATCCGCACACTTGGCGAAATTACTCGTAGGAGCGGCCGCCCCTCGACCTTCGGATTGGTCTACAACGCGGTCCGCCCAGACATGAGCGACGTAGCACTGGCCGAAGTAGCTTCTGAAAACTTAAACGGAGCCGAACTTCGACCTCAGACAACATGCCGCCCGATCGGCGTTGTTCTTGGAATTCAGCACCGCACCCCGTGGGCGCGCGCTGGTGAGACTTGGAAATCCATGCAAGCGATGGATCTCTCAGAACGACTTGCTTTAATCCGGGAGCCGCAATCGCGGGCAATGCTTGTAAAGGAAGCTAATAACCCAGAGCAAATCCATGGTGGCGGCAGCGCAATGGTGGATTTGAGCAGACTGTACCTATTGGATGCGGAAGACCCAGATTACCGTGTGGGACCAGACGGTACTTTGGAGGCAAAAGCTGCTCAAGCTGGTGTCACGCCAGTCGAATACTTCCTGGCTGAAACTGACCGCACAAACGGATCCGTGATGCTGTCCCTTCCGATCCTCAACCAAGATTACGCAGCAATCGAAACCATGATGGAAGACGAGTCCATCGTTATGGGTCTGGCTGACGCGGGCGCTCATGTAGGGCAGATCATGGATTCAAGTCAGCCCACCTACTTTCTGAGTCACTGGGTTCGCGACACCAAATTTTTCAGCCTTGAAGAAGGCGTTCGGAGAATTACATCAGATACAGCAGACCTCTTTGGCTTGGTGGATAGAGGCCGAATAGCTGAAGGCGCCTACGCCGATATAAACGTTATTGACTTTGAGAAACTTTCTCTCACCGGTCCGGAATATGTCCACGACTTTCCAGGAGGGGCAGGTCGATACATTCAACGCGGCGCTGGGTACGACGCGACGATCGTGAATGGAAAGGTGTTCATGGAGGACGGCGAACACACCGGTGAACTGGCGGGTGTGACTCTGAGGTCAACCGACTGACAGCTTTTGTCGTTCTGACGGTAGGGTGCTGCCATGGCTTCAGCACCGCAGATGAATATCAACGAACAAGCGACCTATCGAGTGACTCTCCAAACCAACAAGGGAGTCATAGTGATGGACCTTGACCCTCAATTAGCGCCGAACACAGTCAACAACTTCGTGAACCTAGCCCGCGACGGCTACTACACCGGATTGACCTTTCACCGTGTGGTCCCAGACTTCGTCGTTCAGGGTGGGTGCCCGGAAGGAACCGGGACCGGTGGACCTGGATATCGGTTTGAGGACGAACCGGTCACTGGTGAATACACTTTAGGAGCGGTCGCCATGGCTAATGCCGGACCCAATACCAATGGCAGCCAATTCTTCATCTGCATTGACGACTGTCGGTCGAAACTCGCGCCCTCCTACAACCTGTTTGGTTTCGTCTCGAACGGGATGGACGTTGCTCTGAGTATCGAAGTCGGTGACGTCATGGAGACCGTCGAAATCGAGGAGATTGCCACTTCGTAACTACCGCTGAAGCAGGGTCGCTCCAACAGGTATGGTGTGGTCTCTAGCCAAAGGGGCGAGATATGAGTGATGTAGTCCTTTACGACGAAATTGACGGTGTGGCCCTGATCACACTGAATCGTCCTGAACGTCTGAATTCCTGGACAGGTGAACTGGGCTCGGCGTACTTCGATGCGCTCGACCGAGCGTCCAGATCAGCTGAAGCCAAAGCAATTGTGGTCACTGGTGCAGGTCGAGGATTTTGTTCCGGTGCTGATATGGACATGCTCCAGGGCATAGGGGCGCGTGATGGAGAAGAAGAGTCGGCGCCGAAGCTACGCAACGAGCGACATGACTATGCACTCACTATTCCGAAGCCAGTCGTTGCAGCGATAAATGGGGCCTGTGCTGGTCTTGGATTCGTGCACGCAATGATGTGCGACATTCGTTTCGCAGCTGAAGGAGCAAAATTTACGAGCGCGTTTGCTCGTCGCGGCCTGATCGCTGAACACAGCGTCTCCTATATGTTGCCGCGCGTCGTTGGGCCATCCAACGCTCTTGACATCTTGATGTCTGGACGAGTCTTCCTGGCAGAAGAGGCTAAAGATATGGGAGTCGTAAGTCGAGTGCTGCCGGCAGACGAACTCGTCGACGCCACAGTGGAGTACGCACGAGAATTGGGTCGTTACAGCGCACCATGGTCAATGGCGCAAATGAAGAACCAGATTTGGAGCCAATTAGATATGGCGCGAACCGAATCGCTTGAAGAATCAAACCGTGTCATGGCTGAGTCACTAAAAAGACCGGATTTCAAGGAAGGCGTTACGAGTTTCGTCGAAAAGCGAGACCCGTCCTTCGAGCCTGTAGTCGGATCCTAAACATCGATCCAAAGTCCACGTAGGTGGCACAACGGGCGGTAGCGTCGCGTCGATGACAGAAACTCTTGGAGCGTTCGCTGTTCTGGCTTGGCTGGCCTATTTGGCCAGCCGGCTATTGGCGCGACGTCACCTCCCCGAGTTAGTCGGCTTCCTGATAGTGGGTGCATTGCTCGGGCCATCAGGAATTGAACTGGTAAGTGAACATGAGCTTTCATCTTTGCGACCCCTTACGGAGATAGCGCTAGCTATTTTGATGTTCGTTATCGGCGAGCGGGTGTCTACGAGGGCTCTAAGAGCAGCAAAATGGACATTGACAACAGGGGCAACTCAATATGTATTGAGCGCTGTCCTGGTTTTTTGGGCCACGCGAGCAGTGGGAGCGGACAGGTCAGTAGCGCTGGTGTTGGCAGCGCTAGCTGGGGCTGGGGCACCAATGACAATTGCTCATATTGTTAGTTCCGTAAAAGCCAAAGGAGACTATGCAACAGGCGTAGTGGGTACCCATGCCGTCTCAGATGCGTTAGCAACGACAACTTTTGCAGCTGTGTTGCCGATAGCGACCATCTTGGCTGACCAAGATGCCGATATATCAGCAGCTGTAGTTGATTTCATCCAATTAGGTATCGGGGGAACTGTCCTCGGGCTCTTAGGTGGCTGGTTTATATCTCGGCTTGGGTTTCAAATTGAAACGTCTGGGGAACTCCTTTTATTCGTTCTTGTTCACATACTTCTGGGCTGGGCAGTTGCCGACTGGTTAAACATCTCGCTCCCACTAGCAGCGTTGATGGCAGGAGCAACAGCTGCCTCCGTATCACCCGAAGCATTTTCTTTGCGCTTGTTTCGGACTGTTAGAACTATCGAGCAGCCCCTGTATCTGCTGTTCTTCGCTCTTGCGGGTGCATCTATTCACCTTGATGACATCGGCGGTGTCGGCATCGTTGGGGTTGTTTACATAAGCGTAAGAGTCGGAGCGAAGATTATCGGTGGCCTGATCGGTGGCTTATTTGGAGGGTTAGGCTGGAGGATTGCTTTGCGCCTAGGCGTCAATCTGACGCCCCAAGCTGGAGTTGCTGTTGGGTTAGCGGTTTTAGCAAGCGAAGTCCTAGGACCCCCCGGAGCAGAAGCAGCGACCGTAGTACTTGGGTCTGTGGTCCTATTCGAACTCGTAGGGCCGTTACTTGTTGCCAAGGACCTCCAAGGCTCAGGTAGTGAGGCTGAAACTGGATCGACGGACCCAACACAAGTTGAGTTACCTAGTCGGGTCCTGGTTGCTTCGTCGATGAAGGCGGAGATACCTGAATGGTTGATCGATATTGCCGCTCGGTGGAGATCTCGGTTGGTTGTATATCAACCAGCAGAACCGGAATCAGAAGATGTGAAGAAGCTACTGGCCCAATGCGCGACCAAGGACGTAGAAGTGGAGTTCCGGACGTTACGCAATGAAAGCTTCACAGGCGCTGTCGTGCGAACCTCATCTGAGGTTCAAGCTGACATGGTGATTTTGTTTGCGGAACGACCTCAAGGAGCCGCATCGAGGCTGGTTTTATTTCCTGCGGAACGAATAGCCAGAGAGTTGACAGTTCCGGTCTTGACCTTCCCAGTCGGGACTCAAGGCCCACCAGAACCCCTTCAAAGGATTCGGCGCTGGCCTTGGTTGAGTTAAGTTCGTTTAGCAATTGATCCGACAGGGCTGCACTGGGCACACTGTTATGACCGACCGAAGGGGTACTGATGTCTGAGCGAGTAACGGTGAACATCAAAGATGGTGTCGCTGACGTGCGCCTGAACCGGCCAGAAAAACTGAATGCCCTCGACAACGCGATGTTCCGGGCAATTGTAGACGCAGGAGAAAATCTCAAAAGGCGTTCGGAGGTGAGAGCCGTAGTGCTCAGTGGCGAAGGCAGGTCCTTTTGTGCCGGTCTAGATTTTTCATCGTTCCAGGCGATGGGAGCTAACGAAAAAGATAATCAGAACGAGGGGTCTGAAGATTATCTAGAAGGTCGGATCACCCACCTTGGACAACAGGCCGCTTGGGTATGGCAAGAATTAGAGGTTCCAGTGATTGGGGCCATATCGGGACATGCCTTAGGGGGCGGCTTTCAGATAGCAATGGGACCTGACATACGAATCGTTCACCCAGATACAAAAATGTCGGTTCTGGAAATCAGGTGGGGCCTGGTACCAGACATGGGGGCCTCGGTGCTGCTGCCACCCGTGGTTGGCCTGGATGTGGCCAAAGAAATGTATTTCACGGGCAAAATGATTTCAGGAGCCGAAGCCGTCGAACTCGGCCTCGCTACGCGGGTAAGCGATAACCCTCATGGCTCCGCGATGGACTTAGCTGCAGAAATCGCTGAAAAGAATCCTGAGGCCGTTCGACGGATGAAAACCATCCTGAACGGATTGCCAGAACGCACTACTGCAGAACGCTTTGCCGCGGAACGAGAACACATCGGAGCCCTGATCGGTACGCCGAACCAGAAAGAGGCGGTTACGTCCTTCTTTGAAAAACGCCCCCCGAACTTTGAGTGATGAGCATGACAGTAAAGGCATGCGAACCGTGACCGTCTCTCTGGAACGCTTACTGACAGAGGCCAGCGAATTGGCACAAGCAGCCGGGTCTTTGACGCTCGATTGGTTTCGACGCTCAGGTCTGGAAATCGAATCCAAAGTAGATGGATCCGAGGTAACCGACGCCGATCGGAGCGCGGAACGATTCATTCGAGATGAGCTCCAACGAATGTATCCGAGTCACTCGGTTGTAGGCGAAGAGGAAGGTGGATTTTGCGAACCAGGCAATATGACCTGGGTAATTGACCCGATTGACGGGACCCGAGGGTTTGTGCGGGGGGTGCCTCTGTACGCCACTCTTCTTGCCGTTGTCGATGACTCTGGCCCCTTAGTGGGGGTGATACATGTGCCCGTCCTGAACTCAACAGTTGCTGCCGCGCGTGGAATGGGGTGTTGGCATGACGGCCAACGCTGTTCAGTGAGTGCGGTATCGGAACTGGACGGAGCTCTAGTCAACACAAGCAGCTACGACACCTTCTCGGACTCTGCTCTCCTGGCCTTAAAAACGTCAAAAGCTCTTATGAAAACCTGGGGAGATGCGTTCGGATATTACCTAGTGGCGACAGGACAAGCCGACGCAATGATTGACCCCATCTGTTCACCATGGGACTTAGCGCCGATGCCGGTGATCTTGGAAGAAGCCGGGGGAAAATTCACCGACTTCGATGGCGGAGCAAACCTCAACATAAGTGCTGGCCCTGACTCGATTAACGGTATTGCATCAAATGGAATAATCCATGACAAGCTTTTAAACATTATGAGTTCGCGATGAGTGGACGAGCAGAGAAGATGCCTCAATGGGTGCCGAGAGCTACGGCGGTATTTCTTGGAGGGGCAACCCTCTTGGCTGCCCTCGTATGGATGCTTTTTCGAGTGCGCTCTCTGATCATTGTCATCCTCGTTTCCTTGTTTCTCTCGTTTGCAATTGAACCTGCTGTCAATTGGCTAGCTCGTCGAGGTTGGCGACGTGGACCCGCAACACTTTCAATGTTCGCGCTAATACTCCTAGCGGTCGGCGGCTTTCTGTATGCGATGGGCTCGGTCCTTGCTGACCAAATCACCAAGTTGACAGCAGAAGCGCCCGGATACATACGAGAGATCGAGGAATGGCTGGAAGCCCGATTCGGAATAGTCCTAGAGACGGATGCTCTCGTCGCCGAATTTTCAAGTGGAGGTAGCGCTGCGCGTTTGGCCTCTAACATCGCTGGAGACTTGGTGTCCATAGGAACGGCCCTGATGTCACTGATCTTTCAAACACTGACCGTCCTACTTTTCACTTTCTACCTGGTTGCTGATGGCCCGAAACTCAGGCGCCTTCTGTGTTCTGCCTTATCTCCGAAGAGGCAGGCATTGATGTTGAAAGGCTGGGAAATAGCGATCGATAAGACCGGCGCCTACATCTACTCGAGAACTCTGCTGGGCTTGGCCGCCTTCCTTGTCCACTGGCTCGTCTTCGCTCTTTTGGGAGTGCCTTCGCCGGTACCACTGGCTTTATGGGTGGGGATCATGTCGCAATTTGTGCCTGTCGCAGGGACCTACTTGGCAGGGTTGCTCCCCATCCTGATCGCCCTGCTGAACGAACCGATTAGTGCGCTCTGGGTTTTGCTAGCTATAGCCATCTACCAACAGCTAGAGAACTACCTGTTTGCTCCGCGGATCACATCACAGACAATGAATATTCACCCGGCAGTTGCTTTCGGGACGGTAATTTTGGGTGCATCCTTGCTAGGGGTCGTGGGAACCCTTCTTGCAGTGCCAGCCGCAGCTACTGTCCAAGCGTTTGTGTCGACCTATATAAGACGTCATGAACTTATCGACTCAGACCTTTTAGATGACGACGGCCTGGATGCAGAAGAGACAGAATGAATTTCGACCAGAATGGCGGCCGACACTAACAATTGCCGATGATCAATTCGAAGACGGCTGTGTCCTCAGATCTACTCTCAACAAACAGGTCGAGACCGGCTGTGTCTAGCTCAGGACCTTCACCAAACTCCAATACCATGGCAGAAGCGCCAGCGCGTTGAACGATTAGTGCACCAAGAACCTCAGGATTGGAGTTCGCGGACGTCAATACGTTAAGAAGGCGCAAACAGTCAGCCTCCGAGCTAATAGCGTTTGAAACGATTTCGATAAGAGTGTTGAAAGGCTGAATCTCCTCTGATTGGTAGGCGATCTCCCATGGCGGTCGTTTGTCTCTGCGCCTCAGCCCGGAATCTCGGAGGCGCCGCACCAGTTCCCGACTATCGATCGTTGTGGCGCCCATTTCAACAGCCCGCTGATGCTCGCCTTGATCGATATCGTAATGATCACCCTGAAACCCAATACGGCGCTTGCCTAATCGTTGGGCGAACTGATGGAGTTCCTGAAATGAAACATCTGACACCATGTGGCCCCACAGCCCGTCTCTCCATGGCCAGATCGGCGTGTCGACGAGGATCATGAAGTAGCTTCCAACATCTCGTCAACCAGTGAGTCGTATTTGGGCGCCACAGTCGGCCAACTGAACTTTGAAACATATTCCATAGTTTCTTGCCTATAACGATGAACCTCGTCCCTGGGTTGAGCCAAGGTTGAACGGAGAGAGTCCTCCAACGAGCCCCGGTAAAGAAATTGCGACGAAAGGCCGTCAGGGAGTATCTCTGGATAAGCCAGTCGATCCGGGAGTAGAGGCCGTGCCCCGGCGCTAATAGCTTCCGCGACAGCGAGACCAAAGAACTCATGTTGTGCGGTCGAAAGGACCAAGTCGCTGCGACATAGGACTTGACGGTAGGCGTCATAGGTTTGTGGTCCGGACAAAAGGATACGGTCAGCCAGATGACTCGTTAGACGCTCAAACGCCTTTTCGCCACCACGCTCGACCTCGCCAAGCGCGTACAGTTCAAACTCGTAACCTTCCGCGGCCAGAATAGTTACGGCATGGACGAATTCGCCCGGGTTTTTGTCATGTGACCAACGGTGGTTCCACAAAACCCTGAGAGGTCCATCGAGGCTTATCGGCCGAAGTCCTGAAGTATCAACCCCCACAGGCAAAATGTTGACCTTATCGAGTATTGATTTAACTTTGAGCCCAGAGCCATGAATGAGCCCTTCGGCGAAGTCAGGCATCTGCTCCACTAATAAGTCAGCATGAAACTGAGTAGCAACCGCTACACGGTCGGCGCTCGTTATCGCGTTCCAATCATTAATCATCGCCCGATAAGGTTGACCACCCTTCGGACCCGGTGGGTAGCCGATTTGGCTTTCATGCATATATAGAAGAGTGGGTGGTCGTCGTTTAGATCGGTCTACTAGGCCTAAAACCGTCGCAAGATCTATTGGAGTGCTAGCTACTAGCGCGTCAATAGGTTGAGGCGCTTCGTTGATTGCTTCAGCAAAACGTGTTGGCGCAGTCACAAGAGAACGACGCCAACCTGAGTCGGACCCGTTGACCACATCAATAATGTGTCTGCTATTCGAACGCCACCCTTCAACCCAGCTTCGATGAGAGCCCTGATACCACGGTTCAAGGACAAGAACGTTTGCCACGCAAATGAAACTACATGGGTCCTTCACTTCTGAGGAATAACCCGGCAAACTGACGCTTCGTGTCGAAGATGTTTTTCGCAGCCCTGCTTGTGATAGCGGTGATCTTGGTTGGGGGTCCAGTAAACGCGGCAAAGGTAGAGACCGCAGGTGGTGCTTCTAGTTATGGGCAGCCTGATGAACTATCGGTGGAATCTGGGGTCACCGCGATGACCTCCCGAGCTGACGGGAGCGGCTACTGGATAGCAACGTCAGACGGCACGGTCCTGAATTTCGGAGCCGCTAGCCATTTCGGCGATATGAGCGCAGTAACGCTAAATAAACCAGTGGTAGGCATGGCGCCGACCCAGACAGGTAACGGGTACTGGTTGGTCGCTAGTGATGGAGGCATCTTTTCTTTCGGCGATGCAGTGTTCTACGGATCTACTGGAGCGCTAGTTCTGAACAGTCCCATTGTCGACATGACAGCTTCGACGACTGGTGCAGGTTATTGGCTTGTTGCTGCAGATGGCGGCGTCTTCTCCTTCGGGGATGCCGTCTTCTACGGATCAACTGGAAATCTGGTTCTTAACCGACCGATAGTCGGCATGCTCTCAACCAGATCAAGCTTGGGGTACTGGCTTCTCGCTGATGACGGAGGGATCTTCACCTTCGGCGACGCTGGCTTCTACGGCTCAGGACCAGGTCGAGGGTTCACCGATCCTTTCGCCGGCATGATCCCAACGTTTGACGGAAATGGATACTCATTGGTGCACTCCAATGGCCAGATCACCGTATTTGGAAGTTCCACTCTCACTCAGGCCGCTAGCTGTGACCTATGGCCAGTCTCTGACATGTCAGTTTCAGGGGCCGGAGCGGTGCTTCTGCGAACAGCCGCTGAGATACCGAGCGACTTGCCTTCGAAAGACTCAGCGGCACTTGATGCCGCCTATATTCAGAAACTCATTTCACACTCTCAAGCCTGTCAGACCTACCAGTCCCCCCAATTCCAGTCACTAGGTTCTCCGCTGCTTGAGCCGGTCAAGACCTCTGGATACGGCTGGCGTCGGCATCCCGTCTGGGGCGGACTTTCGATCCACAACGGGATCGACTTGATAGGGCCTAACAGGACCTCAGGGGGCGCAGCACTGGTTGTCGCGAGTGGAACTGTCATAGCAGTCGCGGATCTAACCGCATACGGCACAACGGTCATTGTCGATCACGGAGAACAAATTGCATCAGTGTATGGCCACCTCAAGGAGTCAATGGTTGAGCCCGGCCAAGAAGTAGAGGTAGGTGCCGCCTTGGGATTCGTAGGGTCAACCGGAGTGTCTACAGGCGCTCATCTCCATATGGAACTCTGGTTGAACGGCGCAACTGTGGACCCGCTTCCTTATTTGGTGATGCCCTAACGATCTGGATAACGGGGATAACTAGCAACCCTAAAAGGCTTCCAAGTGCTCAAGTACGGCATCGATGAATCCAAAGTTTTTCGGTGTTGCGAAATGGTCGCAGCCGCGCAATTCGGTAAAGGTCGCGTCTGCGAGAACGTCTAACAAGGGTTCAGCAGGACCGGCGAAATCCTCGGTACCAAGCACCACTCTGACGGGATGATTGATGTGGGCGAACTCCTGTTCACCGAGAGGATAATGCTTTCGACGCATGAAGGCCGCCAAGGCCACACCATCTTGATCCGGCTCGGCTGCGTAGCGGGCAAAGGTTTGGGCATGGACGTCACCATCGTCAGCTTCGCCTTGTACCCCCTTAGCGATTCGTTCAGCCTGTTCTTCGTCACGCTCAAATAGGTTTCTCCCTACACCGGAAACTACGAGCTTTCCGAATTTCTCAGGTGCGATAGCAGCCATACAAAGAAGAGTCCTAGCGCCCATAGAAAACCCAACCCCGTCTACTTGCCCTTCAGGGAGACGAGCGACTAGCTGCTCTTCCATACCGGCATAAGCAGCTGGGTCGTGATGTTTCTCAGCTGACCCATGACCGGGAAGGTCCCAAGCAATGACTTCGCGTCCAGCATCGCTGAGGAGTTCGATAATGCCTGTTGGGGCCCAGGTGGACTCAACCGAACCAGTGAAACCATGTAAGAGTAGAACGGGGTTAGCCATGGAGTCATTCTGTCAGAACACGTGTCTGTGTGTTGGGGCATCTCAGCACTTAGGAGGATCCTCGTTGATTCGATTACCGTAAGGAATAGTTATCTTGGAGGATAAAAATGGAAGCCTCAACCGAACAGCCGATCCGAATCGCTAACTGCAGTGGATTTTTCGGTGACCGATTGTCAGCAGCAAGGGAAATGGTTCATGGTGGGCCTATTGATGCGCTGACGGGGGACTGGTTGGCAGAGCTAACGATGCTTATCTTGTCCCGGATCCAAGCCAAAGCTCCAGGGGGAGGCTACGCCCGAACATTTGTGACCCAAATGGAAGATGTCATGGGCGAGTGTCTTGATCGAAAGATCAAGGTCGTCACCAATGCAGGTGGTTTGAACCCAGAAGGCTGTGCCGACGCGGTTCAGGAAGTAGCGGACCGTTTGGGTCTTAACCCTTCAATTGCCTATGTGGCTGGTGATGACCTAACTCCGCGGTTAGTCCAGCTCATGGAGGCGGGAAACGATTTCCCGCATCTTGATACTGGGCAGCCATTAGGTGATCTTGCACAGCGAATCGTGACAGCGAACGCATATATCGGCTGTTGGGGAATCGTCGAGGCGCTCAACCAAGGTGCTGACATCGTAGTAACCGGCAGGGCGACAGATGCTGCGGTGGTAGCTGGTCCGGCAGCTTGGCACCACGGCTGGCAACGGGACGACTGGGATGCATTGGCTGGGGCGATTGTTGCGGGACATGTCATTGAATGCGGAGGTCAAGCGACAGGCGGAAACTACTCATTCTTCACTGAGATCGAAGATTTGACATATCCCGGATTCCCTTGGGCGGAGGTGTTTGCCGACGGTAGTTCTGTCATTGGCAAACATGATGGAACCGGCGGGGAAGTATCGGTTGGGACAGTTACCTCTCAGCTCCTCTACGAAATCCAGAGCGAACGCTATTTCAACCCCGATGTGGTCAGTCGTTTCGACACGATAAAGGTCGAAGAATTAGATAGAGACCGTGTGAAAATCTCAGGAACCCGAGGAGAACCTGCGCCTGAGCAACTCAAAGTCGCGATGAACTACCAAGGTGGTTTTCGAAACCAAATCTCCATCGGTTTGACAGGGTTGGATATCGAAGCAAAAGCTGAACTGATTGAACGCCAGTTCTGGAATAGCTGCCCATATGGGCCCGAAGACTATGAATCAGTCGTACGTAAATTCCTACCAACCCACAAAGAGAATCCGGCCACGAATGAAGAGGCGGTGGCGGTCTACAAGATCATTGTCAAAGACCCTGACGAAAGGAAAGTGGGAAGAGCGTTCTCGAATGCTGGAACTGAAATTGGGCTCTGCTCGATTCCCGGCATGTTTGGGACGGGGGGAGGCCCAGGAGCTGGTCAACCGTTCGGTGTGTATTGGCCAACCCTGGTCGATTCTGGCCTAGTGCCGATGGAAGTAGTTGTCGACGGCAAACTCACAGTTGTAGACAGCACTCCATTACTCGATGGTCGGGAGATCAGCACCCCGGAGCTTGAATTACCAGATCTTCCTCAAGGGCCAACCAGGTCATCACCCTTAGGGGCGTTATTTGGAACTAGGTCTGGAGACAAGGGTCCGAACGCAAACTTGGGGATATTCGCTCGGTCCGCGGAAGCATACGTTTGGTTAGCCGATTACCTATCCGTCGATAGGTTGAAAACGCTGATGCCCGAGGCAGATGAGAGACACATTGACCGTTATCTCCTAGCCAACTTGTGGAGTATGAACTTTATTTTCCATGGACTCTTAGAAGAAGGAGTCGCCGCTTCAACCCGGCAGGACCCTCAGGCAAAGGCCTTAGGAGAATATTTGAGGGCGAAGATCGTCGAAATTCCTGAATCCCTATTTCACTAAGAGTTACAGAAGCTGCGTATCGGGTTCCGAGATAACGGGATTAGTTAGTGTCCCGATTCCCTCGATGGTGATTGACACCTCATCGCCTGCGACAAGCATCTTGGGTGGATCCCAGTACAGCCCTACACCTGCCGGTGTCCCGGTAGCAATGACAGTGCCCGCCTCGAGGGTGAAGGCGGAAGAAAGATGGTGCACGATGTCAAAACAATCGAAGATCAGGTCGTCGGTATTCGAATTCTGACGAATCTCGCCGTTAACTCGAGTGGTTAGCTGCAGGTTGTGTGGGTCAACCGAGTCGCTGGTAGCCATCCACGGACCCATAGGGCCGTGAGTATCCCAAGATTTACCCATCAGCATTGTTGGGCTGGCCCGTTGCCAATCTCTGACACTCACATCGTTCATGACCGTGTAGCCAGCGATTACCTCCCGGGCGCGATCGCGCGGGACGTGTCTGCAGCGTTTACCGATGACGAGCGCTAACTCGCCTTCGTAATCAACCTTTTCCGGGGCGATGGTCGGAATATGGATACCAGCACCAGGGCCAATTATGCAGTTGTGATGCTTAGTGAATATCACTGGTGTAGTGGGCACTTCTCTGCCGCCCTCCTCTGCGTGAGCCCGATAGTTCAAGCCCACAGCCAGAATTGCTGGCGGGGCGCCCACGGGCGCTAAGAGATGCGCATCGGACAGTGCTGTGTGTGTCCCTGTAGCTAAGGCTTCAACGTTTAGCCCAGCAGCTAAGAGTTGGGGGAGGTCATCATGATCGGTATCGAGGTCAACCAATTCGTCATCCACGACTGAAGCAACGTGAACGCTGCCCTCGCGGAGGTGTCGAGCAATAAGCATGTAGGGACCATAGTCCCGACCTGGACAGGAGGAGAGTTGCGATTCGCAAATCCTGGCCCTCTTGTTGATCTTCCCTTGTCCTTCCGGCCGCACTCTGGCACCCTTGCATTTCACATCCTTTGTCGCCTGATGTGAAACGAGAGATCTAAATCTGATGCGCGGACCCGAAGTGAGCGTCGACTCTATAACCGACTCGGTCACCGGTTTACCGGACGGTCGCGTGCTCTCGGTGGTACTTGAGCGCAAAATGGCGTTGGCTCGAAGAACATTAAAGCCAATATCGGTCGTTTACTTCCAACTAGATGAGTTCGAATCGTTCGCGCCTTATGTGCGAGAGCATGCGATGCGATCAACCTCTAGGGTGATCACTAACACCGTGCGCGAATCAGACACTATTTGTGACTTAGGCCGCGGTGTGCTGGTTGCCCTCCTAGACGACACATCAGAAGCGGGCGCTGTATGGGCTGCAGATCGAGTCAGGAATGCCAACGCCGAATCACCTTCCCGTGACATCGTGACTCTTTCAGCAGGCGTCGCGTGTTATCCCTCACACGCCATGGACGCACAAGATCTCTTAGACGCAGCGCAATCCGCCTGCCGTAATGCTCAATCCCATGGGTCAGGTCGAATTGAAGTCGCTACAGAGGGCGAAGGCTCCTAAGAGACCCATAATTCGAGCTAGTGTCAGTTTCCTCTCGAAAGAGGCAACCCCATGGAAACTACATATGACAATCTCGAGATTGACTTTCCTGAAGACGGAATAGCAAGAGTAACCCTCAACAGGCCCGAACGGTTGAACGCCATGACCTATGGCCTAGTCAATGATTTACACGGAGCGTTGGATGCCATCGACAACGATCACACCGTACGTGTCATCATCCTTACAGGAGCTGGTCGAGGCTTTTGCGCCGGTCTCGACTTAACGGGCTTCGGCAAGATTCCGGGCACCGAGGAGTTTGGGGAACAACAACAGGGGATGGCGGTGCAGCAATACATTGCCGAATTGGTTCATCGTATGCGTGACGTACGGCAACCAATAATTGCGGGTGTGAACGGCGCGGCGGCCGGTGGTGGATTCGCATTGGCTTGCGCTAGCGATGTTCGGTACTGCGGTGTTTCCGCGAAATTCGGAACTGCTTTCGTCCGACTTGGAATTTCCGGTTGCGATATTGGGGTCAGTTGGATGCTCCCACGCCTTATCGGTGCATCGAGAGCCTGGGAACTGATGCTTACTGGACGCGTGATCGACTCGCAGGAAGCCAATCGGATAGGCCTCGTTACCAACGTGGTCGCCGATGAAGATCTAGCGGAAAAGTGTCTGTCGGTCGCTAGGGAAATATCGCGCAACAGTCCCTTCGGAGTTTGGATGACGAAAGAAGTGATGTGGTCCAACCTTGAGATTCCGAGCTTGCGAGCCGGTATCGACATGGAAAACCGCACTCAGATTCTTTCTGCCGGGACGGAAGACAGCAAACAGGCGATGAGTTCATTTTTGGGGAAACGAGAAGTGAACTGGAAAAACCGCTGAGCAGTTCTATTTAGTAGCTGGCAGTGCCCGAGGCGGTAACCCGCGGCTCGGCGGCACCAGACAAAACGTTTCCTTCAACGCTGATTATGTGCGCATGGCCGAAAGCACTGTTATTGGCAGGCAATGAGTTAACAATGTGACCCAATCGTTCCAAGTTGGAAATTAAGCTCGGATGCTGACCTTCTATCTCCAGGATGACTTCCCTTGGTTCCGCCCAGGTATTGAATCCATTCGAAGGGGAAGCAGCGAATCGCCAACGTGGGGCAGCGAGCGCCTGTCCCGGGTCTTCGCCTGATACAAACAAGCGAGCTAGCAGTTGCAACACCACCTGCGGCTGAGAGTCACCACCCATTGTGCCAACCAGAGAGCGCAGGGTCCCGTCGAGATTTTCTACCAGTGTTGGAGCCAATGTGTGGGGAGGACGCTTGCGGGGTCCGTATGCGGCAGGGCTATCGGGGTTAGGCGAAAATCCGATTCCTCGGTTATGCAGCGAAATTCTAGGCTTCGGAAGAAAGACCAAGGCGCCCCACCCTGATGCGTTCGACTGTATTAATGACACTCCCATGCGATCCGCATCCACGGCGTTTAAATAGATGGTGTCACCATCGTTCACGCCTGCCGGCAATCTCGAAGTATGGAGTGGGCTGATAGCAGACGCCCGTGGCTGCAAACGCTCCGGATCCAGCAACCAGTCGCCGTCAGCATCTTGGTGGAGCACATCTGGTCGGTCAAAGCCCGCTTGGAGAGAGGCTTCGGCTAATAAGTGCCAAAACAGAGGGTCAGAAGAATTGGCCGGTATTTCGAGTTGATTGGCAATCCACGCCGATGAAAGACATAGATATCCTTGGGAGTTTGGTGGCAGACTCCAAATTCGTTGACCAAAAGCCTCGACGGCGAGCGGTTCGACCCAATCTGCCTGGATGTTCTGCAGGTCTTCGCTGGTGTATTCGCCAGCACCGAAGGCAACAAATTCCTCCCCGAATGCTCCTTCGTAGAAAGCTTCGCGGCCACCGCGGGTGACGCCCTCGAGAGCTTCCCCAAGGCTGCTACGCCGAATGAGTTCCCCGGGCTGCGGTAGCCCGTTGACGAAATAATCGTCGGTGTTATCGATGTGCTCCAACAGTTTTGTCGCTTGAGCGCATTCAGCACTTAGAGGGAAACCCTGATTGGCGAGATCAATTGCGTCAGCAAATATTTGATCCAGAGGGAGTCGACCGAATCTTTGGTGAAGAGCAAGCCAGCCATCGACGCACCCAGGGATAGTGACACTTCTGGGATCCTTATGGAACGGCATTTCTCTAAAACCGTCTGCGCTCAAGCTATCCAGATCAGCTCCACTTCCGCTGTGACCGCTTGCGTTCAATGCAAAAGGTTGCGGTTCTCCCGGTACATGAACCAGGGCCCAGAGATCCCCACCAACACCACACATATGTTGGCTTGTTACCGCCAAGACGGCCGAGGCAGCGATGGCAGCATCAGCTGCATTCCCTCCCTTGCGCAACACCGATACCCCAGCGCTGCTGGCTAGATGATCAATTGAACACACCATCCCATTCCGTGCGTAGCGCGCAGCGAAAGGCACTGAGGGGCCGTAATTAGTCACGAGTACTCGGTTGGTAAGAGCACATTTGGATTGAGGACTCCCTGCGGGTCGAGACCCTTCTTGATTGCACGAAAGGCTGCTAGCTCCGCTTCGGATCGATTGAGATGGAGAAATTCTTTCTTGGCTGTTCCGATTCCATGTTCAGCGGAAATGCTTCCGCCGAGTTGAGCGACATACTGCAGTACAGCATCATCGACGCTCTCCTTGGGTTCATCCCCATCGGCACCCAAAATGTTGACGTGAACATTGCCGTCTCCTAAGTGACCGAACATGACCGTTGTCGCTTGGCCGTCAACCCTAGAAATCAATGCGGGAACCTCGGTCACGAACTCAGAAAGACGAGATGCGCCAAGCGTCACGTCTAGCTTGTGGGGTGTCCCTTGGGTGGCGATAGCTTCGGTGATTTTTTCTCGGTATTGCCAGAGGCCGTTTTGAGTTGCGGTGTCCAAGCCAACTGCGACATCTACAACCAACGGCCCTAGGTCGTCGATGGCATGAGCTAACTCATCTGTCGGGTCGGTGTTAGCAGCTACTTCGACGAGAAGCCAAGCCTGACATCCAGCTCCCACAGGAACTGAAGCCCCAATGTGATCCGAGACTATGGACATAGCTTCACTGAATATGACTTCAACAGCTTGCAAGGCCGGAAGAGCGCGTCGCAATTGTGATGTGGCAACCACGGCGTCATCTACAGTCTTGAACGCAATCATGGCTGAGCAGCGCTCGCTTGGACGAGGATGTAGGCGTAATCGTGCCTTCGTGATGATCGCTAGTGTGCCTTCACTCCCAGCCAACAGACCAGGAAAGTTGTATCCCGTGTTGTCTTTCTCTAGACCTTCGAGGTGACTGATTATCGATCCATCAGACAAAACAGCTTCAATCCCCAAAAGCTGATCTCGCATGGGACCGTAACGAACGACATTGATTCCACCGGCGTTAGTGGCAATCATTCCACCGATCGTGCAACTATCCCGGGCGGCTAGATCTACTCCTATTTCCAAGTCGAGATGGGAGACATGCGATTGCGCTTTCGCCAGTGTCACGCCCGAACCGACTGTCACTTGCTGCGCTAAGGCGTCGACAGGTTCGCAGTGATCCATGCGCAAAGTTGAAATAACAATCTCTTCATGAAGCGGAATGCTTCCGCCCACCAACCCGGTATTGCCCCCTTGAGGAACGATGCTCAGGCCGGCGCTCTGAGCAACTTTCACTAGTTCGGAAACCTGAGATGTGTCGGCAGGTCTGAGCACCATGGGTGATTTCCCTTGAAATCTGCCAGTCCAATCTGTGGTGTAACTATTGGTTAAAGCCTCTTCTTGTAGAGCGTGATTGGTTCCAACAATTCTTTGAAATTCTTGAATCACTGTCGTATCGAGCATCGCAACCAGATCAACCTTTCGGCCATAGATCACGCTGCTTGAACACGTCAAGAAGTGTTGCCGGCACATCAGTCATGATTCCGTCCACGCCGAGGTCCAGGAGCCAGTTCATTTCTTGTACCTCGTCAATTGTCCAAACATGGACAGCGATGCCAAGCGAATGCATACGAGCAATGAAACGCTTGTCAACGATCGGTATAGGTCCTTGGCGAATCGGTACTTGTGCGGCACGGGCCCGGAAGCTCGATTTCGGAAAGCCCCAAGAAGAAAAACGCGCTGCGACTACTTCAATCGGACCCATGCTGAGGCATATGTCTTGTCCGAATTCTTCGTGAAACTTTCCCAACCGTGAATCGGAAAAGGCACCCACGCAGACTCTGTCGAGAGCTTGCAACTGCTTCAACTCTCGAATTAGCGGTTCCACCGCATTGTTAGATTTGGGGTCAATGTTGACCTTCAGATTCGGAAAACTCCGCATGAGTTCGGCAAACCGAGGTATCGGCTCTCTCCCGTCCACCAAGGCCTTCTGCACATCGCTCCACGCCAGTTCAGAGATTTTGCCGACCTGATCGGTCACACGGTCCAATTGATTATCGTGGAAGGCGACCAGAACACCATCAGCAGTCGCATGCACGTCCGTCTCCACATATTGAAACCCGAGATCAACTGCACCTTGGAATGCTGGCATCGTGTTTTCGGGCCAAGTGCCAGCCCCACCGCGGTGTGCGATCGGCACTGGAGTGCTTGTATCCAGATAAGGATGAGGGATAGGCATCGTTTGTGGTCTCTCGGTTCACCGTCAACGTTGTTCGCCAAGCTACTCTCCGGACCTAGTGACTTCCTCGCAGTACTCCGATTTGGGCCGTTTTAGAGAGCTTCTATCAAGACCTCACGTACCTCTAGACCTAGGGGCGTTGACGCTCAGTAGCCATTGCCAGGATCGGACCTTCAATTTCGATGAGGAGTTAACCAAACTGGACGATTTAGCTGAGCAAGTGTCGACAAGAACCTTGGAGGGAGTTGTCGAGTGCCTATTCGGTGAGCTCGGCTTTGCGGGAGACGAGTTGGACTACTTTGCGCCTAGGAATAGCTATATCGATCAGGTCATCGAATACAAACGTGGAATTCCGATATCACTCGGAGTCTTAGTCATAGAGATTGCTCGTCGGTGCTCGATCCAAGTGCTTGGTGTTGGTATGCCCGGTCACTTCCTCCTTCGGGAATACGAGGACCCCAACAACTTCGTAAACCCGTTCGAAGGAAAAATGATCAGCCGATACGAGGCCCAAGAGCTATTCGTTCGGCTTCACCCATCGGCAGAATTCAAGGAAGACTATTTAGATCAGGTCCCCAATCAGTCAATTTTGTCCCGAATGTTGAATAACTTGAGGATGATTCATCTCAAAAGCAGATCGACAAAAGATCTGATTCCCACCCTTGAATTAGCTCTGTGTTTCGAGAATCCTTCCATAGCTGAAGCCCGACAGTTAGCTTCAGCTCTAGAGGCTGTCGGTAGAACTGATGAAGCGGCTCGCCAAATGGACGAACTAGCTGCGAGAAGCAACCAACGTGGAGCAGACGAAATAAGAGCGTTAGCAACACGGTTGTGGAGTCGCCTTAACTGAGTGCATTGTGTTGCCGGCAGTCATCACAAAGCCTGCCGTAAGAGCGGTCGAGTGGACGGTCCGCCTCTCTTCAGAGCAATTTCGCATTATCCAGCACGACGATGCAAACTGTAGGCCTGATCGCGAGAACCCCTGGAGGAAATGTGGACTCTGATAAGGAAGAAAAACACCTCGACTCGTTAGTGCAACAGCTACTTCGGGAACACGATCCCGCTGGATCAAGGGTTGATTTTTTGGGAGCGCAGTACGATCTTGGCCTCGCTTGGATTCATTTCGACGAAGAATTCGGAGGTTTAGGTATGGCACCGAAGCTTCAAGGGCATGTAAATGCTCAGCTCGTTGAAGCGGGTGCCCCTATGTGCTGGCCACGGAACCCCATCGGATACGGCATGTGTGGACCGACCGTGTATACCCATGGAAGCGAAAACCAGAAGCAACGGTATTTACGGCCGCTATTTAGCACCGAAGAGATTTGGTGCCAGCTTTTCTCCGAACCATCAGCTGGAAGCGACGTCGCCGGTTTAACAAGTCACGCCGTTAAAGATGGAGAGGAGTGGATTGTTAATGGACAGAAAGTTTGGACCACCCTTGCTCACGTATCCCGTTGGGGTTGTCTGGTTACGCGGACCGACCCAGAAGCCCCGAAACACAAAGGTTTGTCCTACTTCGTCGTCGATATGGACCAACCCGGAGTAGAAGTTCGCCCTCTGCGTCAGATGACTGGAGACGCTGAATTTAACGAAGTCTATTTCACAGACGCACGGATACCTGATTCCGAAAGATTGGGAGAACCGGGAGATGGATGGCGGGTCGCGTTGACGACTTTGATGAACGAACGAGTCGCCATAGGAGGCGGACAGGCTCCTCGTGGATCAGGGCCAATAAGTGATTCAGTTCGCCTCTGGGCAGAAATGGAAGAAGCCAGGAAGACTTCAGCCTTGAGAGACCGCCTTATGGCGCTTTGGGCCAAGTCCGAGGTAGCTCGCCTGACAAACATCAGAGCGAGTCAAAATAGAGCAAAGGGAGTCCCGGGCCCCGAAGGCTCGACAGGAAAGCTCGCTTTTGCTGAAAATAACCAGGACATTCATGAGTTCAATGTCGAGCTCCTGGGCTCTCAAGGAATGTTGTACGACTCTTACTCGATTGAACGTTCAGGAACCGCCATGGGCCTTGCCAGCACCCAACAGCAATTCTTGCGTTCAAGGGCTAACTCGATTGAGGGCGGAACGTCCGAAGTAATGCGAAATATTTTAGGCGAGCGAGTATTGGGTCTCCCTGGCGACGTAAGAACTGACAAAGAGTTGCCATTTTCGGAAGTTCCAAACAACTAATTTCGAAAGCTTTGTCAGCGCACCATTAAATGCGGTTGATTGCGAAAGTGTGCTGTCTCGTTAACCGATTTCACGCTCCTGTGCCCGGCTTCTGAAGCCAAGACTCGAGTCACTGACGTGTAATCAACATCGAATTTCATAAAACCCTGAATATCAAACTCAAGGCACCGTGCTAGGTAGGCGTTGATCACACCCCCATGGCACACAACAGCGACACGCTGACCGCTGTGGCCCCGGACGATTGCTTCAACTTGGGTCACTGTGGCGGTGTACCAACTTGAAAGCGTTTCTGGGGAACTACTCATCGCACCAGATGCCATGCGCTCCCATGCTTTACGGTTCGTCTCTTTTAGGACTTCCATAGGAACGTAAGAACTGGAGTCTCTATCAAACTCGCTGATGTCGTCGTGGACGGTGGCCGTGAGGCCCAAGGCCTCCTCAATCGGTTGACAGGTCTCACGAGCGCGGCGCATGGGGCTCGTGTAGATGTGGTCGATGGACTCTTCGCTCAACCAAGAAGCAACAGCCAAAGCTTGCTCTCGCCCGATTTTTGCAAGTGGAGGATCGGCTGGAGTGCCATCCGAATTTTGAATCTGCTGTGGTCTGCCGTGACGAACGAAGATCAATTCCATCGGGGTTGACCATAGGGCTTCAGAGGACCCGGTCGCCATTTCGGGCTTATTGACGATCCGATGAACAGTACAAATTCTTTCTGGCCTTTTCGTGATGTCTCGGTACCGTGGAGGTAATGGCACGACGAACTAAAATCATCGCGACTATTGGCCCAGCCTCTGAGGATGAGTCAACTCTTCGGGGGATGATCGAAGCCGGGATGGATGTCGCTCGTATTGGTTTGGCCCACGGCACTCTCGACGAGCAGGTGGAAAAATTCCACATGGTTCGGAAGGTGGCATCGAATCTGGGGAAACACGTTGGGATTGTGGTGGATTTACCTGGGCCGAAAATTCGTTGCGCGCCTTTCAACGAGGGGGGTGTCGAACTTATCGAGGACACTCAGGTATCTCTCGGCGTCGAGGGCTCAGACAGTTCGAGTGATTTTATAAACGTCGACTATCCGAACTTGCTGCAAGATGTCCAACTCGGCGACAGCCTGTCATTCGGTGATGGCCAAGTCGTAGTCAAAGTAGAAGAAAGTGAAGGTGATCGCCTAAAGGCTCGCGTGGTTCATGGAGGACGACTCGAGGGGCGTCCTGGTATTCATATTCCGTCGGACCGCCTCCGGCTCAGTTCCCCAACTGATCATGATTTAACCCTCCTGGACACCTTTGTTGAGCTGGGTACGGACATGGTGGCTCTATCCTTTGTGCGTTCAGCCCACGACATCAGGCGGTTAGGTGTGGAACCAGCCCCGCGTGGGCCAATGATTATCGCAAAGATCGAAACAAAAGCCGCGGTGTCGAACCTGGAGGGCATCATTGAGGCATCAGGGGCAGTGATGGTGGCAAGAGGAGATTTGGGGACCGAGGAAGATATAGAAGAATTGCCGCACCTCCAAAAACACATCATCCAAGAATGTATTGCTCTTGGACGACCAGCAATCACCGCGACTCAAATGCTTGAGTCGATGGTCTCGGCGCCTACTCCAACTCGTGCTGAAGCTTCAGATATAGCAAACGCAGTGTTCGACGGGACATCTGCTGTCATGCTGAGTGGAGAGACGGCGATCGGGCGGGACCCTATCAATGCCGTTCGAACCATGGCCAGAATAACTGCCCGGGCTGATGAGAAATTTAGTTATGAGAGTTGGTCTGAACACATTCAGGCGATCCGTAGGGAATCGAAATCTGACGCTGCCTATTTACGCGTGACTGATGCTCTCACCATGGCTGCAGCGCGCACAGCCACTGACACTGATGCGGAGGCGATCATTTGTTTGAGTCGTTCAGGTTTCACTGTTCGAAGTGTCGCCCGATTCAGGCCGACAGTCCCACTCTTCGGAATGACTTTCGATGACCGCACTGCTAACCAGCTTTCACTGTCATGGGGGACACGACCATTGATTTTCAACGAACAGGCAACGCCAGCGGCAACTGCTGAAGAGGCGGTGGCCACAGCGGCTCGAGTGGGAGTGGTTCGTAGTGGGGACACGGTGGTCGTCGTGTCCGGCTCAAGTGCCGCAACCCACGCGACTGACACCCTCAGGGTGCTGCGAGTTCCCTGATCAGTGACAGGATTTCAGGAAAATAAGAATGGATTAGCTATTTATCGCGGCCCTTCTATCAACACGCCGCTGCAGGTCGTGATGATCCACGGAGCGGTCGACCGAGCAGCTGGAATGATTCGGGTCGCCAGAAAAATTAGAGAGTGCGATGTGGTCCGATATGACCGGCGAGGATATGGACGCTCAGAACTTTCGGGGATTCCCTGCACCTTCGATCAACACGTCGACGATCTCGAGGTCGTAGTCGGAGACAGACCCACAGTGCTCTTCGGTCACAGCTACGGAGGAAGTGTCGCCCTTGCTGCCGCGAGTCGATCCAATCCCGCGATACGCGCAGCAATTTCTTATGAAGCTCCCCGTGGTTGGGAATCGTGGTGGCCTTCGCCGCCCGGAGCTGAGATTGATCCGGGCGATGCAGCCGAACACTTCGTCAAACGGATGATTGGAGAGGGTCGCTGGCGAGACTTGCCGGCAAACACCCACTTGAAACTGCGAAACCTCGGAACGTTAATGGTTCACGAGCTGAACACCCAAATAAGTCAGCAGTATCGAATAGCGGACGTCCAGGTCCCGCTAATTCTTGCGGTGGGCGAATTATCTGGTGCGCACGCGCAAAGAGCAGCCACAGTCTTCGCCGATGAAGGGCCACGAGCCAGCGTGGTGCAAATTCCGGGGGCCAAACATGACGCCCCAATGTCGCATTCTCGAGAGGTTGCGAAACTCGTAGCGGACGTCCTTGAATTGGCGTCCAAGCCAAATTAAGGCAACGGAGGTAAAGTCAGCACATGCCGGAACAGCCAATTCACCTGACGACAGGTGGCCTGCCAGAAACAGTCATCCCTCAATACGAAGCGGAGGCTGTGTCCGCTTTGGAAGAGGCGCTCAGGGCCTCAGATTCGGACAAGAAGAAGATGGCTGCCGCCGTCGCTGGCCGATGGCCGCGTTATCTGGACGCCTGGGTTGCTCTGGGTAATCTGAGTGAAGATCCCACCGAGGCTTACGCCTACTTCAGAGTCGGCTATCACCGAGGGCTAGACACGCTGCGTGCATCGGGTTGGCGAGGGAGCGGTTACGTGAGGTGGAGCGAACACACCAATAACGGTTTCTTGAGAGCATTGCTCGGCTTACATCGATGTGCGGTGGCGATCAATGAACTTGATGAGGCCGAGAGGTGTGCTCAGTTCCTAATGCAGCTGGATCCGTCCGGAGTGCCAGACTCGGAATGAAAATTACTGGCGCTGTACTTTGCGGCGGCGCATCGACGCGCATGCACCAGGACAAAGCATCTTTGGTGCTAGCTGGCCGTCCGATGGCCGAATGGGTTGCCGACGCCATGGGCCAGGCTGGAGTGGAGCCGGTGCTTGCGCTTGGAGGCCAGGACGGAGTGAAGCTGCCGATTTTACCTGACGTGATCGGTGGCCAAGGTCCTCTGCATGTTCTAATCAGCGCGATAGAACGGTTAGGTGACATCTTGGTTTGCCCATGTGACGTGCCTCTTGTATCTGCAAAACTATTCCGAACAATAGTGAGCGCTGGGGTGAGGACCGACAAACCAGTTGTCTTAGCTAAATGCGTCCGATTGCAACCACTGATCGGCCTTTATAAAGAGTCATCAATTGGTCTACTTAAGGCCGGTTATGAAGCCGGACAGCGTGGGCCCAAGCTTGTGCTGAAGGATGCCGATGTTGAGGTGGTCGACGCCTCCGCAGAAGAGACGCAGAATATAAACACCCCAACACAATTCGAAGCCTTAGTTGACGACTTAACGATCAAGAATCGCGGAAGCTAGATGTATCCTCTGAATGGGAGGTCGATATATGAACGTTCCCGAAATTTCAGTTGACGAGTTGGAAGGCCAGATTGCCAACAGCGCTGTGGTCATAGACGTTCGAGAACAGGCCGAATGGGATGAGGGTCGTGTTGTAGGCAGTCGACTCATGCCCCTGGGTGAGGTCGTTGCTCGCCTAGATGAAATTCCAACCGACGGGCCCGTTTACGTTATTTGCCGAAGTGGAGTTAGAAGTGCCGAAGCATGTGGGTACCTGCGTACTCAGGGCATCGATGCGTTCAACGTCACTGGGGGCGTCCTTGCTTGGCTTGATTCGGAACGCACCGTTGAGTCTGGAGCTAGGTGACTCGCTCGCGCCGATTAACGCCAACCGTCGAATCAGACGATGGTCTTGCTGGAGAAAATGAGGACGTTGCCTACTCTTGGGTGGAAACGCAAGATGCTCTGGCTGAAGTTGTCACGAAAGCGCTCGAAGTCAACCGCGTAGCTCTTGATACTGAATTCCATCGGGAGCGAACCTATTGGCCGAAGGTGGCGTTGCTCCAAGTGAAGGTAGATACCGAAACTTTTCTCGTTGACCCTCTCGCAGTGGATTTGGCGCCGTTAGCTGAAGTCTTAGATAGTGATGTTGTCTTCGTTATGCATGCCGCCTCCCAAGACATCGAAGTGCTGGAGCGTGCATGTGGCATCGGACCGCGGCGTTTATTCGACACGCAGGTGGCAGCAGGTTTCACCGGCATGAGCACACCATCCCTATCGGCGCTAGTAGAGAGATACGTAGGACTGCGGTTACCCAAAGGCGATCGGTTAACTGATTGGTTTGAACGGCCACTTCGAAGGAACCAACGGGATTACGCGGCAAATGATGTGAAATATCTGTTCGAGGTACATGACCGGCTCGTCTTCGACCTCAAAGAGGCTGGACGTTTGGACTGGGCTCTGACTGAATGCGAAATATTGCACCAAAAGTCAAAGCCGAATCTGTCCCCCGGGCTTGCATGGACGCGGATTAAGGAGGCACGGCATTTGCGCGGAAAGCCGCGTTGTGTGGCATCAGTCTTAGCTGAATGGAGAGAAATTACAGCTCAGCGCAAAGATGTTCCCATTCGGTTCGTGTTGTCTGACTTAGCGCTGGTTGGAATAGCGCAACGTGCTCCGACAACCGTCACCGAACTCAAAGCTATTCGCGGCCTTGATGGGCGTTCTTTGAAAGAGGCAGCCGGACAAGAGATCTTAAGTTTGGTGTCGGAGGGAATGCGAATGACGGCCGACGAAGTGGCGACTTTAGATGTTGATGAAGGTCCTCAACTGGGCAACGAAATGAGGGCAGCAGTGACACTTGTGTCGGCCTGGATTTCACAAGTTGCAAAGGATGAAGCTCTTGACCCTGCGTTGTTAGCCACTAGGTCCGATATCAACGACCTGCTTCGAGGAGCTAAAAGCCCTCGTCTAGGCACTGGTTGGAGGTCCGACCTTGTTGGGAGCAGGATCGCGGATTTAGTGGAAGGACGCGCCTCTTTAGCATTCGACAGCGACGGAGGTCTGGTTCTCGAACCCCGTTCGGCCTCTGTCACGGAAAATAAAGCGAATTTCGATGGGTAACGACCCAATTTTTGTTCAAAATATCTGCTAGAAAAGAAGTGACTCCTGTGCGTTGTTTCACTTTGTGGCTAGTAGGGAGTCGCGGGTAGACGGTTTGGAGACGAGGAGCCATCCGTGAAGAAGGGTCGTCATCGCCGGTACGAAGAGGCGCGTAAATTCCAGAGAGAAAATGCTGCCGCATTTTCGGTTGAAGATTTCGAATTCGATGAACCTGACTTGTTCTCGAAGGAAGAAGATGACGCGCCCGACGATCAATACGGTGACCTCGCCGATAAGTACGATGACGACTATTCTGATCTTGCAGACAAGTACGCAGATTTGGATGAGAACGAAGAGGAAAAGCCCTAACGATTCGGGACTAGGTGCGTCTCACTGTCGGGTGAGGGAGAAAAACAGCTTCTGAGTTTCGGCGATCCAGTTCTGTTCGAAGCCACCCATACACTGTCGCGCCGCAAATTGTCGTCAGTTCATCCTCCATCTGCTCATATACCGGTGTTGCCCCAACGTGTGCTTGTGAGTCAGAAGTGCACCACCACCAGATATCAGTTTCTTCTCCACCCCAATCACGTTTTTCCCACTCGCGCACCATTGTGTATATATGGCCGGTCACCGTTTCGTGGTCTTCTCTGCGAACAGGAGCCTGCCAGCAGATTTCCGGCTTGCGCTCCATCGGTTGCGTTCCCGTTGCGAGAGCTAGGTGATGGAATGCGCAACCGGCACCGTTGAGGTGCTCGGGCCGATTTTGGAAGATGCAAGCCCCATCAACCACCCGGGTCCTCCACCAACCCTCATCGTCTTGCCATAAGGACCCACCGAGGCTCGCTGCGGTGTCGTGGTGTTGCCAGAGTTCTGGAGTGAGGTGTTTGGTTTGCTCCTGAACGTGTTCTAGGTCCTTATCATCTGAAATATAGGCCCCGTGTGTGCAACACCCAAGCTGCTCTTCTGGCGCTGGTTCGGATGCAACTCCCGGGCAGCCCGCCCCGTAGATGCATGTCCAAGCGCTCGCCAAGAAGGTTATATCGAAGAGCCAAGTCCTGTGTTCGCTCGGATCTTCGAAAGATAACCATTCTCGATCTGGATTAGATGACGCTAAGGGCTTCGTCACACCTCCATCCTACGATACGTTCGTCATCGTGCAGACGTCTCCTCATGCGAACATCCTCGATGATTTACGAACCGTTTTAGGTGACCGAGCTCGGGATGGTGATTTTGAATTAGGTCTATACGGCAAGGATGGCTCGGTCCTGCAAGGCCAAGCATCAATCGTTTGCTTACCTGTCGCTACGGCGGAGGTACGCCAGATTGTGGAGATCTGCCGAAAACATGACCGACCATTCTTAGCTAGAGGTTCGGGCACTGGTCTGGCAGGTGGTGCGGTGCCAGTAGGGGATCCGGTCATAATTGCTACGGCCAAGATGAACCAGATCATCGAAGTCGATCTTGAGAATCGTATTGCGTGGGTTGAACCAGGCGTTCTTAATCTAGATTTGACTAAGGAACTAACTCCGAGGGGCTTCCACTTCGCACCAGACCCCTCCAGTCAGCAGGTTTGTTCTATTGGGGGAAATGTCGCCAACAACAGTGGGGGACCGCACTGCCTCGCCTATGGGGTAACTAGCGCTCACGTCGCGGCGATCGAAGTGGTCTTGCCAGATGGAAGTGTGACGGTTCTAGGTGATTTGTCGGCAGAACCGCCTGGGTACGACCTTCGCGGACTTTTCGTTGGGTCGGAAGGCACGATGGGCGTTGCTACTAAAGTCGCCGTTCGTCTAACTCCAAACCCACCAGCTATCCGAACTCTTCTTCTTGACTTTCCTGATGTGCGAGATGGAGCCGCCACAGTTTCCGCGATCATCGCGGCCGGCTTGATACCAGCAGCTCTAGAAATGATGGATAAGCGGGCCATAGAAATTGTCGAAGCATTCGTCAATGCCGGATACCCGACAGAAGCTGATGCTGTCTTGTTAGTCGAACTTGATGGATTACCCGGCGGAGTTGAACACGGAGTTGAGGTCGTACGTTCAGTCGCAGAACGACACCAGGTTGGAAATATCCGAATAGCGGCCGATAACGAAGAGCGTGAGTTGTTGTGGAAGGGACGAAAGAATGCGTTCGGTGCGGTAGCCCGGATCAAACCCGACTACTACCTCCACGACACCGTCGTACCACGCGGAAAATTGGTGGAAGTTCTAGACAAGGTTTACAAAATCGCTGATGCCTACGACCTCATCGCAGTAAACGTTTTCCACGCCGGAGACGGAAACCTTCACCCCATTTTGGCGTATGACAGTGGTGAGAAAGGTGTGTTGGAACGGGTGCACGCCGCTGGACGCGCAATTATTACCGCCTCAATTGAGGCAGGCGGAGTACTCAGTGGGGAACATGGAATCGGACTCGAGAAGCGCGACTACATGGGCATGCTATTCAGCGCACACGACATGGCGACTCAGGACATGGTTCGCGAGGCATTTGACCCACAGGGCTTCGCGAACCCATTAAAGGTCTTGCCGTCCGGATCGCGGTGCAGTGATTCCTTTGGTCAGCATGTGCCAGACGGAGCCTGGGTGTGAGTTCTCTTCATGCTGTACCGGAGGAGGTGCACAAATTCTCGGCTGAAGTAGGTACTAGTGACCCGATAACAGTGGTTGGCGGCAGAACCCAGTGGAACGTTGGCGGTACCCCTGATGGTTCGGCCCGAGAAGTAACCGCGCCAAGCGGTATTTGGTCTCACGAGCCCGAGGAAATGACAGTTCGATGTGGAGCCGGAACTACATTGCGCGAGCTATCGGAGCAGCTCGCGCAACATGGGCAGATGGTGCCGTTCGACATGCCCCCCAACGCGACGGTGGGTGGGGCTCTTTCCGTAGGTAGAAGCGGGATACGACGCCTCAGGTACGGCCATATGCGTGATCTAGTGCTTCAAATTCGACATATCGATTGCAACGGCAAAATTGTGACCTCAGGGGGTCCGACCGTAAAGAACGTGTCTGGTTACGACTTGTGTCGGCTCATGGTGGGTTCTTTAGGCAAATTAGGTTGCTTAGCTGAAGTGATCCTTCGTTGCCTACCTAAGCCCCAGGCCACAAGATGGCTAACGGGGGTTATCGACCCTTTCGAGGTCTATGCGCGCTTGTATCGACCATCGTCGATTCTCTGGAACGGAGAGCAGGTGTGGGTGTGTCTCGAGGGCGTCTCATCGGATGTCGAGGCTGAAGCTGCACTACTTGACCTCACTGAAGTAGAAGGCCCACCTCCGTTGCCAAGCGATGGTCGCTTCTCTGTCGAACCAAAAGCACTGAGAAACCTCTCCGTTGATGACACAAATTGGATCGCTGAAATTGGCGTTGGGATTGTCCACAGCGATAGACCAAGCAAGGCCCAAAAGATATCCAAAACTAACGAATCACTCATGCGTGAGCTCGAACGTAGATTGGATCCGAACGGACGTTTGAACCCGGGTCGTCAGGTGGTGCCACTGTGAAAAAGGTAGAAATTAATCTCGGCATTCCACACGATGACCTCGTGTCATGCGTTTCCTGCGGATTGTGTCTTCCGCACTGTCCGACGTATCGCGTGACTCAAGAAGAGTCTGCGTCACCGCGCGGGCGGATCGCTCTAATGAAACATGCTGAAAGCACTGGTTTCATCGACGAAGAATTCGTGGAATTCATGGACGCCTGCATTCAATGTCGCGGATGCGAAACAGCATGTCCAGCTGGTGTGGAATTTGGATCGATGATGGAGACGACCCGAGAAGCGTTGGCGACGCAAACCTCTTACCAGCCTTGGTGGCGACGGCTCGGGTACGGCATATTGGGTCGGCCCACCGTCCTAGCGTTCGTTTCCAGGGTTCTTGCTCTCTTGCAATGGATCAAAGTGGTGCCGAAGAAACTGGGGCTTCCTCGGATACCCGTTATTCAGCGTCCGCTGGTAGCAAGTGGCACTGACGTGTGGCTGTTCACTGGTTGCATCATGGATGCCTGGATGCGGGACACTCACCGAGCGGTCCAACGTGTCGTCGAAGCAACTGGGGCTGGTGTCCAATTTCCAAATAAAGCGGCGGCCTGTTGTGGGGCTTTGCACGTCCATGCTGGGCTCGGTGAAGATGCTCGTCTCCTCGCAGAAAGAACGATGACCGCATTTCCAGGCGATGCACCAATTCTTGTTGATTCCGCTGGTTGTGGTGCTCAACTCAAAGAGTACGGTCACTTACTGGGGACAGAACTAGCTGAGAAATTTTCCACTCGGGTCTTCGATGTCCATGAGTGGTTAGCAGAGCGGCTCGACGAACTACCTGAGATCCAGGAGGCAAGTGGGCGGGTCGCCGTCCAGGATCCATGTCATTTGCGACACGTCCAAAAATCTCACCACGCGGTTTACCAAGTGTTGGGCCGCTATGTGGAGCCAGTTGGCTTAGACGATGAGGGCTTATGTTGTGGGGCTGGAGGGGCATATTCTGCTTTCCATCAGGAGACCGCTTCGCAGGTGCGAGATAGAAAAATTGAATCGATAAGGCGCGCCGGGGCGCCGGAAGTCGCGAGCGCTAACCCAGGGTGTCTTTTGCACCTCCGCGCAGCTGGCGTTGAGGTCAGACATCCTTTAGAGATAATCGACTCCATTATGACGAAAGGTGGTTGATGTGCAGGAGCGTCTGGAAGACATTCGTACCCGTTTGGTTTCGATCTCAGAAGAGCTCGGTGACCTTGGGATCGCTGCGTTACAAACAGCTATCGATGAAGACGGAGTAAACGCGAAACGACCAGAGTCAGAAAAACGGCTTTCGAGAGCACGGAGGGCAATTGACAAGGCTGCTGCAATTATTGGCCAAACACCCGAATCAACAACGCTCTAAGCCAAAGACTGATTGGCGTCCTTCGGATCCTTGCAGCGCAAACTAAATCTGATCGCCGAGTGCAGCGACGGGAATTAATTTTTTGTCGGTTGGGTTATCGGCAGTGATTGTGGTGGTTTTGACGACGGCTGGTCGACCATCTGCTTCACCATATGACGTTGTTCGCTGTCGAATCGTTCGGCCAAGCGGTTGAACGAGCTTTCGAAAATCTTCCTCGATTAAGCCTTGACCGTGCTGTGCTCCAGCAGCGCGGCTGATGTTTTCATCCATGAGCGTCCCGCCCAAGTCATTGGCTCCGGCTTTCAAGATCTGTTGAGCACCTTCAATGCCGATCTTGACCCAGGAAACTTGAATATTGTCGATCAGCCCGTGGTAGGCAATTCTGCCGACGCTATGCATCAACAGGGTTTCTCTGAAAGTCGGTCCTCGTCTCGCCTGCCGTTGGAGATAGATAGGACTGGCCATATGCACAAAGGGTAAAGGGACCCATTCGGTGAAGCCGCCGGTGCGTTTTTGGAGTGCCCTTGTTTTGACGATGTGATTTGCCCAGTGGCGTGGTTCTTCTATGGACCCAAACATGATTGTGATATTTGAGTGGAGCCCCACAGCGTGGGCTGCCTCATGACAGTCCAGCCATTCGTCGGTCGAAATTTTGTCCGGACAGAGGATTTGGCGCACCTCTTCATCAAGGATCTCGGCTGCCGTTCCGGGAAGGGACTTGAGTCCAGCCGCCTTAAGTCGAGTCAGGTACTCGGCCAACGATTCACCTAACCTCTTGGCGCCTTCGATCACCTCGAGCGCTGTGAACCCGTGAAGGTGCATGTCCGGAACGACGTCATGGATGGCTTCACAGACGTCGATGTAGTAATCACCGTCGAAACTCGGATGGATACCTCCCTGCAGAGTCACCTCGGTAGCTCCAAGTTGAGCAGCTTCGATGACTCTTTCTTGGATATCTCCGAGCGTAAGCATGTAGGGAGTCCCTCGGAGGTTTAAGGAGAGTGGTCCTTTAGAGAAACCGCAGAATCGACACTTGAAGGTGCAAACGTTGGTGTAATTGATGTTTCGATTGTGGACCCAAGTGACTTTGTCGCCGACGGTGTCTTGGCGGAGCTGGTCAGCAACTTCCGCAACAGCCACAACTTCCGGACCTCTAGCGTTGAAGAGGGTGATGATTTGATCGCGATCGACTTCTTGGCCGCTCATGACCCCGTCTAGGACCTCCTTCAGCTCGCCGCCGACCGAGGCTCTACCTGGAAGAATCGTTCGGGGTGAATGGGCTGCCCCGCCTGAGTACCACTGTGTGCTGTTTTCGTCGGCAACCAAGACGTCAGCACCTGACCCGGCATCTCGGTTTTCCATTGTTAATTCAGGCATTTGGGCGCCCGGGTCGTCTCTCCCCAAGCCTTCGGCATCACTACGATCCAACACGGGGAAGCGGTTGCTTTCGTCCAACCATCTTTCGGGATCCAACGCGTAAGCGGGATGGATGGTTAAACGGGGCGCAAGTGTGAAGTGACGGGCTTCGGTAACCTCTTTGAGGCGATCCAAGTCAGGCCATGGTCTTTCCGGGTTGACGTGGTCCGCTGTGACAGGTGAAACACCGCCCCAATCGTCAATACCTGCGTCAAGTAAGCCGCCGAAATCATCCGAAAGGTTAGGTGGAGCCTGTAAATGAATTTCAGGCGGCAGAAGTATTCGAGCCAGAGCGATCGCTTGGAGGTATTCGTCAGGAGGACATGGGGGGCTTTTGTGCATCGCTGTTCCCAGCTTGGGAAGGAAGTTCTGGATGATGACCTCTTGGACGTGTCCATGAAGCTCATGGCTTTCGCCGATGGCGAGCAATGCTTCAATCCGGTCCTCCAACGATTCTCCGATCCCGATCAGTAAACCGGTTGTATACGGAATTCG
The DNA here is from genome assembly GCA_002457435.1 of Acidimicrobiales bacterium MED-G01. GTDB lineage: Bacteria > Actinomycetota > Acidimicrobiia > Acidimicrobiales > Poriferisodalaceae > MedAcidi-G3. The sequence continues at coordinate 47,511 of NTLA01000006.1, read as the reverse complement.
AAGATCGCCAGCGGCTTCAAGAGTGGCCAAGCGGCGCGCAGGCTCCTTATCCGGACAGCCTCGATGGCACAAGAGATCTTCGTTGAGACTTTCGAGCATCATTCCTTGACTGGGGCTCACCTCCCTCAGGGCAGCCAACTCATCAGGGAAGAGTGCACCGGGGTTGGCATGTGGAAGCAGGCCAGTTTCGTCACGCACCAAACGACACATTTCGATCAAATAATGGATAGTGCTGTCGTAACCGTTGTCGGCGAGCCATTCTTTGGCTACTGGATATCGAAGCTCTGGGCGTTCGCCCAGGGTGAAAAGCGCTTCATGGCAACCCTGAAGCGCCCCGTGACGGGCTATTTCAAGGACCTCGGCGGGTTCCAAGTAAGGGTGATCTAGGCGGCTTGGCGGTTGAGCAAACGTGCAATATCCGCACTTATCTCTGCAAAGCATGGTTAAGGGGATAAAGACTTTAGGACTATAGGTAATACGAGTTCCGTGAGCGGCGTCTCTGATGGATGCGGCGCGAAGGAGCAACTCCTGTAATGGCAAACGTGATAGCTGTTCAGTTTGTTGGGCCACTTCGGTGGGCGTAATCATTATTGGGTCACCTTCGCTGACCCGGGGCCGGGTCGACTGCGGATTTGTGCAGGATCTAGGGCGTCGTTGCACCTCGGACAACGAGTGACTTGATCCAGAGGGGTTCCGCATTCGGAGTGAACTAGAAGAGTCGGAGCTTCTCCTTCGTTGCACCAGCGATCCCCCCATCGCATCATTGCTACAAGGCTCGGTGAAAGGTCACGGCCTTTTTGGGTTAAGAGGTATTCATGACGTAGCGGTCGCTCCTGGTAGGGGACCCGCACGATAATTTCAGCCTCTACGAGCTTGGCTAATCGTGAGGCCAGCAAGTTTTTGGCTATACCGAGGTCGTTCTCTAGTTGACTAAAGCGACGTGCACCGCGAAATAGGTTACGAAGAATCAGCAGCAGCCAGCGGTCGCCTATGACATCAAGTGTCTGCTGGATTGAACAGTCGGTGCCCCGCCCCGAAACCTTCTTCACGTGGCAGAAGATAGGGCAGTTAGTTTCAATTTGCAACTGACTCGCGATTACATGAGAGAGTCAGCCTTAGCAGTGAGACTCGTGATCAATTCATCAAAACTTTTGACGAAGGAAGCAACGCCTTCTTCTTCGAGTACTTGTGCGACGTTTTCTAAATCAATCCCCAACTCGGTGACCGATTCAAGTATTGATTGTGCAGACGACGGATTTGCGTCAATGGTTCGGGTGACTGACCCATGATTCATGAAGGCCTCGATAGTGTTGTCTGGCATCGTGTTGACGGTGTTGGGGCCGATCAGTTCGTCGACGTACAGCGTCTCTGAGTATCTGGGATTCTTCGTACTCGTCGAAGCCCAGAGTGGACGTTGAACCTGAGCCCCCTTCGCAGCTAAAGCATCCCAACGCGGGCCTGAAAAGGTCGTTGTGAAGTGTTGATAGGCGACCTGCGCTTGAGCCACAGCGGTCTTACCGCGAAGATCAAGAGCCTGGTCGGTTCCGATTTCTTCCAGGCGCCGATCAACTTCAGTGTCAGTTCGAGATATGAAGAAAGAGGCAACGCTTGCAATGTCAGACAAGTCGTCCTGACCCGACGCGACAGCATCCTCAAGGCCAGCTACATAGGACTCCATAACCTCGATGTAGCGACTTACCGAAAAGATCAGAGTGACGTTAATCGACCTACCTTCACCGATCATGGTCCTTATGGAGGGGAGGCCTTCTGAAGTTCCCGGAATTTTCACCATCAGGTTCGGAGCATTGATCAGTTGATGAAGTGCTCTGGCGTCAGTAGTGGTTCGGTCCGTGTCTCGAGCGAGCGCAGGATCTACTTCAACAGAGACGAAGCCGTCCACTCCTTTAGATGATTCATAAACGGGAGCAAGGGCCTTAAGTGCACCTCGAATATCGCTCGTCACCAAATCCCAATAGGCCTGCTTGACGGCAACTCCGTCTTTGATCAGTTGTCTGAACTGAGGGTCATAATCCTCACTGCCTTCGATGGCCTTCTGAAAAATTGCCGGATTAGAGGTGAGTCCTCTAATCCCGGCACTCACCCATTCGTCGAGTTCTCCCGAAGTGATCCACCCTCGCCGCAGGTTGTCGAGCCACGGGCTCTGTTGTCCTTGCAGATGCAAATCCAAGAGTTGTTGGTCTGTCGTAGATGATTGAGTCACTGTGGTCTCCGATCGTTATTCAAGAAAGTAGTGAACGGGCAGCCGCCTCTACCGCCGAAGCAGTGATACCGAAGCGCTCCATTACTTGGCTGCCTGGTGCGCTGGCGCCGAATTCATCAATCGTCACTGTTACGGCTGCCCATCGATCCCAACCGAAGGAAGTCCCGGCCTCGACACCGACAACTGGAATCTGTGAAGGTAGGACTTCCTGCTGGTATGCCGTTGGTTGTTGCTCAAAGAGCTCCCACGAGGGCATTGACACCACGCGAGAAGCAACACCGTCTTCCGCCAACGACCCCGCGGCCTCGACGCAGAGCTGCACTTCAGAGCCTGTTCCAGCGAGAATGACAGCAGGATCGGGAGCGTCAATGAGGATATAAGCGCCACGTTCCACCTGGCCTGGTTTTGCTGTGCCTTCTAAGACAGGCACGTTCTGTCGGGTCAGAATGATTGCGGTAGGTCCAGCTCGACTGACCGCGATTTCCCAGGCTTGGCTGACTTCGTTTCCGTCGGCTGGTCGAATAACCGGTAAATCTGGAATAGCGCGTAGAGAGGCAACCTGTTCAACTGGTTGATGGGTGGGTCCGTCTTCACCTACACCTACGGAGTCATGACTCCACACAAAAATTACCTTCGCCGAACTCAAAGCGGCCATCCGGACCGACGGTCTCATGTAATCGGCGAAGACCAAAAAGGTGCCGACTACGGGAATTATGCCACCGTGCAGCGCCATGCCATTAGCGATGCTTCCCATACCATGCTCTCGCACGCCGTAGTAAAGCTTGCGACCCTCGGGAGCGCTGGGCGTCATTGGGTCACTTGCAATGTTGGTTCCGGTATTCCCCGTGAGGTCAGCTGAACCCGACACCAAAGAGGGAACCACATCGATCAGAGCGTCTACGACCTGGTTATTGGCGTTACGGGTAGCTAGCGACACTCCGGCTTCATAACTCGGCAGCTCGTCGGTCCAGTTTGCTAACGGGGTACCTGTCAGCAATGTGTCGATCCATGTAGCGTCCAAGTCGCTGTCTGCCACTCTCGCCAGCCACTCCTTTCGAGATGCGACGCCACGAATTCCTGCTTGGCGGTAAGCATTAAGGACGTCATCGTCGACCTGAAAGGTTGACTCAGGATCCATGCCCATCGCTTGTTTAGCTGCAGCAATCTCTGCGTCGTCAGTGATTGCTCCGTGAGCGCCAGCAGTATCGACTGCGGTCGGGGCTGGAAAACCGATGTGACTTCGGAGTATCAACAAAGTGGGCTTTTCGTTTTGTTGAGCCGCTCCTACGAGTGACGTTTCTAGGAGAGCTGAATCTTCCGATGCTTCACCCAGGTTACGGACGTCCCATCCGTACGATTCGAAGCGGCGTTGGGCGTCATCGGAGACCGCTAACTCAGTGGCTCCATCAATGGTAATTCGGTTGTCGTCATAAATTACGACCAAGTTTCCGAGTTGCTGGTGTCCCGCAAGGCTGGCTGCTTCGTGGCTAAGACCTTCCATTAGATCGCCGTCCCCGCAGACTGCCCAGATCCTATGGTCGACGACTTCTGACCCCAGACGTTTCTGAAGGTGTCGTTCCGCGAGGGCCATTCCGACTGCGTTCGCGATGCCTTGACCCAGCGGACCTGTCGTGACTTCGACACCCGGAGTTACTCCAACCTCTGGATGGCCGGGTGTGCGGGACCCCATCTGACGGAAATCCTTGATGTCATCAAGTTCGATTCCGTAACCGGTGAGGTAAAGCATTGAGTACAACAGCATCGAGGCGTGTCCCGCCGAGAGGATGAACCGGTCTCGGTCTGGCCAGGCGGGCTCGCTAGCGTCGTACTTCATTACCTTGGTGAAAAGTACGTGGGCGAGTGGGGCAAGGGCCATTGCTGTACCTGTGTGGCCACTGTTTGCGCGCTTCACTGCGTCCAGTGCCAGCCCGCGAATGGTGTTGATCTGTCGAGCCTCGAGATCGCTAGTCACGGAACCTCCCGGACCGCGATCCTAGTCGCCAGTTTGTGTAGTTCCGGGGAGCTTCAGTCACGGAAAACTGCTGCTGATGCAGTAAAGCCATGGAGGAAAGATTGTCCCGAAACAGGCCCGATCTCCCCGGCACAGAACATTCCTGCAACAGCCTCCCCCTTTATCCGTGAGGCGACTTCGGAAGCATCATGGTTGGGTGCTTCGAAGAGGTTTGTTCCGCGTCCGTTACAGGTGAACAGCAAAGCACCGTCCGCTATTGGTATGCGGGAAGAGAGTTGGGTGAGGTCCTCGGTCGCCGAGGATGCGTCTCGAACTTGAAATTGAATGGTGCTTCCCACCGGTGCAAGGTCACCGATGGCCACGACCCCACTTTCTTGATCAGCCCCGATTACCGCGCGGATAAGAAAGTCGCCGCGAGCGAACTCCAGTTTGTGCTCGTCAATCACCCGCCCAACATGAAGTCCATGATTCACTAACAATCTTTCTTTTTCGGGCATGGCCTGGATCATCTCTTCAAGCCTTGTCAGTGCAGGTTGACCCCCCAACTCGTAAATCATGTTGTCTCGGGACTTGGTGACGATAAGAGGATTTCCAATAGGCCGACAGCCCTGAGAAACCAAAGGTTCAACAGTGACGGCACCCTTGATCAGGAGGGCTACAGCACCGTCGCGATAGACGTCGCCGTCAAGAAGCAAGCAATCCCCAGAGGACGGATCGGTCGAAGATACAAGACCGCCAATGATCTGTACCTTCGGGTAGAGCGAACTGCATTCAGCTAGGGCTGTTTCGGCTGGAAATGAAAATGGATCAGCCAGCAGAAGCATCGTGTGGGTCTCTGTCTCAGCTAATGGATGCCTAGTGTCGTGAAGTAGGTCAGACGGATTTTCAATTCGGAGTGGCGTCACCTCACCGTCAAGATTGCCCCCAAAGATAGATAAGGCGCTTTGGTCTTCTATCTCCTTGCTTCCGCAGACAACAGCAGCGGTGGTGCACCCGATGAGCACATTGGGGCGAAGCAACTCAGCAACTGCGGAGCGAATGTCGGTAACCCGATTTCGGAAGTGGCCAGATACAAAAACTACTGCGAAGTCAGGCGATGGTCCAAGCTTGTCCAGGATGTGCCCGATTGCCTCTGCTACGGCGATAGCCGGGTCATCATGAGTCGAAAGGCTCGATGCGTAGGGCATTCGGAGCTCCTTAGGGAGCCAGGATGGTGAGAGGTACAGTCGTCACCGGACCATTGTCTATTCGGCAATGAGCTTCGATGTTGCTTGGCTTCGCTACTTCCAAAGTTGCTTGAACCAGGTTGTATCCGAACTTTCCCGGCTCGACAGTGACCGGCTGAACATTACGAACGTCCATAGACTCGCCGTCAGCTTCGAAGGTCACCTCCAAAGCCGCTAACCCCTGGTGTGTGTCAGGACATCGAAGTAAAACCATTAAGTGCGGCTGGATGCTTATTGGGAAAGCCTCCTGGGGGCTCAATGAAAAATGGACCCCCGATAGGTCTAGCCGCGCCGAACCGCCTTCAGCCTGACGCATTTCAAAGTGTTCCAGAAAAAGTGCTGTAATGATCTCCACAACCTGAGATTATGCGAGGTGAAACGTTTGACCTCAAGTTTGTTTCAGGATTCCTAATTAAAGATAGGTTCTGCCTTACAGAACCCCTGTTGTCGTAGCGCAGAAAGCTTGGGAAATTCAATGAGCTCTGATCATGATGTGGAGAGGGAAGTCCCGATGTTTCCCTTGGGGACAGTGCTTCTTCCGGGAGGCGTTCTCCCACTTCACGTCTTCGAAGACCGCTATCGAGAACTAATTGATTATTGCCTCAGTAATGAATCTCAGTTTGGGATCGTTCTAATTGAGAGAGGACATGAGGTCGGTGGGGGAGATGTAAGGGCATCTGTCGGCTGCTTGGCGGACATCATTCAGCATGAACGTCTCCCTGATGGAAGAGCAAATTTGGTTGTCCTCGGCACATCAAGAATCAACATAAAAGGGTGGAAATCAGATGACCCATATCCGATGGCGTGGGTCACAGAATGTGCTGACATTTCCAACGAAGAGTCGCTGGATCGGGCATTGGAGGTATTGCAGCGTTTGAGGGTATTCGTCGAAGCGGCACAAAGTCAGGGTTACAAGGTGCAACCAATTGATGAAGAAGCAGTGGCCGTAGGCGTTGAAGTCGCCGAACTCACCTATCGGATAGCTAACCTGACTCCGTCTGGACCCTTTGATCGGCAAAGACTATTGAAAGCTCCTAGCTGTGAAGAAAGATTGGACATAATCGACGAGCAGCTGCAGGGTCTGGAAGAAATTCTTTCAACCGAGCGAGGCGAGCAGTAAGTCTTTGTGGTGTCGGCCTGTGAGTCTGGCATGCTGAAGATTAGAAAGTCCAAGCTGGTAGGCACCATGGCACGTGAAAACAGAGGACTAAAGGCTGACTTCGATGGTCTAGTTTCAACCTTGCGCGCGTATGTCAAGCAAGAGACGCTAGGCCCAATCCGAGGACTCGGGCGATATTTGGGGTTTGGTTTAGCAGGTACAGTTTGCTTCGCTGTAGCTGAGGTCTTTTTAGTAGTCGGCGTAGTCCGGGTTTTGCAAACAACAACCACCGCCTTCAGGAACAATTTAAGTTTCATTCCCTATCTAGCGGGAGTGGTTACTTCGGTGGCGTTTATTTGGTTGGCGGTGCTAGCTCTCAAGCGCGATGGAAAGCGACACGCGAATGACTGACCGTAATAGTGGACCCGATTCGCAGATTACCTCTGCCGACTTGGAGGAGCGGTTTAGTCGCCTAACAGGGGAGTCGGATGAGAACCCGAGTGCAATTCAACGTCCAAGTATTGTTGCTGGCGCACTCCTAATTTCTGGAATGTTGATCATCGCTTTCCTTTTCGGTCGCCGCTTGGGGCGCAAACGGTCCACCTTCGTGGAGATCGTCAGGGTCTAATGAAGATAAATGATGAAATTAGCGAAATCGGGTTGAGTCGCTTCATCAAGGCTTCTTGGCGACGAGGAAAGCAAGGGACCGGTCTCTTGATGGGGTTTGCCATTGTGGCTGCGACCATGAGGATCCTCCGTCTTTTAAGCAAACCGAAGCCGAGGACAGTGCACAGGAGGGAACTGATGCCTGGTCAGTCAGTGAGGATTGATCACCTCGAAAGAAAGCAAAATGGTAACGGCTGATGGCCGATAAGGGCCCTGACCTGATGGCCGGAGAGCGGATCGTCCTCATCGACAATCGACAACGTCGCTACCTAGTCGAATTAAAAGCAGGCGGAGAGTTCCATTCTCATGCAGGCGTCATTTCCCATGATCAGATCATTGGGAGCCTCGAAGGAAGCGAGTACCGGACAGCTTCTAATGCTCGCTTCGTCGGATTGCGGCCGACCCTCAACGACTATGTATTGAAAATGCCTAGGGGAGCCCAAGTCATCTACCCAAAGGACCTCGGGCCGATTCTTATGTTGGCCGACGTATCGCCGAACCAGTGGGTATTCGAATCCGGTGTCGGCTCGGGAGCCCTCTCAACAGCACTCTTAAGGGTGGGCGCTCATGTCACTGGGTACGAGATTCGGGAAGACTTTGCTGAGACCGCAAAATCGAATGTTGAAAAATTTCTCGGGTCGGAGGGATTAGAGCGTTACGACCTCAAAATGCGCGACGCGTATGAAGCGCACGCCGATATTGGCTTCGATCGCGCTGTTCTGGATCTCCCGGAGCCCTGGCAGGTGGTTCCACATTTGGAGACGTCGCTACGTAGCGGTGGGATTCTGGTTGCGTACAACCCGTCGATAATTCAGGTTCAAAATTTGCGGAGACGGCTAAGCGAAGGGCCATGGGCATTGACCGAAACAGTCGAGGTGCTGAATCGCACGTGGCATGTGGAAGGACATTCAGTGCGTCCTGACCATCGAATGGTTGCACATACGGGTTTCTTAACACACGCCCGTCTAATAGAAGCCTGAATGCTGCGCCGTGGTCTTTGACGCAGTCGCTGGCGTTCTGCTCCTGTTAGCGGTAGTAGCCGGTTGGCGTGGTGGCCTTATAGGTCGCCTTGGCGCGTGGATCGGATTTGCGGTCGGTGGTTTGGCTACAGCGCGATGGATTGGCTCAGCTGTCGAACTGGTAAACATAAACGGTCAAAACCAGCGACTTGCTGTGGCCGCTGCTGCCGTGCTTCTCGGGGCGCTGTTAGGCCACGGGGTTGGAAGACGCTTAGCCCGAGGTCTTCGGGGCTTAGTTCCTCGACCCTTCCGATGGATCGACTCCATAATCGGTGTCTTTGTTGGAGTTGGATTTGTAGGTCTCTTCATTTGGATACTGCTTCCTCCGCTGGCGGCAGCCAAAGGCTGGCCAGAGAGGCAGTCTGAACAGTCAAAAATCGTTGAGTTCGTGGAGCGGTACACACCGATTACTCCGTCAGCGACTGGGCTCTTGGGGGAGCTCCTAGCCAATTGGTCCAGCATCTCGACATTCCGGCCCGAGGAGGGTCCCCTAGATGTAGGTCTACCCCCAGAAGAGATATCGGTATCCGCAGAGGTTCTGGAAAGAGCAGCAGGGTCAGTTGTTCGAGTGCAAGCGACCGCCTGCAGTCAACAACAGAACGGCACAGCTTTCGTTATTGCGCCGGGATTCGTCTTGACAAATGCCCATGTGGTGGCTGGAGCCAAAAAGATAGAAATCGCGTTGCCAGGTGAGGGCCTAAAACCTGCAACCGTCACCGCCTTCGATCCCGAACGAGATCTTGCGCTCATCCGGATCGAAGTTGAGATACCTCCCTTGTCGCTTCAAACACCTCTGGAAGGACAACTAGCAGTCGTCATCGGTCACCCTTTAGGCGGTCCGTTGCGGACAGCTCCGATTCGATTAGTTGAGCGAGTTATCGCGAATGGTGAGGATATTCATAGGTCTTTGGAGACAAAAAGAAAGATCTGGTTTTCTGCGGCAAACCTAAAATCGGGTGACAGTGGCGCCCCGGTGATCGACACGAATGGAGACGTCTTGGGCGTAGTGTTCGCAGTAGCACCACCTACAGCTGTCGATTACGAGCGAGCAGCTTACGTCCTAGACAGATCTGAGGTAGCTGCCTTTATGGCAGAAGTGGCCGCACTTACTGAACGAAGCGTTGTCAACACTGGCAAGTGCTTAAAATAAGGTCGAGGTAGCAGGCCGACGAAAGGCCAATGACTAGTTATGCCTCGATATAAATGCACTCCCCAGGACATTCTTCTGCAGACTCAATAACTGCATCTAGCTGAGCATCGGGGAAATTCGCGAGAGCTTCAGCGCCTCCTGGATCCGACATGACATTGCCATCTTCGACGACGTAAGCCAAACCATCGTCGAGGAGGGTAAATACGTCAGGCGCTATCTCTTCACAGAGACCATCGCCCGTGCACAGATCTTGGTCAATCCAGACCTTCATGTTGGTGCCTTTCTTCTTCGTGCAAGACAGCTCGTCGGTTCCACGGGAAAACTCCACTCACGGTGAACTGGAGTGATTATCAATTTACCCTGATCGAGAGGAGTAGGCACATCTTTCTTCAAAGGTTCCGACGAAAGGATTTAGATGGTTGAGCCACTTCTCGCTCGGATTCGTGTAGCTTCCCGTCCAGACACCAGGAATGCCTGAGGATCGTTATGTCAAGTCAAGACGATATGAGTGACAAAGAAAGCACTCCGGGTGAGATGTCTGCGCTTCGAAGTCAAATACGGGCCCTTGAGTCAGAGGTAGGTCTTCTTCGACGCAAGCTCGTCGATACACCAAAGAGAGTCACAACTCTGGAAGAGCGTCTCCTTGAAACTAAAGGGCAGCTCGCTCAGGCGGTTTCCCAGAACGAAAAACTGACGTTCACGCTTCGCGAGGCCAGAGAACATGTAGCGACTCTGCGAGAAGAAGTAGAGAAGTTATCTCAACCTCCGTCGGCTTATGGAACCTTCATAGGCACCAATGATGATGGAACCGTCGATGTCCATACCAACGGTCGAAAGGTCAGAGTCAGTCTCCATCCAGATCTCAGTGGGTCAGAGCTTGAGGCCGGAGCAGAGGTAGTTCTAAACGAATCGTTAAATGTAGTTATGTCTCGTGATCCAGGGACCTCTGGCGAGGTAGTTGTCTTGAAAGAAGTCCTCTCCGACGGACAGCGGGCGCTAGTGACCGGCCGTGCCGACGAAGAACGCGTGGTCGATCTGGGCGATCACCTAAAAGAGCAGAAAATGAGGGCAGGGGACAGTTTGCTGTTAGATGCTCGAGCCAACCTCGTTCTTGAACGGCTACCCCGGCCAGAAGTCGATGAACTGCTTTTGGAAGAGGCGCCGGACGTCACCTACGCAGCTATTGGTGGTCTGGACGGACAAATCGAGCAGATCACAGATGCAGTGGAACTTCCTTACTTGCATCAAGACCTTTTTCGGGAATACGACCTTCCAGCACCCAAAGGAATCCTTCTTTACGGCCCACCGGGATGTGGGAAGACCTTGATAGCTAAGGCCGTAGCTAATTCCTTAGCGAAGAAGGTGGCAGAGGCCTCGGGGGATGACAACGCTCACAGTTTCTTTATCAACATAAAAGGACCCGAACTGCTCAACAAGTACGTTGGCGAGACAGAAAGACAAATTAGACAGATCTTTCAACGGGCCAGAGAAAAGGCAAGTGAGGGCTGGCCAGTCATCGTATTTTTCGATGAAATGGAGTCCCTGTTCCGTACACGGGGAAGCGGAATTAGTTCGGACATGGAGTCAACGGTAGTACCGCAGTTGCTTGCTGAGATTGACGGAGTTGAAGGTCTGCGGAACGTCATCGTTATCGGTGCTTCCAACAGAGAGGACTTGATCGACCCAGCTATTCTTCGTCCAGGCCGCCTTGACGTCAAGATCAAGATTCAGCGGCCAGACGAGACCGCAGCCTCCGCGATCTTTGCGACTTATCTGACCCAACAGATGCCAATCGATCCAATTGAGATCGAAGAACTTGGTGGCGGTGAGCCCGAAAAAACAATACGAGTCATGATCGAGCGCACCGTTGAAGAGATGTATCGGCCTGAAGATCACAATCAGTTTTTGGAAGTCACCTATCAAAACGGTGACAAGGAAGTTATGTATTTCAAAGACTTCGCGTCTGGAGCCATGATCGAAAATATTGTTCGTCGGTCCAAGAAAACAGCAATAAAGCGTTCGATTGCAACTGGAAGTTACGGGGTTCGGTTGGATGATTTATTGGGTTCGATCCGCCAGGAGTATAAAGAGCACGAAGATCTTCCGAATACGACTAATCCTGACGATTGGGCAAAAATCTCGGGAAAAAAAGGTGAACGAATTGTGTTCATCCGCACGCTGCTTAGTGGTGACGACGAATTCGACGGTGAGGGTGGCCGAGCCATCGAACGAGTTCAAACCGGTCAGTATCTCTAAAACCTCTCGACGAAGCTAAGGTCGAACCGTGGCAGTTCATAAGGTTTTAGGAATCGAGACCGAATTCGGGATTCTGCACCGCAACGATGGCGAGTCAAATCCTGTTGCAGCCTCGTCGATGATTATAAATGCTTATGTGAACGGCTTCCTAGAGCGGCGCGTAGGTTGGGACTTTGAAGACGAGCACCCAGGCGTTGACGCCAGAGGTTTCAATGAGTTTGATGCACTCGCCCCAGAGATAGAAACCCATTTAGTCAACGCAGTGCTTACTAACGGCGCTCGCTACTACGTAGATCACGCCCACCCCGAACTCTCGACGCCAGAGTGCACGGACGCGCTCCAATGCACCACCTACGACAGAGCTGCTGAAGAAATCTTGATCCGCTCCATGGAAAAAGCCAATGAGCTCCTTCCAGAAGGAGAGGAACTGGTTATCCACAAAAATAATAGCGATGGCAAGGGAAACAGTTATGGGTGCCACGAGAACTATCTGGTGGACCGGGCGGTTCCCTTTGGGCGGATAGTTCAGCAGGTCATGCCGTTCTTCATTTCTCGGCAAGTATTTTGTGGTGCTGGGAAAGTAGGTTCGGAAGCGCCGGGGCTGACCCATGCTGACGTTCCCTTCCAAATAACGCAGCGTGCTGATTTTTTCGAGGAGGAAGTAGGCCTCGAAACAACCCTCAAAAGGCCGATTGTCAATACGCGTGATGAGCCGCATGCAGATAGCAAGAAGTACAGAAGACTCCATGTCATCGTGGGGGACGCCAATATGAGTGAGTTGCAGACTTATCTCAAACTTGGCACTACGGCGATTGTCTTAGCCATGATCGACGACGATATGGCACCTAGCGACTGCGTCTTTGAAACTCCCGTGCAAACCCTCCGGCAGACTAGTTATGACATTGACTTGGCAATGGTCCACCGCCTAGTCAACGGCCAGAAAGTGTCAGCTTTGGACGTCCAATGGGCCTATTATGCCGCGGCAGAAAAATGGTCCATCCGTCATGGATTTGAGGTAGTCGGAGGTCAGGAGATTGGTACGGACCTAATGAGCCGGTGGAACGACGTTCTGGTTGCACTGGAGAGCGACCCCGATCAACTTGCGGATTCCATCGATTGGATAGCTAAACGTCGACTCTACGAGGGCTACCGTGCCCGACATGGTCTTGACTGGTCGGATCCTAAGCTTGCAGCCCTCGATTTGCAGTACCACGACCTGAGACCAGACAAAGGTCTCGCCAGGCGCATAGGGCTCAAACGGATGACTGTTGATTCCGAGGTTGAAGTCGCAGTGGATAGTCCGCCACCTTCGACTCGCGCATATTTTCGAGGTCGTTGTCTTGAGCGATACCCTGACGAGATCGTCGCCGCGAATTGGGATTCCATGGTCTTTGACGTCGGTAGCGACCCACTACGGCGAGTACCAATGCTGGAGCCATTGAGGGGAACCGCAGCCCACGTCGCTAACTTATTAGATGAGTGTGACAATGCAGCCGAGCTATTACGGCGTTTGGGGACATGACAACCCAATAGAATTATTTGAGTAGGAGGTTTTTCATGGCTGAACGGGAACAGAGGCGCAGATCGGCGCCGCGAACGGACGAGATCGAAGTCGAGGATGAGGCAAGCAGTGGCTCTGGAGAAGAGCTCAAGGCTGAACTAGATGACCTGCTTGACGAAATAGATGACGTGCTTGAAACCAACGCTGAGGAATTTGTCAAAAACTATGTACAAAAGGGCGGCGAGTGAGTCCTATGCCACTCTACGTTCCGGGTGAAGATCCTGGAACCGACTTCTTAAATCTCCTGCGCCAGAATGGTCTTGACCCGTTTCCAACCAATTTGCCGGGCACTATCGACGCTGGTCACGCCACGACCGTACTGGCATTGCGGTGCGCCGGAGGAGTTGTGGTGGCCGGAGACCGGCGAGCAACTGCTGGACATCTGATCAGCCACCGAGACATGCAGAAAGTCTTCGCTGCCGATGAACATTCTGCAGTTGCGATCGCTGGTGCTGCAGGACCAGCGATCCAGATGGTGCGGGTATTCCAGCTGCAACTTGAGTACTACGAAAAGATCGAAGGTAAGCCACTGACGTTGGAAGGCAAAGCCAACCAACTTGCGGAGATGCTTCGAGGTCACCTTCCGCAAGCGATGCAAGGCTTAGCTGTCGTTCCGATTTTCGCTGGGTTCGACCAGGCTCGTGAGACTGGCCGTCTTTTCCAGTTCGATGTGACCGGAGGTCGCTACGAAGAACAGGACTATGCAACGAGTGGATCGGGAAGTCTCCACGCCGGCACGGTTGTAAAACTTGGATACCGCTCGGACCTATCCGAATCTGAGGCGTTGTCACTAGCAGTAAAGGCACTTTGGCACGCAGCGGATGAAGACAGTGCGACAGGCGGTCCAGATCCCATACGAGGTATTTATCCAGTCCTCACAGTCATAACAGATCAAGGGTTCCGCCAGTTGAGCGACGAAGAGTCGGGCGCGGTATTCGCTGACTTCAGAGAAGAACTAGCAGAAGGGTAAAAGCACCTATGGCGATGCCTGGCATGTACGTAAGCCCCGAACAGTTAATGCAAGACCGGGCCGACTACGCGAGAAAGGGAATTTCACGAGGCCGGAGTTTGGCTGCCGTTGAACATCAGGGAGGCATAGCACTCGTGGCTGAGAACGCGAGTTCAACCCTAAGGAAGGTTTCGGAAATATACGATCGAATAGCCTTCGGCGGCGTCGGCAGGTACAACGAATTCGATCAACTTCGTATCGCAGGTGTTCGTTACGCTGAACTCAAGGGTTACCAATACAGCCGAGAGGACGTCGATGCCCGCAGCCTGGCGAATCAATACGCCCAAATGCTTGGTCAGATCTTTACCCATGAGATGAAGCCCATGGAAGTGGAAATCGTGGTGGCCGAGATTGACTCCGATGGAGCGCCTGAGCTCTACCGCATTCAATATGACGGCACCGTTGCAGACGAGCAACACTGGTGCTGCATCGGTGGAGATTCAGAGGCAGTGCTAGATCGACTAAGCGACGGCTGGTCACAAGATCTTGACCGAGACGCGGCAGTGAGGCTTGCTGTCCAAGCATTAGCGGGACCCGATCGCTCAATCTCAGCGGAAGAACTGGAAGTGGCCGTGCTCGCTGCCGACAACGGCCGACGTTGCTTCAGGAGACTCGATGACGCAGAGACAGAAAGTCTTTTGTCGGTCTAAATAGTCGAAACCTATGCCGGAGGTTCAGGCACCAGTTCGCCTAGACCGGAACAAGTAACGCTACGGTGTGCTCGTGCAGCGAAGGATCATGGGCCTAGAGAACGAATACGGTGTGACCTGCACCATCCGCGGTCAACGAAGACTTAGCCCTGACGAAGTAGCTCGATACCTATTCCGGAGAGTGGTCTCCTGGGGCCGTTCCAGCAATGTGTTTCTAGCAAACGGAGCTCGGCTCTATCTTGATGTGGGTTCTCACCCAGAGTACGCCACGCCTGAATGCGACTCGGTTTATGAGGTCATTTGCCACGATCGGGCAGGTGAGCGCATCCTAGAAAGCCTCGTTGATAATGCCGAAGAGCGATTAACGGAAGAAGGAATCACCGGGAGCACTATCTATCTGTTCAAAAACAACACAGATAGCGCCGGCAACAGCTATGGCTGCCACGAGAACTACCTAACAAGCCGCAGAGACGATTTTTCTAATTATGCAGAGGTTCTGATCCCATTCTTGGTGACGAGGCAGATCTACACCGGAGCAGGGAAAGTATTACAAAGCGCACGCGGTGCTATGTACAGCATTGCTCAGCGCGCCGAACACATCTGGGAGGGGGTCTCCAGTGCCACAACGCGAAGTCGTCCAATCATCAACACGCGAGACGAACCTCACGCAGACGCTGAAAGGTTCAGGCGCCTTCACGTAATCGTTGGTGACTCCAACATGAGTGAATACACATCCTTTCTGAAGGTTGGAGCAACGGCCCTGCTGTTAAGAATGATGGAAGACCCCAGTGTCATACTCAGGGACCTGACGCTGGAAAACCCCATTCGCGCGATCAGGGAGATAAGCCACGACATCACATGTCGACGGCGAGTCCGCCTAGCGAGCGGCAGAGAGGCCAGTGCATTCGAAATTCAATCGGAATACTTAGAGCGCGCTCAGCGTTTCGCCGACCATAACGACCTCAACACCGAAGAGAAACAAGCGTTGGCAATGTGGGAGCACTGCATGGATGGGATCGAACAAGATCCGCTGACTTTAGATCGAGAGGTTGATTGGGTGATCAAATACCACCTGATTGAACGGTACAAAAGTAAACACAATCTTGATCTGGGTGACGCCCGTACAGCTTTGCTGGACCTCCAATATCACGACGTTAATCAAAATCGAGGGCTGTTCTACCTCATGCAACGCAAAGGTTTAGTCGAAAGAATCCTCAACGACAGTGACGTTGAAACAGCGATAGACCAACCACCACAGACCACCCGAGCAAAACTTCGTGGTGATTTCGTTCGGCAAGCCAAAGAGAAGAAGCGCGACTATACGGTGGACTGGGTCCACCTGAAGTTAAATGATCAAGCTCAGAGGACTGTGCTGTGTAAGGACCCGTTCTTGGCCCAGGACGAGCGAGTCGATGCGCTCATAGCGTCGCTGTGAGAGTCGATAATGTCAAGATTTGATACTGGTCGAGTTGGAGAAATAATCTCCGAAAGGAGTGGACTTCAACGCCTCCTATTGGACGACGGGACAAGGGCCTACGCACTGACTGAAGTAGTGGGATATGCAAGCGAGGGAGATCTTGTAGTTGTTAATACGACAGCCGTAGACCTCGACTTAGGAACGGGCGGGTGGCACGTCATCCATTGGATCGAGGGACACGACGACAACTCCAAGGAACTTCAAGGAAGGGTACTTAAGGCTCGGTATCTCTCTGAACAGACGGAAGTAGATCCACACGTATCACGCCGCACAGATCTCACAGGAGCCCGGGTATTACTTTGTGTCCTACATAGCCATATCGGAGCCGTAGCAGTAGCGGTGTCTTCACCACAGGTTGGATATCTGATGACCGACCAAGCAGCTCTGCCCCTTGCGCTCAGCGACCTGCTTGCTGAATTGACGTCATCTGGTCTTATTGCAACAACCGCCACAGTTGGACAAGCATTTGGCGGTCAACTTGAAGCCGTCAGCGTTCCATCTGGCGTTAGCGCTCTAATGGATAGCGGGTGCAGCCAGATTCTTCTCGGGGCAGGTCCGGGTCACGTAGGCACAGCATCTGAGCTGGGCTTTTCTGCCATGGAACTAGCTGGGCATGCATCCGTTCTTCACGCGCTAGGAGCAGACGTAGCACTTTGCGTGAGAGCCTCCGACGTAGACGAAAGGCCGCGCCATAGAGGCATAAGTCACCATATGGCTTCACTCTTAAAGGCGATTCCCGTTCAAGTAAAAGTTCCGATTCCACGAGGGGAAGACACCTCTTGGGTAACAGAACATGGGCATTGCAGTCATTCCGTTGAGCCACTTGACGTGGCAAACGCACTAAACATGAATGACGTCACAATTACGAGTATGGGAGAACCTTTATCCCAAGATGGCCTTGCATGCTCCTACCTGGGCGCTGCAGCCTCGTGGCTTTTGGAGACGGAGTGATGTCCAGATTCTCTCCGAGGTCAGCTTGGATGAGAAAGCCATCAATAATGCAGTGGAAAGTGATTCGTGAATGGGGTGGCGTGATCGTGGTGGCATTAATAGCCGCCTTTGGGATTCGCGCAACCCTTCTTCAGACCTACTACATACCCTCCGAATCCATGGCTCCGACGTTAGAGGTCGGAGATCGCCTGATGGTTTACAAGCTGGCCTTTACTTTGGGAGAGGTTGATAGGGGCGACTTAGTTGTCTTTAATCGGCCGCCAGCTCTAGGGGAGATTGAACTAAAGGATTTTGTTAAACGGGTTATCGGACTCCCAGAGGAACGAGTGTCGGCCGAAAATGGGGTTCTCCTCATTAACGGAGCGCCTCTCGAAGAGCCGTACTTACCCCCCGGGGCCTGGACAGAGGACTTCGGAGAGGTTCAAGTCCCTTATGGGCACGTGTTCGTGATGGGTGACAACCGGTTTAACAGTCGCGATAGCCGGTCGTTTGGCCCGATTAGCGAAGATCTCTTAGTGGGTGAGGTCTTTATCCGTGTGTGGCCGTTCAAATCCTTCGGTCGCCCATAGAAAAAAGGTCGACCTCAGCCAGCCTGGCTGAAACCTGTCTGAAGCCGGTCGACATGATCGCTGTGCACTCCATCGATCCCCATTCGTACAAGGTCCCTGATGACACGCACATGCTGTGCATCCCAAGCGATGCAGTAGCGGTTGAAACGATGGAACAGTGTCGTTAACCCTCCACTCCAGTCACTGTGGTGAAGATTCACGGCATCAATTCCAGCAGCCGCTAGTTCAGCAGCCCTGCGCTCCGGCCCATCCTTCATATCTTTGACACGTGTTGAGTTGACCAATCGGGCACAGGTTTCTGACCTTAAGCCGGCTAGTAGCTCCCACGTTGGATGACACAACCACAGCCGCGCTTCGGCTTGAAAATCACGGGCGAGGCTGACCACCTGACTGTACGCGTCTGAATCCTTTAGATCGATAGATAACTCAAAATTTGAGCCACAGGCTCGATAGAGGTCCTCGAGTGACGGGATTTGGGTGGGCAGGTCAACCCGAAGGATCTTAGAGATCGACTTCCTTCGTATCCCGACGCGGACAACGCCGTCATGATCTAATACCGGCACCCCGTCACTGGTTAGCCAGACGTCTGTTTCTAAGCCAGTTGCGCCCAGTCGAAGTGCCAACTCGAAAGCATCCAAAGTATTTTCTGGTGCGTTGGCCCGTGCTCCCCGATGAGCAAATTGAATAGCGGGCTTACGAAGCGACGGAAGACGTTGTTGCACTAAAACATCATTCTCCATTACTACCGAGACGCGCAAGATTGGTTCTAACGTAGCGGTGTGGTGACTTTCGTTCTCATATCCTCGCTCTCCTTCGGTACAGCGTTTTTGCTCTTATGGCGGACGGCGTCCCTCGTGCAGTTAGAGGTAGAGAGAACCGTTAGAGGAATAGAAAACGCGTCGGTTGCCCTAGGTGGAATAAGCCAAGAAATTGAGCGTGCTGAAGTTCATTTGGCGCGTCTAACGAAGCTACGCATACGGCGCTTGGTAGTGAGTCGCATCTTTAGTCACCCTCCACGACGTCTCCCAAGGCGACACAGGACCTAGCCTCATTGTTGTGAATCTCACGCCCAACGAGATACTGATTATTTGCCTAGTGGCGTTGATCGCCTTGGGACCCAAACAGCTCCCTGAAACGGCTCGTAAAATTGCAAAGGGTTTCGGTCAGTTACGGCGTCAAAGTTCGCAACTGCGGGCCGAGTTCACATCGGTAGTTGATCAAGCGGTCGAGGAATCACACGACCAAGAACTTCTGCGCCGAGCTAAGGAAACCGATAGCTGCGCGTCACAGGACCCAAACCCTAGAGATCTCCAATGAGTCGTTGGAAGAGACCGACATCTCCTCCAACGACGTTTTGGGAACATGTAACGGAACTTCGTGCGCGCTTAATCGGCAGCATGATCGCCGTCGCGTTGGCCTCACTGGTCGGGTTGCTCTCCTACAACTGGTTGCTCGAAAATATTTTCCTCCCCCCATATTGCCGAGTGCTTGACGGCCAAGGAATAGACAGAGCCTGCACGTTGGTTATCACAGAACCATTAGACGGTTTCAAAACCCGGATACGCGTTTCTGTGTATGTGGGACTCCTGATTGCTATGCCAATTCTGCTGTGGAACCTGTGGCGGTTCATCACGCCGGCTCTTGACAGACGAGAAAAGCGTTATGCCATCCCATTCGTGCTCAGCGGTGTTTTTCTTTTTGTTTGCGGTGCATTTGTCGCCTATGCAACTTTCGAACGCGCGCTTGAGTTTCTTATCTCTTTCGGGGGAGACACCGTCGATCCGTTGTTTTCTCCCGGGGCGTATCTCGGTTTGATGACCTACATGATGATTGCATTTGGTGTCGGGTTCGAGTTCCCGATTGTGTTGGTGTTCCTGCAGATGGCGAGAGTAGTTACTCCTAGACAGCTAAGTAGCTCCCGGCGATACGCGATCGTTGGAATTGTCGTGGTGGCAGCCGTCATCACGCCGTCCGGCGACCCGGTGTCATTGGCTGCTCTTTCCATACCGATGTATATGTTTTTTGAACTCTCAATTCTCGTTGGGTTGTTGATCCAACGGGCGAGGCGTCGCAGAGAAAGCACAGAAAGCAGATGATCAACGACCCGATTGAGGCAGGTTCAAAATTGCTCCAGGAGCGTGGAGTAACAGCGGACGATTTCCAGATTCGGAGTTTCGCAGTCATTGATAGCGGATGTTCCGTGCTGGTCGCAGCACCCACTTCGTCTGGTAAGACGCTGGTGGCTGAATATGCAATTGAAAAGGCTTTGGCGACAGCTATGACAGTCGTTTATACAACTCCAATCAAAGCGCTTTCTAACCAAAAGTTCAAAGACCTCTGCAAGTGGTTAGGTAAGGACAAAGTCGGATTATTGACGGGCGACAATGCCATACGCCCCAACGCCGAGGTGGTAGTCATGACTACCGAAGTGCTTCGCAACATGATCTACTCGGGTAGCCCTGCCCTAGATAACCTCGGATTAGTTGTCCTCGATGAGGTTCATTTTCTCCAAGACCCGTATAGGGGACCTGTTTGGGAAGAAGTGATTATGCAGGTTCCCCAGTCAGCGCGTTTGGTGTGCCTGTCGGCGACGGTAAGCAACGCCGAAGAATTAGCTGGATGGATTGGGGAAGTACATAGTGAGTGCGAAGCGATCATCGAGACCACTCGGCCAGTTGAGCTCCATGATCATTTCCTCGTCTTTGACAAACGACACCGACGAGTCCAGGAATTTAGAACCCTCAGAAATGGTGAAAGGAATTTCGAAGTAGAGCGATATCTCGGCAAGATGAGCGAACAAAGGAGCCGAGGTCCCCAAAGACGCGGAGGTGCCGTTGGCCGCCCTCGCAGAAACGAAGTCATAACCCATCTCGAGGATTCTGATCGATTACCGGCAATTTTCTTTGTGTTTTCGAGGCAGGGTTGTGACGACGCAGTCCAAAGTTGCCTTGATCACAACGTTGACTTTCTCGACGGTCGCGAGAAGTCTCGGGTAGAGCAGATCGTTGAGCAACACATCGAAGAGATCACACAACAAGATCTGTCGCTCTTGAATTACGAGAAGTGGTTGGATGGTTTGAAGGCCGGAATAGCCTCACATCACGCTGGAATGGTTACACCTTTCAAAGAAGCAGTTGAAGACTGTTTTACGGCTGGACTGTTGAAAGTGGTGTTCGCAACCGAAACCCTTGCAATGGGCGTCAACCTACCTGCGAGGTCGGTCGTGGTTGAACAGCTGAGCCGCTTCAGAGGGGAGGGCCACGTGGTTCTCACACCAGGGGAGTACACCCAGCTAACAGGTCGAGCAGGTCGTCGAGGTATCGATTCAACTGGTCACGCATACTCGCTGTGGAGTCCCTACGAATCGTTTAGCGAGCTAACACAACTGGCCAAAAGCAATGAGTTTATTTTGGAGTCGGCATTCCGACCGACCTACAACATGGCCGCAAATCTAATGGCGCGAGCCCAACGCGAAGCAGCTCTGGGTCTTTTGGAGAAATCCTTTGCCCAATACCGAGCCAACAGCCATGTAGTTCGGCTAACAAAACAATTAGACAAGAGCAAAGCATCATTGAAGACCGCTCAGGTAGAACTCAAACGATTAGGCGTCGTCGACAACAAGGTTTCACCTAATAGAGAAAAATCTACTAGCGATGTATCGGCGTCCCTGCAAGAACTTCGACCAGGCGCCGTGATAGCTCGGATTCAAGGTACTGAGACTCAGTATCTTCTCGTGTTAGGCACTACGAGTCGACGCGGCGGAGAACGCCGGGTTCGAGTTGTTACCCCCAGAGGCAAGGTAATGATGCTCACGGCCAACGATTTCGACGCCGGTCCAGAGGTTCTGTCGAATCTAGAGCTCCCGAAGCCGTACGCGCCGAACCGGCGTGAATACCAACGCACATCGGCGAAAATGCTCAAGCAGCAGCTGACAGAATTGGGAATCTTGATAGAAGTCCGCCACCCGGATGGAGACCTTCGCGCTGAGCGTATGAAAGCTCACCGACGAGTTGAGGCAGCTGAAGGCCGCATTTCAACTCTCCGGGAGCAAATGGCGGTTACTGAAGGCGGTTTAGCACGTTCATTAGTCGCAATTGAAGAGGTTATGGAGATCTTTGAATGTGCCGCATCTTGGCACCTCAGCCCGCGCGGCGAAATATTGCAGGGCATCTTTCATGAAATGGATCTCCTTGCAGCACTCTGCGTGGATGGGGCGGTCTTCGACGACGTTTCCCCACCGGAATTAGCGGGACTGATCTCAGTGTTGACCTATGAACACAGAAGTCGGCTTGAACCTCCGCCACCGTGGTTTCCGAACCAGACGTCCAAACACAAGGCAGAAGAAATTGCCAGATACAGCGCCAAAATTCGCCACGAGGAAACCAAGCGGGGACTTCCCGAAAGCAGGACTCCCGACCCAACGATTTTCGGGCAAGTACACGGTTGGGCATCAGGTCATGAATTGAGCGAAGTACTTGATGATGACACCCCGGCAGGCGACTTTGTGAGGAATATCCGTCAAGTAGTCGACTTGCTTGGACAACTCGCGGATACGACGCGTTCACGGTCACTGAAAAATAATGCAATTGAGGCTGCACGTCTTCTAGACCGGGGATTAGTTTCAGCGGCAGCCCGCGTTCAAGACACCGATGAAGGTGATGGGCACTCAGATGACCATTGAACGGGGCCAAGATTGGGGAGGGCCTGCCCCAGTTGGTGGAGTCGATCATTTTGCCTCGAGCGACATTGAGCTCAGAGGTATCGTCGAAACAAATTGGATGAATCAAACTCCGATCCCAGTCGTCGGCCTTACTGGCGGTGACCTTTGGAGAGCATTAGGGGCGCCTGTCGGAGGAGATCGCCGTTTACGGGGCAAAGAAGCCCGCCAGGTATCGATTGACGTCATGGAGGTCCACCTAGGGGAGCAGCGGCACATGGCAGTCGCTCACATTTTCTTTCTCACGAGCTGGTGGCAGGGTCCAGTCACTGCAGTAATGAATTCGGAATGGCGCGGCCGTTGGCGGGTAGCGCCAAAGGCTCACCCCAACGACGGATGGCTGGACTTCTTAGCCGGTGACTTGCCAATTCGGCAGCGCCTCCTAATGCGACAACGGCTGATTACAGGCGACCATCTTCCGAACTCAGCCATTACCTCAAGACGAATAAAAGAATTTAGCCAAGAATTTTCTCGGCCCACGCGGGCCATATTGGACGGAGTCGACGAGGGTCGACATGACGCCGTCTCTCTCAAGGTTTTGCCGGACGCCTTAACAGTCATTTACTGAAGGATCCAAGTCGGAGGGTGCGCGACTGTGTCGGCGGATCGCCCTACGATCAAGTCTGGCTAACGATTCAGCTCTGACAGTGTCCGCTAACCCGAATCTCATCTTGAACAACTACGCGATAGAACAATTCACCGATACCGAAGAGGATATTCTTCGGCGCTACTTCACGAACCTCGATCAACCAGTGTTCGCGCTTGTCAATTTGCCAGAAGTAGTAAAGGGCGCCCTGTTTGCGCGGTACAGCAGGACCCACAAGAGCTTGCGACGCTTGTTCTTGGATGAATTCGTTGAAGATCTTGATGTCTCAGGTGACCACTCAATTGACGCAACTGTAGGCCTTGCCAAGGCAGAGGAACTGTACCAACGGGTGTTCGTCGAATACGGAGATGACTCAGTCGCACAGCTCGGAGGAGTGCATCTCGCTTGCGAGCAGGCATCGAACCTCCTAACCAAGGTTCTCGAATGGGGAAGGCTCATGTCTTACCTGGAGCAATCAACCCGTTATCTGAGTTATGACACCAGGATCGACGGCAGATACAGGTACCACCGTGACCCGGAGGTCTTGGCGTCTCCACTAGGTACCCGCTACGTAGGAGAGATGGACCGGATCTTCGATACATATGCTGAGCTAGTTCCTCTGCTGCAAGAATTCTATAAAACGCAACATGCCCAAGGTAGCGATATCGGGGATCTCGCTTATCGTCAAACCATTCGAGCGAAGGCCTTCGATGCCGTCAGAGGCCTTTTGCCCGCGGCCAGTCTTTCAAACGTAGGCATCTACGGCACAGGACAAGCTTACGAGGCTCTCCTTTTACGTATGCGAGCCCACTCGCTCCCCGAAGCACGTTCCTACGCCGACCTGATGCTCACCGAGCTGCGAAAGGTCATTCCCTCATTCCTTCGGCGAGTAGACGTCGAGGATCGAGGAATCGCTTGGTCCAATTATCTTCAGGAAAACCAGACCGCAATGAAGGCCTTCGCCAAGTCACTTCTCGCTGACTCAGCTCCTAGGCAGGTCGAAGAAGTTGAACTTATTGACTGGGATCCTGATGGCGAGCGCAAGATGCTCGCTGCGATGCTGTATCCCTACAGCCACCTGCCCGAGACTCAATTGGTTGATGTCGTCGACCGTCTCACCAACGATGAACGCATGGGCCTGATCCGGCGTTACGTCGGTGACAGAGCTAACCGACGACATCGTCCCGGACGGGCACTGGAACGTCTCGACTACCGCTTTGATATTCTTGGTGATTACGGGGGCTTTCGGGATTTACAACGACACCGATTGCTGACTATTGAATGGCAGTCACTCACTCCAGAACATGGCTATGAGGTACCTGAGGCTGTAACCAGCGCTGGCTTAGGTGACCGATACGACGGTGTGATGGAAAGATCATCCGCCCTGTATGAACTACTCCTTCAGGATTTTCCAGAACAAGCTTCATATGCAGTGTCGATGGCTTTTCGAGTGAGGTATGTCATGCAATTCAACGCCCGCGAGGCGCTCCATATGATTGAGCTCCGGAGTCAACCTCAAGGTCACCCGAATTATCGACGAATCGCCCAGGCGATGTACCAACAGATAGCCGCAAAGGCCGGCCATTTAGCAGTCGCTGAGATGTTCAGCTATATCGACCTCACAGCAGGTGAAGATGGCCGATTGCAAGCCGAGAGAGCCCTTGATGCGCGGCGGTCGACGCGATGATAGAAGGAGTTCGTTTTGCAACTGTGGAAGACCTGAGTGTCTTGGCAGAGTTCGCTGCACAGGCCGTAGAAGAACAAATCGATAACAGAGGTGGAGCAATCTGGAGTAGGCGAGATACACGCAGTCAGCCCTACAGAGTAAGCCTAGAAGCAGCGTTCAATGATCCTGACCAGGATCTTTGGGTTGGTCTGATCGATCAGGTGCCTGTCGGGTACGCCGTGGCGAAAGCGGAAATCCTTAGGACTGGAGAGATATTGGGATCCGTGTCCGATCTCTGGGTCGAACCTGCCGCCCGTGAAGTCGGTATTGGGGAAGCGCTCATCAATGAGATCATTCAGTGGTGTAGAGAACGGCATTGCATCGGAATTGATTCCCTAGCGCTCCCCGGCAACCGCGCCACTAAGAATTTTTTCGAGACCTTCGGATTTAAGGCTCGCCTTCTTACGGTTCACCACCCTCTAAACACTGAGTGACGTGAGCCTCCGAAGTTCACCTTTATGTTGCGTGGGCGCTGTCTTGCTCTGGGAGCGCAAACTGCTCCTAATTGAAAGAGGTAAGCCTCCTGCCATGGGGTTTTGGTCCATTCCAGGGGGGCATGTCGAACCTGGAGAAAGCTGGCAAGACGCCGTTGAGCGAGAGGTAAGAGAAGAGACAGCGCTCGAAGCCACCTGTGGTGCCTTTCTTGGTTGGGTTGAACGCGAAAGCAGGGGGCAGCGTTATTTGATTGCGGACTTTGAGATAGACGTAACGAATCCCGGCGTGGCGAAGGCGGGTGACGACGCATCAGACCTGATGTTTGCTGACAGTACCGATCTTGAACAGCTAAAGATAACTGCTGGCCTGAGGGAATTTTTGAGGCAGCATGAGGTGATTGACCTCTAACGGCCCTTCCAGACAGGGTCGCGCTTTTCTACGAAGGCAAGTGGTCCTTCGTTAAAGTCCTCCGTCTTCAAGACGACGCGAAAGTGTTCCTTGGTGATTCCCCAACCCTCTTCGTCGGACATGCCTTGGGTCTCCAACACCACTTTGCGACTTTCGCGAACGGCAATTGGGGCATTGACGACGATCCTGTGAGCTAAATCAGTCGCAGATGCAATTACTGCACCAGGTTCGCAGAGTTCATTCACAAGACCCAGCTGAAAAGCACGTTCGGCCGAAATGGTGTCACCAGTCAATGCCAGCTCCATCGCTACGTTGCGGGCAATAGATGCAGGTAGGCGAAATAGGCCTCCCGCTCCAGCTATCAGGCTTCGCTTAACTTCCGGAATACCAAACGTTGCAGCAGATGAGGCGACAACAAGGTCACAAGAGAGCACAATTTCCAGACCCCCAGCCAAGGCGGGTCCATCAACAGCTGCAATTAGCGGTTTGGTTCGCGGGTAGCGAACGAGTCCGGCGAAGCCGCCCTTTTCGGTTTCGATCCTCTTTCCGCTGCTGACTGATTTAAGGTCAGCTCCGGCGCTGAAGACAGGTCCGTTCGCTGCGAGAATCCCTACCCAAGCCTCATCATCCGACTCGAAGTCATCCAAATGGGCTTCAAGTTCAGAAGAAACCTCATGGCTTACGGCATTCCTTGCTTCAGGCCTATTCAGGGTAAATAGTCCTATGTTCCCATCTTTTTCATAAGTGACGACCATGGCTCGGGTTCCTTTTTAGTTGGAAGGTTCTTTCGGTGGATCGTCGTTTATTGCGGACTCATCTAACGGCTTTTGGTCGGTGAGTTCCGCGTTTGCCGCCTCGAGAGGGAGTGGCACAGAAGAGTCCGGTGCTGACTCGATTGTGGTCTGTGTGCTGCCATTATCTGAATCGGTGGTGGTCGGGACCGAAGTTTCAGAATCGGTTTCGATTGGAGATGCACCGCCGTCAGATTTTTCCGCAGACGTTTGGTTGGTGTTCTTTGGAGGTTTGGGGGGGCGCTTGCCACTCTTTCTTTTGCCACGGGTCCGCTTGGCTGGTTCGATTCCAAACTGCTTGGCGATCTCTGGTATTCGATCAGAAATCTTGGTGATCACGTCGATCAGTTCCTTGCCCGGTTCTGCGGGAATTTGAGCCAAAACAACATACGGTCGCACAGGAGAAAAGGCCATTGCTTCTAGGACGATTCCTAATCGTTGCTGGCTGACGTCTCCGCCTAAAGCTTGGTTTGCTTGGACGGTGAGAGTTTCCGCGATGTCAGGTGGCAGGGGGCTCCCAGCCTTGGGCGGGCGAGAGCTAAGCCTCAAGGCGCGAACCACCCGTTCTTCCTTCAGCGCTGAGCGAATTTCGTCCTGCCACTCGGTCTGAGCTTTTTCAACCCGTTGGTTCAGGCCGGCCCGAATTTTTTCTGTTAGTTCACGGCTTTCGTCATCGCGTGCCGAGTCCTCAGCGGCTACCAGAACGGTCCGAAGGTCTCGAATGTCTACGTCTTCAATAGTGGCTAGGGCGGCGTCAGCACGATCTCTCCACTCGGCAATCTTGAGTTGCGGAAGTAACGCCTCGGCAAGGGTGATCAACGCGTCAGCTCGAACCGCTTCCCCACCTTCTTGTGTTGCGCGCTGATTCTGCGCTTCTATTTCCTTTCGAACCGCAGCAATACCGCCGCGAGAGACCTGATCAGCAATAACACGCTGTTCTTCCGGAAGGGCGTCGATAAAAGCCTTACGGTGAACACGACCCGGTTTGAGTTTCTTCGCCTTCGGCTTTGGGGGAGCATCCGACTTCGGTTTGCGCCCGCGCCGTTCATCATCCTTGTTGGTTCTATTCTTGGTTCTTTGTCGGTTATCGGCGGAATCTCGCTTCGCACCCTTTTTGTTGCGCTTGTCGCCACCTTTGCGTCGATCTGACCGTCCTTTGCGTGCCAGTTGGGTGGTAACGCCACCAACGGCGTTTTCGCCGCCAATGAGTTCAATGCGTTCGTCATCGGGCCGACCGCTGCGCCCCTTGGGTGGTAATACTGAAGTAACGAAGATCCCATCGATTTCGAAATCGGCGTCAGCTCGACACACGTCGCCAACGGAGGCTCCGTCGTAGAGAAGCGTCCCCTCCAGACTTCCCTTAGGTTCTTTGGCGCCGGCGGCTCGCCAGGTCCAAGTTCCATCGTCGCGCTGACTCGTCAGTTCGACCTCGATACGTCGGCTCATTGTTGCTCCGGGCTTTCCGGCTAGTCGGGCGGGAGGCGGCAGGGGAGAAGTGGCCCCCTCGCTGGTCCCTATGTACAGACTTAAACGTTACCGAAATGGTAGGGCGGTGACGCACATAGGAGCCAACAGCTTTTTGTCCCTGAATAACCTCACTTGAGGGCTGGAGCGTCCTACCCTCGGCTCAACGGACGAAAACACCAGGAAAGTCATGGCTAAAGCGAAGGCACCCGAACAAATAGCACGCGAAATCGTCGACGTTCCAGTCGATGACGAAATGCGCAACTCTTTCATGCCTTATGCGTTATCAGTGACGACCAGTCGAGCGATCCCCGACGTAAGAGATGGACTAAAGCCTGTTCAAAGACGAATTCTTTACGTCATGGCTGACCTAGGTTTACGGCCGGGCACCCCCTTTCGTAAATCTGCTGGAGTAGTGGGTGAGGTGATGGGTAAATACCATCCTCACGGAGATAGCGCCATCTATGAAGCGATGGTGCGCATGGGTCAGCGGTTTTCGATGGCAGTTCCTTTCGTCGACCCGAAAGGCAACTTTGGGAGCTTGGATGATCCGCCTGCCGCATACCGATATACCGAGGCGCGATTAACGCCTGCCGCTATGACTATGGTGCGAGACCTGGACGAAGAGACAGTTGATTTTGTTTCAAACTTCGACGGCGAACGGGATGAACCAATTTGTCTTCCGGGCGCGCTGCCGAACTTGTTGGTTAATGGGGCTTCGGGAATCGCTGTTGGTATGGCTACAAACATGCCCCCTCACAATCTCGCCGAGGTCGCAGCAGCTATCGAACATGTACTCACGAAACGGCGACCGAAGCCGACGGTCGACGAATTAATGAAACATGTTGAAGGTCCTGATTTCCCTACGGGGGGCGTGATCGTTGATGACGGTTCACTGCGAGAAGCCTACGAATCAGGACGCGGCACGATACGGATTCGGGCGAGAGCAGAAATCGAGAATATTACTCCTCGACGACAGGGAATCATCGTTACTGAGTTGCCTTATGCGGTGGGCCCCGAGCGTGTTCAAGCAAAAATTCGGGAACTTATTGGTGTCGGAAAGCTTGAAGGAATTGCGACGGTTGTAGATCTGTCCGATCGACATCACGGCCTGCGACTGGTTATCGAATGTAAATCAGGCATTGGCCCACACTCACTATTAGAGAAGC
Source organism: Acidimicrobiales bacterium MED-G01 (assembly GCA_002457435.1). Lineage (GTDB taxonomy): Bacteria > Actinomycetota > Acidimicrobiia > Acidimicrobiales > Poriferisodalaceae > MedAcidi-G3. Next base: position 18,389 of record NTLA01000006.1, on the reverse strand, counting down.
TTTACAGGCTTACACCATTAGAGGAAAGCTTCGGAATCAACAATGTGGCACTTGTTGACGGCGTGCCGACGACACTTGGGCTTCGGGCCCTGTGTCAGCACTACATCGATCACCGGTTGGACGTAATAGTCCGGCGAGCCACATATCGACTAAGACGCGCCGAAGAGCGAGAACATATCCTCCTAGGGCTTTTACTAGCGCTCGACAATATTGAAAGGGTCATCGCAATCATCCGAGGTTCCCAAGATGCAGTTAAAGCCAAATCAGAACTGATTGACGAACTGGAATTAACTGATGTCCAGGCAACCCATATTCTCGATATGCAACTACGTCGTCTGACAGCACTTGAGGTGGACAGGCTCCGCGAAGAACTTGCAGAAGTGCAAACAGATATAGCTCAGCTAAAGAAACTGCTGTCGTCTGAAACGAAGCAACGAAATACAGTTCGTGACGAATTGCGTGAATTAGTAAACGAATTCTCAGAATCTCGAAGGAGCAAGGTCACGAAGGCGTCGGATCTCGTAGTTATTGACGACGAAATCGAGGAGTATTCCGACGAAAATATCGAAGAAATGGGAGACCAGCCAACCTTGGTGACATTGTCGACCTCTGGGCTACTGGGACGACGGTCACCAGACGACGAGTTCAATGTTAAGCCAGGTCGTCACGATGTAGTGGCGAAGAGCCTCGAGACAACCATCTTTGCAGGGGTTTCGGCGGTAACCGATCAGGGTCGAGTGCTAACGGTTCGAGCCCGCGAAGTTCCTGAAATGGTCAGGGGAAGTCGCGGGGCCTCAGTCACTGAAATGTTTTCTCTGGGTCGAGGCGAAAAGGTCGTTGGTTTATTCGGTGAAGCCAATGATCCGATAATGCTGGTAACTCGCAAGGGAGTCACCAAACGTATTGACTCGGATGCTCTCAAACGGCTCAGGTCAGGCAGCTCCGCCATCAATCTAAAGAACGATGATCGCGTGAGCGCAGCGTTCGCTGCCGGTGATGATAGTGAAGTTGTTATGGTCGCCTCAGACGGGCAAGCACTAAGAACCCCAGCTAATGGGATCTCTATCCAAGGGCCAGGCGCAGGGGGAGTTGTGGGTATGAAGTTGAAGCCCGGTGCCAACCTGATAGCGGCTGGAATTGTTGAGTTCGGAGCGGCAGTCATAATTGTCAGCGACGAGGGAGCGATAAAGGCGACAGATCTAGCAGAAATTCCCAGCAAAGGCAGAGCAACCGGGGGTGTCCGAACTGTCAAATGGCGAGATTTCGAGACCACGGCAGTGTTTGCTTGGGTTGGACGGAGTCAACAACTGGCAGCGGTCGTGGCAGATCCTCTCGACGAGAAAAAGGCCGACAACACACCAATGCCACTGTCATTGGAACTCACCCGTCGAGATGGACTCACGGCAAGCCAAGAAAGTCGCGTGTTGCTAGTAGGGGAGTACCTCCTGTAATGGCCGCCGCTACTAGGGGAAACCCAGCTAAAAATACCGGAACTTACAACGCCGATCAGATAGAGGTGCTTGAAGGCCTTGAGGCCGTTCGAAAGCGGCCAGGCATGTACATAGGCGGAACAGGCTCCGGCGGATTGACCCATCTCTTATGGGAAATTATCGATAATGGGGTTGATGAGGCAGCAGCCGGTCACGCCAAAGTGGTCGAAGTTACCTTCCACTCGGACGGATCCTATGAAGTCGCTGACGATGGACGAGGTATTCCAATCGAGAAAAAGGAAGGGAATATCACGGCCTTAGAGGTCGTGTTTACCGAATTGCATGCCGGAGGGAAATTCGGCAACGGAGCCTATGGAGCGTCAGGTGGACTCCACGGAGTTGGAGCATCGGTAGTCAACGCTTTGTCCGATCGCATGGAGGTCGAAGTTGATCGTAAGAGTTCAACCCACAGGCTGGAATTTAAGGACCAAGTCGCTGGGCAGCGCGCGCAAAATGGCCGATTCACTGCAGGGCACGCGCTCAAAAAAGTGGGAAAGGTACCTTCGAACCGAACTGGCACCAGGGTTCGGTTTTGGCCCGACAAAGACATCTTTGACCCAGAAGCATCAATTGACTATGACGAGGTTAGGGAGCGTCTCGGGCAGGTCTGTTTTTTGGTGCCCGGTCTGAAAATTAGACTTGCCGACAAACGTAAAGGCTCGAAGCGTTCGAGCGAAGAATTCGTATCTAAAGGCGGTCTGTCCGATTACGTCGACTTCTTGTCAGGGGATAACCAACCAGTTACCGGCTTAGTCCGGGTAGAGGGCGTAGCCGACTTCCTAGAGAAAGTACCAGTCGACGGGAAGTTAACTGAAGTGACGCGAGAATGCCACGTCGATATCGCCCTCAGATGGGTCCAGAATTATGAGAGTCGAATTATCAGTTTTGTTAACACCATCCCCACACCAGACGGAGGTACACACGTCGCCGGCTTCGAACGTTCGCTGACCATGGCCCTCAATCAGGCTCTCAGCGCAGCTGATCTGCGAAAGCTACGAAAACTCAAAGATGGTGCCAAAGTCCAGAAGGAAGACGCGCAGGAGGGCCTAATCGCTGTAGTTCGGGCCGTTTTCCCGGAACCACAGTTTCGGGGCCAGACCAAGCGCGAATTAGGGACTCCGGAAGCCCAAAAGATTGTTGGCGCCGTTGCTCGCGACGGTTTGAAAGAGTGGTTTGACGGTTCAGCGAAAGGGTCGAAGAAGGTTCACGTCAAGGCGATTCTCGACAAGGTGGCTGATGCGATCGTCAATCGGGTTAGCACAAAGCAAGCACTGGACAATCGTAGGAAAGCAGCGCAACTGGGCAACAACGGACTACCCGACAAATTATCTGATTGCCGCCTACACCCGGATGGTGAGTTGCTCATAGTCGAAGGGGATTCTGCGGCTGGGCCAGCGAAAAGAGCTCGCGACAGCGCTTGGCAGGCAGTTCTGCCGCTCCGCGGCAAAGTTGTCAACGCTGGTAAGGGAACCAAAAAAGCAGTCCTCGATAACGCTGAAGCCAGAGCGTTATTCACTGCAGTCGGTGGGGGATCGGGACCTGAGTTCGATTTGTCCGCCCGACGGTACGAGCGTCTTATTCTTCTTGCCGATGCTGATGTAGACGGTAGTCACATCAGATGTCTGGTCTTAACCCTCATCTACCATTACATGCGGCCTCTGCTGGAAAACGGTCACGTCTACGCAGCTCAACCACCTACTCACGCATTGATCCTTGGGCAAGATAAAGAATTCGTTTATTCGGAAGATGATTTGGAGAGACGGGCCTCCGAATTGACCGAAAAAGGAAGGCGTTACCGGGTCACGCGTTTCAAGGGTCTCGGCGAGATGGATGACGATGAACTTTTAGAGACCACGCTCAACGCGGAGACCCGGGTGCTTCGTCGAATAACGCTTGAAGATGCGAAGAAAGCCGAGAAGGCGTTTGAGGTGATGATGGGTGCTCCTGTCGAGCCTCGAAAGGACTTCATCGTCAAGCACAGCAAAGATTACGGCCACGCGTTAGACGTATAGAGCCTGCACCTTCGCTGTGCGCCCCATCATGCAAGAAACGTTTGTTCCTAGTCGTCGAAGCTCACCAGGATCGCCGCGTTAACCATTGTCAGTTGGTCCTTGCCGTTCGGAGAAGGAACATCCAGTCCACCCGGAACCACTGTCACTGTGACTGTGCCATAAGGGATCTCCTTAGCTACCTCCGCTGAATCGATTACGCCGTTCGGTGACGCGCCCAGGACTACCTCAATGTTCATGTCGTTTGGTGACTTGCCTGTGATTTCAAAGAAGTTCAAACTGCTGTGACGCAGCGCATCGGAGATGGCTCGTTTAGCAGCTTTGGTGTAATCAGACCCATGAACGTCGACACCTAAACCCAACTCAGTGATCCAACGCTTCTGTGCCACTGCCACAACTTAGCTGCAGGGAGCTCGCTGTGAGCAGGCGCCCAACCTGAAGCGCTGAGCCGGTTTTCAGGTCGTCAAAAGGGGTGCGTTGCTCTCATGGATGGTGTTGCCTGCGTTTTCGATTAATACTGGAGCTATGGGTGAGCGACTAAGAGACTGTGTAGCGATAATTACTGGCGGCGCGCGAGGACAAGGAGCGGCAGAAGCTCGGCGTTTCGTCGACGAGGGAGCCTTCGTCGTGATAGCAGACGTCTTGGACAGTGAAGGGCAAGCCCTCGCCAAAGAGCTTGGTCATTCGGCGACTTTCCGTCACCTTGACGTCACCGATGAAGAGAATTGGGCATCGGTGGTTAGGGGCCTTGTAGATGAGGGCAAATCCATAGATATTCTCGTAAACAACGCAGGGATTCTGCTGTTCGATCGCCTTACCCGATCCTCCAGAGAGGATTTCGAACGAATTATGGAAGTCAATTGCACGGGTGTTTTCTTGGGAATGCAGGCTGTGGTTGATGAAATGAAGAAACAGCAGAGTGGCTCAATAGTTAATATTTCCTCCGTAGCAGGTCTCCAAGGTGTTGGCTTTCAGTTCTCTTATTCAGTTAGTAAGTGGGCGGTGCGAGGGATGACTAAATCTGCTGCGCATGAACTGGCCCGTCACAACATCAGAGTCAACTCGGTGCACCCAGGCCTGATCGAGACAGCGATGCTCGACCAATTCCCGGATAATCTCCAACCCAGGGTCGAGTCTCTTGTCCCCATGGGCCGAAGCGCAGAGGCTGCAGAGGTCGCTGAGTTGGTTTTGTGGCTAGCGTCCCATGAAAGCAGCTACTGCACCGGATCGGAGTTTGTTATAGATGGCGGATTGTCAGTCGGATAGCCCCGTAGACCATCAGCCTCAGATCCCGACCCGCTTTTAACCGTCGTTCGTTGCCTGCGGAGGTAGTAAATCGTGAGCCAAATTGACCAACTTGCCGAGGGACTCATGTTTCCCGAGGGCCCAGCTATCGGACCAGACGGCGCCCTTTATGTGACTGAACTCGCTGGGCAACGGATCTCAAGGATCGCCGAAGACGGAACCGTTTCCACATATGCCCACACAGGCGGCGGGCCAAATGGTGCAGCGTTCGACACCAGCGGTGACTTGCTGGTCTGCAACAACGGCGGAAGGTGGCCATCGGATGTGCCTTCGACTGCTGAGTCAGGTGAGCCTGACAACGGACCCGGTGTGATGCAACGCGTCAACGCTGCCGGGGAAATTATCGGAGACCTTGATGAAATCGATGGAGTACCACTCAATTCACCAAACGATGTCTGCTTCGATCAACATGGTGGCTACTACTTCACCGACCCCGTGTGGAGCGGACTTGTCGGCGGAGAAAGAACCGGAGGATCAGTGTGTTACGTCGATATTGATGGCAACGCTTCTCGGGTCGCAACGGACATTGGGTTTCCGAACGGCCTGGGTGTCCGAGCGGACGGCCGAATCCTTATTGTGTGTGAATCATTAACAGGCATGCTCCTCAGCTACCGAATTGAGGAACCGGGCATTCTGTCCCGAGCGCCTAAGCCCAACGGAATGATTGGGCGAAGATCAGTACCTGATGGATTTTGCTTCGATGAATTAGGGCGAATCATCGTCGCAGGGCATGGGTCAAGCAATATTTTCGTGCTCGGCGGAGATGACGGGCGTCCTATCGAAGTTATTGAACTTCCCGAACCTGGGCCAACAAACTGCTGCTTCGGAGGAAAGGACTTCCGTACTTTGTTCATAACATCATCAGACCACGGACACGTCTTTGCAATGGAGTGGCCTGTCCCGGGAATGGCTTTGCACCAAACCCTCTGATAATCCGACTGTTGTGACGGTCACGAACAAACAGTTCCGCCTCTTTGGCGGAGATCTCCGTGACAGTGCCTTCGCATAAAACGCACATAATCTACATTATGTAACGTAGTAATCTTGTCTTGAAACTGGCAGCTTTCGTGATCTGTCCCCTTTCGGTGGCGAAATGAGGCTCAGACTCCCCGTTTAGGCGCTATACAAGGGGAACGTTGACTCTTGGAGGGGTAAATGGCTGAGGTAACAGTGAACATTCGCGACGATGGACCGTTGTTGGTGCAGGGGCCTTGCGTCCTGAAGGACCAGGCAGGAAATACCGTTCGGGAGAGCGACAATATGGTGGCCCTTTGTCGCTGTGGCTTGTCCAACACCAAACCAATGTGTGACGGAAGTCACACGGACAATTTCGATGGAACTCTCAACCCACCGGATTGAGATCGCGTTGTCACTGGCTCGTCATTGCCACTAACTGGGTGGGTCGACCTCGGCGGCGAAATGCTTCCATCGGCGGAGCTGGCCGTCTTCCATGTCCCACAGTTCGATGCCGTAGCCAAGCCTCGTGTCCCCATCCGGGGTTGTAAACGAACATTCGTAGGTAACAGTGATCTGGTTGCCATCGACTCCGCGACACGTTTTGGTCAGGGCGAAATCTCGCATGGCTGGAAGCATGGGCTCCCAGTAGGCGAGGTAGGCGTCTCGACCCTCCACTAACGGGCGGCCATTGAGAAAGATCTCGACGTCTGGGTGGAATCCGTCCCGAAGGAATTCGATGTCTTGGTTAGCGTGGGCGGCTACGTAGGCTTCTTCGAAACCCTTGGTGATCTTTATTGCGGTTTCGAGTTTCATACCTCAAGCCTAATGAAGTGTGGGGGCACCGCTCTCTCCGCACCCGATTCAGGCAATAGGGCGAAGCCCTAACGGTCTCGCCCGCCTGTTCGCTTCGGCGTTCCGCCACCGTAGCCCGTGTTGCGGCCGGCGGCTCCTTTGCCGGCTTGTTTTCCGCCGCCTTGAGATTGCTTGGCTTCAATGGCGAGTCTGACGTGTTCGGGCAACGCGTCTACCTTTGCCTTTTTGGGTTTTCGAACTGCTTTGGGTTTCTTTGGTCGGGCCACGCATTGATCTTATTTAAATACAGCGTTCCCCAGTGGTTTTAGCGAGTCCGTCGTCTCATAGCGGTTATGTGACCATCATTTACCTCGATGCCTTCACGACGCAGTAGTTCTGTTTGGCGCGTCTCGTGGCCCGGCGCGAGGCGCCCGTCGGCAGTAACTATCCGCCACCAGGGGAAGCCCGAGTTCTCTTGTAGAAATCGGCCGACAGCCCGAGCGCTTCTCGGGTACCCAGCTTCTTCCGCTACCTCGCCGTAGCTCAAGACGTCACCTTCTTCGAGTGAAGCTAAGACCTCCCCCACCGCTGCCGCAAAGGTTCGAGTGGAGTTAACTGGGTTGGTTTGCACGCATAGATGTTGTCAGATGATTACTCTTGTCATACAAGGCTTTCTAATTTCTTATCAGGCGTTTCTTATTACCGCAGGGGGCAGTATGGCCGAGTACGACATTCACATCGCTGGAGGGACCATCGTTGATGGGACTCGAGTACCTCGCTATCAGGGCGATCTATGGATAAAGGACGGTCGGATATCAAAAATCGGTGGTCGGGCAGATGGAGTCGCCGACGAGGTGGTAGATGCCACTGGAAAGATTGTCGCTCCTGGTTTTGTAGATTTGCACACACATTACGATGCTCAGATTCGGTGGGATCCGTGGTGCACGATCTCCGGATACCACGGTGTTACGTCGGTCGTTTTGGGTAACTGCGGTTTCGGGTTCGCCCCTGTAGCCAAGGATTTTCGGGAACGCTCAATGTTGACGATGACGCGTACGGAAGCAATTCCTTTCGAATCCATGAAACAAGGAATGGAGTGGGATTGGGAGACCATTCCTGAGTACCTAGATTCTTTGGACCGAATTCCCAAGGGTGTCAACGTGATTCAGTACATGCCTACGGCATCGCTGATGACTTATGTGATGGGCTTAGAGAAAGCAAAGGCTGGCACCCCTGCCTCCGATGTGGAACGCAAGGAAATGGCACGCCTTCTTCATGAAGGGATGGATGCCGGGTTATGCGGATTCTCGATACAGCGGCTCGGCCCCGATAGCGTCCAAGCCGATTTCGACGGCTCGCCGATGGTCACTGACATCATGTGTGACGAGGACATTCTTAACCTCGCACAGGTCTTGGCCGATCGTGACGAAGGTTTCATTCAAATAACGCAAGGTACAGGCGATATTCGGGCGGATATAGCGTTTCTTGAAGACTTGGCAGCAGTGGCTCAGAGACCAATCCTGCACAACGTCGTAGCCCCAGCTCGACAGGATCCTGAAGTGCACAGGCGACCATTGCGTTGGATCGACAAGTGCCGCGAAAAAGGCCTTCCAATCTATGCACAATGCGGCACTGGTCGCGCTGGCTTTGCCTTCACTTTGGAACATTGGAATCTTTACGACGCCTCGCCTGCATGGCGAGCGGTGACGACAGGCTCCAAAGAAGAGAAGATCGCAAAAATGCAAGATCCAGAGCTACGGCAAGCCCTGATGGAGGAAGCCGAAGAGGCTGACAAGCGTCTGCAGGTCATCCAAGCTGGTGTCGGAGGTAACCCGCGGAGCTTGGTAGTTCAAGGGGTCAACCGTCAAGCCGATCTGCAAGAGTACGTGGGCAAGTCAGTCGGAGAGATCGCTGAGACGGAAGGGAAGCATCACATCGAGGTGATGCTGGACTTGTCGTTGCGTGGCGACCTGAACGTCGAATTCCTAGGACCGGATAAGGGATCTAACGCTGAGTTCATGGCGGAGATGATGACTGAGTCTCCCTACGCGATACCGGGTGTCTCTGACGGAGGCGCGCACACCAAATTCTTCACAGGTGGTGCCTACACGACAGATTTTCTGACGTGGTTGGTCCGCGACGAAGAGGTCGTGACTCTCGAAGAAGCTCATTATCGGCTATCTAATCTTCCAGCACATGCAGCGGGATTCCGTGATCGGGGTACTTTGCGCGAAGGTGCTGCGGCCGATGTGCTGGTCTATGACATGGAGGAACTTGAGATCCTTCCGAACTGGATTGGCGACGTGGAGTACGACTTGCCCGGCGGTGAGTGGAGGCGAGTGCAACGCGCTGCAGGGTATGACCGGATAATCGTCAATGGCGAAACAACATTTAAATCTGGGGAGTGCACTGGGGTGACATCTGGCAAATTATTGAGACATGGTCGGGGTTGATCAGTACGACTCCCCCACTGGTTTTGTGATCGAGATTCGCGGTCCCCAACCTTGCCGTCACTTCATAGCGAAAAGACTGTCCAGAGCAGCAGTACCGTAGCCGGCGGCCTTTAATTCAGTTCGTCGAAGGCTGCTATTTGCTCCACCGGTTGCGCGCCGAAAGGTCATATGAGCCTCCCAACAATTTGCCGCTTCCGTCCAAAAATCGAGCACATGTGCCAATGATCGGAATACGCTGAGAGTGCGCCCAACGAGGAAGACAGAACGCCATGAATAGCTACTCGCCGCCCACAGAAGTCGACTTTCACTTCGATGTCATGTGTCCGTGGGCTTATCAGACTTCTCTGTGGATGCGAGATGTCCGAGATCAACTCGACCTGAAGGTGAACTGGAAATTTTTCAGCCTTGAAGAAATCAACCTTCGAGAGGGCAAGAAGCATCCTTGGGAACGCGAGTGGAGTTACGGCTGGTCGATGATGCGTATTGGCGTGGTGTTGCGACGCCTAGACATGGACCTGCTCGACAAGTGGTACGCCGTGGCGGGCAGAGCCCTGCATGTGGACGGGCATCGGCCACACAATCCCGATGTAGCCCGCCACTTACTAGAGCAGATCGGGGCTGACCCTCAAATCGTCGAACAGTCGATAGAAGATCTATCGACTCACGATGAGATTAAAGCAGAACATGACCGCGTCGTAGGAACCGGGGGCTTTGGAGTTCCGACGCTCTTTTTCCCAGACGGCCAAGCATTTTTTGGTCCGGTACTGTTGGATCCGCCGACTGGCGATGCGGCACTCCGGTTATGGAATGCGGTAACCGCGTGGATGGAATTCCCGCACTTGTATGAGATGCAACGCCCAAAACAAGCAACGGATGAACAAGCAATTTACGAGACCTTTAAGCCTTACCTCGAAGCCCGAGATTGGGTGAGTATCAACCGCGGAAAAGTTGTTGGCTTCGACCCTGACAGCTGACGCTGATCAAACGGTCGAATCGTCTTCGTCGTCGCCCACTAGTTCTGCTGCTGCCGCAAGAGCGGATGCGAGAGTGACGCTTCGTTGGTAGACGGCGTCGAAATAATGCTCAGCGACTTCTTCTTGACCATTCAACGGGGGTTCGCCAAGACTGCGAATAACAGCGGCCGCATCCTCAGTGATCTGTATTTTGGCGGGAGCGACGGGCAAGTCACCGGGACCATGCCAGAATTCTTTTGAAGCTTTTTCTGTTTCAGAATTCGGTCCGGCTTCCCCTAAGCGACGGATCCTTGAGTTTCGGCGTCGTTTGCTCACTGCTTCACACCTCCTGTCGCATCTTCGAATATGTCGTCAGGATCGGCTGCGAGCAGAGCCTCCTGGTCTAACCCGAGAGCGGAACGCAGCTGTTCGGCGTCGAGGTCACCCAAGGAACTTGATTTGGGAAGCACCATGTCAGCTATTCGCCTCTTACCTTGGACGACTTCTTCTACCCGCTCGTCCACTGTTCCCGGGCATACAAGGCGATGACAAATTACCGTCTTGGTCTGTCCAATTCGCCATACGCGGTCACGCGCCTGGTCCTCCACTGCCGGGTTCCACCATCGGTCATATAGCACTACATGACTTGCGGCCGTCAGGTTCAGTCCGGTGCCTCCAGCCTTTAACGAGAGGACCATAGCGCCCGCCCCTTCGCCGCTTTGAAAGCTGTCAACGAGCCGATCGCGTGTGCCGCGGGCTAGACCGCCGTGGTAACACTCGATGTCGATACCGGTACGTTCGGTGAGGTACTTGGCGAGACGTTCGCCCCAAGTTGCGAAGTGTGTGAAGATCAGGATTCGTTCTTCAGCTGCGAACACCGCATCGATAATCTCGTCGAGCCGGGTGAGCTTCCCACTTCGACCTTCGAGCTCCAAGTTGTCAGGTTCTTTGTCGTAGTTGAGTGGGTGGTTGCATATTTGCTTTAGAGCAGTAATTGCTGCGAGGACAAGGCCTTTTTGTTGACTGGTGTTGTGTTCGCTTTCCGCTGTATCTCGCACGAGTTTGTCTAGAACTGCTTGATACAGGCCGATTTGTTCGGGAGTCATGGTGCATTGAGCGAGTTCGTCGATGCGATCCGGCAACTCGGCGGCGATTAGCGGCTCTGCTTTGGTTCTGCGGAATACAAGGACACCATTAAGGGTATGGAGAGCAGATTCAGCGGCGCCCTGAGCGTCTCCAATTTGATTGAGCTGATCGATGAAGGAGGTTCGTCCGCCCACTAAGCCAGGGTTACAGAAGTCCATGATGGCCCATAGGTCTCCAAGACCGTTCTCGATGGGCGTCCCGGTCAGCGCTAAGCGACTGCGGGCCTGAAGTTTTCGGAGCTCCTTAGCGGTCGCACTGCGATGGTTTTTGATGACCTGGGCTTCATCTAAAACAACTCGATCCCATTGAAGGGAAGACAGGGCTTCGATATCGCGAACGGCAGTACCATAGGTTGTGATGACCAAGTCTGCGGAGCGAATTTCGCTCTTCAGGTCTGCACCGCCAGCGCGTGACGGGCCGTGATGAACAAGAGTTTTGATGTTCGGCGTAAAGCGTTTTGCTTCAGCGGCCCAGTTTCCAACAACAGCGGGCGGCGCAACAACTAACGCAGGGGTCGGCCCGGGTTTAGCTCCGATGCGAGCCAGGATCGTTGGTGTTTTTCCGAGTCCCATATCGAGAGCTAGGCACCCACCTAATCCTGCGTCATCGAGAAATTGTAGCCAGCCGACGGCCTCAGCTTGGTAACTGCGTAGCTCGCCTGTGAACCCCTCGGGTTGGACTTCCGGGTCGGAGTTAACACTGGAGGCGGCACGAAGCAGGTCGCTGGCCCAGCTGTTGCCTCCTAATGTCACTCCTCCACTGATGCCGCTGCCTTCAAGGCCAAGTGCATGGCGAAGCATCTGCGCGCCAGTTAGTTCTGTGGTGTCTGCTCGTTCGGCGAGTGCAGCGGCTGCTTCTACGAGATCGGCTTGTTCTAGGGCAACCCATCTGCCACGAGATTGGACTAGAGGCTTTTTTTGCATTGCAAGCTGTTGAATCTCAGCCGCCGTGAGTTCGACTTCACCGAAGACAGCGCTCCAGCTGACGGCAGTTAGCTGCTGCGCTCCGACAATGCTGTCGGCGTCGTCGGCGGTGAGCCGAAGCTGTGCAACTTGTCGGCGTCGAGACAACGCTGGTACCCGCACATCGAATCCTGCTGATTCCAATGCCGGACCGGTGCTGGACATTAACTCCCAAGCTTCGTCTTGATCGAGAAGCACTTCGCCTTGCCTGCGACCACCAGGCCGTTTCAAGGCGGGAACCATACGCTCCAGGCGCGTGTATTGACCTTTTACTTCGGTGCGTCGAGTATTGGAGCCGCTGACCATCGCGACCTCGACCGGGTCCATGGAATTTTCGGGGCCCGGTGATAGCACTTTCAGTTGCCATGCGTCACTGTCATCGGGTTCATCTAGTTGGACAATCAGGGCATATTTCGCTACAGCCGTGACGGGCCTGGCCCATTGCTCTAGCTTTCGAGCTAGATCAGAACCGTTGTCGGCAGCCGCGGAAAAAGGCCTGCCGCTTAAGTTGGCGAGAAAGGTCTCTGCGACTTCACTTTTCGTTTTCGGGTCCGGTGGTGGCGCCGGCACCTCAAGCCTTCCGGCTGCGTTAGCGACGATAGCGTTGACCATTCCAGTTAATGCTGACTGCACAACGGCTCGAGCGTCTGGGCCCGGGTCAGCCGCTGTCACGGCGCCGGGGAGAGAGTTAGCAAAAGCCTCAAGGCGACGCTTGCTGATGATCCCTGGCATCCATTGAACTATGAATTCACCCTTATTGTTCTTGTTGCGTTTGTTGCGGCGCTTCCTTATCCGTTGCAACTTGGGAACTGTCCGCCCTTGGGCGACTAGGCCAACTGCGGCAGCGGCGATGAGGCTAAGCCATCTGGCGCTGGCGCCAATTTGATTGATGTTGGCTTGATTGTCGGGATCTATGTCGTCCTTGAGTGGTTCAGGCGGGGCATTCTTTGCAGCCCGGGGCTCGTCGGTCGATGCTATGGCGTCTTCGTTCAGCGGGGTTATGTCAGCCTCTTCCGTCCAAGGTTGGGTGGCTAAGGCTGCGAGCCAGCCCAGAATGTCCCCAACTTGGGCGCTTAACGCCGGTGCATTCAGGCCGGTTGGCAAAACAATGTTTCGGTAGTCCTCCCAAGCATTTTCGGGGGCTCCGGCATCAACTAGTCGACTGAGGACCTCTTCGGAGGACTCTGGTTCATTAAAGGCTCCTGATGCCCAAGCGATGACCTTCCCTGAAGTCCACGAAAGCTGAAGGGCTACTGGTTCGGTTACTGCATTGTCGGGAGTGACGTCCACCGGTTCGTCAGTTTCTTCGGACTCGTAGAGCTCGCCGGTCGCTCGTTCGAAAGCGTCGGTTAGGGATCTGAATTCGCTCTCAAAGTCCGTGATGATCTGGTTTCGTTGTGGCCCCTTTATCCGTCGAATGGATTGGAGAGTGTCTTCGGCATCCTCGATCATGTCCGTGAGGACATTGCGCCAGCGGATGGGATCTGATTGGAGCTCAGCGACCATGGCTGCAGGTGCCACACCATCTGCTTCAAGGCGGGCGCGTTCCTCTATTTGGTCCCATGACATTGTCGCCAATAGCGAGACCGAAGACCCATTGTCAGGGGCCGAGTTCTCAGATTCGATTGTGGAATTAGCTGCGTCCACTTCGTTCTTCTTATCTATGCAAAATGTTTCGTGGCTCATCTCTGCACGTGGCGGTGGGGCCACATGAGGACGTCCTATCCGCACATTGAAATGTACGTTCGCTAATGCAACAACTGACGCACCAGCGGTCTTAGTTCAAAGTGCTGTTAGTCACACCGAAGTCTCCGCTGTGACTAACGGTCCCTTATGGTAGCTGCCTTTCGCTCATTCCACCACAAAAAGACACCAAATAAAGCGTTTGTAATCGTCGTAGGGAATTGCTGATGGTGTCGTATCGTGGAGTTATGCGTTGGTCTGCTGCTTTCATACCCACTCTTCGAGACGCGCCGGCTGACGCCGAGGCGGCTAGTCACAAGCTTTTGGTTAGGGGCGGCTTCATCCGGCAGTTACACGCAGGCCATTACAGTCTGCTCCCTTTAGGTTTGCGGGTTCACGAGAAAGTCGCGCAGGTCGTTCGGGAAGAGATAGACGCAATAGGAGGACAAGAGTTCCTATTGCCTGCCATGCATCCGGCGTCTTTGTGGAAGCAAAGCGGACGTTGGGACGTCATGGGCGACGAGATGTTTCGGCTTCAAGATCGTGGGGGTGCGGATCTAGCGCTTGGGATGACTCATGAAGAGGTTTTCTCGCATATAGCGACTTCTTTGCACTCCTACAAAGAACTTCCCCAACTCTGGTACCAGATCCAAATGAAATTTCGGGACGAGCCTCGACCGAAAAGTGGGTTGTTGCGCGTTCGGGAGTTCGCGATGAAAGACTCCTACAGTTTTGATCTCGATGACGAAGGCCTTGATCGAGCGTTCGACGCACACCATGAGGCATACACAAGAATTTTTGATCGGTTAGGCCTCACGGCGATGGCGGTCCAGGCTTCGTCAGGAGCCATGGGAGGATCGGCCAGTGTTGAGTTCATGGTCGCTTCACCTGCCGGCGAAGACGACGTGTTGGTGTGTGGATCTTGTGGCTATCGCGCCAACGTTGAGCGAGGAACTTCCAGATTGGACGCTGTGGAGAACTCGTCAAGCGCTGATGTAGCTGAACGCTTCCCCACTCCTGGTGTCCGGACGATAGCGGAGCTTGAGGATATTGATGGCGGAGCTAGTGCCGTTAACCAGATAAAGACGATGGTCATGGTGTTGGACGGTGAGGTCGTATTGGCGTTACTTCGCGGTGATCATCAGCTGAACCTGCAGAAGCTGCAAGATAGTTCTGGGGCGGTCGAGATCAGGCCTGCTACAGCCGAAGAGACATTCACCTCGCTAGGGGCGAACCCCGGAAGTTTAGGGGCGGTTGGTGTCACCGAATTTAAAGTGCTTTCCGATTTGGCGCTGGCCGGCAGGATTGGCATGGTGACCGGCGCCAACGAGGATGATTGGCACCTGCGAGAAGTGTCGGTGGAACGGGACATCTCTGTTGACGCCTGGGTTGATATCAGAGAAGTACAGAGTGGCGAGGCTTGTGTCGACTGCGGTGCCGTGTTGGAAATTGTTCGCTGTATCGAAGCCGGCCATATTTTCAAGCTCGGCCGCAAATACGCGGAAGCAATGGGAATTTCGGTTCTTGACGCCGACGGCAAAGCCCAGGTTCCAACAATGGGTAGCTACGGCATAGGAATTGGACGAGCGGTTGCTGCGATAGCAGAGAACCATCACGATGATGCTGGGTTGTGCTGGCCCTTGGCAGTGGCGCCGTACCAGGTGCTGATAACCATTCTAGATTTGAGTGATTCTGAGGCAATGGCCTTAGCTAATGAGGCCGAAGCGGCCTTCACTCGAGCTGGCCTCGATGTCTTGGTTGATGATCGTGTAGCGCGGCCAGGAGTGAAATTCGCTGATGCGGAGTTGATAGGAGTTCCGTATCGGCTGACAATTGGGGGCCGAAGCCTCGGTAAAGGTCAGGTTGAGTTCACACCGCGACAGACCGGCGTGACTGAAATGCTGGATAAGGCAACTTGTGTCGAGACGATCCTAGAGGTTGTCTTGGCTCTACAATGATCCATGATGCGGTACTGTTCCACGATGTGGTTTGACCTAGGGACTCATTCGTTACGGCAGCCCGGCTCGGGGTGTAGCGATGTCTGAGGAGCCCGAAGACCAACAAGAGATCGATCTCTCAGCCCTTAACGACGAAGATCTGACTGCACAAATGCATGACGACCTGTATGACGGAATGGCCGATGAGATCGTCGAAGGAACCGAGATCCTTCTCACACGCGGCTGGCCGGCGGACCGAGTGCTCGGTGAAGCACTCGTAGAGGGCATGCGGATAGTCGGAATCGATTTCCGAGATGGGATTCTTTTCGTTCCCGAAGTTCTTCTCGCTGCCAACGCGATGAAGGCCGGAATGGCAATACTGCGACCTCTTTTGGCTGAGACAGGGGCCGAACCAGTAGGGAAAGTCGTCCTAGGGACAGTCAAAGGCGATATTCATGACATCGGCAAGAATCTTGTAGCCATGATGCTCGAGGGCGCCGGCTTTGAGGTCATCGACCTCGGGATCAACACTGACGTTGAAGAATACTTTGCAGCTCTGGACGAACATCAACCGGACATCCTTGGGATGTCGGCTCTCCTCACCACCACGATGCCTTACATGAAGGTGGTTATTGACACCATGGTCGAACAGGGACTCAGGGACGACTACATCGTGTTAGTCGGTGGGGCTCCCCTGAACCAAGAGTTCGGTGATGCTATCGGTGCCGATGCATATTGCCGAGACGCCGCTGTCGCCGCTGAAACAGCAACGGACTTGGTCCAGAAAAAGCGGGCAACAGCGTGAGTGAACAAGCAGTCCTGATTTTGGCTTGCGGGGCTTTGGCCCGTGAGATCAAATCCTTGGTGACCGTGAATGAAATCAAGAACGTTGAAGTCGAGTACCTACCAGCCTCGCTGCATAACCGTCCGGAGCGTATTTGTGGCCACATACGAGAACGCTTAGAGCGGGCCTTACCAGAATTTGATCAGGTCCTGCTTGGGTACGCCGACTGTGGGACAGGTGGGGATATAGACCGCCTCTGTTCAGAATTTCAGATTGAAAGACTACCGGGCGCCCATTGTTATGAGTTCTACCTTGAGGCCGGAAGATTCGATGAACTCCATGAGGAAGAACCAGGGACCTTCTATCTCACTGATTACCTCGCCAAACATTTCGACCGGCTGATATTCAAGGCCCTAGGCATAGACGAACACCCGGAGCTTTTTGGGCTGTACTTCGACAATTACCGCCGGGTCGTCCACTTAACCCAAGAGAACGCCCGTGAATACCGCGAGGCTGCGGCTGCGGCAGCCGGTCGCCTGGGCTTGCCATTGCGGACGATTTTGACTGGATGGGGTCAACTTGAGACATCTGTTTTGAAGGCGGCCCAATCTAAGGGCGATCGAGATGTACGACCTCCAGTGCCAGTGACGATAAACCAATGACTCGACGCCGCGCTGCGTCGTTCGCTGTCATCTCGTGGAGGGACATCCCGGCACAAGTAGTGGCCCTCCGAGGCGATGACCGCGAAACGGCTGTCCTGTCCGAGCGCTTCCAGAACGCCATAGACCAGGCGGCGAGCGTTGCCGGCTTAACGGAAACGACAGCCTATGTTGGCGAATGGATCCGCCAAGAAGAAGAACTAGAAGAAGATCTCGCTGCCCAGGTGGAGGCTCGCGCAGCGGAACTCGAAGCCCAACATGATGGTGAATTACTTGAGCAACTTGTGAAGGACGGTGGATTCAAAAGAGGCAACGCTGCTGGGCACCAAGATCACAGGGTCATTAACCAGACCACCTAATTGATGTCGCCGAAGCGGAGAGTTTGATGGCAGATACAGTGATTAGTTCAGCCGCCAAAGAGGTGGTTATCGGTTTTGATCGCCCGTTTGTGATGATTGGCGAAAGAATCAACCCGACCGGGCGAAAGCTTTTGGCGGAAGAAATGAAGAACGGTGATTTTTCACGCGTTGAATCAGATGCTCTCGCTCAAGTACGCGCAGGAGCGCAGATGCTTGATGTCAATGCCGGCATTCCGCTTGCGGACGAACCTGCCTTGCTGGCGGAAGCAATCCGATTAGTTCAATCTGTGACTGATGTTCCGCTCTCCATTGACTCCTCGATTATTGAGGCCTTAGAGGCGGGCATAGCTGCCTACGAAGGGAAGCCTCTAATCAACTCAGTCACGGGTGAACAAGAAGTATTGGATCGAGTCTTGCCCCTAGTGGCTAAAAGCGGAGCTGCAGTCGTAGCTATCTCCAACGACGAAACGGGCATTAGTGAAGACCCAGACGTGCGATTCGAAGTCGCAAAAAAAATTGTTCACACGGCCCAAGATCATGGCATCGCAATCGCAGATGTGGTGGTGGACCCCTTAGTGATGCCGATAGGCGCTATGGGTAACGCAGGTCGACAAGTCTTTCACTTAGTCCGACGACTTCGAGAGGAACTAGGCGTCAACACAACATGTGGCGCTTCGAATGTGAGCTTCGGGCTTCCAAATCGCCACGTCGTAACCGGAACATTTCTGTCGATGGCCATTGGGGCGGGAATGACCTCGGCGATCATGAATCCACTTCACGACGAAGTCAAGGCCGCGGTTATGGGGGCAGATGTGTTGATGGGTAATGACCTCAACTGTGGGGCTTGGATTTCAGAACATCGAGATCCGAACGTTGCTAGCTCCGCCCGAGGAGCTCGTC
>NTLA01000005.1 GCA_002457435.1 Acidimicrobiales bacterium MED-G01 | reverse complement strand
GCCCAAAGGTTCCCTCAGGCTGGTTGGAAATCAGTCGTCGAGTGCAAAGGCAGAAGGGAGCTTGACTGTGAGACTTACAAGTCGAGCAGGTGCGAAAGCAGGGCATAGTGATCCAGCGATTGCGTGTGGAAGCGTCGTTGCTCAACGGATAAAAGGTACCCCGGGGATAACAGGCTCATCTTCCCCAAGAGTCCATATCGACGGGAAGGTTTGGCACCTCGATGTCGGCTCATCGCATCCTGGGGCTGAAGCAGGTCCCAAGGGTTGGGCTGTTCGCCCATTAAAGCGGTACGCGAGCTGGGTTTAGAACGTCGTGAGACAGTTCGGTCCCTATCCTCTGTAGCCGTAGGAGATTTGAGAAAGGCTGTCCCTAGTACGAGAGGACCGGGATGGACGCAGCTCTCGTGTGCCAGTTGTTCCGCCAGGAGCATGGCTGGTTGGCGACCTGCGGGAAGGATAAGCGCTGAAAGCATCTAAGCGCGAAACCTGTTTCGAGATGAGATCTCCCACTGGATAACCAGGTAAGGCCCGTGGCAGACCACCACGTTGATAGGCCGGATGTGTAAGCACGGCAACGTGTTCAGCAGACCGGTACTAATCGGCCGAGGGCTTGGGCTCGATACTCAGTTTCGAGGAAACAAATGACTTCATCAATGAAGGATCGTGCATCGCTATGGAGTGCTCAGGGACGGTTGTCCCTCGCACCTGTCGACTCTGAATCGAGTCGACACGAGAACGTGCTTTCTCGTTAGAGCAAAGCGCAACATATTTCTGGTGGTTATGGCGGCAGGGATACACCCGTTTCCATTCCGAACACGGAAGTTAAGCCTGCCAGCGCCGATGGTACTTGGGGGAAGACCCCCTGGGAGAGTAGGTCGCCGCCAGAATTTTTTTAAAAAGGGCCTCGTTGTCCCGACAAGCCAGTTGCTGGTCTGATCGGTGCGGCGAGGCCCTTTGCGTTGATTAATTGAGTGAGGAAAATCGACCTGCCCTGTTTGATGCACCTTGCCCCCTAACATAGGGACCCGTGAATAATCGAAATGGCGCAGGTCGAAGAGGCCCCAAACCTCCAGCAGGTACTAAAGGACGTGGCAGAGGTGGCCCACCTCGTTCATCTGGTGACGGCGGCAGAGGATCTCGGAGTGACCGGCCGGACCGAGGTTCAGGCAACCCTCTCCGGGGCCCGGGAGTCGAGAAGCCTGAACGCCATTTCGGCACGAAGGCGAGGGGTTCGCAATGGGGAGGCGTGGCTCGTCGCGGGGCACACAACGCAAGTATCGACCCGGGAGGACCTCGTCCACAATCCGATGATGCCGGCATGCCTCCGACTCGAGACGGTGATAAGTGGGAACGTCAGCAAAGCAAGACTCGGACGACTCGTCCTAACCAGAAAAGAACCACAGGCGCAGCAGTCGAACTTGATGCCGCCCACACGCAAAACCTTCCCAAAGCAGAGCGTGCACGGCTGTTGCGAAGAGTCGGTGAAGCAGGGGAACATTTCCTAGCCGATCGCTTCGGTGAGGTTGATGACATCCTGCGGCCGATAATCAAGAAGTACCCTCAAATCCCTGAACTGCATGAACTGTATGGGCTTACGCTTTACCGACTTGGGAGATGGAGCGACGCGTTGGAACGCCTCCAATATTTCACGGATGTCACCGGCGACATTGACCAGTTCCCAGTGATGGCTGATTGTTACCGAGCACTTGGTGAGGTTCAGTTAGTCCGCAAACTTTGGGACGAATTGCGAGTAGCTGGCCCTGAAGCAGGAATAATGACCGAAGGGCGCATAGTCATGGCTGGCACCTTGGCCGACACTGGAGATGTCGCTGGAGGCATCCGGTTACTAGAGCGAGGACCAATAAAGACTAAGAAGCCGCGTGATCATCATGTCCGCCTTTGGTACGCGTTAGCGGACCTTTATGAGCGAGCTGGTGATCATCAGCGAGCCCGTCGCGGTTTTGAACGAATAGAACAGGTCGAACCGGGATACGCAGATGTTGCCGATCGACTTAATTCGTTGTCTTAGCTAACTGTCGAGAGTTGTCTAAATTCTAGAGCTGGCCTCAACCTTTTCTCGATCTAGCGCGGCTACGATTTACTGCGGTCCGAATACCGACATTTGAGCCACTAATCAGCTACCTAAGGAGTCGTGCCGTGAGCCTCGACATCGAAGGTTTACTTGGAGATCAAGCGACCTATCTTCTCGACCATAAGTGCGAGACGATTGCCCAAAATCTACTTACCCTCCCGGGTCCCGATTTCGTTACAGACGTTCTGTCTGTAACCGATCGGTCACCTCAGGTGATGCGAAATATGCAAGCCCTGTTCGACAGCGGAAGACTTGCCGGTTCCGGTTATGTGTCGATTCTTCCCGTTGATCAGGGGATCGAACATTCGGGGGCTGCGTCTTTCGCACCCAACCCCATATATTTCGACCCAGCCAAAATTGTCGAGCTCGCCATCGAAGGAGGATGTAACGCAGTAGCAACTACTTTCGGTGTGCTCGGCGCCATCAGCAGAAAATATGCGCATCGGATTCCTTTCATCGTTAAGTTGAACCACAACGAGTTACTTACCTACCCAGCTACTTATGACCAAATAATGTTTGGTTCGGTAGACCAGGCCCATGAGTTGGGTGCTGCTGGAGTTGGGGCCACCATCTACTTCGGGAGCGAGGAAAGCGGCCGTCAGATTCAAGAGACCGCTGAGGCATTCGAAAGGGCACACCAGCTAGGGATGTTCACGGTTTTGTGGTGCTATCTGCGAAATAGTGGCATAGATACCGAAGACCAAGACAATCACGTAGCTGCCGATGCCACCGCACAAGCGAATCACATTGGCGTCACCATCGAAGCCGACATCATTAAGCAGAAACTGCCAGAAAACAACGGGGCCTTTAACCTTGTAAAAGGATTCGGGAAGACTCACCCAGACGTCTACGAAAAGTTGACTTCTGACCATCCGATCGATCTCTGTCGATGGCAAGTGGCCAACTGCTACATGGGCAGAATTGGCTTGATCAACAGTGGTGGTGCTAGTTCCGGATCAACTGATATGGCTGAAGCCGTCATGACTGCTGTCGTCAACAAACGAGCAGGCGGCCTTGGTCTCATATCCGGACGCAAGGCTTTTCAACGGCCTATGCCAGAAGGCGTCGATCTCTTGAACGCCATTCAAGACGTCTACCTCAATCGCTCAATCACAGTGGCCTGAGTCAGCTAAATGAACTGCGCGCCCTTTAGCGAGTATTTGTCTCTCAACACGTATAAAGTTCGATTTTGACGACCACCATCCCCTGGGAGAGTCAGTGACCGATACGGCACCTCGAGAGCTACCTCTGCAAGAACTTGATGAGGTGATCATTCGATTCGCTGGCGACTCCGGCGACGGCATGCAATTGACCGGTGATCAGTTCACCAGTATTTCTGCGGCCCTAGGTAACGACCTTGCGACGTTGCCAGAATTTCCAGCTGAGATTCGAGCGCCTCAAGGAACCCTCGCCGGGGTGTCGGCTTTCCAAGTCCGCATATCCGATTTTGCTATAACAACTCCCGGTGACGCACCGACTGTATTGGTGGCTATGAACCCGGCCGCTCTTAAGGCCCAACTCAAAAACTTGGTCCAGGGCGGAGCGATCATTGTCAACACCGACGCTTTTAACGAACGCAACCTCGAGAAAGCTGGCTACGAGAGTGATCCACTAGAAGACGGCACTCTGGATGGATACAGGAGTTATCCGGTGCCGATGAGTCAGATCACCAGGGACGCTGTGGCAGTGCACGGTGTCAAGCCCAGGGACGCGGAACGGTCGAAGAACTTCTTCGCACTAGGTCTTATCTCTTGGATGTACACCCGACCGGTCGACCCCACAATCGAATTCATTAACACCAAATTCCGTGGCAAAGAGCTTGTGATCAAGGCCAACGAGGCTGCATTTCATGCTGGCTACAACTTTGGGGAAACAGCCGAGCTATTCGAATCTCACTACGAAATCAAGCCAGCGGAATTACCATCAGGTGAGTACACCAACGTCAACGGCAATACCGCGCTTGCTTGGGGTTGTGCGGCAGCTGGCCAGTTAGCTCGCCTTCCGATATTCCTGGGTTCCTACCCGATCACGCCGGCTTCGGACATCCTCCACGATCTATCTGAACTGAAGCACTTTGGGATAAGAACCTTCCAGGCTGAAGATGAGATAGCTGCGGTGGCCTCGGCTGTGGGCGCAGCATTTGGTGGAGCGCTTGCTTTCACAACAACATCAGGGCCCGGCGTCGCCCTCAAAGGTGAAGGTATGGGGTTGGCAGTGAGCCTTGAACTTCCCCTCATCGTGATCGATATTCAGCGCGGTGGTCCGTCAACCGGCCTACCTACCAAACCAGAACAAGCAGATTTGATGATGGCGATGTATGGGCGTCACTCTGAGTCGCCGATGCCGATCATCGCCCCTCGTAGTCCGGCCGATTGCTTTAACGCCGCCATCGAAGCCTGTCGCATCGCTCTCCGCTATCGAACGCCAGTGATGTTATTGAGTGATGGATACTTAGCTACGAGCTCTGAGCCGTGGCTACTTCCAGATGTTGATTCGTTACCAGATATAGGGGTCGATTTTCACACTGGGTTCAATGGAACAAATGAGGACGGAGAGGGAATCTTCTTGCCCTACCTGCGAGACCCTGAGACGCTCGCTCGCCCCTGGGCGATTCCCGGAACGCCGGACTTGATGCACCGAATCGGCGGTATAGAAAAAGAAGACGGTACAGGCAACATTAGCTATGACCCGGAAAATCACCAGAAGATGGTTGATCTTCGTGCTGCCAAGATTGAAGCGGTGGACGTCCCAGACGTAGAAGTAGCAGGAGACACGGATGCTGACTTCTGCATGCTGGGCTGGGGTTCAACTTGGGGCGCTATCGACGCCGCTGTCGACCGACTCCAGCAAGCTGGGAAGAAAGCAGCTCATGTGCATTTGACCCACTTGAACCCCCTGCCGAAAAACTTGGAAGAGGTTCTTTCCAAATTTGAAACTGTTATTTGTCCCGAAATGAATGACGGACAACTGGTTAACTTGATTAGAGCGAAATACTTACTCGATATCAAACCGGTGAACAAAATGAACGGAGTTCCGTTCACGACTGCCGAAATAGAATCTGCGGCACTTCAAGCTATGGAAGCCTCCTAAAGGACTACAGGTAATCGATTATGACTGATACTCCTACGCGTACCGAACCAGCCGACTGGGCAACTGATCAAGAAGTTCGTTGGTGTCCTGGCTGCGGTGACTATTCCATTCTGACCGCTATGCGGATGCTGATGCCCGAACTAGAAGTGGATCGCGAGAAGACGGTCTTCATCTCTGGTATTGGCTGTGCAGCTCGGTTCCCGTACTACATGAACACCTACGGCATGCACGGTATTCACGGCAGAGCTCCTGCCATCGCTACAGGTCTTGCCATGGCGCGTCCAGATCTAGATATCTGGGTTATTGGTGGTGATGGAGACATGATGTCCATCGGTGGAAATCACCTGATACATGCGTTACGAAGAAACGTGAATTTAAAAATTCTTCTCTTCAACAACATGATCTATGGCCTTACTAAGGGCCAGTTCTCTCCAACCAGCGAGGTCGGCAAAGTCACCAAGAGTTCGCCGATGGGTTCGTTGGACGCGCCGTTTAACCCGGTGTCTGTGGCGTTGGGGGCGGAGGCTTCGTTTGTCGCGCGCACACACGACATGGATCGTCAGCACATGATGGAAATGTTCCGTCGGGCCCATGAGCACAAAGGAGCCTCAATTGTCGAGGTCTTCCAAAACTGCAATGTCTTCAACGACGGTGCCTTTGAAGGGATAACCAAGAAACAGAACCGCGATGGAAATCTGATTTCACTTGAACAGGGAAAACCCATCAAGTTCGGCGCCGACGGCGAATTCGGTGTTGTAGTTGAAAATGGAGGAGCCAAGGTAGTGTCGGTGGCGGACGTCGGTGAGGACGCTCTTTTGGTGCATGATGAGACAAAGCCTGATCCATCTACAGCGTTTATGTTGAGTCGTCTTTCCCGAGGCCCATTCGAACCGACGCCGATTGGAGTCTTTCGGGCTATTGAAAGAATTGAATACGCTACCTCCTCCACCGCTCAACTAGCGATGGCCCAAAATGACAAGGGTTCAGGGGATCTCAGTTCGCTGCTTCGTTCCCGTGGAACCTGGCAGGTCTAGTCGGTATCGCCTGGATACTCGATCTCGATGGGGTCGTGTGGCTAGCAGACCGGCCGATCGCTGGCTCCGCACAAGCCATAGAACACCTTGATTCCGCTGGTCAGCGAATCCTTTTTGTGACCAATTTTTCTGCTCTGACCAAGAGACAAGCAGAAATGAAACTTGAAGCCTGTGGGATAGATGCACAAGATCGAGTTCTCACCTCGGCGATGGCTGCTGCTTCATTAGTTGAGGCAGGTGAACGAGTGCTGATTTGCGCCGGAGACGGCGTAGTCGAAGCCGTTGAACAACGTGGAGCGCTGCCGCTTAACCCAAGCGACGAAACAATCTCAAAAGATTCTATCGATGCGGTCATAGTTGGGTTTCATCGCGAATTTGATTTTCACCGGCTTGCCATCTCCGCTCAAGCCATCCACGACGGAGCGCGTCTTATTTCAACCAATAACGACCCCACCTATCCAACACCAAAAGGTTTACTGCCTGGCAACGGATCACTAACGGCAGCCGTAGCTGCTGCTGGAAAAACGCAGGCGACGATTGCGGGGAAACCTAATAAACCCATCGCCGACCTCGCACTTCGTTGGCTAGAAACAGAACGCGGGAGTTCAGGCAACATAGTGGTCGGGGATTTACCAGACACCGATGGTTTGCTTGCAGCGGAACTCGGTTTCGACTTTGGGTTAGTTCTCTCAGGGGTCACTTCTCCCGAAGAGGCAACGAGGTGCAACCCGGTGCCCAACTTCGTTGCAGATGACCTGCGATCTCTAGTCGATTTGATCTTGGATCCTAAGTAGAGGCAGGGTTTTGAAGTCACCTCTGATCTCGCAAGTCGGCTGGTAGCTTCGACTTGTGTGCAAATGGTGACATTTAACTGCCTGAGACGCTCAGAATGACCAGGCGCAGGCTTGACCTAGAGATGGTTCGACGCGACTTAACACCAACCAGAAGCAGAGCCAGAGAACTCATAGATGCTGGCAAAGTACTTGTAAGAGGGGCAGTAGCCAACAAACCTGCTCACCTAGTGGCCGCTGGGGATCCCATCGCACTTGTAGGAAACAAACCAAGATTCGTGTCAAGAGGAGGAGACAAGCTTGATGCAGCACTGACCCAATTCAACGTTGACGCTAACGAAAAACGCGTAATCGATGTTGGGGCCTCCACAGGTGGGTTTACGGACTGCGTCATTCAACGAGGCGCAGCGCAAGTCGTTGCCATCGACGTTGGTTATGGCCAACTGGATCACGGTCTTCGCAAAGACACTAGGGTCAAAGTTTTTGAGCGAACCAATATCAGATACTTGGATATCTCTGAAATCGGAGGCCCGGCGCCTCTCGTGGTGGCCGACCTTTCATTTATCTCACTGAAAGTTGTATGTCCGAGACTCACGAGTTTGTGTGAACCGGATGGGGACCTACTTATGCTGGTAAAGCCGCAGTTTGAGGCAGGACGAGTCGAAGCGGCTCGGGGTCAGGGGATAATTCGTAACCCCAAGGTCTGGCACAGAGTTCTTAAGGAAGTATCAGAGTGTTTTTCGGAAGCGAAGTTTGGGGTGACGGGTGTGATGGTTTCACCACTTCGCGGCGCTAGTGGGAATACAGAATTCTTCGTCCATTGTCGACGAGGAAATGATCTATCGACCCAATTGGTATCAATAGATGAGGTAGTCAAAAAAGCTGAGCAAGTAGGTAGCCCATGAGCGTGATTTGCATGATGGTGCACCCAGAACGAAACGAATCACTCGAGTTGGCGGCTGAGCTAGCCGCTTACCTGGAGAAAACTGGTAACACGGTGCTTCTCGACGAAGTTGGGGCCTCGGCAGTCGGAAGACCTGAACTTGGCTGTTCGACAGCGAACTTTGCTGCTGATGCTGATTTAGCGGTAAGCATTGGCGGTGATGGAACCATGCTTCGCACCTTTGAGCGGGTTGCTCAGGCTGGTGTCCCTGTGCTCGGGGTCAATGTCGGCCACCTGGGTTACTTGACAGAGTTCGAAGCAGACGAAGCACGTACGGCTGTTGATAAGGCGTTGAGAGGAGATCTGCCGGTTGAAGAACGCCTGATGATTCAGAGTCGTGTTCAAAGGTCCGACGGTGAAATCGAAGGTCCCTGGATAGGGCTCAACGAAGCAGTGGTTGAGAAGAAATCCCAGGGTCATACGGTACGTCTCGAGGTAACCATTGATGACTCGCCCTTCGCCACGTATGCGGGAGATGGTCTTATCGTGTCGACTCCGACCGGTTCAACCGCTTACAACCTCTCTGCTCGCGGCTCCATAGTCGCGCCTACGCACTGGTCACTCCAATTAACCCCAGTTGCACCACATATGTTGTTTGATCGCTCACTGGTCTTAAGGCCGGACACGGAAATTAGGATCTCAGTAGTAGGAGAACGAGAGGCGAACCTTTCTGTTGATGGCAGAAGTGTCGCGGCATTAAGAGACGGTGACGTCATGATCGCCACGCGTTCGGAGACCATTGCGCGTCTGATTACCTCTGGTTCAGGCGGTTTTCAGCAGGTACTGAAACAAAAGTTCGGTCTGAAGGACCGCTGATGCTTCTGGAACTCTCTGTCCAGAACCTAGGAGTAATTGAATCCTCATCCCTCGTCCTAGGTCCGGGAGTGACCGTACTTACGGGAGAAACTGGTGCCGGGAAAACGATGGTTGTTCAAGCGATACAACTATTGACAGGCGGCAGGGCAGATCCCTCTATGGTGCGGAATGGGGCAGAACAAGCCACGGTTGAAGGCAGATTTCAAACCTCTGATGGTAGTGAGGTCATACTCCGACGTGTCGTCCCTACAGAAGGCCGAAGCAGGGCCTATCTTGATGGGGGATTGGCTGGGATGCCTCAATTGTCAGAAATCGGGTTGACCTTGGTCGACCTCCATGGCCAACACCAACACCAATCGCTTCTGCAACAGAAGGTCCAGCGCAAAGCGCTTGATCAATATGGAAAAGTCGACCTAGGACCACTCATTGAGGCTCGGAACGCTGAACGGCGACTGGTCGATGCGATTGAAGAGTTAGGGGGAGACAGTAGAACTCGCGCCCATGAGATCGATTTATTGAAGTTCCAGGTTGACGAAATAGAAAAAGCCAAATTGAACGACCCAACAGAACTTGATGGACTGGCGGAACTAGAAGAACTTCTCGCCGATGCAACCGCTCATATCGAATATGGAAGCCAAGCACGAGAGTCAATAAGCGGTGACGACGGCCTGATCGATTCTTTGGGGAAGATCATTGCCAGTCTGAGCGATCGGGCCCCATACAAGGATTTAGCGGACCGTCTACGGGGTCTGCAAGCGGAAGTTACAGATGTCGCTGGATTGATGCGTGACCTTGTTGATTCAATTGAAGATGATCCGCAGAGGCTTGCTGATGTTCGCGAACGCCGGCAATTACTGATCAACCTTCAACGCAAATATGGTGACAGCATCAGCGCCATCGTTGAGTACCAGTCGCAGGCGTCGCAACGGCTTGAGAAACTCCAAAACCATGAAGTCAACGCTGCAGAACTCGAGGCTGACCTGGTCAACGCACGAAAGCAGATGGCTGTTACTTCCGAAGCTGTAGCGACAGCTAGACGGGCCGCCGCACCTTTATTCGCCGAAGAAGTAAGCCGGTATCTTCCCGAACTAGCGCTGGACAATGCGGGATTGTCGGTTGAAGTTAGAGGAGAGGACCCAGCTGACGATGTTGAGATCATGTTTCGTGCCAATAGCGGCAGCAAGTGGCACGGCTTGTCAAAGGTGGCATCAGGTGGCGAACTTGCGAGAGTTATGTTGTCCTTGCGTCTCGTGCTCACCTCAGGACCACCCAGTCTGGTTTTCGATGAGGTTGATGCCGGTATCGGAGGAACTGCGGCCTTGGCGGTTGGTAAGGCGTTAGGACGGTTGGGGGGAAGTCATCAGGTATTGGTCGTTACCCACCTACCTCAGGTTGCTGCTTTCGGTGACCACCATCTGGTCGTTAACAAAAATGATGATGGTTCTAGTGTTGTCTCGACCGTGACAGAGGTTGAAGGTGATGATCGAGTTCGAGAACTGGCACGCATGCTTGCAGGGCAGCCTGAGTCAGCGAGCGGAAATGAACATGCCGCTGAGTTACTGAAGCAAGCGCGTCTTGATCGGAGCCACCTATGAGACTCAGGCGTCGTGACAGCAACCTAACTAGTGGAACTTTAGAAGCTCCGGCTCGTGTGGACCGCCGCACAAAAAATCTCATTCCGCGCCTACATGTTGGTGATATCGCAGTAATCAACCACGAAGATCTAGATCGAGTGGCAGCAGAAGGGCTGGTATCAGCTCGTGTGGCGGCTGTTGTCAACGCATCCCAGAGCTTGTCTGGAAGGTACCCGGCTCTCGGGGCTCTCTTACTACTCAAATCAGGGATTCCGTTAATTGATGGAGTCGGGGTCAGCGCTTTTAACAGCATTCGAGAAGGTGAAACAATCTCGCTTGTCAACAACAGAGTTTTTGTCGACGGAGAACTAAAAGGTAAGGGAGCCAAACCAACAATCGATGAGTTGGAGCGCCGACTCGAATTGGCAAGAGAGGCAGTGCGCGGAGAATTAGGCGAATTCGCGACGAACACACTTCAATATCTGGCCGACGAGCCGGAACTCATCACCGATGACCTGGACCTTCCCGAAATCGTAAGCAGTATCACCCAACGACAGGTGCTAGTGGTTGTGAGAGGTATTGACTACCGAGAAGATCTATCTACTCTGAAAAGGTCCGGCTACGTAAGCGAAATGCGTCCCGTGTTAATAGGGGTTGACGGCGGCGCTGACGCTCTCTTAGAAGTAGGCCTTACTCCTGACCTCATAGTGGGTGACTTTGACTCCGTATCGAGAGACGCTTTGGACTGTGGGGCACAACTACTTGTCCATGCTTACCCTGGAGGGGAAGCACCCGGAGCAATGCGACTAGAACGTCTTGGGTTCGAATACGCGGTAGTGGAAGGTCTTGGCACTAGCGAAGATATAGCCATGCGCATTGCTTTCGAAAAAAGCGCGGAATTGATTGTGTTGGTCGGTTCACACACTTCGATGGCTGACTTCTTTGACAAGGGCCGCAGAGGGATGGCCTCTACATTCTTGACCCGTATGAAGGTCTCCTCAATTCTGGTGGACGCTAAGGGGGTGGGCCGTCTCTATCGCACCCAAGTTCGTAAACGCGACCTAGCCTTACTTGTCCTTTCAGCCATTTTCACCCTAGCTGTGATTGCAGTGGTAACTGAACCCGTTCGTTTGTTGCTGCGAACCCTCTGGCTCAACTTAGGGATGTGATGGACGCGTGATAAATCTCCGATATCACATAGTCAGTGTCGTGGCCGTTTTCTTAGCCCTGGGTATCGGCCTGGCATTGGGTTCGACCTTTGTCGATTCAATATTGGTGAACGAGCTCGAAGACCAAGTGAACGAGTTTAAATTAGACCGCGATGAAGCTATTCAAATTAAGGATCAGGCAGTAGCTGACCAAAACAGCTTGCTGGAAGATAATGAGTTACTTCGGGCTGAGGGACTTGAACAAAGGCAACGTCACGACGAGCAGCTAGAAGATATTCGTAGTTCTTCCATACAAGAGGCCGATGCCATTCGTGACCAAAGTGAGATGGACAGGGTGACCAACAATCTCCTTCTAAATTCCATCGAAAACTTGATGCCGAGAGGTCGCCTAGAAGGAACCTCTTGGTTGATGTTGGCTCCAACGGGCGTCGACCGCCCGGCCATGTCGGAAATTCGCGAAGTCCTGACCCGTTCGGACGGAGAATATCTGGGAACCCTATGGATACGACCGGCAATGAATTTTGAGGACCCGGAGACCTTGGCGGCCCTAGCCGAAACATTTGCGGTCGAATCGAATTCGGTTGCAGTTTCCGAGGTAACGATTACTCATTTGGCTGCTTCCCTCTTGGTTGAAGACGGGGTAACCAATAAAGAGATTGAATCAACCAACGAAGTCATTAGTCAATTGAGTGACCTTGGGTTGGTACGTTTCGACCGGTATCAGTCAGCAGTGGCTATCGAAGAGCTTTCCAATTTGGCCAACAGGATAATTTTCGTCAATGACCCGGAGCACACGGACCTCCACCAGGGCTTCATAGTTCCCCTTATCCAAGAAATCACTGATCGAAGGGGCTACGGGTTTGGAGCCGTCATTGAACTCGAAATTGGTGATGCAACGCGGGGAGAAGTGGTTGACAGAATTCGCGATGATTCAGATCTTGCGAAAGGTTGGTCGACGTTTGATGACATTGGCTCTCTGGAAGGTCGTCTTGGGCTCTTAATTGGGCTCAGTCGTCTGCCGGTCGTAGGTCACTACGGTGAATTACCTACCGCTGAAGAGCGGTTTCCTAGATGACTCACGTGGTAGCGATAGTGCCCGCAAAGGACAACGTTGAGTCAATTTCAGCGACGGTAACGTCGCTTTTAAAGACCGGCGCCATTGGTGAGGTGTTAGTTGTCGATGATGGGTCGGTAGACGGCACAGGTGAAAGTGCCTCAAAAGCTGGAGCCCGAGTGATTGAGCTGGAGTCAAATGTCGGAAAGGGTGGAGCGGTGGCAGCAGGCGTTGCATCTTCAGGTGCCCCCGATAACTACCTTCTGATCGATGCTGACCTTGGTGATTCCGCAAGCCACGCCATCGAGCTGTTGCAACCGTTGTTGGAAGACAAGGCCGAGATGACGATTGCTGTATTCCCCCATGAAGGAAGGTCGAGAGGATTTGGTTTCGCGAAACTTACAGCGGCGGGACTACTTATCGAGGCGACTGGTCGGAGTTTCCTCGAACCTTTGTCAGGCCAGCGAGC
Source organism: Acidimicrobiales bacterium MED-G01 (assembly GCA_002457435.1). Taxonomy (GTDB): domain Bacteria; phylum Actinomycetota; class Acidimicrobiia; order Acidimicrobiales; family Poriferisodalaceae; genus MedAcidi-G3. The sequence continues at coordinate 108,182 of NTLA01000005.1, read as the reverse complement.
TATCAACGGCTCTTTGATGCGTTCACTAACCCTGGCGGGTGGATTTGGATTAGAGGTCGGCCTCACGATGGACGTTGATGTGGCCGGAGGACGAATCCTAGAGATGCCCATAGAACTTTCTCACACTCCAACCGGCAGAGGAATCAGGGGCATTCTCCACCGAGCAGGACAATTACGAGATCTGACGCGGGCGTCCGCGTCTCGGCTGGGATGGCGGTGCACCATAGAGTCAACCCTGCGAGCAGCTATTAGGAGAATCAAACAGTGGTTTTGACCATAGGTGTCTTTTTGATTGCTGCAGTTGCTGCCCTGCTTGCCTGGGGGCGCCTTGGCTCTGCTTTAACAATCCCTAGTTTGCAGAAAGAGAATTATCGCGGGGCTCTCATCTTTGCTGTTTCGGGAATTTTCGTTGTCGCGTTGGAAGTGATAATCGTCGTTAATTTGTATTGGGGCTTCAGGCCGTCACTGCACGGCTCCCATGTTGTAGCGGTCTTGGTGCTCGTGCTTACCTTCGGATTATTGGGATGGGTCGATGACACTCGTGGAGGGAACAGTGTCGGAGGATTTAAAGGACACCTTCGTTCTGTCGTATCTGAGCGAGTCGTATCTACTGGTCTCGTAAAATTAGTTGGAGGTGTTCTAGTCTCCCTGGCTGCAGTGCTGATCGCTGACATCAGCGACGGCCTAGTGGAGATGACTCGTTGTGCAGCAATAGTCGCGTTAAGCGCCAATCTCTTAAACCTTTTCGATAGAGCCCCAGCGCGTTCATCAAAAATTTCTTTCTTGTGGTTCATAATTCTCTTGGTGTCGGTTCTCATTTGGGGTGATTCTTACTCAGCTGTGCATCTGGTCTGGGCAGCGGGTGTGGTTGGTGCGAGCGTTGGCCTGATGCCGGCGGAACTTATCGAAAGACATATGCAGGGTGACACAGGGGTTAATGCGACAGGCGCCCTCCTCGGATTCTCTACGGTCCTGGTCAGCGCATCCACAGTCCAATGGGTTGTCTTGGTGGTACTGGCGGGCTTTAACCTTGCGAGCGAACAAACCTCTTTCAGTCAGGTGATCGCCGACAATGCGTTATTGAGTCGCGTCGATCGCGCAGGTACAAGGCAACCGAAAACTTGAAGTTGTCATCGAATCCGACCTCAATGTTGTGCTGCATGAAATCTGTTGCTCAAGGTCAACAACATTGGAGAGCGGAACCGCTAAATTCTGTTTCAGTGCAGCAGGATCTCAACCATGACTAAACACATCTTCGTTACCGGTGGGGTAGCTAGTGGGCTTGGCAAAGGTATAACAGGATCTTCCCTCGGGCGGTTGTTGAAAGCGAGAGGACTTAGGGTCACCATGCAGAAGTTCGACCCCTACATCAATGTCGACCCCGGCACGATGAACCCTTTCGAACATGGAGAAGTCTTTGTAACGGATGATGGAGGTGAAACAGACTTAGATTTAGGCCATTACGAACGCTTTATCGATGAACCGCTAACCAAAGATTCGAACGCGACCACCGGTTCTATCTACCAGGCAGTGTTGGCAGCGGAACGCCATGGAGATTATTTAGGTAAGACAGTTCAAGTAATTCCTCACATCACCGATGAAATCAAGAGGCGGATCAGGCGCCTAGCAACCGCTGACACCGACATCGTCATAACTGAAGTCGGAGGGACAGCTGGAGACATTGAAATATTGCCGTTCCTAGAGGCCATTAGGCAGATGCGATTAGACGCTGGGCGAGGCAACGTCTGTTACGTGCACGTCACCCTTGTCCCCTTTATCGGCCCATCAGGTGAACAGAAAACTAAACCTACCCAACACTCCGTGACCGAGCTGCGAAGTCGCGGAATTCAACCAGACGCAGTGGTGTTGAGAAGTGAAGAACCTATTAACACAGCCTTGCGAGAAAAGATCTCGCAGCTGTGCGATGTGGAGCTATCGGGCGTAGTGAACGCCCCCGACGCGTCAAACCTCTACGAGGTTCCCTTGATACTTCATGAGGAAGGACTTGACCGATACGTTTGTGAAATTCTCGGTATTTCGAACCTGGAACCAGACCTGCAATCTTGGTCCTCGTTAGTTGACCGAATTGAAGGAGCCACATCAAAGGTCCGCATAGGAATAATTGGAAAATACGTAAGCCTTCCTGACGCCTACCTGTCAGTGGTTGAAGCGTTACGGCATGGCGGGTACCAGCACGCAGCTGATATTGAAATTGAATGGATTCAAGCCGAAGATGTGGAAGGTCTACTGGCCGGAGGCCGACTTGCTCATCTAGACGGAATGATTATCCCCGGAGGCTTCGGAGAACGAGGGATCGAGGGAAAAATTGCTGCAGCCAACTACGCCAGAGAAAACGAGATCCCCTGTTTGGGTATCTGTTTGGGTCTGCAGGTCATGGTTACCGAGTTCTGTCGAAACGAACTAGGACTGGTTGGTGCCAACAGCCGCGAATTCGACCCAACAACTACCCACCCCGTTGTCGACTTGATGGATTCGCAAAGAGACGTAACCGATATGGGTGGGACCATGAGACTTGGGTTATATCCAGCTCGACTTCTTGAAGGCACCAAGGCAGCAGCAATGTACGGCGAAGCTTTGATTTACGAGCGTCATCGACACCGGTATGAAGTAAATAATGATTATCGGGCTCCGATGGAAGACCACGGCCTGAGGTGCAGCGGATTGTCTCCTGATGGACGTCTAGTGGAATTTATTGAACTTGAGACACATCCATTCTGGGTTGGTACTCAGGCACATCCCGAATTCAAGAGCCGCCCGGACCGCCCTGCCCCACTTTTCCAAGGTCTGGTGGAAGCAGCTCTGTCCAGGGCCGAAGGACGAAATCCGAAGCTCCTGGAGTCAAGCGCAGAGTCGGTAGATTGAGCCGTGGTCGGCTCACCCGACCCTGAGTTTTCTCTCCTCGGCGAAGACCTGGTGCATGCTGGCTACGCCTTTGATTTATATGCGACTACGTGGTCTGACTCAACAGGCGAAGTTTTTGAACGAGATATCATTCGACACCGAGGAGCGGTCGCTGTTGTACCCGTTGACGATGATAAAGAACACGTCTTTCTTGTTCGCCAGTTCCGCACCCCACTCAACCGCTGGCTCTTGGAACTACCTGCCGGACTTCGCGATAAAGACGGGGAATCAGAAATAGACACAGCGCGCCGAGAATTAGAAGAAGAAGTGGGTTGTGTCGCCCAAACTCTTGAACATCTGGTCACGTTAGTAACTGCTGTCGGGTTCGCTGATGAGTCCATTTCTATATATTTGGCTACTGGCCTTTCGTGGACTGAACGTCAAGCTGACGGCGTCGAAGAAGAATCGATGACGGTTGAAACGGTTGCTCTCGAAGACCTCACCGAGATGATTGCAACCGGACTCATAACAGATGCAAAGACTGTTGCTGGCCTCTTGCTTCTGCAACAAAGATTGGCATCGTAACCGAATGAGTTCGACCGAAGAAGATGAGGGCTGGCGAGAAAACTTTCTTAGTTGGGTAGTCGCGAACAAGGGCCTTGTTGAATCAACTCGAAAGGCCTACGGACGGGACTTAGAAGAATTCTGTGCATGGTTGCATTCTGCCGGTGCCACCGTGTCGACAACCAAAGAAGACCACATAGTTTCGTATGTAGCCCACCTTCGCGACTCCCAGCGTCACCAGGTGGCGACAGTTGCTCGCAAGCTAGTAGCTCTTCGGCAGTTCTTCAGCTTTCTCGTTTACGAACAGGAAGTGATCCCGGAGGACCCCAGCGCCGAAATAGCGGTACCGACTGTCCGAGATGGCAGCCCGAAGGCACTAACAGTTGAACAAGTTAAATCGCTGCTTGAATCCCCGGTAGGTGATGAGCCGGCAACCTACCGGGACAGAGCCATTCTCGAAGTCCTTTACGGCTGTGGTCTACGAGTCGGGGAACTCGTTGAGCTTCAGCTAGATGATGTTGATCTTGATGGTCAGCTACTGAGGGTGTTCGGTAAGGGGAGAAGAGAACGTGTCGTCCCACTTGGCTCCCCGGCTGCTGACTCTTTATCGCAGTGGATGAGTGGTGCCGGACGTAATGCCGTATTGAGTCTCCGAACGTCTACCAATAGAGGCGCTGAGAGCGCAGTGTTCCTCAGCGTCGGGGGACCGAAACGAGGTACCCAACTTTCCCGGATGGGCGCGTGGAGAATTGTTCGCATTCATGGCGACAAAGTTGGACTCGGGGAAGAACTAACCCCTCACGTCTTACGTCATTCATGCGCCACTCACATGCTGATTAACGGTGCTGACATTCGATACGTGCAGGAACTATTAGGACATGTCTCGATCAGAAACACTCAAAGGTATACAGCAGTAAGGGAGGATGAGCTGCGGCAGATTTACCAACAGGCGCACCCCCGCGCAGAGGTTCGACTCAAAGACCGGTAGGTTCATCACCGTGCTTGGCAACCAATCGCGCCACCTGGTACGCCGCTTCTTTTCAACTGTTGCAGCGAGAGCGCCCGAACGACAGGAAGTTGCTTGGGTTAGAGGGCACCTGTCAGGCGATGAATTTGAATTGTGGTTGCAAATGTCCTCCGCTGACCAACTCCACTCAATCGTGGTCGCCCAAAGAGTTGGAACCGAATTACCGGGAGATCAAACAGCCCTAGTAGCCGGCTTGCTGCACGATGTAGGCAAGACAGCAGTTGGGTCCGGACTTGTGATGAGGGTTGCGGCAGCTGTGATTAAGCCGTTCACGACTCAAGAGAGGCTCAGCCGTTGGACTTCAGATAGCGGCTTCCTTTCGAACATCGCATCATTTATCGATTATCCGCGTATTGGCGCTGATCTCCTGCGAAACATCGGAAGCAATGACTTTGCGGTTCGGTGGGCAGCAGAACATCATCTACCGAGACATGAATGGACAGTGGACAAGACCAAGGCAGACGTCTTGGCGCGCGCAGACCATTTGGCAGTGTAAGAAGGGTGTATGGAAGCCATAGAAATAACGGAACAACTAAAAAGTGTGGTTCTCGATACTTACGGGGACCGCGTCGGGACCTTCAAACTGCAATCAGTAGACGAAGAAACCTCGAAAGCGCGACAAAAGGCTCGCGGGCAGCTTTCCAAAGAACAACGTTTAATAATCGACCGTGCGCTTGTTCCTTTTCGGGACTGGCTAATCGAGAGAGATCCAGAAGCAGCCGAGCGTGTAGCCGGCGGTTCCCCGGCACCGCAAGATATAGAAACAGCGGTTCGAGCAGCCGAAGATCACGCGGTCGCTCAAGTGGCTCCCGATATTTCTGCCGACGAAGCAGCCCTACTTGTCTGGCGACTTCAGAACGGCAGAGTGGAAACTATCGAGGAGCGCAATAACAACCGACGGCCTCCTTTGCGACTCTCCAACCGACACGTACGGACGATGGCGGCCGGTTTCGCAGTCATTTTTCTCGGATCAGGCATAGCGGGCATGACAGCAGAAGCGGGCACTCTGGTCACGGTTGCCGGCGCCGCAGTTTTTGTTTATGGGTTTAGGAGATGGCGGTCGAGTGACACAACCTCGAATATCCCAGAAGTATCAGTCTTCCGGGGAGGAAAAATTAAAAGTGAAGGTCGAACCCAGCTCTGAAATGAGATTTCGTCAAGTTACTTGAGCGGTAAGAACCCCATTGCACTTTTGGCCCTGTGAACTGTTTGAGAGGCAACTTCGGATGCTTTTTCGGCACCACGAGCGATAATTCGATCAAGTTCCGCAGGGTCTGCAAGAAGGTCAGCGCGACGCTGTTGGACAGGTTCAAGGACGTTGATCACTGCATCTGCAGCATCTGTCTTTAGCGGGCCGTACTGGTTGTAGTCCTTCGCCAGAATTTCTGGGTCACGGTCAGTCGCGGCGCCAAGAATTGACAACAAATTCGAAACACCCGGTTTCGCCTCGAAGTCAAACGAGACTTCATTGTCCGAGTCAGTGACAGCGCGCTTGAATTTTTTTGCTATTGAGCTCGTGTCCTCAAAAATACCTACGGACCCTGCAGCTGAGTCTGTCGATTTTGACATCTTGTTCGTCGGCTCTTGAAGATCCATAACTCTCGCAGCGATCTTCGGGATAGCAGCCGACGGAAGAACCAATGTGTCGCCGTAGCGAGAGTTGAAGCGCTCAGCGATGTCACGAGTGAGTTCTAGATGCTGGCGTTGGTCATCCCCAACTGGAACCCGATCTGCGTCGTAAATCAAAATGTCCGCTGCCATCAAAGCGGGGTAGGTGAAGAGCCCGGCGGAAACGTGTTCTTGGCCAGCGTCACCTTGTTTGGTCGATTTATCTTTGAACTGCGTCATTCGGCGAAGTTCGCCAAAGGAGACAGTGCATTCAAGAAGCCACGAGAGTTCTGTGTGATAGGGCACGTGACTTTGAACGAACAACGTGCACACTTCAGGGTCTAAGCCGACGGCAACCAATGTCGCCATGGTCTCAATCGTCTTCGAACGGAGTTCTTGCGGGTCTTGTTGCACCGTCACGGCGTGAAGGTCGACCGCGCAATAGAAACTGTCATGTTCGTGCTGATCCAGCGCCCACTGGCGCAGAGCTCCAAGATAATTACCCAGATGTATATCGCCAGTTGGTTGGATGCCAGACAACACTCTCGTCATGGACTTGACGGTACCTCAGCTAACGCCCTAAACCGCAGAGGGAGACCCCAAGACCAAATTTCGCCATAAAAGAGCGTCGCAGCGTGTTACATCAATGTGATTTGCTCCGCTATCGTGATGAAATGCCCTATGAGGTACAGACAACCGTGTTCGAGGGCCCATTCGACGTCCTGCTCCGTCTTATTTTGGAGCAGGAGGTCGATATTTACGAAGTGTCGTTGACCAGCATCGTCGACGCTTACCTAGCGGAGATGGACAGGATTATTGGAACGTCCAAGAATCAGGGTTCAAGTACGGCAGGTATCGATCTGGAACTAGCGACCGAATTCTTATTGATAGCAGCGACTCTGGTGGAATTGAAGACGCGGCGATTGCTACCAGATCGTAACGATGGCGATCTCGATGAAGAACTCGGTATATGGGAGGAACGCGACCTCCTTCTTGCTCGGTTACTGGAATGTCAGACCTTCAAGAGCGCTGCGGGGGTGATGCGACAAATGAGTCTGAGCGCTTCACTTAGCTATCCAAGAATTGTTGGCCCCGATGAGAGGTTCTTGTCTTTGGCACCGGATCTGCTGATCGGAGTGAAGACTGAAGATATAGCGGTAGCTGCGATTCGAGCCATGACACCGAGTGCGATAAAGCGAGTGGATCTCAATCACATAGCGCCTATCACAGCTTCGGTTACCGATGCGATGTTTGAACTTATCGACGAGCTCCCAATCCTCGGGCAGGCGAGTTTTAGGCAACTAACCGGAGGGCTCGTCGACAGGATTGAGGTAGTCGTGCGCTTCCTGGCGATCCTTGAGCTGTTCAAGCAAGGTCATATTGACATAGACCAAAGGGAACGATTCGGTGACATCACACTAACTTGGACCGGAACTGAGTCAGAGTCGTTAGTTCCATTGAGCGGCGGCTCCTATGACGGCTAGCGAAGATGCAGACACATTCGAAGTCTTGGCGGCTCAACTAGAAACCGAGGGTTCACTGATAGAGACTGAGCCGTTACAAGGCGAGCTTCCTGACTTAGACCCAACCCTTGTTCCAGCGGACGTCAGAGCTGCTTTGGAAGCAATCTTGATTGTGGCCTCAGACCCAGTTGCCCCCACTGTTTTGGCTCAATTGTTGGAAGTCAGTGTTGAGACGGTTGAAGGACTGTGTGGATACTTGGCTGACAGTTACGCCCAGGAGGAACGTGGCTTCACCATTACTCGAGTAGCCGGAGGCTTTCGATACCAGACCGCCGATGCCCAAGCCCCTTATGTCGAGCGGTTTGTTCTCGAGGGTCAGACGGCGCGTCTGTCGACCGCCGCACTCGAAACTTTGGCGATAGTTGCCTATAAGCAACCTGTCTCTAGGGCACAGATAGCCTCGATACGCGGAGTTAACGTTGATGGTGTCGTTCGAACCCTTCAACAACGGGGCTACATCAAAGAAGTGGGACGAGACCCAGGACCTGGGAACGCCGCAATGTATGGCACTACAACGCTATTTCTTGAACGTATCGGTATCGACAGCCTTAAAGAATTGCCCAACTTGAGTGACTTTGTCCCAGACGCAGAGGTAGCTGAGACCTTAGAAGCAGTATTACGCGGTGGCGATGCAGACGACACGGCACATGAAACGGAAGCGGGTTCCGAGGATTTGAGTCCTCCCACGTGAGTGGTGAGGAGTCGCGGGAGCGACTCCAGAAGGTTCTAGCGCGTTCGGGAGTCGCTAGCCGGCGGGTTAGTGAAGAGTTGATTAAAGCGGGACGCGTCACCATTAACGGTCAGATGGCTACCCTCGGGGACAAGGCAGGGGAATCCGATCGCATAGAACTTGACGGTATCCCAGTGCTCAGAGATCCAGACCTAGTCCACTATTTACTTAACAAACCGCGTGACGTTGTATCAACAGCTCAAGATCCGGAGGGGCGATCAACGGTTGTAGATCTGGTGCCAACCGATACGAGAGTTTTCCCCGTGGGTCGACTCGATGCTGATAGCGAAGGTCTCATTATTCTGACGAATGACGGTGACTTGACACAAAGATTAACTCACCCAAGTTTCGGAGTTTCAAAGGAATATTTGACTCATGTAGAGGGAGTGCCGAGCCGGTCTGCTCTCCGACGGTTGCGTGACGGTATCGAGTTAGAAGATGGAATGACAGCACCTGCGGAGGTTTCAATGCCACAGGAGGGCGCGCTGCGGCTCGTCATCCACGAGGGACGGAATCGTCAGGTGCGCAGAATGTGTTCGGCGATAGGGCACCCAGTCATTCGACTGGTCAGGGTCAGAATAGGGCCGATAACGGATCCAAGTCTTGCTGCGGGCGAATGGAGAAACTTAACTAGAGACGAGGTTCACTCTTTATACGCGGCATCAACCAATTCGTAATCTCGCTTCAAGATATGTCGAAGGCTTCGGTACCATCTCTTGAGTAAGTCGTATCTATCTGCCGATGGGTCTGGTTTCGTCATGAACAACAACGCACGCCGCGGTCAGATCGTAGGAACAGGCCTAATAGGTGGATCAGTAGCACTCGCCCTTCGCAGTGCCGGATGGCACGTAACTGGAACGGATATAGATGCTCAAACGGCTGAGAGAGCGAGGGAGCTTGGTGTTATCGACGCAACGGGAATTGACGAAGAGGCTGAATTAACTTTTGTCGCTGTCCCAGCTAGCTCTCTACAGGCCGAAATTGAGAAGGCGCTCAAAGAAACCAACGGGATGGTGACTGATACCGGAAGCGTAAAGACGGGCGTCGCTCGTAACATCAACGATCCTCGGTTCGTCCCAGGTCACCCAATGGCTGGCTCAGAACAGGATGGTATCGAAGGAGCAGATGAGGGAATTTTCGATGGGGCGGTATGGGTGCTGACGCCGACCGAAGGTACAGAAGACCTTGGACTGCGGGAACTCCAAACTGTTCTCTCCTCAATGGGATGTGACGTTGTCACCATGACCCCCGAACGTCACGATGCTCTCGTCGCCATCGTGTCACACGTGCCCCACCTCACGGCTGCGAGCCTCATGTGCTTAGCTGACGACCGCGCTCTGGACGATGCACCGCTTCTTCGCTTAGCGGCCGGTGGGTTCCGGGACATGACTCGAATAGCGGCTGGCCATCCAGAAATTTGGCTGGATATCTGCGAAGAAAATAGAGACGCCATCGTCACGGTCCTGGACGAATTTACCGAGCGGATCGGCCACATTCGAGACGTTGTCGCGGCATCTGATCGTGATGGCCTAACAGATCTTCTCTCACAAGCTAGACGCGCCCGGACCAATCTTCCGTCTCGGTATGTGAAGCCTCAAGACCTGCTCGAAATAAGAATCCCGATCCCAGACCGCAAGGGTCAAATAGCGAACATCACCATGTTGGCCGCCGACTGTGACGTGAACGTCGCAGATATCGAAGTGGCTCACTCCACTGAGGGGGCTCAGGGTGTCTTAGTTCTAGTCATAGCAAGAGCTGAAGTGCAGAGGTTCCTCGCAGTGCTTGCCGGGCAGGGTTACAAACCAACAACGCGAGAGCTTGCATGACCGACGTACGCGTGATGCATCCTGTTGGTGGTCCAATGATCGGCGTCCCTGAAGTTCCAGGTTCGAAGAGTCAGACGAATCGAGCATTGCTTTGCGCAGCTCTGGCTGAAGGAACGAGTCGTTTATCAGGCGTTCTTTCCGCCGATGACACGCAAGCCATGCTTGAGGCCGTTGTTTCCTTGGGGGCTGAGATTGAGGCGGATCGAGAAGATACAAGCTTGGAAGTGAAGGGCATCGGTGGTGACCTCAGATTTGAAGACCTTGTTATTGACTGTCGTTCCTCTGGAACAACCTCACGGTTTTTGTTGCCGGTTCTCGTAGCAGGAAAAGGCAATGTGACCATAGATGGAAGTGATCAACTGCGCTCCAGACCGTTCGATGAACAGATCAAAGCATTACGTGCGCTTGGTTGCTCCCTGAGCGAAACGCGAGGCCTCGGTGAATTACCCATAGAGGTTGTCGCTGATGGGGTCAACGGCGCAAAGGTCGAAATTTCTGGGTCAACTAGTAGCCAATTCGTCAGTGGTTTGATGCTGGCTGCCCCGCTCTATGTAGGAGGCCTCACAATCGAGTTAACCGACGCAACAGTCAGCCGCCCATATCTAGACCTGACCGTCAAAGTTATGAACGATTTTGGAGTCGCAGTCCAACAGCCCAATGAATCCACGTACGTAGTTCAGCAAGGGCGATACCGCTCTGCGGATATAAAAATCGAACCAGACGCGTCAGCGGCATCATATTTTTTTGCGGCAGCAGCGATCACCCAAGGAAAAGTAAAAGTCGATGGACTTCACCGGGAAAGCTGTCAAGGCGACACCCAGTTTGTGGATGTACTCGAGAAGCTTGGAGCGAAAATTACTTGGGGAAAAAATTCAGTAGAAGTCCAAGGCGACCACCTTAACGGGGGCACCTTTGATCTACGAGATTTTTCTGACACTGCGCAAACGTTAGCTTCAGTGGCCGCGTTTGCTGAATCTGAAATTGAAATTAAAGGAATCGGTTTCATACGATCGAAAGAGACTGACCGAATCGCGGCGATTGTCTCAGAGTTAACGAAATGTGGAGTTGAAGTAGCCGAGACATCGGATGGGGTAATCATCAAACCAGATAAATGGAAACTGAAGGGGGCAAGTGTCGAGACTTACGATGATCATCGCGTGGCGATGGCGATGTCATTACTTGGCCTTCGTGTGCCTCATATCGAAATAAGGAATCCAGGGTGCGTAGCAAAAACTTTCCCGGACTTTTTTTCGGTCCTCGAAAAGCTTAGGCCTAGGGCCATTCCCCTGACTGAAGCCGTAGCGGTGGCTGCGATCGACGGTCCAGCTGGTTCAGGAAAGTCAACGGTCGCCCAAGCACTAGCGGTTGAACTCAATCTTCCCCATTTTGACACCGGCGCTATGTACCGAGCTGTGGCAGTGGCCGCGTTACGTCGACAGGTTGACGTAACAGACTCAGCAGCAATAGCAGAACTAGCAGAGGCCGTTGATATAAAAATTAACGAGAGAACAGTTGTCGATGGGATCGATGCCACAGACGAAATTCGAAGTGCTGAGGCGAGCCACCTAGTAAGTGTCGTAGCGGCGAACCCTGACGTACGGCGAATTCTTGTTCCCCGCCAGCGACAGTGGGCAACTGAGCTAGGAGGAGGGGTGATGGAAGGTCGTGATATCGGGACCGAAGTATTCCCGGACGCCATATTTAAGGTGTTTCTCACAGCAGACTTGCAGGTCAGGGCACAGCGACGCTTTCAAGAAACGACAGATCAAACGCTCGATGAGGTTTTGCAAGATTTACAACGCAGAGATCACGTCGATTCAACAAGAGAGGACTCACCGTTGGAAGTTGCACCGGGAGCTGTGATCTTCGATACCAGCAACATGTCGGTTGAAGCGGTGGTTTCAGAATTAGCCGACATGTTTCGTTTGAGGGTGGAGGGTTGATGTCAGCTCGGAATTTGGCATTAGATCAGAAAACGCACTGGTACAACCATCTCATGTATCGACTCCTCAAATACTTGCTTTGGGGGGTCTTCAAAATTTGGAACCGAGTTACGGTGGAAGGCATAGACAACATTCCCGATGGAGCCTGTGTGTGGGCCCCAAATCATCGGAGCTACATAGATACACCTCTCCAGGCCAGCATCCCGCGACGGTTACGCTTCATGGGGAAGGAATCGGTCTGGAATAACAGGTTCTTCGGGTGGCTTTTCACAACTATTGGTTGTTTCCCCGTTAGTCGAGGCAGTGCAGATCGTGCAGCCCTGATGACAGCTCTCGGCGTTCTAGAGAACGGTAATGACCCTGTGGTGGCGTTTCCTGAGGGAGAACGCAAAGATGGGCCGCGAATATTTCCATTGTTTGATGGTGCCGCATACTTAGCAGCGAAAACGCAGGTGCCCATAGTGCCAGTAGGTATAGGTGGTACCGCTGAAGCTATGCCCAGAGGAGCGAAGTTCTTATACCCGAAACGTGTCCACGTCATAATCGGAAAACCCATGCCACCCCCACCGCTCAACGATAAGGGTCGGCTCTCCAGGAATGAGGTGCGCGAAACAACGGAAAGACTTCGCGAAGAAATACAGGATTTGTTCGACCGAGCACAGGTTGTCTGCGGCACATTCAACGCATACGACCCAGCGAGCGACCCCACGGAAAATGGTTTGTCTGAATAACAGCGGAAGCTCTAATCAGCAAGTGAGGCAAGTACTTCACTTGCAGCTATTTCGCGATCCAATGGAGCTACGCGAGAGTTGCTCGGAACGGCAAGGAGAGCGTGAATTGTTGTTTCTAAGGCCGACAGAAGCTCTCGGAGTTCTCTAGGGGGAGGGAAATATTCGTCCTCATCGGTTATGCGTACCTCTTCCACGCCCAGATTGGGTGCTAACCGTTCGATTACCGCATTAACCAACTCTTCGGGAGCCGAAGCGCCTGCGGTGACGCCGACAGTGCCACGTAAATCTCGCGGTAGTTCATCTGCTGAGTTGACCCTGAAGACCTGAGCGCAGCCTGAAGATTCAGCAAGTTTGACTAAAGCCATGGTGTTTGATGAATTAGCTGAACCTATAACTACGACGGCGTCGCATCGTTGAGCTATCGACGCAAGAGCGGATTGTCTGTTGGTCGTAGCGAAACAAAGATCACTTCTACCGGGCATCCAAACGTCGGGAAATCTCTCTTTGGTGGCGTTCAAGACATCTTCCCAGTCTCGGTGGCTGAGCGTCGTTTGAGCCAACATAGCGATTGGTTCATCAAACTCAGGTAAGGCCGCTACATCGGCCACCTCCTCCACCAGACTTATTTTTTGTGGAGCGACCGCCATTGTGCCGACAGCTTCCTCGTGGCCTTGATGTCCTACGTAAACAATTCTGTAACCCTTATCCGAACGGACGCGGACCTCGTGATGAACCTTGGTTACGAGAGGGCACACAGCGTCAACCACGTACCCGCCGCGCTTTCGTGCCTCAGTCACAACCTCAGGAGCGGAGCCATGTGCTGAGAGCATCAGGGGTCTCCCTTCAGGCACCTCTTTGACGTCATCAACGAATACAACGCCAAGACTCCGGAAGCGATCGACGACTAATTGGTTATGGACGATCTCGTGGTAGCAGTAGACCGGCGGGTCGAACGACCGCACCATCCATGAAAGTGCTTTGATCGCCATTTCGACCCCAGCACAAAAGCCTCTCGGTGAAGCAAGTAGAACTTTGGTGACGCTCACAAATCCGAGACTATCGGCTTGACGTTGCCTGCTGGGTGTCGAGCAAACTCACCCGTATCCTATGAAGCATGTCATTACCCGTCATCGCCGAAATTCTCGCCGGCAGCCCTGCAGAATCAGCGGGGCTGATTCCGGGTGATGAAATTGTGGCGATCGACGGAGAAATTCCGAGCGATGTCATTCGATGGCATTTTTTGGTCGATGAAGCCGACCCTATCTTCAGCATTCACCGCGGTGGCCTCGAACTCGAGGTTCAGGTCATGAAAGGAGCGGGAGAGTCGCTTGGAGCTGACGTCGACGCGTCAATCTTTGACCGAGTTAGAACCTGCGACAACCATTGTGAATTTTGTTTCATCTACCAATTACCTAAAGGTATGAGGCGGAGTTTGTACCTCAAAGATGATGATTATCGACTCTCCTTCTTGTACGGGAACTTCACTACTTTGACCCGCTTCACTGAGGCAGACCTAGAAAGAGTTGTGTCGGAACGCCTCTCTCCCCTCTATGTATCAATCCACGCAACCGACCCTGATGTTCGCAGTCGAATTCTCCGTAATCCAAGAGGTGGCTATAGCTTGCGGTGGCTAAGAGCGTTACTCGACTTTGGCATCGAGGTACATGGACAGGTCGTCGTCTGTCCGGGTGTTAACGATGGAGACGTCTTAGACGACACGCTCTTAGGGGTGCTCGACCAATTCCCAGAACTAAGTTCAGTAGCTGTTGTGCCTTTGGGGGTCAGTTCTTACAACACCGAAGCATTAATGCGACCGCACACGCAGAATGAAGCAAAGAAAGTTCTGGAGATCGTTGAGGCTTGGCAAAAGCGCTTTCTCGAAACAGTGGGTCACCGACTCGTATATGCAGCAGATGAGTACTACCTCCTAGCCGGCGAACAATTTCCCGCAGCTGAAACCTACGGCGAATTCGCAATGCATGAGGATGGAATTGGCATGGCCAGAAGCTTTGAAACAGAATTTTCAGGCCTCGTAACCTCAGCGGTTGGAACCCCGTCTGGATTCTTTCAGTGGGTTGATGGCGCACCTGCCGAGGGGTACCGAGAAGTCCGGACCGCTGTTGGTGCCAATCGAGGTGGAGAGATTTCATCTGAGCTATCCGCTAGAACAGACGAATTGATATCTGTGGCCATTAAACCTCGACCCAATGCCCCTATTGCGATTCTAACGGGGGAGTATGGAGCCAGAGTCCTAAGACCGTTGATTGATTCTTTGGAACGCAATGACGTTCGAATCCTAGAAGTAGCTAACAACTTTTTCGGAGGCAACATCAAAGTCAGCGGTCTCATGGTTGGAGAGGATGTACGGCAAGTTCTCGAGAGAGAACCACATGGTCACCAATACTTGCTCCCCGATGTCTGTTTGAACAATGGGAGATTCCTCGATGGGCTTCAACCATCAGATTTACCCAAACATGTCGAGGTCATTCCGACGAATGGCGTTGCCCTTCGCGCAGCCCTCGAAACTCGCGGGTCAACTCACCAGTTCAGCGAGGAATTGGCTCCATGAGAGGTGAAGTTGAGTTACCTATCGTTTCAGTCGTTGGTCGTCCGAACGTCGGGAAGTCGACTTTGTTCAACCGAATTCTCGGACGACGCGAAGCGATCGTCGAAGAAAGGCCGGGCGTAACTAGGGATCGCAAAGTACTTGAAGCTGAATGGTTGGGGCGCCACTTTCAGATAGTCGACACTGGAGGCTGGATGCCTTCTGGTAATGAGCTCGATGACAAAGTGTCGGCTCAGAGTGAGAAAGCAATTGGAGATTCGGATTTAATAGTCCTAGTAGTTGACGGCACCACTGGGATAACTGAAGAAGACACAAGGGTCGCATCAATCTTGAGGCGGTCAAACGTGCGAGTGGTCCTCGCTGTCAACAAGATAGATAGCCCCCTCCGAGACCCTGATATTTGGGAGTTCATATCTTTAGGTCTAGGAGATCCGATGGGTGTTTCCGCCCTACACAGCAGAAATACAGGTGACCTGCTTGACCGGATTATCGAGCTGCTGCCCGATGAGCAGCATGAGACAGCTGAAGATATTGGGGAAGGTGACGAAGCTGAATCGAATGGGGTTCCAGGAGTGGCAATTGTTGGTCGGCCAAATGTCGGCAAGTCGACATTGTTTAATCGGTTGATTGGTGACGATCGTTCAGTAGTGCACGACATGCCCGGAACCACTCGTGACGCGATAGATACGGTCGTCGAGACAGAGCTTGGGCCGTTGCGGTTCATCGATACCGCCGGTATGCGTCGCAAGGCTCGAGTAGACGACGACACAGAGTACTACTCCAACCTGCGTGCACTCCGGGCGATCGATAAGGCGGATGTTGCTCTGCTAGTTATCGACGCGTCCGAGGGGGTTACATCACAGGATCAACGACTGGCCGAGCGAGTTGATGCTGCAGGGTGTCCCATAGTGATCCTCATGAATAAATGGGAAGTTGTCGACCAAGAGAAAAAGGATGAAGTCATGTACCAAGTAGGCCAGCGACTTCATTTCTTAGGTGAATCGCCGGTACTTCGTTTAAGCGCGCTAACCGGCCGCGGCGTCCACCGACTTGTTCCCGCCTTAGAAGCAGCGATAGATGCATACGAAACAAGAGTTCCAACGAGAAAGGTAAACGAGGTGATCCAGTTGGCGCAGTCATCTCAGCCAGCACCACATGGGGGGCGAGTCCTCTACGCCACTCAGGGCGCAACTCATCCTCCAACCTTCACCTTGTTTACCAATAAAGAGATTCCCGCCAGCTACGTTCGGTACCTGGAACGTCGGCTCCGGGAGGAATTCGACCTAGGCGCGACGCCTATAAAGATTCGCCTCCGGCGCCGCGGATAGAAGCCCTGAATGAGTGGGTCCCAAGCACCTAGGCCGACGCAATTGGTACGTGCTCTATGACTTGGTGCGACAAATGTGATCGCGATTTCGATATTGGCCTGTTAAGCGTCAATGGGAATTGCCCTAGTTGCGACACTTGGCTGGCAGATCCTCCGGGAGGCGCTCCTGTTCCATGGCATTTCTGGGTGGTCGTCGCGGGTGCGGTGATCTATTTGGGATGGCGCGCGGTCCAAGGGATTCTGTGGGCGGTGCAACAACTGTTCTGACTACCCAACGCTTGCGGATCCGCGCCGCGTCCGAGGTATCGTGACCTCGTTGCGGGCTGTGGCGCAGTTTGGTTAGCGCACTGGTCTGGGGGACCAGGGGTCGGAGGTTCAAATCCTCTCAGCCCGACACGAATGTGGTCCGCCACCAAAAGGTGGTGGACCACATCTTCGCTTTTGCAGGTCAGGTCTCAGTTCGCACATTATGAATGTGTTACGTGCGCCTCTTCGTGAGCTGATCGAGAACTTCGATGACCAAGCTGGCATCCGTCACTCTTTCAAGGGAGTTTCGAAAGTCGGCGTTGAGTAAGCCATAAGAAACTGCGTCATCTAGGAATGCAATAAAATTGTTCCAAAAAGTAGCGACATCGAGAAGTACGAGAGGTACTTGATGGATACCCAGTCGCGTCCAGAGGAGCAACTCAACGACCTCATCGAGGGTCCCCAAGCCCCCAGGTAAAGCGACGGCTGCATCAGCAAGTTCGAACATCGCTGACTTTCTTTCATGCATTGAGGAAACTAAGCGCAGCTCTATGTCCCCTCGATGCCTAACGTCTCTCGAGAAAGTGTTCTCTGGGTAAACGCCGATGACGTGTCCCCCCCGGGAGAGAGCGGCGTCGGCCACAACCCCCATTAGGCCTGCATCACTCCCACCAAAAATCGTGGTGATGTTTTGGCTTGCGAGGTGCTCGCCCAAGTCTCGGGCCAGACTTATAAGTTCGGGCCGGTCACCGGTTGACGAAGCACAGAAGACGGCCACCGCGGTGAGCTGAGATTGTGCCGCTACCACCTGGAGCCACGCTTCCGGGGATAAGGATTCCTTGACGTCTTAACGGCCTCGTATTTGTTTCGGGGTCGCAACTGGTCGGTGAGGTAAGACGGGGAGGACGACGGGAGGTGCACGCGCACTTGTTATTTTCCTAACTCTTCGGCGAGACCGACTGCGTCAACCCAACTCCCATGGGTCATTAATAGGCGCCGGTACTGGACAAAGGTTCGCATGCTGTTGAGTGCCACTACGCCAGCTAGCGAAGTTCCGTGTCGATAGCCGGCAACAAAAGCTTGATCGTTAATTGATCCGGTCAGGACTTCCACATCATCGAAGTCAATCGTGTCGCCGGCTACCTGAATACGGTCTTCGTATTGGTCTGACCATACGAAGGGCACCGAGCTATACGGAGTTTTATTTTCCGGATGCAGCAAGTTCTTGGCCGCTAACGAAGCATGCTCAGTGGCAGTTGTCCAATGTTCCGTTCTTCGAGCTCGGCCACCGAGCCACCCGTTAGGTGCCTTGGCGACGTCTCCCACTGCAAAGATTCCAGGAATGCCTGTATTTAAGTGTTCGTCACACACGACGCCGTCATCAAGGGATAGTCCTGATTTGCTTAGCCACTCGATGTTTGGTGTAGCTCCAATTCCTACTACTAGAAGTTCGGCCGGAAGATACGTACCGTCTGTGAGTTCGATCTCCTCGATGCCGTCGCGGCCATGCACATTTGCGACTCCGGTCCCAAGCCGCAGATCGACACCATGGGCTTGGTGAAGTTGTCCGCAAGCAGTGCCCACTTGATGACCTAGTCCTCGAACAAGTGGAGCTTCGTTGGCTTCAACGATTGTTACTTGACAGTCGTGTTGTCTGGCGGCCGCCGCGACTTCGGATCCGATGAAGCCAGCCCCGACTATGACGACTGCAGAATTTGACTTAAGACCGGAGCGAATAGCGAGTGCGTCATCAACCGTTCGAAGGACGTGAATTCCATCAATGTCGTCAGATTTCGAAAGTTTTCTTGCGCGTGCTCCCGTAGCGATAATGAGTCCGTCGTAACGAATTGTGCCGCCACCCACCGTGACTTCCTGTCGGTCTACGTCGAGGCCCGTGGCCCGCTCTCCGAGAACGAGGTTTAGGTCAAGGTCGGAGAGGTCCGAGTTCGACATAAGCGTAAGGTCAAGAGGGTCTTGGTCTGAGGTGAGCATCGTTTTAGATAGCGGCGGTCGATCGTAGGGAAGGTGCTTTTCCTCGCCTACAAGGGTCAAGGCACCCTCGAAGCCTTCGCGACGAAGATTTTGGCAAGCACGTACTCCAGCCAATGATGCGCCCACTACAACGATTTCTTTCACGTAACTCACCTCGACTCTGAACGTTATCGGGCGACCTCTATGCGATGGTGGTTGAAATGCTCAACGACTACTTGACCACCGAGGGTGATGTTATTGGCATTCAAATAAAGAAGCAGAAAAAAAATCAATGACCTTTTGTCCTTGCGCGCGGCCCAAGAGACCGGTACAGATGCTTGACAACGTTGTAACTACACGGGTGTAATCACAAGTCCGGAACTTAAACTGTCTGGGTCGAAGATTTGATTCTTCGCTTCGAAGTACCTAGGGCCCCAAATAGGCCAGGTGGTTTGAAGTGAGGGTCGGGTCTACGGCGAGTAAGTCGGATCGGGGGAACCGGCAGTGGTAGATGAGGAGCGAAAGTGGCGATAACAGATCAAGCGCAGACCAGCAAAACAGAAGAAATGGGCGGTGGCACCTCAGCTGTCGGGATGCAGGTCCAAAAGCGAGATGGCAGTAAACAGACTGTTGATGTCAACAAGATTGTTCGAGCCGTTGAGCGTTGTTCGTCAGAGTTGCCCGGCGTTGACCCCATGCGTATCGCAACCCGAACGATTTCCGGCCTTCACGACGGCGCGACGACCACTGAGTTGGACGAGTTGTCAATACGAACTGCAGCGGCTCTCATCGTTGAAGAACCCAACTACTCTCGCTTAGCGGCCCGGCTACTTGGAACCTTTATCGATAAAGAGGTTCAGAACCAAAACGTTTACTCTTTCAGTCAGTCCATTGAGTTGGGTGCTGAGTGTGGTCTGATCCACGAAAGTGTCCTCGAGTTCGTTCAAATACACGCCCGCAAATTAAATAACGCGGTTCTCGAAGAACGGAACCATCTGTTTGAATTCTTCGGCCTGAGAACCGTTTACGACCGCTACCTATTGAGGCACCCGACCGACCGAACCGTTATAGAAACTCCCCAATACTTCTTGTTGCGTGTCGCTTGTGGCTTGGCCCGCACGCCAGAGGAAGCGACCACGCTTTACGAACTTATGTCGAGTCTCGAATACTTGACGTCGAGTCCGACATTGTTTAATTCGGGAACAGCGCACCCTCAGATGTCGTCGTGTTATTTGCTTGATAGTCCAGAGGACTCCCTAGAAGGCATCTATAAGCGTTATACCGATATAGCGCAGCTCTCCAAATTTGCGGGTGGAATTGGAGTTGCATGGCATCGTATTCGCTCTAAGGGTTCTTTGATTGGTGGGACCAACGGGCTCTCCAATGGCATTGTGCCATGGCTTAAGACTCTCGATTCTTCTGTCGCAGCGGTTAACCAAGGAGGTCGGCGTAAGGGAGCAGCCTGCGTTTACCTTGAAACTTGGCACGCCGACCTAGACGAATTCCTGGAACTTAAAGACAACACAGGAGACACAGCTCGCAGGGCGCACAACCTAAATCTGGCGAACTGGATACCGGATCTATTCATGGAGAGGGTCGAAAATGACTGGCAATGGTCCTTGTTTGACCCCAAGGCGGTTCCGCATTTAACAGACCTATACGGTGAGGAATTTCGGCAGGCGTATCTTGCTGCAGAGCAAGCGGGACTCTATGAACGTCAGGTTCCGGCGCGGCAGCTCTATAGCCGCATGATGCGAACTTTGGCCCAAACAGGCAACGGGTGGGTTACTTTCAAGGACGCTTCCAACCTGAAATGCAACCAGACCGGCCAGCCCGGCAATGTTGTGCACTTGTCGAATCTTTGTACAGAAATTCTGGAAGTTACCAATCAAGAAGAAACAGCAGTCTGCAATCTCGGGTCAGTCAATCTTGGTCGGCTCGTCCGTGATGGCGCTTTTGATTTCGATCGTTTAGGCGAGGTTGTCCGCACGGCTGTTCCTTTCCTAGATCGGGTTATAGATATCAACTTTTATCCCACAGATGAAGCGGGAACCTCCAATAGCAAATGGCGGCCTGTTGGTCTCGGTCTTATGGGACTCCAAGATGTCTTCTTCCAACTTGGCATAGCCTTCGATACTCCTGAGGCTCTGGCGCTGTCGACCAAGATCAGCGAAGAGATTTACTACTCGGCGTTGTCTGCGAGTTGCGATCTGGCCGTAGAGAGCGGAGCCCATGAAGGTTTTGCTGAAACCCGGGCAGCGCATGGTGATCTTCAGTTCGATCTATGGGGTATCGAGCCAACCGATTCGACACGTTGGGCTGCCCTAAAGGACCGCGTGAGTCAACACGGTCTACGGAACTCGCTGATGATAGCGATCGCACCAACTGCCACAATTGCCTCGATCGCTGGTTGTTACGAATGCATAGAGCCGCAGGTGTCCAACCTTTTCAAACGAGAAACTCTTTCGGGTGAATTTCTTCAAATTAACCGGTACCTCGTCAATGAACTTCAAGATCGTGGTCTTTGGACCGAAGACATGGCTCAGCGAATTAAACGAGATGAAGGCTCAATACAAGAAATCGACGAGATTCCAGCGGACTTGCGAGAGATCTATCGAACGGCATGGGAACTCCCGCAGCGAGCATTAATTGATTTAGCGGCTAGCAGAGGCGCCTACATTGACCAAAGCCAGTCTTTGAATCTCTTCATGGAAAGCCCGAGCATCGGGAAGTTGTCGTCCATGTACATGCATGCATGGAAGAGCGGACTTAAAACCACTTATTACCTGCGGTCCAGGCCAGCCACTCGAATCAATCAAACAACGACCGGCTCCGACGGTGCCGGGCCAGATGGACCTCCAACTGATGGTGCTACTGAGCCGTCGCCTTTTACCGATGAGGAGGCCATCGCATGTTCGTTAGAGAATCCAGAATCTTGCGAGGCCTGCGATTAACAAAGCAGTTACAGAATCCCACTAAACACGCGCTGAGAAATGACACCAAATGGCCCTTACAGAACCAAATGAAACTTTTGCTAACCCCGAACCCATAAAAGAGCAGGTATCGACGGGAGAAAGAGCTATCGGGGCGCCCGGAAAGATCCTTGATCCCGGTTTTAATTTGACTCTGCGTCCCATGCAGTACCCCGTGTTTTATGACATGTATCAAGACGCAATCAAAAACACATGGACTGTTGATGAGATTGATTTCTCAGATGATGTTGTCGACCTTGATCGGAACCTGCTCCCAGCCGAACGACATTTGATAAATCGCCTAGTCGCTTTTTTTGCAACTGGTGATTCGATTGTCGCCAACAACTTGGTGTTGAACCTCTATCAGCACATAAATAGTCCTGAAGCGCGGATGTATTTGAGTCGCCAGCTATATGAAGAGGCTTTGCACGTCCAGTTCTATTTGACGTTATTGGATACCTATATCCCCGACCATGATGAGAGAGCAGAAGCATTTGCAGCGATAGAAAATATCCCGTCCATACGTAGTAAGGCCGAGTTCTGTTTTAAGTGGATGAGCAGTATGGACGAGCTGACCGAAATACAGACACGCGAGGAGCGTAAGCAGTTCCTTTTGAACTTGATTTGTTTTGCCGCTTGCATCGAAGGACTTTTCTTCTTTGCGGCGTTTGCCTATGTCTATTTCTTGCGTAGCAAGGGTCTACTTAATGGCTTAGCCGCAGGAACCAATTGGGTCTTTCGAGATGAATCGTGTCACATGAATTTCGCTTTTGAAGTCGTTAGAACGATCCGAGAAGAAGAACCGGAGTTGTTTGACGAGGATCTATCCAATCGGATCATCGAAATGCTTGATGAAGCTATCGAAGTTGAAAGTCAATTCGCGGAGGACGTCTTGTCCGGTGGGGTAGCAGGCATGTCGACGCCCGATACACGCACCTATTTAGAGTTCGTGGCAGATCAGCGACTCGCGCAGCTCGGGTTGCCGAAGCGCTACGGATCTAAGAACCCATTCGACTTCATGGAACTTCAGGACGTTCAAGAACTTACGAACTTCTTTGAAAGGACGGTGGCGGCCTATCAACATGGTGTTGAGGGAGATGTCGCGTTCGATGAAGACTTCTAGCTAGCTACGCCTTGGAGTTGTGGTTATTAGTGGTCTAAAAAGGTCTCTATCAGTTTCTCTACTGCTGATACCGGCGTGGTTTGACCCGCTCTAACCTGTGATTCCATTTTCACTAAAAGACTTTTGACCGTTGGGTGATTTCGTAGCGCTTCTATGAGCCGGTCATCAAGCATGGACCACATCCATCGAACATTCTGCTCTTCTCTGAGACGTTCAAGCTCACCAGCGTCGCTGAGGAGGCGCCTATGTTCTTCGACTTGTGCCCACAATTCATCAAGTCCAGCGCCCGTGAGACCGGCGCAGGTGAGGACTGGGGGGCTCCAAAGGGGGGAGCTAGGCGCTGTCAGGTGGAGCGCGACCTCGTATTCCCGCGCGGCGGCAGTTGCGGCCTGTGCGTTATCACCATCGGCTTTGTTGACCGCAATCATGTCCGCTAACTCCAAGATTCCTTTTTTGATTCCCTGTAGCTCGTCTCCAGCTCCGGGGAGCATCAATACGAGGAAGAAGTCGACCATGTCAGCTACGACTGTTTCGCTTTGTCCGACCCCAACTGTTTCGACCAAAACAACATCAAATCCAGCGGCTTCGCATAGCAATATGGTTTCGCGGGTCATTCGGTTGACACCACCCAGTTCTCCACCGGTTGGCGATGGGCGAACGAATGCAGACGGGTCGTTGGCTAATGAGGCCATGCGAGTCTTATCGCCCATGATTGAGCCGCCGGTTTTCGAGGATGTTGGATCGACGGTCAGAACTGCCACGCGGTGTCCTCTTCGCGTCAGAGTTTTACCGAGCGTCTCGATAAAGGTACTTTTCCCAACCCCTGGAACCCCGGTAATCCCAATTCGGTGCGCGGAACCAGAATGAGGCAGGAGTTCGGCGAGTAGCTCCTGTGCCAACTGCCTATGTTCGGGCAGGATGCTCTCTATTAGTGTTATCGCCCGCCCTAATGAGGCCCGGTCAGCCGACTGGACGCCTTGGATGAGGTCTGGGACTGATGGCATCGGATCCACCCCTATGAGAGTACATCCCCGTATCCAAGTGGCTCCTAGCTGATTTATTTGATCTTGGGCTCTGACGGACGGCGTCCTCGCAAGTAACTTGATAGAAGCCAGCAGCAAAGCAGGAGATTATGGGTCTAGCTAAACGAATAGCTGAAAAAAAAGGAAGTCGGCCCCACCCAGTTGAGAAGTTTCTTGAGGCTGGTGAAAACGTTAAGTGGATTCTGCCCGCACAAGGGGGCCTTCACCCATTCACGATGCTTTTCTTTGCCGTGTTTATCTTGTTAGCGGTCTTAGTTTTGGATCCGAGGTCATGGATTATGGGCACGACAATCACGATCGTTGTTTTTGCTGTCGTGGCTGTATTGACCACCGCTCGCTACCGAGTGATAGCGATTACTTTGGACGATATCTTGCTCTTGAAAGCCCGTGGATGGCGGCCCGCGAAACCGGTTGAACTAATTCGTCGCGTTCCGCGGACCTCTAAGTTCGAAGTTCGCAGCCAATTCTGGTCGCAGGTCGAGATAGCAGGAGAAAAACTCTGGATCCACAAACGCTTTCAAGGGCGTTTAGAGGAGGCGGACTCAACGTTGGGCCGAGGTACAAGTAAGGCTGCTTCGAGTGCGGTATACCGAGCCAATCGCGCCAAAAAGAAGGTTAAGCATGCTCGGCGGAAACGATAGGTTCTGCCGTGTTCCTCGACGTCAGAACGAACGTAGAAGCCAAGCAGCAGAACTGCCTCGCTTCCATAGAGGTCGCTTAGGTCGAATCCGGTGGTTTGAACGCTAAGGCTTGCGGCAAGGGCCTCAATGTCGACGGTGAGGCTTTGGCGCAGCGGGGAGATGTATCAGCCACAGCGAAGAGCCCTCATCTGTTTTGGGTGGTTGCCAATTTTTCGAGTAGTTCTGCAGCCGCTTCAGCAATCACAGTTCCTGGAGGGAAGATGGCAGTAGCACCGGCTTCGATAAGCGCATCGAAATCTTGAGAAGGTACGACGCCACCAACAACGATCATTATGTCATCGCGCCCTTCTGCTGCTAACGCTTCCTTGAGCTCTGGTATAAGAGTCAGGTGGCCCGCGGCGAGTGACGAAGCGCCGACTATGTGAACATCGTTTTCGACAGCTTGTCTCGCTGCCTCGGCCGGTGTTGAGAAAAGAGGTCCTATGTCTACATCGAAACCAAGGTCAGCGAAAGCAGTAGCGATTACCTTCTGTCCCCTGTCGTGGCCGTCTTGGCCCATTTTGGCGACAAGAATGCGTGGCTGTCGACCCTCGCGTGCAGAGAATTTATCAACGAGTTCTCTGACAGCTTTAACTGTGTCGGTTTCTTCTCCCACTTCGCTGCCGTACACCCCGCTAATCGATCTAATTTCGGCTTTGTGACGACCGTAGACGAGCTCAAGAGCGAGGCTGATCTCTCCAACCGTTGCTTTAGCTCGCCCCGCTTCTATAGCTAAGGCCAAGAGGTTTCCATCTCCAGTGTCTGCTGCTTTGGTTAAAGCTGCAAGAGATTTTTCAACCTGGTCAGGATCCCGCTCCTCTTTTAGGCGCTTGAGCTTGGCAATTTGTGATGCCTTAACCTCAACATTGTCTATCCGCAGGACGTCAACTGCCTCTTCACGGTCCATGCGATATTTATTCACTCCAACCACAACTTGGCGACCTGAGTCGATCCGGGCTTGGGTTCGAGCAGCTGCTTCTTCGATTCGAATTTTCGGAATTCCGGCTTCGATAGCTGCGGCCATTCCGCCCATTTGTTCGACTTCCTCAATATGGCCAAGGGCTTTATCGGCAAGGTCGCGAGTGAGCTTTTCGACGAAATAACTTCCACCCCAAGGGTCTATGACGCTTGTCGTGCCCGACTCTTGTTGCAGAAATAGTTGAGTGTTACGAGCTATGCGAGCGCTGAAGTCAGTTGGAAGAGCAAGTGCTTCATCAAAGGCATTGGTATGAAGGCTCTGAGTGTGGCCCTGAGTTGCCGCCATGGCTTCGATGCAGGTTCGGACGACGTTGTTGTAGACATCTTGGGCGGTAAGACTCCACCCCGATGTCTGAGTATGAGTTCTTAGCGACTTTGACTTTGGGTTCGTGGGATTGAATCGCTCAACTAGGTCGGCCCAAATGATCCGGGCGGCTCTGAGTTTGGCGATCTCCATAAAGAAATTCATGCCAACTGCCCAAAAGAAGCTCAGACGCGGCGCGAAGTCATCAACTTCTAACCCCGCCTGTTTTCCTGTCCTCAAGTATTCGAGGCCGTCAGCAAGGGTGTACGCCAACTCTAAATCCGCCGTCGCTCCAGCCTCTTGCATGTGATATCCGGAGATAGAAATAGAATTAAATCTGGGCATATGCTCACTTGTGAATTCAAAAATGTCACCAATGATCCGCATCGATGGTTGCGGCGGATAGATGTATGTGTTGCGCACCATGAATTCTTTGAGAATGTCGTTTTGAATGGTGCCTGCAAGTTTGTCCGCTGAGACCCCTTGTTCTTCAGCAGCGACGACATACAGCGCGAGTATCGGAAGCACAGCCCCATTCATGGTCATGGAAACGCTCATTTGATCGAGGGGGATACCGTCGAAGAGGGTTCGCATGTCGTAGATGGAATCGATGGCCACACCGGCCATGCCGACGTCGCCGCTAACTCGTTCGTGATCGCTGTCGTACCCTCGGTGTGTTGCAAGGTCGAAGGCGACCGACAGACCTTTTTGGCCGGCCGCTAGGTTCCTTCGGTAGAAGGCATTGGAATCTTCTGCTGTCGAAAACCCTGCGTACTGTCGCACAGTCCAAGGCTGATTTGTGTACATGGTTGGGTAGGGCCCACGTAGGAAGGGAGCGAAGCCCGGGAAACTGTCCAGATGTCCCATGTCGCCGTCAAGGTCTGCGGGCGTGTACAAGCACTTGATATCGATGCCTTCGGGTGTGCTCCAGGTAAACGAATCTGCTGATTGGCCAGTCTGAAGCAGGAACTCCTCTTCCCAGCTAGTGCTCTTGAGCGAAGTCCCACTAGCTAGATCAAGGTCAATGGTTGAAAAGTCAGGTACTTGGGTCATTATTTTGACTTACCTAATTGAGGGT
The DNA here is from genome assembly GCA_002457435.1 of Acidimicrobiales bacterium MED-G01. Taxonomy (GTDB): domain Bacteria; phylum Actinomycetota; class Acidimicrobiia; order Acidimicrobiales; family Poriferisodalaceae; genus MedAcidi-G3. The sequence continues at coordinate 81,080 of NTLA01000005.1, read as the reverse complement.
TTGGTGGATAGGGGTGAGGGCTTCGAAGACGTCGCAGCCAAGATAGATGAAGCCGTCGAAATTACTTGCAGCCTCGGGCAGCACTTCCGGATTCCCTGCCAAATAGACAAGTTTTGCCCCTGCAGATCGCAGTTCGCGTGCCGTTTGGACAGCTGACTCCGAATAGGTCCTGTCGGATGAACAGATACAAGCGACACGAATGTTGCTGGCGACGAAAGCTTCAACGCAGTCGACCGTGTTCTCAAAACCATCGTTGTTGAGGACTCGGATTCCTCCAGCTTCGAAGAGGTTCATCGCGAATGTCGACCTGGCCGTATGGGTAGCGATGTCGCCCAAATTTGCCAAGAACAAGACAGGTTGGTCCGGTGAAGTGCTGACGGCATCGCGCATTTGCTCGAAAGGAGTAGACCATCTAAATAGGGGAAGCGGTTCACATCTCTGCTCGCCTTCAGACACGTCGAGGTCATCAGGGACAGGATCTCGTTCTAACTTCTGCTCGTCTAAGTTAGGAAATTCGCTAGTACCGGTTAGCGGTGTGGAACGGTGCACTATTGCTTTGAGGCGCTGGGACCGAGTTTCGGCTAGGGACTCTTGCCAGTGTCCGGACAGCAGTGCAGATGCCAGCCCTCCTTGGCTTTCAAGGTCCTGGAAAACTCTCCACGCAGAATGAGCCAATTGATCAGTGAGCTCTTCGACATACCAGCTTCCTCCGGCAGGATCGATCACCGAAGACAATTTTGTTTCTTCTTGAAGAATCAACTGTGTGTTTCGTGCGAGTCGAAGTCCGGCGTCGTCTGAAAGGCCAGCAGCACTGTCGAAGGCAGCCACAGTGATGGAGTCCGCACCCCCCACAGCAGCTGCGAAGCAGGCAGCGGTCGTGCGAAGCATGTTTACCCAGGAATCGGTCTTTGTCATCATCGCTTGCAAGGTCTCTGCATGAATAGCGATAGGGGCTTTTGAGGGGGTTCCACCACATGCGGTGATGACTTGGGCCCAACAAACCCGAGCTGCTCGAATCTTTGCTGTGGTCATGAATTGGTCGGGCCCAGCTGTGAGCGTGATCTCCATCTTGTCGGATGCCTCATCAATACTGAAACCTGACGCCAGGAGAGCGCGCAACCAGAGAACTCCGGCGGATAAGACGGCGCCAAGTTCTTGACTATCCGACGCCCCAGCGCCCGCCCACACGGACCCATCGATTGAAATGGGTGTCATGTGTGGGTAGCTCGAGGCGACCTGAGCGGTCATTTCGACGCACCTGTCTACCTCTTGGTTGAGACTTAAAATTGAATGTCCTGTCCGGGCTAGCCGGCCTAGTGGGTCCAGGCCCAGATTGTTGGTAAGTAAATCTGGATCGTCGGATCGGCTCTCACAAACCCCTAAGAGCGCAGCAGCTTGTTCGGGGGAACTCTGCGGCGACAGGTGGATAGGCGCTAGGTCAAGGTGGACGCCTTCAAAGATGGACTCTAGAGCCCCTATTTCTTCAGGGGCACCCTTCAAAGTTATTGCAGTAGCTCCGTTCGCAAGATCGGAGAGGATATGGGCGTTCACGTCGTGGCGTGTAGCGAAGTGACTTTGACGAATTTCCCAACCGAGTACATTCCCGGAAGCCCTACTCCCTCTAGCGAAAGCGGCTCCTCCAGGGAGGCCATCTTCATTTCGGGCAGTCCCGTTACGCTGCCGTGTGTAGAGAGGAATTCGTTCGATGCCATCGAAAGTCCGAGTTGTGAGGTCTGCCAGATCTTTGCCTTTTAAAGCTGTACTAGCTGCTGCTTCCCAAGATTCGTAGTCGCAATGTTCGAGGTTAGATTCAGAGTCGTTGCGAGCCATGACAGAAGGGTATGCGACCGAATGGGTCAATGACCATGTCCACACCAATCCATTGTTAGTAAATGCCCCACTTGGGCTGCCACGTGGCATCCTTAAACCCCGTGAACACATCTTCTCCGCCTCCAGATAACGAGCTGGATGATTCGCGTCCTGTTTTCAGGTATGACGCACAGTTAGCAGAGCAGATCGAGACCAACTGGCAGCAGCGCTGGGCGACAGACCAAACCTATCGGGTATCAAACCTTCCATCCCCAGATCAATCCCGGACCTCAGCGGATGGGAGTCAGCAGAAGTTGTTCGTGATGGACATGTTCCCGTATCCCTCAGGGGCGGGCTTACATGTCGGACATCCACTTGGCTATATAGGGACTGATGTATTTGCCCGCTACAAGAGGATGAGGGGATACAACGTCCTGCACACCATGGGATATGACGCCTTTGGCCTTCCAGCAGAAGAACACGCACGCCAAACGGGTGAACATCCGCGAATCAATACAGAAAAAAATATCGCCAACATGCAACGTCAGTTGGACCGTCTGGGATTGGGTCACGACAAAGAGCGGTCGATTGCAACAACTGACGTTTCGTATTACCGCTGGACGCAGTGGATCTTCTTGCAAATATTCCAAAGCTGGTATGACTCGCAATCGGATGTCGCCAGGCCTATCTCAGAGTTAGAGCAACTCCTTTCGAGAGGCGAACGTTCAACCAAGGACGGACGTTCGTGGTCTGAGATGAGTGCGGTGGAGCATCGCGAAGAACTCGACAAATGGCGGTTGGCCTATCTGGGAGAAGCTCCAGTCAATTGGTGCCCAGCGCTGGGGACTGTTTTAGCTAATGAAGAAGTGACTGCCGACGGGCGAAGCGAGCGAGGAAACCACCCTGTCTTCAGGCGACCGATGAAGCAGTGGATGATGCGAATTACTGCCTACGCGGACCGCTTACTGAAGGATTTAGACACCCTTGATTGGACCGATTCCATCAAAACAATGCAGAGAAACTGGATTGGTCGATCTGAAGGCGCGCAAATTACTTTTGAAACTACATCTGACGCGGTAATCGAAGTTTTCACCACTCGACCCGACACACTTTTTGGGACCACAGCGATGGTGCTTGCTCCCGAACACCCCTTAGTTGACCTCCTGTTACCTCAGGTTTGGCCTGAAGACACGCCGGCAGCTTGGACTGGTGGCGCTTCGTCTCCACGAGAGGCAGTGGAAGACTATCGCCGGATTGCATCGGAGTTGAGTGACTTAGAAAGGCAAGAAAATCGATCCAAAACAGGCGTCTATCTAGGTTCACAATGTGTGGTCCCGGTAAACGGCAACAAGGTGCCGATATTTATCGCTGACTATGTCTTGATGGGCTATGGCACTGGGGCAGTAATGAGTGTCCCAGGCCAAGATCAACGAGACTGGGATTTCGCAACAGCCTTCGACATTGAAATTCTTCGGACTGTGCAACCACCAGAAGACTTTTCAGGTGATGCCTACATCCACGATGGCCCGGCGATAAATAGTGACTTCTTGAACGGACTTCACATAGAAGACGCTAAGCACTCGATGCTCGAATGGTTGGAAGAAAGTGGACACGGAAATCGCACTGTTACTTACAAGCTAAGAGACTGGCTTTTCTCTCGCCAGCGCTATTGGGGCGAGCCGTTCCCCATTGTTTTCGATGACACAGGACTAGCGCTAGCGGTGCCTGAAAGCGAACTTCCTGTCGAACTCCCGGAACTGATGGATTGGGCACCCCGGGCCCTTGACGAAGAATCTGACCCTGAGCCACCCCTTGGACGTGCGGAAGAATGGGCCACAGTTGACTACGACCTTGGAGATGGCGAACGCACCTATCAACGCGAACTAAACACCATGCCCCAATGGGCTGGTTCTTGCTGGTACTACCTGCGTTACCTGGACCCGGGCAACGAAGAAAAGTTTGTTGATCCGTCAGTCGAGAGCTACTGGATGAGTAGCCCCGATGGTGGGGTGGGAGGGGTTGACCTGTATGTAGGGGGAGTTGAACACGCTGTTCTCCACCTGCTCTATGCGCGTTTTTGGCACAAAGTTCTGTTCGACCTGGGGCACGTTTCTGGTCCCGAACCTTTTCAACGGCTTTACAACCAGGGTTACATCCAGGCGGCTGCGTACCAAGATGACAGAGGTATCTATGTAGAAGCGGAGAAAGTAATCGAAGATAAGGGCGACTTCTCCTATAACGGGGCACCAGTTTCCAGGAGCTTTGGAAAGATGGGAAAGTCTCTCAAGAACTCAGTAACTCCTGATGATATGTACTCCGCGTACGGTGCAGACACGCTGCGACTGTACGAAATGTTCATGGGACCTCTGGACCAAGATCGACCTTGGGAAACAAAGTCAGTCATTGGCTCTCATAGGCTTTTACAAAGGGTTTGGCGGAATTTAATCGACGAAAATTCTGGTGCGACCACGGTAGTTGACGACCCACCAACAGATTCGTTGCGAAGGCTCACCCATCGAACGATCGCAGCAGTTGATGCTGCCATGGAGGACTTGAGGTTTAACTCGGCGATAGCCCGTATCACCGAACTGAACAATGAGCTAACTAGAACCGCTGAGCCTGTTCCAAGAGAGGTGGCAGACAACCTTGTGCTGATGCTCGGTCCTTTGGTGCCACACATTGCTGAAGAACTGTGGGAACGTCTTGGAAACAAGGGGTCGGTAGTTCACCGACGTTTCCCAGAGGCGGATGAGACATTACTCATCGAAGAATCAGTTGAGATCCCTGTCCAGATAAATGGAAAGGTAAGAAGTCGCGTGATGGTGTCGACAGGCGCAGATGCACAAGAGATAGAGGAAGCGGTTCTAGACGACGGGCGGATCACAGAACTCCTAGTCGGCAAAGAGATCCGCAAGGTAATCGTAATTCCTGAGAAAATGGTTAACATCGTCGTCAGCTGACGTAGATACCGTACGGCGCAACTTTCAGGATCTTGCTGTGGCCGGAATCTGGTAGGACCTGTGAAAGTTGCTCTGCTTCACCACTCCGGATAAAGGCAGCGATTGTTGGCCCTGAACCACTCAGCCAAGCAGCGGACGCGCCGTTCTCAAGAGCGATTCTTAATGCCCTAGCTGACTCGGGTGAAGCTGCGAGACGTTTTGGTTGATGCAGATCGTCGACGCAACATTGCCGCATCACTGCTAGATCACCGGAGGCAATTGCCGCAACCAAAACCGAACTTCTGCCTAAGGCTTGAGTAGCAACTTCGAATGAGACCGAAGTCGGTAGCTGGTTTCTCGAAGAATCAGTAGAAGTTTTTCCGTCAGGGATCCATACCACTGCATCCAACTGAGAGGGGCACTTCAATCGAATAATCGAACTCTCGTGAGTAGCGGTGACGCCGCCAAAGATCGAAGCGGCAACGTTGTCAGAGTGCCCCTCAAGTTCTCCTGAACGCGCTAGCAGATCGGCGAAATGGATAGAACCAGATCTTTGCAGTGACGCTGCTGCGAGACCGGCCACACGAGCGGCGCCTGAAAAGCCAAGTCCTTTGCCTGGGGGAATTAGAGTTTCCCCAAACAAAGGTCCTTGTCCGCCACCACTCATAAAAGACTTAGTGGCAGGGTGATTGTCGTCGAGTTTTGCGGCCTCCCCTCGAGGTTCGCCTACGTCTAAGTGAAATGGCAGGTCAAGGGCAACCGCCAGGCAGTCGAAACCGGGCCCGATATTGGCGGAAGATGCAGGGACAGTCACACGCATCCAAGGCAGCGTACAGTTCTATAGTCAGCTGGGAACAGAGTTGGGGAGGGATAGTGCTATGGCGCACGGCGGAAAGTTGGTTGCCAAAGTCTTGAAAGCTGCTGGAGTGGATTGCGTGTTCACTCTTTCAGGAGGCCATGTCATGGGCATATACGACGGCTGCCTTGACGAGGACATTGAAGTTGTCGATGTCCGACACGAGCAAGCTGCTGTCCACGCGGCTGATGCTTGGGCACGCCTCCACCCGGGAAAAGTCGGTGTGGCGATTCTTACCGCAGGACCGGGTGTGACTGACGGCGTTACCGGCGTGGCAAATGCGTGGAGAGCTAATTCGCCAATCTTAGTTATCGGAGGGCAAGGACCATTTCGCCATATACGCCGGGGCTCTCTGCAGGAAATGGACCATGTTTCGCTTATAAAGCCTGTATCTAAATGGGCTGAGGCCTGCTATCAAACGTCGCGGATCGGCGAATACATGGAGGCAGGTATCCGCGCCGCTCTCAGCGGAGTTCCCGGCCCAGCGTTTCTTGAGATCCCTATGGACGTGCTCCATGGGGAGGTCGACCTACAAGAAATTCAAGTTCCCAAGTTCCGGGACTACAGGGTTGCATCGACTTCACCGAAGCATCTAATAGCGGAAAGCGTTGATTTACTTTCCAAGGCCGCAAGCCCAATGGTCATGGCTGGCACCTCCCTTAAGTGGAGCGAGGGCGGAGAGCAACTAGCAGCTTTTCTTGAGAAAACAGGCTTTCCGTGTTTCGTAAATGGAATGGCAAGGGGGGAGATCTCTTGGGATCATCCTTCGTTCCTTTCTTTGACTCGAAAGGAAGCGCTTGAAAAATCAGATCTAGTGATTCTCGCGGGGACCCCTTTAGATTTTCGGATGAAATTTGGTAGAGCGATTCCATCGTCCGCTGCAATTATTCAAATGGATATAGATGAAACTTTGATAGGTGATAATCGAGCAGCAGACCTTGGACTTGTCGGCAACATTGGGATGAATTTCCAATTGATGACTCAAGAAATAGAGGATCGACAGTTGACCGTCGATGTTTCTGGATATCGCGATCAGTTGCGTGAACGTGAAGAGGAACTTGATAGCGCTCGTCGCGATCAGATGGACAGCGAAGAGGTACCAATCGACCCACTTCGTTTGTGTCGCGAAATAGCTAGCTGCGTATCGGATGACATGATCGTCATAGGAGATGGTGGCGACATTGTTGCCCAGGCATCCAAAGTCATTCAGGTGCCACGAAACGGCACCTGGATGGACCCAGGACCCTTGGGAACGCTTGGAGTCGGGATGCCTTTTGCCTTAGCGGCCCAGAAAGCCCACCCCGACAAGCGTGTACTCATTGTGTATGGGGATGGTTCATTTGGTCTCAATGGCTTTGAATTTGACACTGCAGTGCGTTTCGGTCTCCCAATCGTTGGGATTGTTGGCAACGATGCCGCGTGGGGTCAGATGATGAGACCGCAAGAGATGCTTTACGGCGAAGATCGGCTTGTAGCGGTTGAACTGAACCGCACCAGATACGACCTAGTTGTCGAAGCTTTAGGTGGGCACGGCGAACATGTCGTAGACCCAGGGGAAATAGCGCCAGCTATTGCGAGGGCCTTCGGGTCTGGCAAGCCAGCATTAGTAAACGTAGAAATTCGACAGGACCGCGCTGGAATGAAGGGTTCCACTTATGTTTAAACGCTGTGTAGGTGCTTAGAGGGTGTGTGGAAGATTCGTCTCTACTGCTCCCATGTCGAAATTAGAGACCCTATTTTCGACGCAGCCATCGAATCACAACTTGGCTCCTAGCTATAACGTTGCTCCATCAGCTGAGGTCTATGGAGTCGTCGCAGCAGATGACTCCCGCGAACGCAAGATAGAAATTTTTCGATGGGGGCTAGACCCCAAGTGGCAAAACACCGAGTCGACTTCCTCACTACTGATTAATGCTCGTTTCGAAACTGTTGATGTCAAACCCACATTTTCCGATGCCTTTAAGCATCGACGTTGTCTGGTGCCAGCCGATGGATTTTTCGAATGGCAGGAGAGGCCCATACGGACTCGGCGCCAACCCTTTTACATTCACAAGTCTGATTATGCGCAGCTAGCCATGGCAGGGATTTGGGAACCCGGACCATCGAAAGGTCGAGCTTCTGTGGTCATCTTGACGCGGGAATCGGACACCTTTATGTCCAACATTCATAATCGAATGCCTCTAACACTCGCTACTTCTGTTTGGGGTGAATGGTTGGATCCAACCATGAATGACGTTGGGGCTCTCAAGCACCTAATCATGAGCGAGTCAACTGAGGCATTCGACGCGCACCAGGTAGATCCCGAAGTGGGAAACCCCCGACATAATCGGCCTGCGAACATAGCTCCTGTTCCAACCGACACCCTTTGGTGATGCTTGAACTTAGTTTTCGAGTGATGATTTGATTGACTCCGCAGCCTTTTTGATGTCTGCGGTATCGACAGAATCGGAAGCTAGGGCAAAATCCATATCTGACATGGCGTTAGCCGGAATCAGATGGATGTGCATATGCGGTACTTCAAATCCTGCAATCGTCATTCCGATGCGGTTACTTCCGAACGCCTGCTTTTGAGCGACCCCGATTCGATGAGCCACTTCGAAGAGATGTTGTTGAAGGTCGGGAGGGACATCAATCCATTGGTCGATTTCGTCTCGAGGTACCACCAAGGCGTGTCCGTGCGAGATTGGGTTGATGGACATGAAGGCAACGCAGCGATCATCCTCCCACACAAAAGTACCTGGTAAATCGCCGTTGATAATCATCGTGAAAACGGATGCCATGAAATCAAGCCTACGATGCAGATGATGTCTGAGCAGCAGTTACCGTGGCGACCGTACACGGTTCCAAACTTGATAAGTCTTATCCGGCTTGGTTGCATACCTGTATTTTTGTGGCTTCTTTTTTCAGCCGAAGACCGCTGGGCAGCCGCCCTTCTCCTCGGTGCCTTAGGCGCGTCTGACTGGGTCGACGGCTATATCGCCCGAAGATTCGACCAGATCAGTGAACTAGGAAAGATCTTGGATCCGACAGCGGATCGACTCATGCTGCTCGTGGGAATTTTTGCTATCTGGCTTGATGGGTCAGTGCCTGGATGGATCGCCTGGTTGGCCCTTGTCAGGGAGGGATTGGTAGCTGTGGCGGCGTTGTTGCTAGCTGCTCTCGGTGCTAGAAAAATCGAAGTGACATGGTGGGGCAAGACCGGCACCTTCTTGCTCATGTTCGCGTTCCCCTTTTTCTTGGCTGGGGAGAGCGAAGTGTTTTTGGCATCTTTTTTTGCAGCAGGAGCATGGGTTTGTGCTCTTGTCGGACTACCAATTCACTACTGGTCAGGCTTGACATATGTTCCTGCAGCCAGGGAGGCGCTGCGACAGGGTCGCTCCGGCCGATGACCGTAGGTCCACCAACTCGCTAGGTGGGATAGGTTGGGAATATGGATTCGCCTGTTGAACTCCGATATTCAAGTGACCACGAGTGGGTGCGCATGGAAAGTTCCCTAGCGCGCATAGGTATTACTGATTTCGCCCAAGATGCCCTTGGGGATGTGGTGTATGTGGAACTTCCTGAGGTTGGAGTGGTGGTGACGGCGAACTCTGCTTTTGCTGAGATTGAGTCGACGAAATCGGTGTCTGATGTGTTCGCCCCCGTGTCGGGGGAGGTCATAGAGGTTAATGACGTCCTAGAAGAACGCCCCGAACTAGTCAATGAGGATCCGTATGGCGATGGTTGGATCTGCGTGATTCAACCTAGCGCCGAAGCTGAACTTGACGAATTGATGGATGCTGAAAGCTACAAATCTTTTGTCGTTGAAGAGAGCGAGGAGTGATAGATGAATCAGTTATGTGAAGCGTGCGGGCATTCAAATGCTGCCGGATCAAGGTTCTGCTCTAGCTGTGGTCGACCAATGAACTCGGTGGAAGAGGCCAGCACCGAGGCACTCGAGCCACTCGGCGATAGTCGCGAAAGTGTCGACGTCCAAACCCCTGCAACAGGCGCGGCTCTGGTTGTTGCGAGTGGACATCAGGCTGGTACCCGTTACGCGATTACCTCAGAATGGATCGCTGTCGGCCGCCACCCTGATAGTGACGTATTTCTCGACGACATCACTGTTTCGCGACGTCACGTTGAGTTATCAACGAATAATACGGGACACGTGATTAGGGATGTTGGGTCCTTAAACGGAACATACCTCAATGGGGAGCGACTAGAAGACAGCGAAGTGTCACTCACCAATGGCGACGAATTGCAGATCGGTAAGTTCAAACTGTTGTATCTCGTTTCTTCGAGTACTTGAAGACGAGTCAGTGCCCGACATCCCAACTAAGGTCAGAGCATGATTGAGATGGAGTTACTTGGGGTCCAAGTTGAGTTGCCATCGAACAGTCCTCTCCTTCTGTTGAGAGAGACCGGTGGGCTGGGCAGGGTGCTGCCCGTGGTTATCGACACTCCGGAGGCTCACGCTATTCATCGCGGAATTGAGGGAATTCGTCTGGCGCGACCACTCACGCATGATTTGCTGGTGACGATGTTGGAGGAGCTTCAGGCGACCGTTATTGGAGTTGTGGTCACGGAGCTTCGCGAGCGAACTTTTTTTGCCGAAATTGAGCTTCAAGTCGCGGGCGAAAGTCGTACGATTTCGGCTAGGCCTAGTGACGCAATAGCGATTGCGGTTCGCACCGACACACCGATTTATGCTTCAGAAGATGTCCTCGCTGAAGCAGGGCAAGTCATTGAGGAACACTCATCCGATGGAAGTTCTGAAAATGATCCGGATGAGCTGCTTGATGAGTTCAAACAGTTTTTGGATGATGTCAATCCCGGCGATTTCTAGCCGAACTCCTTAAAACTTCGCAGGTTTTCGCGCGGAACGTGTGATTTATCGCGCGGAAGGTGGTTGCTTGGCGCCACTTTTGCTCGTACTGTGTCATCACACCGACGTAGTTTCATCTATGTGATCAGCTTGGTGGCTAGTCGAGACGGAGGCACAATCTTGACTGAGCGCGCAGTAGCAGCAGGTTTTTCTGGAAAACGAACAGCCGAATTGGTGGGTATCACCTACCGGCAACTTGATTATTGGGCGCGAACTGATCTCATTCGCCCTTCCTTGGCCGATGCGCAAGGAAGCGGAAGCAGGCGCACTTATTCCTACCAAGACCTTCTTGAACTCAAAGTCGTTAAGACTTTGCTTGACGCCGGCATCAGGCTTGAAATGGTGCGGAACGTCTTTTCTTATTTGCGAGAAAACCTCGGTGCAGATGTTGCTTCTGCCAATCTCGTAATTAACGGTTCCTCACCTTTGCTTGTCTCAGGTGAAGAAATCATTGACCTGATCCACCAAGGTCAGGGAGTACTCAACGTGCTTCCGCTAGCTGGAGTTAAGGAAGAATTAGATAACGCCATTATCGACTTGTTCCCGTCGGTCGAAGAAAGAATTCGAGCGACCGGTTAAGGCCTTCGCGAGATTACTCAGCCTGTTGTGGAGTGAACCGCATAGAAGCTGAGTTCATGCAGTAGCGATCACCAGTGGGTTCAGGGCCATCGGGGAAAACGTGGCCCAAATGAGCTCCGCATGCATGACATAGAGCTTCGACACGAACCATTCCATGGGATGTGTCGACCTCTGTGTCGACGACAGCGTCAGATAGGGGCTGCCAAAAACTCGGCCAGCCAGAGCCCGACTCGTATTTAGATTCATTTGAAAATAAGTCGGCATCGCAAACTACGCAGTGGTAGGTGCCATCCTGTTTTTGATCCCAGGTCTCACCCGTGAAGGCCTGCTCGGTTCCAGACTCTTGGGTGACGTGGTACTGAAGTGGAGTTAAACGATCTCGCAGGTCTTCTTCAGTAAAAGTTTTTGAATGGTCGCTCATCGGTAACTCTCAAACATTATTCGGACAAACTGTGGATAAAAACAACACTATTGCAGTACACACCTAGAAATCCTATCTGTGGAAATAGATTGTCTTTCCACTGATAATTCACAACTTTTCGACACTGGTTAAGCACAGGGGCTAATAGGTAAATTCGAACTCATGGTCTTTGAGTTGAACTTCGTTGATGGTCGAGCGGAAGTAGTTTCCGGTGTTGACAATTATGAACAGGAAGGTCCTATGACGACTTTCTTTCACTCGGAGGGCCGAAACTATGTGGATTCTTGGTCACTGCGTATTGCTAGCTACAGAACGGTCGATCTGACTTCTATCCGCCGGATGGTGATTAGTGAACAGGAATTACTCAGAGGTTCGGCGATCTGTTCGTGATGGGTGAAAGGCAGTCTGAGACTAATGGCTGTCGTTGTTCAAAGATCGTACGATGTCCACAATTCCACCGAGGCTGTCCAAGCGTTCCTGGGTGTCGGCACCCTCAGGCTGTACCCGGAGAACTGAGATGCCGGCATCTCGATAGGCACGGACACGTTCTGTGACTTGAGAGACGGAGCCCAAAAAGTTGGTTTGCTGAATCAACTCGTCCGGCACAGCTTCGACAGCCTTATCTCGCTCACCGTCAACCCACAATTTTTGGACTCGGAGAGCTGCCATCTCAAACCCACCACGCCTGTATGCATCATTGTAAAAGTTTGTCGTAGGGGAGCCCATAGCTCCCAAGGTGAATGCAACGCCAGGTCTCCTGGGAGCCAAGAGCGGCTCAATTTCATCGCCGAACTGGACAGCACCCCCCGCTTGGTACTCGATAGTAGAAGGGTCTCTGCCTGCTCCTACGGCCCCCTGTTGAACATGTCCGATCGTGGCGGCTGCGCCGGAGGGAACGAAAGATGTTCCTGCCCAACCATCAGCCACTTGGCCTGTGTATTCGAGAGACTTTGGGCCGAGGGTCGCTAACCAAATTGGTATTTGTTCGTTGGCTGGTTGCGCTAAACGTAAGGCTTTCCCCTCGCCCCCCGGTAGAGGTAGTAAATGATGGGACCCCTCGTACTTAATCTTTTCACCAGCAAATGCCTGTCTGACTATGTCTACTGTTTCGCGAAGTCGAGTTAGCGGCCGATGGAATGGGACCCCGTGCAACCCCTCAACTACCTGGGGTCCGCTGACGCCGAGTCCTAAAATGAATCGGTCCTCACTAATGGCCGCCATTGACAGAGCCGTCATAGCAGTCATGACTGGAGTGCGGGCGGAGATTTGTAGGATGCCGGTCCCGAGTTGAACTTCGTTGGTTACTGCGGCGAGATAGGCCAACGTGCTGACACCATCCATACCCCACGCCTCGGCGGACCAAATGATATCCACCCCCATTTGCTCGGCTTCGCGTAAGAACTCCACTTGGGTATCCCAGTCACGCTTCTTACCTGAGGCGGGACCTCCGAATGCAATAGAAACCTTCATACCTCTTGCCTAGCGCACTACGGCGGCTCGTGCAGCGCTAGTTTCTGTGTGTATGGAAATTAAACCGCTTACCGGTGCTTTTGGTGCAGAGGTCCTAGAAGTTGACCTCAAATCCGGTATCGATACAGAGGAATCGCGATTGATCGAGGCAGCTCTTGCCGAAAACGTGGTTCTAGTATTTCGAAACCAAGATTTAGACATCGATGGTTTCGAGAGTTTTGCAGCGAGTATCGGCGACTTTGGTGAAACTCCTTTCATTACGCCAGTTGACGGTCACCCAAACGTGTTGCGTGTTATACGTGAGGCTGAGGAAACAGGACCGTTATTTGGAAGTGGGTGGCATAGCGACTGGAGCTTCCAGTTGCGACCACCGAGCACGACGCTCCTCTATGCGTTGCAGGTTCCAGAAGTGGGGGGAGATACGGCATTCACCAACCAGTATTTGGCTTTCGAAAGTCTTTCAGAACCGATGCAGTCGATTCTTCGTGGTCTGAAAGGAATCCATTCAGCAGAACGGAGTTATGGACCCCAAGGCACCTTCGGACGTCCTGATCCGGACGCTTCAATGGAAATACATGGAGACGAGTCGGCGGTTGTGCACCAGACTCACCCCTTGGTGCGGTCCCACCCACTAACAGGACGTCAGTCGTTATTTGTTAATGAGGTTTACACGGTAGGGATAGAAGGGATGACAAAGACTGAAAGCGGCTCCCTGCTGGAGTTCTTATTTGAGCACAGTCGCCAGATCGCTTTTACCTGCCGTGTTCGGTGGATGCCGGGGACTTTGACGATGTGGGATAACCGAGCGACACAACACTTCGCCATTAACGACTACGCCGGAAGCAAAAGAGAAATGTACCGGGTCACCTTGGCGGGCGAGCAGCCTGCGTTGAGCTAACTGGTGAGCGTATTATCGAGAACCACTACAGGACCTAATAGAGCTAGATCTTGTAGCGCTTGATCGTAGAGAAATTTTTCGGTGCAGGCAGGTCGAGCCCAGTCCTCTTCGTTTCGTGTCGGGAGTCTGCCTTTGCCATGTACGCGAAGGTCACCCGTTAGTCGACTACTTACCAACACGTCTTGATCTAGGAGCATTTTGATGAATTTATCTGGGTCATGGCTGGGCTCGTCAAACACGTAAAGCTTTGACCCGTCGGTGACGAAAGGGGTGATGTAGTGAGTTAGTTCTCCTTGGGACCCACTGATGTCGAAGCGAAGCATAAGAGAGTCCTCAAATACTTTGAATGGTGGGTCAATGGAACCGTTCATCGGGATGACCGTAGCAACCAACGGGTGTGCAAGGTAGCCACGAGCTAGCTTCTACGTAGAAGTGAACTATCAGAGGCGCGGGGTTTCGAGATGTCGGTTCAAGAAGACGAATATTGCGGATTTCTCACAACGATTGAGGATCCCGGAATACTTGTAGTGACTTTTAATCGTCCCGAGAGCTTGAATGCATCTACTGCTGCGATGAAAAGAGATTTGGTTGAGTTACTCACACAAACTCAAATGGATGACGCTATTCGAATCGTTGTCTTCACAGGGCAGGGGTCAGCATTTTGGGCGGGAGATGACCTAAAAGGCTACGGAGGAGACAGTGTTCAAGTACCCCAGATTCATCATGGGCACCACAACCCCTCGGGCACCTATAACGGCTTGCGCACGATATCTCAAGCGGTCAACACGGCAGTCCGTAATCTCGACAAGATTTCTATCGCAGCAATAAATGGCTTCGCTATTCAGACTGGCTTCTCACTTGCCTTGGCCTGTGACTTTCGCATCGCTTCGAAGTCAGCGAAGTTAGGAAGTGCAACACTTCGATTCGGGCTACTACCAGATGAAGGTGGCCAATGGTTGCTTGTGCAACATCTGGGAGTAGCGAAGGCAACCGACTTCATGATGCGTAAACGAATTGTTGACGGTGAAACAGCCCATGAGCTGGGGCTCGTGCATGAGGTTGTCGATGATGAGAGTCTCATGGATGAAACCCTGTCGTTAGCTAGAGAACTAGCCAACGGACCACAAGTCGCTATGAGAATGCTGAAACGTTCGATCCTTTTGGCAGCAGACTTAACGTGGGACCAGTCGCTTGATGAGATAGCCGCGAAGACAGCTGTTACCGACCACCTCCCCGACGCTCGTGAAGGTGCTGCAGCCTTCATCGAAAAGCGTCAACCCCAGTTCAATGGATGGTTAGAAGGTCGTGTCGACCCGCCTATGGATGGGCCTGCTCCATGGGAAGCTGACTCAGAGTAAAGCGTAGTCAGTAGGGCAGAAAGCCGGCCGGACTAGCGACTTCAATGGAGCCCGGTTGTTAACTCCTCAAGGGCACCTAACAACAGAGTTACGTTCCGCATCCGTGCTGTATGACCCATGCAGCCGATCCGCCAAACCTTTCCAGCGACCGGGCCTAGCCCTCCACCGATTTCGATTCCGTAATGATCTAGTAGATGTCGCCGGCCCACAACATCGTCGAGCCCGTCGGGGATAGATACTGTCGTGAGTTCTGGGAGCCGATACCCATCCTGGGCCCATAACTCGAAGCCGAGTCCTGGCAGGCGATTGTGGAGTTCGTCGCCGCAAGATTGATGGCGGCTTAACGTTTGTTCTAGCCCTTCGTCTAACACCACCCCTAAGCCGGCATGTAAGGCATACAGCATTGAGATGGGCGCCGTGTGGTGGTAGGCACGAGCGCCGTCACCGGTTACGTACTCCTTAATCATATTGAGGTCTAGATACCAGCTTTGCGGAGTCTCGACGAGCCTCTCCATCGCTCGATGGCTAACAGTGAGTGGCGATAAGCCAGGCGGAACACCGAGACATTTCTGGGTCCCGCTATAGGCGATGTCGACATTCCATTCATCGATTAGCACTGGTATGCCCGCAAGAGAAGTCACACAATCAACCAAAAGCAAAGCATCGCCTTTGTTGGATCCCAATTCCGCGATGTCATTTCGCACACCAGTTGAGGTTTCAGCGTGTACAACCGCGATTATGGATGGGTTGGGGTGAGCATCCAAGAGTCGCTGAGGATCTATGGTGCGCCCCCAGTCTTCTTCGACTCGGGTGACTTTGGCTCCTGCGCGAGCTGCTACGTCGCACATCCGGTTACCAAAAACACCATTAACACCAATTACTACGTCATCACCCGGGGCAATGAAATTGATAAAAGAGGTTTCCATACCAGCGGAGCCAGTGGCACTGATTGGAAAAGTTAAGGCGTTACTCGTCTGCCATACCTCGCGTAACCGGTCGTTAGTTTCGTCCAAAAGCGATATGAATTCTGGATCCAGATGTCCCAGGACAGGCCGATTGAAGGCTTCCATTACTTGTGGGTATGGATTGCTCGGGCCGGGGCCCATCAATATTCGGTCGCTATGAATCACGCCGAGCAACCGTAGTCACAGGATTAGCTGAATGCACAATCGTCTAAGACGGCTCCACCGCAAGCCGCGTGATCAGACTGCTTGTATCCCAGCGACCACCGCCTTCTCTTTGAATTTCTTCGTAATAAGAGTCAACCAGTCTCGTGATGTCCACTGCTGTTCGGAGACGGTCCGCCTCTTCGATAACAATGCCCAAATCTTTTCTCATCCAGTCCACAGCGAAGCCGAAATCAAACTCATTACGAATCATCGTGGATCCCCGATTTTCCATTTGCCAGGAGCCAGCTGCTCCTTTGCTGATGGTTTCGAGTACGAGTTCAAGGTTCAGCCCACTACGTTTGCCGAATTCGAGAGCTTCTGAGAGTCCTTGCAGTAGACCCGCAATACAGATTTGGTTAACCATTTTAGTTAGTTGGCCTGACCCGCTAGGGCCAATCAGGTTGCAAGCTTGGCTATAGACAGAAATTATTGGTTCGGCAAGAGAGAACCACCGTTGATGGCCGCCACACATCACGGTCAAGGTACCGTTTTCGGCACCTGCCTGACCTCCAGATATAGGCGCATCGAGAAAACCAACCTCACGTGCAGCGCAGAGCTCACTGAGTTCGTTTGCAAGCTTGGCTGAAGCAGTGGTGTGGTCAACAATCAACGTCCCGGGCGCCATACCGGCAAGTACCCCGTCTTCGCCTAATACAACCGAGCGAACATCATCATCATTACCGACACAAAGAAAAGCTATTTCTGTGCCATCAACGGCACGCCGCGGAGTCGCCGCTGAGGTTCCTTTGTTTTCCTGAATCCAAGCTTCGGATTTTGATGCCGTTCTGTTATACACGGATACGAGATGGCCAGCTTCTGATAGATGCCTGGCCATAGGAAAGCCCATAACTCCTAAACCGATAAATGCCACTTTCTTTGGCGTAGCCATAAACGGCTCCTTTGGTATACGGCAGTATTAGCTTCAAAAACCACTACTTCCAAGATCGGCCTTGTCTCGGCTTAAGTTGCGGTTTCATTCTTAGCGATCAGAATACGAACCTCGTGTTTTAACACTTTGCCCATCACGTTTCTCGGCAGTTGGTCGGTCCAGATCACTCGCTTTGGATGTTTAAAGCGAGCGATCTGCCCATCAAAAAGTTTCAGAACGGCTTCGCTATCTTGTTTGAATCCCTCAGCGGCGACAGCGACGACCACTGGAATTTCACCCCAACGAGTGTCACTCGCCCCAACGACCGTTGCTTCTAAAAGCAGATCACTTTCTGCAAGTACGTTTTCCAACTCGGCAGGGTAAATGTTCTCCCCCCCTGAGATGACTACGTCTTTTTTCCGGTCGTCAATATAGATCCACCCTTCGGGATCCATATGCCCGATGTCACCGGTGTGAAACCAACCGTCGGTTATTGACTCAGATGTGGCTTCGGGGTTGCGCCAATAACTGATTAATACGTTTGGTCCGCGGACCCACAGTTCACCAGATTCTCCTGTTGTTACGTCGATGCCAGCATCGTTAACTATGCGAACGTCACAAAGGGTTGCAGCTTTACCGCAGGATCCATGCCGTTCAGCAGCCTGATCGATTCTTAAAACCACCGCAGTTGGAGATGTTTCGGTAGCTCCATACACCTGACCTACAGAAATTCCGCGCTCGAAGAAGGGTCGAGTCGCCGCCTCCGGGATTGTTGACGACCCGGCCATGAGACCCTTGAGGGAGGAGAGATCTGCTTCCGCGAATGCTGGGTGATTACTCACGGCATTCAAAGTTGCTGGAACAAACAGAGACCAAGTTGGTTGCCACCTTTCGACGTCCTCCAGCCACTGTGCGGGATCAAAAGAACTGTGTAGAAGAACTGACGCGCCTCCCAGTAAAGCGGGGAGTGTCTGAATGTTGAGGCCGCCGACGTGGAACAGTGGCAGAAAAGTCAGGAAGCGATCGCTGGAAGTCAAGTCATGTGCATGGGCGCCATTGACAGCGTTAGCTGTTAGCGCACTTTGGGATAGGAGCGCTCCCTTGGGAGTTCCGGTAGTTCCAGAGGTATATGCAAGCAAAACAGGGTCGTCAGGCCGGCCGACTCTGGGAGTTAGGTCGATGTGCTCAGACTGAGAGACCTCATTCAGCGAACGTACTGATACCCCACCCGCAGCTTCTGTCGCATGTTCGTGGAATTTCTCGTGAGTTATGAGGAGCTTGGGCTCGGCGTCCTGGAGAATCCAACGATGTTCAGCAACCAGCAGGCGCGAGTTCAGAGGTAGAAAGATTGCTCCCAATCGGGAACAAGCAAGCAGTAGTTCTATCGCTAGTGGGTGGTTTGGTCCTAGCCAAGCAACTCGATCACCCGTTTCGACTTTGTGCAGGTGCAACCAGCTGGCTATTGATGCAATTCTTTTAGAGAGTTGCGCATAATCGGTTGTACGACCTTCGAACTCAATGGCGAGCGCCTCTGGCTGGTGGTCAGCCCAGTTGTCTACCCATGATGCGAGATCCGATCCGTTACTCCACATAAGAGGGGTCGCTATGCCAAATCACCTTGTAACACGCCTTCAATAACAACGGGATCACCGTCCAAGGTCAAGGTGTGATTTCGCATGGGGAGATCGAAATGTCCGAGCGTATGTCGGCCGGCGTGTTCGTTGGCCCCTGTTGAATAAAGAAAATTCCCTGCAAATGCTCTTTGTTCAGTGCCATTGGTTTGGCTTCTGTCATACAAGGACAGGGTGTCCCAGCGAGCGCCAGGATTCATGCCCCAACCAATGTGGCTAGTTGCGTAGGCATCGGGATCGCCCCATGCGTCTGAGTAGCTGCGGAAAAGGGCCGCATCGGTACCTTCGCCTACGACATCAACCACATAGTCGTTTTCGATCGTGAGTGTTACAGGAGACTCGACGTAACGCTTGAACGTCAGGTTCATGTCCCCTCGATCCATGACGATTACTCCGTTGACCGTGTTGGCTTTAGGGAAGGCCAGACATAATCCGCCGGGCCAGTGAGAGATCGACCCCGCTTGGGTTGTGTAGCCCCAACCGCCGCCACAAGGAGCGTCACTTAGGTTCACAACTACGTCGGTTCCAGCTGCCGATGTCACATGCATCTCTGTTGCTTTGATCAGCTTCTTGATTCCCGCCTTGACTTTAGGTTCTAGGTCCGCTGTCGGCATAAGCCTCTCAAGGGCCTCGGGATGTTCGTTAGAGACCATTAGGACGCGACTGCCATCGGCCAAAATTTCTGGTAGCTCGGGAGCGTGCAGTAACCCTTCAACAGTGCAGTCAACGACAAAATCGACTGAAGCAAGAGCCTTTATGACAGCTGTTGAACCGGCTATTGCGTCTGAAGCCCCCGTCGACCTAACGGGGACCGGAGAGTTTTGACGCAACGTTGGCAAAACTATGTGAATTGGGCGGATACCCAATCGATCCAAAGCCAGTTCTGCGAGATTTACGTTGACGCTTCGACTTTGAGTTTCAGAAAGGATTGCTGCGCTTTGAGTGTCATCGACAGCGCACATTTCAAACACGCGAGCGAACACGTCAATCCATTTTCCTTCGATGCGCTCTACAAGCATGGTTCCTCCTGCTTTTCAGAGTGAAGTCAATATTTGAGACCTAGTTAAGCATTGATGACTACGAATCAATCAAGATTCCTGGGATCTGACTCAGGATGGCAATTTAGTTTCTCGTCGGATCAGAAATTCTGGTGATCACAGATGGTCACGCGGATCCAAATCAGTCCCATGCAAGTGGGCTGTGTCGTTGTATCTCCGGCACATCCACCTCCGTCCGCGCTCGGTGTCCGAAGCAACCTCCAATTCTGTGATGGAGGTGACGATGGGCGCAAGTTCCGTGTGCCACTGGTTCGGTCCTAGCCCAAAGGCAATTGCCATCGCAGCCGAAATCACACCCCCGTGGCACCCGATCAGAACGGTGGATCCCACATGAGTGCTCCCGATGTGGCTCAGTGCCTGGCCTACCCGGTGACGGAACCCAGCTCTGCTGTCGGCGCCTGGAATGATCGGGACAAATGGATCTCGTTGCTCAAAGTTCCCGAGGTCATATTGTTGTCTGACCTGCTCCCAGGTGAGGCCGTCAGCTTCACCCAATCGGAACTCCTCGAGGTCAGAATGAATTTTAATTTCATGTTGCCGCGAAGAAGAAGAAAGAACAATCTCGGTGGTTTCGATGGCTCGAGGAAGTGGCGAGGAATAGACGACATCAATTGAATTTTCGTTTCCGCTAGCCATCCTCTCACCCAGACAAGCTGCTTGCTCTTTCCCGCGGGGAGAGAGCCCCGAACAAGTGTTGGGGCCACCCACTACGCCCTCGACCATGACGTTGGATTCTCCGTGGCGAATCAGAAGAAACCTTGTCCTGGAGGTGCTATGAGTAGGTGTTTCAGTCATCGAGGCACTCTAGAGGTAGAAAGGTATTTGCAGTCAAAACATGACCTTCTGACGTAGCCTACGGTTCTGAGCATCGTCTGCTAACCGGAGAACGACCCGATGACAGCACTTGAAGTTGAGGTGGACCCACGCGAAGCGGGCTTTGACGCCCAGCGCCTAAATAGGATAAGCAGCCACCTAAACAGGTATGTGGACCGAGGACTTCTCCCAGGCGTGAATGTATTGGTCAGTCGCGACGGACAGATCGTTTATCGACACATGTATGGAGCGCGCGACATGGAGCGGTCGTTGCCGGTGGAGGCTGACACTATTTACCGCTTCTATTCGATGACGAAACCCATTACTTCGATAGCGATAATGCAGCTATACGAGCAGGGCCTCTTCCAGTTGAAAGACCCAATATCACGATGGATACCTTCATTTGGGGGCAGCCAGGTTTTCGCTGGAGGAGACGCACTCCGCCCACAAACACGTGATGCGAGCAGAGACATATCGGTTCATGATTTATTGACGCACACTAGTGGGCTTACCTATCACTTCCACATGGCGCACCCCGTAGACGAAATGTACAGAAGAGCCGGTTTTGACTGGACGAAAAGTCCAGGGAACTTAGAAAATCAGTGCGACATTCTGGCTTCGCTTCCACTTTTGTTCGATCCAGGGAGCGAATGGAATTATTCGTATTCGACCGATGTCTTGGGACGCCTTGTTGAGGTAATGAGCGGCCTGAGTCTCGACGTTTATCTGGAAAAAAATATTTTCGAACCCATAGGCATGGTCGATACTGGGTTTTCAGTGCCGAGCGGCAAAGAGGCTCGATTCGCCTCTTGTTATTACCCAAATGGTGAAACTCAGCAGGCAGTGTTGTTGGATGATGCTCAACGGTCTCGGTACCTTCGCGAACCCGAAGCTTTTTCGGGCGGAGGTGGGTTGGTCTCAACCCTGAGTGACTATCACCGTTTCACCCAGGCGCTGAGGAGCGGTGGGTCTTTAGACGGTAAGAGGATTATCGGACGGAAGACTCTGGAATTTATGACTTCCAACCATCTACCGGGAGGAGTGGATCTCACTGACTACGGGCGTCCGCTGTTTTCGGAGACGGCATACGACGGCGTTGGGTTTGGATTGGGGTTTTCAGTAGTACTCGATCCCGCAAAAGCCAAGGTTTTAAGCCAAGAAGGAGAATATGCGTGGGGTGGGGCAGCTTCCACAGCATTTTGGGTAGACCCTGTTGAAGACCTAACCGTAATATTTTTGACGCAACTGTTGCCTTCCAGTACCCATCCGATCAGGCCCGAGATGAAGGCGTTGGTCTATCAGGCGCTTCTGTAGGTCTCAGCAGGTCCAACTAAATGTGCTCGGTACTGTCGAAGTCGGATCTATTTGGTCAGAGCGGAAAGAATGATAGGCAAATGCTGCGAGACTCTCGGTTATGAGCGATGAAGCTACTGAAGAGTTTGATCTCGTAATTGTCGGCACGGGATCAGGTAACAGCATCCCTGGCCCTGAGTTTGGTCATTGGAAGATAGCGATCGTTGAGAAAGGTCTCTTCGGAGGCACCTGCCTGAACGTCGGGTGTATCCCATCAAAAATGTTCGTGTACGCGGCCGATGTCGCCGAGATAATTCGAGCAGCCGATACCTATGGACTTCAGGCGGAACTAACGGGAGTGAATTGGCCGGCAATTCGCGATCGGGTATTTGGGCGAATTGACCCGATTGTGGAAGGGGGTGAGAACTACCGGCTAGGTGCTGAGTGTCCCAATATCACTGTGTTTAAAGGAGAAGGCCATCTAATAAGTGAACGGACCCTCGAAGTAACCAGTGAGGATGGCGGAGTCACCCACATATCAGGTCGACATGTAGTTCTGGGTGCGGGAGCCCGCCCATTCGTTCCGCCTTACCCGGGTCTTATGGATGTTGACTTCCACACTTCGGACACAGTGATGCGTCTCGAGGCTCTTCCTGAACGAATGCTCATTTTTGGAGGTGGGTATATAGCTGCAGAGCTTGGACACGTTTTCTCCGCCTTTGGTTGCGAGGTCACCATGGTCAACCGAGGAGACAGGTTGCTGCGGAGAGAAGACGAAGATGTTGCCCAACGATTCACTGAACTAATGAGTCGAAGGTTTGACGTTCGATGCGGAGCCGAAGTCATAAAAGTTGCTCAAGAAGACGAAGTCCTTCGAGCTGAGGTCAAGGTCGACGGCAACGTAGAGATCATCGAAACTGACCTAATTCTAGTAGCAGCAGGTCGAGTGCCTAATGGCGACCTGATCGGAGCAGAATCATGCGGGATCGCTTGCGAAAACGGACGGGTTCTGGTTGATGAGTACTTCCGCACCAAGGTGCCCGGAGTTTGGGCGTTTGGTGATCTTTCAAACACGCATCAGCTGAAACACTTAGCAAACGCCGAAGTAAGAGCTTTGCGCCACAACCTTTTAGTCGCTGATGGTGAAGTTGACGCCCAGATGCAGAGTGTTGACGACACGTTTGTTCCCCACGCTGTTTTCGGGCACCCACAAGTAGCGTCGGTCGGGCTTACAGAGAATGATGCACGCGAAAAGGGTTTGCCGTTCGTCGTAGCATTGAAAGAGTACGGAGCGACTGCTTATGGCTGGGCAATGGAAGACTCGGAGAGTTTTTGCAAATTAATTGCTCACGCCGAAAGTCGGCAGCTACTGGGTGCGCACATTATTGGCCCTCAAGCATCGACCCTGATACAGCAGCTGGTTCAAGGTATGGAGTTCGGGCAGACGGTAGATGAGTTGGCTTCTGGTCAGTTCTACACTCATCCAGCCTTGACTGAACTAGTAGAGAACGCTCTATTGGAATTTTGATGCCCACACTGTTGATCATTCGGAACTCAAATTAATTTCCCAAAGCACTTGGTCTAAGCAATCCCCGGCCGACATTGCAGGAAAGCTGCATGGCCGTTCGGTTGAAATCGTTGATGAAACTGGAGACAGAATGGTCCAGGGGGTTGGGTGACAGAACTGGACGACGCTGAGTCGCCCCTCGGTTTGATCTGGGTCGGCGACAACACGATGCCATCCCACCGGGATTAGTCCGTTAGTCAGCCGTTCAAGCATGATGCCGGTGTTGATGATGACGTATCCGTCTGGTGGTGTCGCGTCGACCCACCGGTCTTCAATTTTGACTTGAAGTCCGCGGCTCGTAGCTCTTGGTAGGGCCGTTATCAGGTTGATATCCCCGTGTTCTTCGGCCCAAACATGGCCACCATCACCCTTTTGGGGAGCTTCGTTCATAGGTGGATAGTTGATAGCTCTGGTGAGGTGAGACCCATCTTTCAGCATCGTGTCGAAGAAACTCGCGTTCACGCCGATCCCTGTAGCGATTATTCGCAAAAAGCGCGTTTGGAGTTCCACAAGGTTCTCGTGAAAAGTCGACAAGATTCGAGCGGCTTCGGGGAGGTGGTTAGATGGAAAGACCGGGTTACCGTAGCGATGTGGGTATTGCGTACGCAGCGGATGCCCGTCTGGCAGAGGTGCTCCCCAATTCAGCATCTCCTTCCAATCGGGAGTTTGAGACACTGCTGCCGTTTCAACCAACAAGCCTGTGTACCCAGTTTGGCCTTTAGAGCCGCCGGCTACGTATTCCTCCTTAGCCTCGGCCGGAAGGTTAAAGAACCTCGATAGAACGTCGTAAGTTTCGTCAAGCATTGCCTCGGAGAGGTCATGTTTGGTGTAGACAAAGCCCGTTGTGAGACTCCTCATGACGCCATCTACTACCGCCAGACGCTCTTTGGAGTTTCCTTGTTCGAAAGCCAGTAGGTCGACATCGAGAATTTCAGTCATCATGAGCCAAGGTATGTGTAATTAGGGGGCTTGTCAGTCAGTTTTTCCGGTTAACCAAACTTCATACCTGTTGGTGTCAGTCCAAGCTCCTGTCAATTCGTCGAATCTTTGTGCAGGTCCAAGCATTAACGAAGTGTGGCCGTCGCGTGCTTCTGAGCTAGATACCGAGTTCATGTCCTGTGGAAGGCGGAGTTCTTTGGAAGGAGGTGCTTCGAATGGTTCCCGAGGGACGATTGCGAGCTCAGGCAGCGTTGCGAGGGCTGAATCACGTAACACCGGGTCACCTTCATAAAAAATTGGATCCTGTATCTGGAGCCATTTGTCAGCTCCCATTACAAGTAAGTCGTAACCAACGGCTATATCTGCCAATAATTGGGAGTCTGTTACCAGAATTTGGAGCCATGTATGTTCTGCGGCTACTTCTTCCAATATTGCGATCCGATGCTCGAATTTAGGAATAGATACATCCTGTTTAGCCAGTGCTACCCGGCTGACCGCCCACACGACCCGTTCTATTTCGTGTTGGGCTATTACAGCCTCGGAAATAGCTAGATGCGCCACGGTCGGTGGATTAAATGACCCGGGATAGATCGCCGTAGCCATATCAGATACGTCTGCCCGTTAGCGATCGCAGGGCTCTCGGGTTGCCACCAAGTTTAATCTCGACGTCCCTGTTGATTCCATGCGCAAGGTTGTCCCACATCCGGTCAATCAGTTGAGCGCGGAGGACATCTTCGTGACGCACTCCATCTTCTAAAGAACGACGCAGAAAGGGGACGCAGTAGACGTTTAGGCCGATTAATGCCGATGCTAAACCTAAGTCCAGAGGCGCTGCTCCTGCTTTGCGAGATAGCTGAACCCTCAGCTCTATATTCTGACCGAGAACCCGGATTATCGGCGGCACGAGTTCCTCGTAGGCTGTCCGAGGAACCTGATGTCGATTGGATAAAGCATGGGTAGCGCTTGTTGCTGCTTCGTCTCCAAGTCTTAATGTTTGGAGTCTGATCCCCGCAAACCAAGCGGCCTTCCTGTTCAGCTTTTGGGGAGGAGAGAACCCAGAATCTGTTGGTTGCGGTGATGAAGCATTTTTCAGGACGCGATCATATTCAGCTCGACGAACTGGGTCAGACAAGACGAACCAGGCATCGTTAATCTGGCGCATTAAGACCGAATCACCGGACTGTCTGTCGGGGTGATGGACAAGTGCCAGTCGTCGATAAGCACGTTGCAAAGACTCTTGCGTACTGCCAATTGGGACCCCTAATTGTTCGTATAACGATGGGTTGGCCACCTCGCTCTTGGGATCTTCCATAGGTCAACTTCTTAGTGTTATACGCCCAGGGTCTCCCGGCTCCAACTCACCTATTACCGCTGCGAAATGACCCGATTCTGTGAGTTCTGCAACGGCATCGGCAGCAGCGGGCGCGTCACAAGAGAATAAAAGGCCACCCGAGGTTTGAGCATCGCAGAGAATGAGGCGCTCAGTGAAAGACCCACCACTTAAAAATGGTTCGAGAAAATCTAGGTTCCTCTCAGTGCCTCCAGCCACAAATCCACCTTCAACCAAGTCATGAATGCTGGGTAGAAGTGGAACCGACGTTGTTTCAACTGAGGCAGCCAACCCACTGGCTGATGCCAACTCATAGAGGTGACCGAGGAGGCCGAATCCAGTAACGTCCGTGGCTGCTGAGGCTCTTACCCGAGAAGCAGTTTTGGCCGCCGAGGAGTTGAGGCGAGTCATTTCTCGAACGCCCGCAACGTAAACCTCATTTAAGGAACCGTCTTGTGAAATAGCTTCAGGGTCGGAACGCTTTACAGCTGTTGCCAGGAGGCCTGTCCCTATTGGTTTCGTCAGGACCAGAGCTTGGCCTGCTTCACCTCCGCCGTTGGTGAGAAGTTCGTCGGGTGCAACTTCTCCCACGATAGACATGCCGTACATTGGCTCCGGTCCATCAACGGTATGGCCGCCCGCTACAACCCAGCCGCCCTCCTCAGCAGCTGTTTGACCACCGATGAGCACATCGCCAAGGATCTCTAAGGCAAGTTCCTCCTGAGGCCACGCGACCAGGTTGAGAGCGAATAATGGTTTGGCTCCCATGGCGTAGACGTCGCTGACAGCGTTAGTCGCCGATATCTGACCCCACAGCTTTGCATCATCAACTATTGGGGTGAAAAAGTCAGCGGTGGCAACTAGAGCATTGCCGTCTGAGCGTCGCCACACGGCAGCGTCATCGCTGTTTTCTGTACCAACCAAGAGGTCGGGATGACTGGAATTTGGTAAGTGACGCAACACGTGCGCCAGGTCACTGGGACCGAGCTTGCAAGCTCAACCAGCGCCGTGGCTGTACTGGGTCAGTCGAATCAAACTAGTCACACCACCACGGTAGTACCCAAGCGCTAGCTCACCGTATAAGTCTCCATTGTCTCAAGGAAAATTTGCATTCCCCGGTCACGGTCGATTTCGTAAGCAACTTCACAGTTGAGTGGTTGATCTCCCCAACCTCGCTGATCGACGACCGTCATTCCCCGTGTGTAGACGCCTTCGGTTTCGACGGTCACGTTCCGGAGTTCGAACTCGAATAATTCTGGGTGAGTTATAGCGAGAACAGCGCATGGGTCATGCAGAGGAACCCGCTGCCCGCGAGTTCGTTTCTGGTACGACATGAGATAAAAGTCGAAGAGGTCAGCAGCAAAATCTGCTACTTGGTTATTGATGCCGCGCAGGTCCGTGATGATTTGCTCATCAATGCCGAATTTATGAGTGAGATTAAGTCCGGCCATTCGAAATGGTTGTAAACCAGCGCTAAAAACAATCGACGCAGCATGGGGGTCAGCCCACACGTTGAATTCAGCCGTGGCGGTGACGTTGCCCACTGTTGCGCTCCCACCCATAATCGATATGCCAGCAACGCGCTCCACTATGTCGGGTGCCTGTTGTACGGCCAAAGCAACATTCGTAAGAGGCCCGATCGGCACCAGCCACACGTCGTCATTGTCGCGAACGGTGTCAATAATGAACCGCACAGCATCGGAGCTATTGGCAGAGCGTTTGACCTTTGGTCGGGATGGTCCATCTAATCCTGTTTTGCCATGGGCTTCTTCGGCATGCCTCGGCGGCAACAAAAGGGGTTTTTCGGCACCTGCATGGACCTCAACATTAAGACCAACAAGTTCTGTAAGCAGAAGAGCGTTGTCAGTAGTTAAATCCAGCGGTGCATTACCCGACACAGTCGTAATTCCTAGAATTTCGGTTAACTGGCAGGCCATCATGATCGCTATAGCATCGTCGTGTCCGGGGTCGCAGTCGATGATGATCTTAGGTTTCATAGTCGCGTCATCCCTGGTCCATTATCATCTGTATCCCCCCAATAATGGGGAAGTCTTAGATACCCGACTCTTGGTAGTTCGATAGCAGTTTGCAACCCTTGATGGAGTTTGAGTCGCTGAATAGAGCGAACGTGGCTCAACATCTCGTAGAACACCATCCAAAGGGAGCCCTCGAGATCATAGGTAATACTGCTGCCCTGTGGGTCATCGGTGTGTGCCCCTCGTGGGAGGGTGGTGATCACATACTTCCAGAACGCTGTACCCCTGACAGTTTGTGTTTCTGATCGCAGTAGGTCTATCGAGTGATCTTCGACCAGCGTCGTCAGCCAATCTATTCCCAAACGAAGATGGCCCAGAATGTCTGGTATCTGCCAAAATAAAGTTGTATCGAGTACCCGGTCCCATTTGTTGTGAGGTCCCATCTGATGCTCGGTCCAGTTAATTGGATCGGGAACGTCACCATCGGGCCACAGCAGATGGCCCGCTCGCCTTTTGCTGAACACAAGGGCATCCCATGCGATATGGGAGACTTGCCTTCTACACGACCACCACATCCATTCTTTTTCGGGTGACGTGTCGTGAAAATCCAGTTGATCATCCGACAGATCTTCCAGTTCGGCTTCCACCCAATCGACGATGTGGGGATACCACGGCATCGCCCCTGACTCCGAAGAAGTAGGCATCTCAAGAATGTTGGGGTCTGTTAGAGCCATGTGACGAAGCTAGTCGTGCTCCTTGGATAGTTGCTGTTTAGCTCGGCAGATCTTCGAAGGAACGTGGACTTGGGCAGTTACACACCAGATTCCTGTCACCGTGAGCACCATCAATTCTGCTTACAGGCGGCCAGTACTTGTCCCCAGAGCTGGAAGAGAGCGGGAAGGCGGCTTCTCGTCGCGTGTACGGATGATGCCAATCGTCTTTTAATAGATCTTCAGCTGGGTGCGGGGCATTCACAAGAGGATTGTCATCGGCAGGCCATTCACCAGATTCGATTCGCCTAATTTCTTTCCTGATTTCGATCATGGCATCGCAAAAGCGGTCGATCTCCTGTTTGGACTCACTTTCGGTTGGCTCAACCATCAATGTGCCCGGCACTGGGAAAGACATCGTTGGCGCATGAAATCCATAGTCGATCAGCCTCTTCGCTATGTCTTCAACGGTTACGACCTCTGATAACTGTCTCAGGTCCAAGATGCATTCATGGGCCACTAATCCGTTTTGCCCTCGATATAGAACTGGATAGCTGTCGTCCAGCCGAAGTGCGATGTAGTTAGCATTCAAAATAGCGACTGCCGTGGCGCGCTTTAAACCCTCGGCTCCCATCATCGCTACATACATCCAGGGAATAGGCAGGATTCCTGCAGACCCCCAGGGGGCTGCAGCTATGGCTCCACTTCCGGTTGCTGGCCCCGCCTCGGGGACCAGCGGGTGATTGGGTAAGAACGGAGCTAAATGCTCTCTTACCGCGACCGGACCTATACCCGGACCACCTCCGCCGTGAGGAATGCAGAAGGTTTTATGAAGGTTGAGGTGGCTTACGTCAGCCCCGAACTGTCCAGGTGCGGCGAGTCCGACTAGGGCATTTAAGTTTGCTCCGTCAACGTAGACCTGGCCGCCGGCTTGGTGGATTGTTCGGCAGATCTCAACTATCCCTTCTTCGAATACCCCATGTGTCGACGGGTATGTGACCATTATCCCGGCAAGAACATCTTCATATTTGGCAACTTTCATTTGCAGGTCGTTGAGATCAATATCGCCGTCATGATCGCATTCGACAACTATGACTTTGAGTCCTGCCATAACCGCTGAAGCAGCATTAGTCCCATGAGCTGAGGAAGGAATGAGGCACACGTCTCGTTGGTCTTCCCCTCTGGACTCGTGGTAACGCTTAATGGCTAAGAGGCCAGCGAACTCTCCTTGCGAGCCAGCATTAGGTTGTAGCGAAATTTTGTCATATCCAGTGCACGCGAGTAGCCAGTCGCTTAGTTCCTCAATGAGTTCCATATAACCCTTTGCTTGGTCCAGAGGTGCGAACGGATGGATGTCCGCGAACTCTGGCCAAGTAATCGGTTCCATTTCACTCGCGGCATTAAGTTTCATTGTGCAACTACCGAGAGGAATCATGCTGCGGTCCAAAGCTATGTCCTTGTCAGAAAGTCGTCGGATGTATCGGAGCATTTCGGTCTCTGAACGGTAGATATTAAAAACTGGATGATCTAGGTAGCTGGAAGAACGGCTTAGATGCTCGGGTATTCCTTTTTGGGTGACAAAGGTTTGTGAGCTTTCGCTGTCGTTTAAGAATGCCCGGACTAACTGATCAAGGGTCGCCTCATCGCAGGTTTCGTCGAAGGTCACAGCGACGCTATCTGAGTCAAGGAACCGAATATTTATTCCCTCTGCGAGAGCGCGTTGCAGGACTCCTGCTGCCTCACCCTGAACCTGAATGGTGAGAGTGTCGAAGAATGCTTGATTGGAAACAGTGAACCCAGCAGATTCAAGTTTTGTGGCGAGGGCGGAAGTGAGGCTGTGGACCCGTTGAGCGATCTCCTTTAGGCCATCAGGACCATGGTAAACGGCGTACATAGATGCAATGACTGCAAGTAAAACCTGAGCTGTGCATATATTGCTCGTCGCTTTTTCGCGGCGGATATGTTGCTCTCGAGTTTGCAGTGCCAACCGTGTTGCCGGGCGACCTTCACTGTCGAGCGAGACACCAACTAACCGCCCTGGGAGAGCTCGTTTATGGTCTTCTCGGGCAGCGAGGTACCCAGCGTGAGGACCCCCAAAGCCAAGTGGAACACCGAAACGTTGCGAAGTTCCTACGACTAAATCAGCCCCTAATTCTCCGGGCGGGGTCAGAAGGCAGAGGGCCAAGAGATCAGAAGCGACACAAAGAATTCCATCATTTCCGTGGATCGCTT
The DNA here is from genome assembly GCA_002457435.1 of Acidimicrobiales bacterium MED-G01. Lineage (GTDB taxonomy): Bacteria > Actinomycetota > Acidimicrobiia > Acidimicrobiales > Poriferisodalaceae > MedAcidi-G3. The sequence continues at coordinate 50,297 of NTLA01000005.1, read as the reverse complement.
CCGCGATGTGGCTGATATCGCGAATGTCACCTGAAGAGCCGGGGTATTGGACCAAAACTCCGTAGCAATCGGCAGGATCGAGATCTTGCCAAGCATCGCCCACCTGTATGTCTATGCCTAAGGCTTCGGCACGAGTTCGGACCACATCGATGGTTTGTGGGTAACAGTCCGAATCGACAAAGAATTTTTCCCCTGTAGTTTTTGTTAACCGCCTAGCCATGGTCATCGCCTCAGCTGCAGCAGTGCTCTCATCCAGCAACGAACTATTAGATATCTCCATCCCGGTAAGGTCACAAACCAGTGTTTGGTAGTTGAGAAGAGCTTCCAGTCTGCCTTGGCTTATTTCTGGTTGGTAGGGCGTGTAAGCGGTGTACCAACCAGGGTTCTCAAGGACTCGACGGACCACCACAGTGGGCGTCACTGTGTTGTGGTAGCCCAGCCCTATTAATGATTTCATTGGCTGGTTCAAATTCGCTTTTCGCTGAATTTGAGCAATGGCATCAACCTCGGTGAGGGGATTCGGAAGATCAAGTGGTTCGTGTGTGCGGATTGCAGCTGGGACAACGGCAGTGCACAGATCCTCGAGGCTGAGATAACCGGTAGCTGAGAGCATCAAAGCTATTTCGTCATCGCTTGGACCAAGGTGCCGGGCGAGAAAATCGGGTTGAGGGTTAAGTTCTTGCATGTGTGAGTCTCAATTTCGGCTGTAGTTGTGAGGAACGAATGGCAAAGCGCTGATTTGGCAAGGGACCTCTTTGCCTCGCACTTCAGCAAGCAAAGTGCTTTTAGAGTCCGAGATCGTTGGATCGACATAGCCCATGGCAACCGGTCGATCACAGGTGGGTCCGAAGCCCCCGCTAGTGACAACTCCGACCTCTAGGTCTTTGTCAGTTCGTAGTTTTGTCCCGTCTCGGATCGGCCGCTTAGTTAGAGAGGAAATTCCTACCCGAGTTCGGTTAGTGCCACCTGCGAATTGAGCAAGTATGACCTCGGCGCCGGCAAAAGTAGGCTCGTCGCGTCGTCGGCGGGGGATTGTCCACCCAAGACGAGCCTCCACCGGAGTAATCGTTTCATCCAGTTCGTGGCCGTAAAGGCACAGTCCGGCTTCAAGCCGCAGACTATCCCTGGCCCCTAGACCACAGGGGCTGACGGTCTCGTCAAGAAGGAGCATTTCTGCGAGCTTCACAGCATCATCAGCAGGAACGATTAGTTCGAAGCCGTCTTCTCCGGTATAACCGCTGCGGCTGATAGAACATTGAATTCCGTCGATTGAGAATTGACCCGAAGTCATGAAGGTCAGATCTGCGATTGACGGGTCGAAGCCCGACAGGACTGTCACCGCTTCTGGCCCTTGGAGTGCCACTTGAGCGAGGTCCTGTCGAATATGGATTTCCGTGTAATCGCCAAGAGCTGCTTCAATGCAGCGAAGATCATTCTCTACTCGTGAGGCGTTTAAAACCAATCGAAGTTGGGTGTTGCCTCGAGAAACGATGAGATCATCGATAACACCTCCTTGGTTATTGGTTAAGAGCGCGTACCGAAGACGATCCACTTCGAGGTCTTGAATGGAGGCGGGTGTGACAAGTTCCAGCGAATCGATGACTTCAGGCAGCGAGATCCCTGGTTTGGGAACGAGATCAACGATTCCCATATGGCTGACATCGAACAGCCCTGCGGAGGAACGCGTGGCTAGATGCTCGCCGAGGGTGCCGTCGAAACTGAGAGGTAGTTCAAAACCAGCGAATGGGGCAAATTTCGCTCCGCGGTCACGGTGAAGGGAATGCAGTGGTGACCGTTTGGATGTTCGAGTTTCGGAAGGTTCGCTCATAACTCACTAGCCCGCGTCGAGTTTGACGCCCCGCGCTGTCTCGGAACCTGAGAGATTGGCCGCTATGCGCAGTTTTCCCCTTCGGTGGAGCCAGCCGAAGCCGGCTCTCTTTCCAGCGTTGCTTCTTCCCTGCGGTCCGGAGGCCTGAGAGTTTCCCGGGGCGGTTGCTCCTTCGGCGCCGATCAACTGAAATAGCTGTTGACCAGACTCTCCCACTGGGCGTTGGCAGCAACCGCCACCTTAATCGTGGCGTACTCGCAAGGGTGTGATCACTTGCGATTGCGGCGATACGTTGAGAGCAACTACTTGAGAAAACCTGCTATTCGGTCTTTTGGGCGACCAATTATCGCGTTATCGGACCTAACGAGAACTGGGCGCTGCATCAAAGCTTTCCGTTCAAGTAGGAGTTCCACGACGGCTTTGGGGTTATCCACATAGTCATCGGGGTCGAGCCCCAGTGCTTTGAATTTCGAGTCCTTGCGCACTAGGTCCTCTACTGGGTCTTCTAGGACTGAGGTGATGTGTTCCAAAGTCTCGCGATCTGGCGGGGACTTCATGTAGAGGACGACATTTGCATCAACGTTTTCCTCCTCAGCGACCGCTAAGGCATTTTTGGACGACCCTCAATGAGGGTTGTGGTAAATGGTGACTTTGGGCATTGGTGCTCCTCAACAGTTCAGATAGGACCGTATCAGCGTTTGAAGCCTTCTTGAATTCGCTCGATCATGTCAGGGGCGACGCCAGGGCCTTTTTCTCTCGCCCATTTGAGACCATCTTCTCTGGTCATTCCAGCCAGTAGCCGCATCTGTTTTTTTTCTTCTCGCAATGTGTGCCACGAATTTGTTGCAATAGTTTCGGCCCAATCATGAGTAGTGGTTTCAAGTTCGGCTTCAGGTACGCACCGATTAGCGAGACCAATTTGAGTTGCCTCGACTCCTTCGACGACTCGTCCGCTGTACATGATGTCGCGTGCAACCAAAGGGCCAACTCGCTCTGGCAAGCGATTGGTCATTCCCCACGTCGGAACCATGCCCCATTTCCCGTGAGTGTCAGAGAAACGAGCATCGTCAGCACAAATGAGCAAATCGCATGATAAGGCGAGCTCCAAGGCGCCTGTATAGCAATGACCTCGCACCGAAGCGATCACCGGTTGGGGCATGTGTTCGATGAAGTCAAGTGTTTCCGCCTGTTGGTATGGGTTGGTCACCCTTGCACCCTTTTCGATCGCCTTGAGATCATTTCCGGCAGAGAAGGACCGTCCGGCTCCGGTCAGGATCACTACACCGGTTTCATTTGGTGAATCAGCAATGTCGGATAGTAGTGATCGGAGCCGCTCAAAAAGCAAAGGACTCAAGGCATTGAGTGCTTCGGGTCGGTTCAGAGTGAGAGTAGATACCCCATCACGATCGGTTCGAATCACTAAGGAACTGTCGGTGTCATTCATGCCTGCAGTGTCCCACACAGCGGAACTGCGAGCTAGGCGATACGACGTTGCGCTTTTAGGTCAGAAGCATCTGCGGCCTCAACTTCTTCTCGACTGACACCGAGCATGAACAGAATTGCATCTAGATACGGAACATTGAGAGAAGTGTCAGCCGCCCCTGCCAATACAGGTTTAGCGTTGAATGCGATCCCTAACCCTGCCTTTTGCAACATCGGCAGGTCATTAGCCCCATCGCCAATTGCGACAGTTTGTTCCAAAGGGATCCCCTCATCGAGTGCGATACTTTCGAGGAGCGCTGCCTTGGCCGCGGGATCAATAACGTTCCCTTCAATTCGCCCGGTTATGACACCATCAACAACTTCGAGTTTGTTGGCGTAAGAATGGTCAATACCCAGTTCTTTGGCTAACTCGTCTGTGAAGTGAGTGAACCCTCCACTGATTATCGCCACTCGGTATCCGAGGCGTTTCAACGTTCGAATGAAAGTCCTGGCCCCTGCGGTCAGCACCATTCGCGATATAGAGCGATTGATTATTTCGATCCCTGAGCCCGCCAACAATTGAACCCTTTGTTTTAGTGCCTCGGAGTAATCAATTTCACCTCGCATGGCCTGTTCGGTCAGGTGGCTTACTTCCTCCCCATGACCTGCCTCTTCGGCCAATAAATCGATGACCTCATTGCGAATGAGGGTGGAATCGACATCCAGTACTACGAGGCGGCTAGAGCGTCGCGACAAGCCATGAGGCTGAACTGCAATGTCGATGCCTTCTTGTGCTGCTACGTCCATGAGCGAAGCTCGCAATTTTTCTTGGTCAGCACCTTCAACTAGAAATTCGTAACTCCAGACCGGAAATCGCGAGAGGCGATGAATTCGATCGATGTTGGCACCACTCGACGTAATTGCGCCGCTGGTTCGCGCCAGAGAACTTGGAGAAAGCTCAGAGGCCAACGCCGTAACGACGTGACGCTTCACGTGCTGAGTCGGGGTGGGATCGATGACCTCAAAATCAATATCCAAATCTCGTTCCCAACCGAACAATAGAACCTCCTTAACTAAATCCTTTCCCGTTGGGACAGAGACTGCTAAACCCAGAGTGAGTTGACGCCTGACTACGACTTGTTCGATATCTTGCAACTCCGCATCAAGGGAAGACAGAAGAGTCAGCAGTTCAGTAGTTATACCCGGCCGATCTTGGCCAGTGACTCTGATCAATATGGTCTGGGGGAGGGGCACTGCTTTGACCGTACAGCGCTGAGTCGAACTGTTCTAGAACCCTCACGAACATATTTCACTGCGGGCTTTTGAGATAGCGAATAATCATGATTGGCGTCAATAATCGGGAGGTTGTCGCAGAAAAATCTGCCAAGTTTTGATAGGAAGGGCCTGTCGTTCCGAATTGCGGAAGTTGTATGAACTCTCTGATTCAGGTACTCCGTAGCTTTCGCCAGTGGCTTCAGCAGAGCGCTCCAGGCCTAGCGCTAGTTGCTGGCGCCACCGCAGCGGCTTTGTGGATTAACTCTGTCACTAATTTGTCGGCTGGAGCCATTGCACTGCTGTTCGGACTTTGCTTCGGAAATATTTCTCTCGGTTCAGAGCGCGCTCAGGTTGGTTTGACGTTTTCGTCACGACGCCTGTTGAGAGTTGGCGTGGTCTTGTTGGGGTTTCGGTTAAGCATTTCCGAGCTTCGTCAGAGCATGGACTGGCTGGATGCGCTGATGGTCGTCATCCTGGTTTCGTTGACTGTGTGGGGAGTTGGCCGCGTATGTAAAGCGTTCGGTTTATCGCCAGATTTTGGACGACTTCTTGGAGTCGGCTACGCAGTTTGTGGTGTTTCAGCGATAGCGGCTGTAAAGCCGTTGACGAAGGCCGAGGAAGAAGAGGTGGCCTACGCAGTTGGAGTAGTCACACTTTTTGGAACTTTGTCGATGGCGTGCTACCCGGTTATCGGAGCGATTGTAGACCTAGCGCCTGAAACATTTGGTTGGTGGGCGGGCTCAGCGATTCATGATGTCGCGCAAGTGGTTGCGACGGCAACCATGCGAGGAGATGAAGCTCTGGAAACAGCGGTTGTTGTCAAACTTGGGCGAGTCGCGCTCCTAGGTCCGATTCTTGTATTTGTGAGTATGAAAACTCGAGGTCGAGTTAATGCCGAGAGATCGGCCGCTGTAAAAGCAATCCCCGTGTTTGTAGTTGGCTTCATCCTTGCTGTAGCGGTGCGGTCTGTTGAGATTTTGCCGACAGGGACCCTTGAACTGCTAGATGACATGAGGAAGATCTTTTTGACGGCGGCGATGGTTGGGGTAGGAGCCCTAGTGAAGTTGAGAAGTCTGGCGTCGATGGGGCGTGGACCGCTGAACGCGGGATTCATTTCGTGGCTCCTACTGGCAGGTATAGCGTTCGCCGTTAGCGGAGTCATGACCTAAAAGAGGATGAAAGTGGCTAGGCACGGAGAGTCTGGGTATCTAGGGGAGTACCTTTTGAAGTAGATGTTGGATGTTCGGGAGAGTGATGGTCGAGATTAACGGAAATTGTGAAGAAGATTTTCTGTTGGTTCGAGAGGCATTTGCGGCCAATTTCGACGCAGGTGAAGAACTCGGGGCGAGTGCTGCGGTAACGGTTGATGGTCAGCCTGTCGTCGATCTGTGGGCAGGCAGCAAGAACCTTGCAGGAGAGCCTTGGCAAGAAAACACAATCGTTAACGTGTACTCCACTACAAAAACGATGGCGTCTATCTGCATGCTTATGCTGGCGGATCGCAATTTGATCGAATTCTCTGATCCTGTAGCGAAGCATTGGCCAGAGTTTGCAGCTAACGGTAAAGACGAGGTGCTGGTGAGCCACGTCATGACTCACCAGACCGGATGTTCGGGGTTCCCAAGAATCATTACGGCTGGCGAGCTATACGATCATGAGCTTTGTGCGTCTTTGTTGGCGGAGATGGAACCATGGTGGAAGCCGGGCACGGCTCCGGGATATCACGCGTTGACTCAGGGTACTCTTCAGGCCGAAATCCTGCGCCGGGTGGATGGACGGACGTTGGGAAGATTTTTCAGGGAAGAAGTCAGTGAACCTCTTGGAGCCGATTTTCACATTGGCTTACCTACTTCAGAAGGAAGTCGTGTAGCTGAGTTAGACCCCCCTGACCGGAGTATTGATGAGCTGGTTGAGGTTGAACCTGATTCCGTCGCCGCAAAGACCTTCGGCAGCTGTGTTCTTAATGGCACAGAAACAGCTACCGACGAGTGGAGAGAAGCGGAGATACCTGCTGCGGGTGGTATCGGAAATGCTCGGTCTATTTCCCGCGTTCATTCTGCAATAGCGTGCGGCGGGACGGTCGATGGGATCACGATAGTTAGTTACGAAACCATCGAAGCCGCACTGCAGCGTCAGACCTTCGAACGTGACCTGGTTCTGGGACTAGGGGTTCCTTACGGTATGGGCTTCGGTATCAATCATGAGCGAGTTCCACTGACTCCGAGTCCGAGAACTCTTTATTGGTTTGGTTGGGGAGGTTCGATGGGGGTGATGGACCTAGACCAACGAGTAACCATTTCCTACTCAATGAACAGAATGGCAGCTGGCCTAGTTGGCGATTCGCGGGCATTTAATCTGATAGCGGCAACGTATGCAGCTCTGGATAAAGCAAAGGCCCAGATCCCTTGAGAACTAGATCGCTTGGATCTCCTGAATGACGTCCGGCGGCAGGTCCGCAGGAATTTCAGGTGATGCGCTTGCGCCTATCGCATCGGTGAGACCGCCGAACCGCTCAGAGACAGCGGTAGCTATCTCATCGTGTCTTCCAACGGCTGCGAAGTGTCTGACAACGTCGTCGCTCACCAGATCTGCCATTTTGGACCAGCCGTTGTTCTTGGATAGGTGATTGAGTTCTTGGCCTAGATCAAGAAGGTCGTGTTGTTCTAGAACAGGCCAATATGCTTTGGTGCTTCCGTAAAAGCCGATTCGATATCTAACCCAGTCCATCATTTTCTCTACCGATTCATCGTCTGGTCCGGTACAAAGAAAACCTCCGCCGCTTATTTCAAAATGGTCACGAGGCAGCGAATTTTCTTGGAGTCCCTTCTGTAATTGAGGCATCACCTTCTCCTCGAGATATGGGCGCGTGCAAAACGCGTGGAGCCTTACTCCATCACAGACGCGGCCCGCTGTTCGCAGCATCGCAGGCCCCACCGCAGCCATCGTGATCTTAGGTAAAGGAACCGTTAAAGGTTCGGGGGTGAAATTGGGAGTCATGAGAGTGAAGTTGTAGAACTCGCCTTGGTAGTTCAGAGGTTCGCCAGTTAACCACGTGTTCCAAATCGCTCTTATCGATTCAACGTATTCCCGCATTCGTGGAGCAGGAGCCGACCACTTGACGCTAAATCGACGCTCATTGTGGCCACGAACCTGGCTTCCCAGGCCCAATTCGAAACGGCCAGAGCTTGCTTGTTGCAGGTCCCATCCGATGTTGGCAGCATTCATAGGACTTCTGGGGAAGGCGATAGCAACCCCAGTTGCTAGTTCCAGCTTTTGTGAGTGGACTGCCGCCACTGCCAGAGGTAGGAAAGGATCGTGTCTGTTTTCGAGAGCGACAATTCCGTCGTAGCCGTCGGCCTCGATGCGTTTGGTTGCTTCGGGAATATCGTTTAAGTCGGCTTGTGGGAGGGTGGCGAATACCTTCATCGTCGTTATCTCTTAGGTAGGACGTCGGCAAAAGTGTCCCACTGTTTCCAGTCAGGCTCAGGTGGTGCAACTGAGCCGCCTGGAGCGAATTCGGAGATGGTCCCGGATTCGAGATCGTGGATGTAACGGGGGCAATTGGGAAAAATTCTAGTCAATTGAACTTCTACCACTGCCTCTGCTCCTTCGAAGCCCGATAGTGCCGCTTCGTCGAGCAGAATGCTGGCGGTGCCGTGAATTCGAATTCGGTTAGCTTTTGCGTTCTGTCGGATGAACAGCAAAGCAACGTTACCGGTTTCTTGGATGCTCCCTAAAGATCGGTACATGCCGTTTCCGTCGTAGGACGGGAACCGGAGCGTTTGGTGATCGAGAACTTTGACGAACCCAGGGCGACCACCCTTGTAAGAAACGTCAGGAAAACCGTCGCCATCTACGGTCGCCAAGAAGAAATAGCTAGCTCGCTCCAGATATGCAGCAGTCTGATCATCTATTGATGTGCTTACGGTTACTTCGTTGAGCCGGTCTGCCAGCCGCCGCGCATCAAAGTGGTCTTGCATGGCTCGCGCCCCGGTTCCGTACAGTTCGCCGGCAGATTCAGTCATAGGTACAGACTAGGCCGAGAGTAAAGAGCGCCTCCTTGTTACGGAGTGGGTTTGTGCGCTTTACGGGAACCAGCCTCCCAGTCCTCCATAACCGGAGCTGATTCGAGTGTTCCTAGAACGTTTATTTGAGGAGGTTCGCGGAGTGATCGCTTCATCTCTGCGAAGCCCGGGAAGCTGGCTAATTCGATAACCGCGTTCCACAGGGGAACCGCTTCATCGTCACTCGGCACTCTTGAAATAACGGGGCCAAAAAAAGACAGGCCGGTAGGTGGTTGAAACGAGATGATTGGAGTTCCTACGTCTCGGCCGGTTCGGGAAAGAGCCAGTTCAGTTTCGTTTTCAATTACGTCATCCCACTGAGAATTCTCCACGGCCACGGCATGCCTGGTCGGTAGGCCGGCGGTTGCGAGACACTTTTCCGTGTGTTCGACGGTGCCCAGTTGTTTTCGTAAACCCGGTTGTTGATCAAGTTCCCAATAGTGGGTACCAAATGCCGCGTACAGAGCTGACATGGCCTTTCGTCCCTCTTCTTCTCGGACCTGTGCTGCTGCCCTTAGAAAACGAAGCCCCGAGGTATGTCCTTGTTCATAGCCTGCTGGAAAGTCAGTGTCGTAGTTTTTCTCTTTGTTGAGTATTCGTAACGAGATAAATCGCCAATCAACCGAATAGTCAGTTTGGGTAGCAACTTTCTCTATCCATCGGGAGGTCACCCAGGCAAAAGGACAAATAGGATCCCAAAAGAACTCAATGTCGTAATTGTCTTCACTCATACCCGACATGGTTACCACGTCTGCGCCTATGGTCGATTGGGTGAGTGAAAATGAACAAATCCTGGGCAGTATTCCTGAGCCAGAAATGTTGGATTCGGCGGGCGGGGGACGCATAGCACTCCATTGTCTCGGGGGAGAGGGACCGCCGGCGCTGTTCGTTCACGCTACGGGTTTCAATGCCCGCACGTATGGCCCATTTGTCAGCGGTCTTGTTGATCAGTTCACAATATGGGCTCCGGATTTGAGGTCCCATGGATGGAGCACTCCACCTCTTAATGGCGACTATGAGTGGACGAGCCTTGCAGAGGATTTATTAGTTGTGGTCGACCATCTCCAGATCAAGACAGGGGAACTTGACTGTGTCGGTCATTCCGTAGGCGCAGCAACCCTTCTGTTAGCGGATGCTTCACGGCCCGGCTTGATACGGCGTATGTATGGCTATGAACCGATTATGTGGAGACCCGGTGAAGCTTTCCCACCGGGCCAAAACCCACTGATCTCGGGAGCCCAAAAAAGGCGCGAGGTCTTTGGCTCTCGAGCCGAAGCTCTGGAGAGATTTGCCAGCAGACCGCCGTTTTCTACATGTAGGTCCGATGCGCTGCACAGCTACGTCTCGAATCTTTTCGAAGATCTGGAAGACGGCACGGTGCGTTTGCGGTGCAGAGGTTCCGAAGAAGCTCAGGTTTATGACGGTGAACGAGTGTCGACAAACGACAAGATCCGCAACTGCAAAGCAAAAGTTGTGATCGGTAAGAGTGGCGACCATGGTTTCGGAAATCTTGGAGAACCAGCAGCAGAAGCCCTAAATAATTCTCGAACGATTGACTACGAGGGTTTGACTCACTTCGGCCCACTCGAAGCACCCAGCCGCCTATCAGCTGACGCCTTGGCAGCATTGTCGGACTCTTAACCAGCGGACTTAGTGCCCTAGGTTGAGAGAAACGAAAGGATTTCTTGAATGAGGAGATCCGGCTGATCTCTGTGCGCTACATGGCCACAATCTGAAATGAACCTACCAATTGCCTGCGGGACTCTCTGGACGATGCCGTGGATCATCTCCTCGGTTGCGTATTCGTCGCGGTCACCTTGCATCACCAGCAGGGCACAAGAGACATCGCCGAGACTGTCACAGATGTCGAAAGTCTCGAAACTTGGATCCAACCAGATCTTCGACCAGCGATCAAACGCAACAGCTGGCTGATCATGATGGCGTGCCATACCCTCAACAATTTGGTCGCGTCGCTCTTTCGCCGCTCGTACTCCATTGAGGCCAGCTGGTTCAACGAAAATATGTGCTGCGATAGTGATGACTCCAAGTGGCTCCAAAAGGTCAGAAGCGGCTGCTATTAATGCAATTGACCCTCCATCACTGTGGCCGAGCAGAATTGGCTGGCTTATCTCGAAATATTGAAGAAGAGCGGGCAATATTTCCAAAGCCTCGCGATGCATGAAATCTGGTCCGTAACGGGCTGGGCCCGGTTCGGAGCGCCCGTATCCGCTTCTGTCATATGCAAGAACTGGTAAACCTGTCGCGGCGTGGACGCGATCAGGGAAGTCGTGCCATTGAGTAATTGACCCCAACCCTTCATGCAGCATGACGACGGTCGGCCCTCTTCCGATCGCTCCGTTTGTCTGAACTGCTAAACGAAGGCCCGATATCTCGTGAATTTCAGACATGAGTCTTTATCGTTGATTGGCCAACTCGGCATGTTTTTGCCGCTACTTTGCCAGTAATGGTGTTTAGTCCGATCATTGGAACCTTGATCTATCTCCTCGATCGCGACAGTAATAGCGTTCTGCTGATAAATCGTGATGCCCGACCTGAAGATGATCACTACGGAAAGTTCAACGGTCTTGGGGGAAAGCTAGAGCTAGATGAGTCAGTCGCAGCAGGAGCGCTTCGAGAGCTTGTAGAAGAGGCAGGTGTGACAGCTACCTCACTTTCTTTAAGGGGCACCATCAGTTGGTCAAATTTCGGTCCCAGGCGTGAGGAGTGGTTGGGATTTATTTTTCTTGCGGATGCGTGGGAAGGGGAACTCTTGTCTAGTAACGATGAGGGCTCGCTTGTTTGGGTTCGACTCGAACGGCTCTTACAAGCGTGTGACGCTAACCCTGACACCCGAGCGTCAGCTGACCTTCCGATGTGGGAAGGAGATCGAAATTTTATACCGTTGGTGTTTGACGATGATGAGCGGCAGTTCCACGGATCGATGCCATATGACGGTGACAGACCCCTTGATTGGACCTACCAGCGGCTATAGCGCTTACAGCCGGACATAGTCGTAGTCAACGGGCCGTGTGTTGATTCCTGTTGTGGGAGCTGAAATCCAACTCGCCATTTGGCCAGCTTCATAGACCGGTTGCATTAGTGACAGCACGAACTCCCGGTCTGAATCGGTTGGTAGGAAGTTGGGCGACAACTCATTCCATTCAACTTCGGAAGTTATTGTGCCGTCCGGAGCAACAAATTGGTTTTGGTGCACTCCAACTTGCCGGTGGAATGCCTCGTGTGGGAGCTTGAGTTGAAGATCGATCCCGTTCTCATCGAGGATTCGATTCCAACGACGCATCCCTTTCGCGCAATCATCAATGTATGAGCGTCTTAGTTGCTGGTTGACAACGGTGATTGCGGATCGAGATGTTTCAGTCCACTTGCCATCTACGATTTCCGTTATCGAGTCTTGTTCGTTGACGAGAAGGTGATCATCGTTATAGGAATCCTCAGCGAACCTTCCCTTTAATCCAGCCGAGTAATAGTTGGCGGCATTCGTCGACGTTTCAGATCCAAACAAGTCGAGAGAAACGGAGAAGTGAAAATTTATGTATTTTTGGAGTGTCGGTAAGTCGACAACTCCGTAGCCCCGGACATCGTCAGTGTTGTGTTCATTCATGACATCGCACGTTCGTTGGATGACCCGCCCTATTCCTGAAGCACCTACGAACATATGGTGGGCCTCTTCTTTCAACATGAAATCGCAAGTTCGGCTTAATGGGTCGAAGGCCGACTCTTTGAGAGCCCCTAACTGATACTTGCCATCCCGATCGGTGAAGTAAGTGAATAACAAATAAGACAACCAATCCGATGTCTTCTCGTTGAAAGCACCGAGGATGCGAGGATGGTCAGGGTCACCAGAGTTTCTCTCTAAGAGCGCATCAGCTTCGTCTCGCCCATCACGACCAAAATAGGCATGAAGTAGGTACACCATGGCCCACAGGTGGCGACCCTCTTCTACATTAATTTGAAATAGGTTCCGCAAGTCATAGAGCGAAGGAGCGGTCTGACCTAAGTATCTCTGTTGCTCAACCGACGCTGGTTCGGTATCACCTTGCACCACGATTAATCGTCTGAGTTCAGTTCTGAATTCACCCGGCACTTCATGCCAGACCGGCTGCCCTTTAAGTTCACCGAATGCAATTCGCCGATCAATTTCTGGCTCAGAAAGAAATATGCCCCAGCGATATTCAGGCAGTGTTACGTGAGAGAAGTGAGCCCAACCTTGCTGTCCGACATCCACAGCTGTGCGCAAATATATTTCTCTGTCCTGAAAGTTCGCTGGTCCCATTTCAGACCACCAATTAGCGAATCGAGGTTGCCAATTTTCCAGAGCTCGCTGGAGGCGCCTGTCGCCGACGAGATCTACGTTGTTGGGAATTTTTTCCGAATAATCGATTGCTTTAGTCATCTGGTCGCCTGTTTGCCGCCGTCATTATGTGCGTCGATTATCAAATTCGGGACGAGACCCGCTGCCATAGCGTTGAAGCGCTCCCACTGGTCCACTTGCATTCGATCTAGTAAATACCCAATTCTGCCAAGCCGAAAGTCGAGCGAAGATCTTTGTAGCCATAGTTTCAGGACCAGCGAACCTTAGGTTTGCTTCCATGGCCGTCAAAGAGTCCGCTGAAAAGCTAGATCGTTCTTCAATAAACAGCCTCAGTTCATCATCCCAGTCCAAATCATCTGGAGTGGCGCTAACTAACCCCAGCTGTGCTGCTTCGTCAGCCAAGATATTCACATTGGAGATAGGAGAAAGCGTTGTCAACGTTTCTTCATCGCCCCAGAAACGAGAGTTCAACCGGCTTAATCCATTCCACATGGGCATTGTTCCGAAGTTGGTGTGAGTGAGACGTATCGATGTCGCTGGTAGGGGGTTGTCATGATCTTCGAAGCGTCCGTCGAGCATGAAAATGCGATCAGCGGCAAGGGCCAACTCGAAGAGAATTCCGACAAAACACGAGCCAGGTTCAATTGCAGCGATCAATGTCTTAGCGGTCAGGTCAAGCCTCCTTAAACATTTTTCCCAAAGAAGCTTGATCTCGTGATCACCACTTTCCATTGAATCAGAAAGTGCTGAATCCATAGCCACAGCGCTCTCAAGAGAGCCTTCTGTCCGCAAGATCAAGGTACCGATATCGGGATAGTCGAATCGAAGACGGCAGAGAACATCATCTAGTTCACGGGCAGTTCGGAGCAACCAATCGGAATGAGCGGCTACCAAAACCTTCAGTTCAGCGTGACTGTCGAAGAGCGCTACCTTGACCCAGTTGTAGTCGATGTGATCCTCAGAAACCTTCACCTCCAACGGAGGGAGATGAACAGGTTCCCCTTCAAGGCGGTTGGTGGAGGCTGCAAGTTCAAGTGCTCGGTGGGCAACGGCTTCATCGAATTCGGTAGGTATGGCGAGTTCATCGACTAAGCCCCATTCCAAGGCTTCTTTCCCCGACGTGCCCTCTGCTTTCGTCGCTATAACGTCAGCCCTATCGCGTCGGACGTGCCTTTTGTCTGTGAGGCGAGTCAGGCCACCAGTTCCAGGAAGAACCCCCAGCAGGGGCACTTCCGGCAAAGAAATAGAAGTGCTTTTGTCATCAACTAGAAGAATGTGGTCACAAGCGAGTGCCAATTCATAGCCACCACCTGAGCAGGCTCCGTTGACGGCAGCTAGAAATTTGATTCCACTTAAAGCGCTCGCTTCCTCTATCTCTAATCTTGTTTCGTTGGTGTATTTGCAGAAGTTGATTTTGTGAGAGTGGTCGGCGGCTGCCAGCATTCGAATATTGGCACCGGCACAAAACGTTCCTTCTAAACCACTCGTAATTACGACACATTTCACGGCCGGATGACTAAGACGGATATGGCGGATAGCATTCGCCAGCTCAATGTCGACGCCTATGTCGTAGCTGTTCAGCTTCAATTCATATGTGCCGAATGTTGCGGCCGCCGGGTCGACAGTAAGTGTCAAGGTTGCTATTTCAGCGTCGAGTGAGAAGTCCCAATGTTGAAATTTGTCAGGTGTGATATCAAAAGTGGTCACGTTCTCACCCGAGGGAAGTGGCTTTTCTGGATATCGCGGTCAACTCTTGGTCTGCCTTTCGCATTTTCGCCCCACACTCTAAACACGTGAGAGGCTGTATCTCATGGCTAGCAGAAGGGAATTTTCTTGACCAGTAATGCGTTGCACAGGTTCCTCATTGACCCGGTGGCTATTGCGCCGGATGCGGTTGCGCTAACGGATGCTCCAACTGGGGCAACCATAAGCCGACATGAGTTGTTGGAAGAGGCGCAAGCTGTAGCGCGGCTACTTTCTAAGCGGGGTGTGGTTGCAGAACAAAGAGTTTTAATGTGCTGCGCTGACACAAAAGCATTTCTGGCATGGTTTTGGGGCGCGATGTGGATAGGCGCTGTACCTGTGCCAGTTTCGACGATGCTGACAGCGAAGGATTACAGATTCCTTATAGAAGACTCACGGGCTGTTGGAGTGACGTACTCTCCTGTTTTCAGCGACGCCGTGAACGAAGCCGTTGTTGACCAACCGTTCCTTAAATGGATGCAGGTCGATGAAGAAGTCCCAGATCTAATTGGAGAAGTGGAGCTTGGAGACCCGTTTCCAGCTGTCGACGATGACATCGCGTTCTGGCTGTACACATCTGGTACGACCGGTTTTCCTAAAGGGGCGATGCACCGGCATGTTGACATCGGGTTTTGTACCGACGTGTATGCGAAAGCAGTACTGGAGATGGACAGTGATGATGTGGTCTACTCGGTGGCCAAACTGTTCTTTGCATATGGACTTGGGAATGCAGGATATTTTCCTGCGGGGACGGGCGCCCAATCAGTCCTAAACCCAGGTCGGCCGGTACCTGAAGAGATTTCGGATCATGTGCTTTTACACCGCCCAACAATTTTTTTCGGGGTCCCGACCTCGTTTGGTCAACTGTTGAGCTCGGATGTACCCGACAACACGTTCGCATCGGTGAGGATTGCTGTTTCAGCGGGAGAACCACTTCCACCGGACATACATCAAAGATTCAAGGAAAGATTTGGTGTTGAGATTTTGGATGGTTTGGGAACAACTGAACTTGCTCACATTGCTATATCCAATAGGCCGGGTTGCTCCGTGCCAGGAACGAGCGGGACCGTCGTTGAAGGGTATGAGGTCTCCCTTCGCGATGAGAGTGGCGAAGAAGTGCAAGACGGAGAAGCCGGCAGGCTCTACGTAAAAGGAGAATCGGTCATGGTCGGGTATTGGAACCGAACTGACCAGACGCGGCAAGCATTGTCGGGAGCCTTTCTGGCTACAGGCGATACGTATGTCCACAACCCGGACGGGACCTACACCTGTCTGGGGAGGTCGGACGACATGTTGAAGGTAGGAGGAATCTGGGTCAGTCCAACTGAAGTTGAGTCTTGCATTCTTGAACTCAAAGAAATCGCGCAAGTGGCTGTTGTCGGTGCAGATGATGAGGAGGGACTGGTCAAACCTAAGGCTTTTGTGGTTCCCGAAACGTCATCAACGGAGGCCGATCTGGAGAGCTTGGTGCAAGAGCACGTCAGAGAGCGTCTGGCACCGTTCAAATACCCCAGATGGGTCGAAACAGTTGACGAGCTTCCACAAACTGCGACGGGGAAGATAAAGCGGTATTTGCTTCGCTCTTAGTTCTCAGTGTTCGGTGAGCCCCAAGCTCGAGCTATTGCTTGAGGAAATTCTTCTATCCATTGGATGAGATCGTGTCCACAGACTCGCTCCGTGAAATGATGAGGTGAGGAATGGAAGTGGAGCCAGGCAGCCCATGCTTCGGTCGCCTGATGGAAACCTTGCTCCAAAGTGCCAGCACAAAGGTGCACAAAAGGAGCACCCTCCGGATCCCAACGCATTTGTTCGCTGGGGGGCATACCAGTGGAGTATGCAATGCAGTGGCCGTATCGGTTTCTATGCATTGATCCAGTTGCTAACGCATGTCCTGCGCCATCAGAACATCCAAAGATCGCGCGAAACTCTCGATCAGTCGACGCAGAGAATTCGTTTTCAGCCCATTGTGAAATCTCGTCAACGAAGAACCGCTGATGACGATCGAAGCGTTGATCATCAAACCCAGGCAGGTATTCAAGTGCACGCTCATTGCCGGTGTGATCCATGGGTGCCGCATGGGGCGCAACGATCAATAACGGCTGAATGAACCCGGATGAAATAGCTGCATCAATCCGACGAATGTACGGCTCGATCATGTTGCCATCAGTTGAATAGACGACAGGAAGTTGTGAATGCAGCTGGTGGTCAGGAGGAAGATAAACCTTTATTCGTCTATTCTCACGAAGCGCTGTGCTTGTGAACTCGTGTGTAGAAAGTACGCCCTCCAAGCCGTCGTCTTCATGGCTTGGCATCTCCTTGGGAGCGAGTTTTCCTCTGTAACGGTTGTCCACTGGACCTCTGCCGCCAATTGGCATCCCGTTATTGTCGAGGCTCCAAAACCCATAACCGAAAACTGCCTCATCGAGCCGATCAACACGAATTTGAACGCACCAAAGGTCTGTTTGAGCACCAGATACATCTTCGACGTTCCACATTGGAAGCTCAAAGACCGGTCCAGGAATTATTCCTGCAGCATCTGACCGACACGCGAGAGTTAGATCGTTACCATCAGACCAGGCTCCGTTCGGGAACTCTTCTAGGCCCCGTCGGACTTCCTCGGCGCTGGGTTCAGACCAGATTCGACAAAATCGCTGACCCACCGGCAACCCTTCGGTTTCGTAGCGTTCCCGAGCACGCAATCTGTTCTGCCCAGTGACGTTCCGGCGCATCACATCTATAGAAGGTAAGCCGAACGATTGACGCATTTCGTCATCAGCAACTCCGTCAAGCGGGGCCATGACGAGATCACCCTGATGTTCAAGGACTACGGTCCCGAACCTTTGGGGACGTCCACTCATAAGTGCCACTTTGTCTGCACATTCAGCAAACAACGATCCAGCTCCAGGAACATCAGCAGTGTGAGCTCTTCCTGCAAGCTCGCCGGCTATGGGTAGTTGTTGCGGTCCAGCGAAGATAGATAGAGCTCTCGCAGCTCTGAGAGCCTCTGCACCGCGGAGATCGACGAGTCCTTCTTGTTGCAGTAATTGGCGGACGAAAAAGGGAGCGCTATCTGGGTCTGCAGACTCCAACTGAGTTAATAGATCGCCGATGGCGCTCACTCTGCCTCCTAAGGACCCTTTCAGGGTAGCTCTCCCTCGAGCACGCTTTTCTTTGGTTAAACACTAAGCGAGGTGATCTTCAGCATCATTCAGTTGTAGCGTCACCATCAACAGCCAACTACAGAGGAGATGCCGTGTCTGAAGAACTTGTCATAACTGAGAAACGTGGCCACATCCAGATTCTCACTTTGAATCGCCCCGAGGACATGAATGCTTTTAACACTGCGTTAGCAACCGCTCTAGGTGAAGCCCTAGAAGCTATGGATAACGACGAGGAAGTCCGAGTTGGCGTTCTAACGGGTGCTGGCAGAGGATTCAGTGCCGGAATGGATTTGAAACAATTTGCCGACGGCGGTATTGAAGCGATGCCCAACGTGGGTGATCGAGGTTTCGCTGGCATCACAGAAAAAAGCTGTGCAAAGCCGTTGATTGCTGCGGTAGAAGGATTCGCCCTGGCAGGAGGCCTTGAAGTTGCTCTCTCCTGTGACCTGATCGTGGCCTCGGAGGGGGCGAAGCTAGGTATCCCCGAAGCCGGCGTAGGGCTATTCGCGGGTGCCGGGGCGTTACTGCGATTGCCTCGCCAATTGCCATACAGCCTGGCTATGGAGATGGCTCTTACAGCAGATCCGATTTCTGCTGAAGTGGCGCACCAACACGGAATGGTAAATCGGGTTGTTCCTAAGGGCGAAACTTTGTCTGCTGCCTTGGAGCTCGCAGAAAGAATTTCAAAGAATGCCCCAATGGGCGTTAGGGCATCAAAGCAACTAATCAAAGATGTTCTCGGTGTATCTGAAGATGAGTTTTGGGGCTTTCAACGACCTGCTTTAGAAGAAGTCTTCGCTTCACAAGATGCTTTCGAAGGGGCAACCGCTTTCGCTGAAAAGCGCGACCCTAACTGGCAGGACAAATAGGCAGCTTGTTGTCTGAAAGTAAATGGAGTCAGCAGAGAAATGTTCCCCGCGGCTTCACCTATGACGAGCGCTGGCAAGATTTAGTCGACTCCGGGCAGAACATTCATGGCGAGGCTGATTTCATCTCAGGATTGAAACCGTCCTCTGTGCTTGATGCAGGATGCGGCACCGGGCGAGTGGCGATTGAGTTGATCCGGCGTGGTATTGATTGCGTCGGTGTCGACCTCGATCGTGAGATGTTGGCGGCCGCGTCCCAGAAGGCTCCGACCATAGATTGGGTGGAAGCCGACTTAAAGGACTTCAACTTAGAGCGAACCTTTGACATAGCAGTTCTGGCAGGCAATGTGATGATTTTTGTGCTTGCTGGCTCTGAAGGGCTAGTCATCAATCAAGTAGCCCAACATCTATGTGCAGGTGGGCTTTTAGTAGCTGGGTTCTCACTAGATGCAGGTGGTATTGCCTTAGGGGACTATGACGCTCTCATGAACCGGTTGGGCCTATCACCAGCGGGTCGATGGAGCACTTGGCAAAGAGACCCTTTTGTCGGAGGTTCCTACGCAGTTTCAGCCCACCGAAAGACCTAACCCTCGACTTAATCCATAGGCAGACGTGCAAGAAGTTCAATCTTCCGCTCTTCGTATTCGTCGAAGTCAATCTCGTCCTCATCAAATTTTGCCTGCAGCTCTTCCACAAGGCGGAGAAGGTCAGCAGCCGAGATTTCTTGATCCAGATTGCCGTCTAGCTGGGCTGCGTCATCGTCAATGATTGGGTCAGCCTCGTCGTATACGAGTGGTCCGCTATCTGGGGTTTTGCCCATTCTTTTGGCGCGCTTGGCGTCTGCTTTGGCCTTCTTAGCCCTATCGCGTTGGAGTTTTTCGAAAGTTGTGCGGCTTCCTGCCATGCTTACTCCTATTGCCAGTTATAGCGAAACTAAATTTCGCAAAGGCCGATTTCGTAGCCGCTAAGGGGGAGCCAACGAGACGTCGACAGATAGCGCCACGGCCAATTAAGTAGTTTAGGACATCGAACGTTAAAATTGGTGTTGTCGGAGCAGCAGAAAAGACAAATACTGGCGTTTAAGTGAGCATTATTCCGGCCACTCGAAGTCTTTAAATTGCTCTCTGAGGGCCTTCTTATCTATTTTCCCTGTTCCTGTATGAGGGATCTCCTCGACAGCTACCACACCGTTAGGCAACCACCACGACGCGACGTGTGGCTTAATGGATTCGAGAACCTCGTCTGCATCGAGTTCTTTTCCTGGCTCGAGAACAACTATAAGGAGTGGTCGTTCACCCCACCGATCGTGGGGCAAGCCGACCGCAGCGGCCTCAACGACCCCAGGTGCTCCCACGGCAGCGTTCTCCAGTTCGATGGAGCTAATCCACTCACCGCCGCTCTTAATGACATCTTTAGCTCTGTCGACGATTGATATGTAGCCTTCCCTGTCCATCGTCGCCACATCTCCGGTTCTCAACCAGACCCCGTCCAGCGCAGGTATGTGGGTGGAGTCGTCATCTAATCCGAAGTAAGAGCCTGCAACCCAGGGCCCACGAGCTAGTAGCTCACCTGGAGTTGTTCCGTCTCGTTGAACCTCGTCACCGTTCTCGTCGATCAGACGAAGTTCAACGCCATATATTTCACGACCTGCCATCGCTTGGCGAGATCTTTGCTCTTCGCGATCTAGCCCCTCAACCCTATGAGTAAATCTGCCAGCGGACCCTTGGGTCATCTCCGTCATACCCCAGACATGGGAGACGAAGACTCCGTAGTCATCTTCCAAGGTGTCCATCAACGAACGAGGGGCAGCTGCGCCTCCCACAGCCAAGCGATTCAGTGACGGTACGTCTGTTCCACTTTCTTGTAAATATTGAACGACAGACAGCCAGATCGTTGGAACGCCAGCAGAAAAGGTAACTCTCTCGTCCTGAATTTGCCTCACTAACGCCTCAGCAGACATATCAGGTCCAGGTAAAACCAACTTCGCGCCCGACATCGCTGCGGCAAATGGAATTGCCCAGCCATTCACATGAAACATTGGGACGGCAAGGAGTATTGACTGACTCGAATTTACGTCGTGTCCATCCCCGGTGCAGGTAGCCCAAGTTTGCAGAACTATGGAACGGTGGCTTTGTATGACACCCTTTGGATTGCCAGTCGTTCCAGATGTGTAGCAGAGAGTAGCCGCGCTCCATTCGTCCAGAATGGGCCACTCGTCAATTGGTGAGCTTTCCTCGATCCATTCTTCGTAGGCAACAGCGTTTCTGAGCGAAGTCGTCGGTAACTCCTCTCCTAGGACAACCCAGGAGCGAACTGAAGTGGTCTCAGAAGCAATTTTTTCCGCTATTGGCAAGAAATCGGGATCGACGAAAACTATTTGGTCTTCTGCGTGGTTGACGATCCAAGCGATCTGTTGTTCACGAAGGCGAGGGTTCACCGTATGCAAAATGGACCCTATGCCTGTTATTCCGTAATACACCTCGAGGTGTCGGTGGTCATTCCAGGCAATGGTGCCAACTCTGTCGCCCTGCTCAATTCCTTCGGCTTTCAAGGCACCAGCGACTTGTCGAGCGCGACTATGGACCTGGGTCCAGTTAGTTCGATGAACACGGCCAGTGGAATCTGTGGCAACGACCTCAGTAGCGGAGTGATTTCGTCCCGCGTAATCGATCAAACTCGACACCAAGAGCTGGCGATCCATGTTTAGTCCACGAAGCATCTAGCCCTCAACGAATCTGGGAAAAGAAGGACCGCACGTCCTCGACGAATAGTTCTGGTTGCTCAAAGGCAGCGAAATGACCTCCCTTGGGCATTTTGGTCCACTGTTGAATGTTGCTATAAGTCCCTTCACTCCAAGACCTCACTGGTGGGATAATTTCTCGGGGAAAACAAGCGACACCAGTGGGTACGTCGACTTGAGCTGGAGGTGGTGGTCGGTTACCGGCTGACGCGAAGCTTTCCCAGTAGAGCCGCGCCGAAGAAGTTGCGGACTTGGT
The DNA here is from genome assembly GCA_002457435.1 of Acidimicrobiales bacterium MED-G01. Lineage (GTDB taxonomy): Bacteria > Actinomycetota > Acidimicrobiia > Acidimicrobiales > Poriferisodalaceae > MedAcidi-G3. Next base: position 28,609 of record NTLA01000005.1, on the reverse strand, counting down.
GACCCAGTACAGCATGATGTTGTCGAGCATTTCGTCTCGAGACAGAGCGTCTTCGGGGTGACCTTGGTTGTCAGTCCATGCCCAAAATTTCTCGAGAATCCAAGCAAGTTGTCCGACCGGGGAATCAGTTAACCCGTAGCCGACTGTTTGTGGCCGTGTTCCTTGTTGAGTGGAGTAGCCCGAATCCCAATCTCTGTAGTGGGCAGCCGCTTTGAGCGCAGCTTGTTCTTCGTCGTTGGGTTCTCGGTCCTTGGGGCGTTTTCCTCGCATCACCATGTTGAGATGGATGCCAAAACAGTTGGCGGGGTGGCGACCACCAATTGCAGTAGTAATTGCCGAGCCCCAGTCGCCACCCTGAGCACCAAATCTCTGATAGCCCAACCCGACCATAAGTTCGGTGAACACGTCAGCCATTTTCTCCACGCCCCAACCTGAGGTAGGGGGCTTCCCACTAAAGCCATACCCCGGCAGCGACGGGCAAACAACATGAAAGGCGTCTTCGGCCTTACCACCATGATCTGTGGGGTTTGTGAGCGGTTCGATTACTTTGTGAAATTCGACAAAAGATCCTGGCCAGCCATGAGAAAGCAGGAGAGGCACAGCATCCGAGTGCGGTGACTGTTGGTGAACGAAATGGATGTCGCAACCTTCTATTGGCGTAGTGAATTGGTTGAATCGATTGAGGTCTGCTTCTCTTCGTCGCCAGTCATAGCTGTTCAGCCAATACTCAGACATCTCTTGCACGTAACTCAGCGGAATTCCCTGAGACCAGTCTTCGACAAGCTCTTTCTCTGGCCAACGAGTTTTAGCTAGCCGATCGTGAAGATCCTCCAGAACTGCATCCGAAACTGAAATTTGATAAGGGCTCATGTCCATTTAGCTAACTTACCGCTGCGAAGTAGTTCTCTTAAGCCCGGTTCCGTTTTTTGGTTCGGAGCCGGATACCGGGATCTAATTCGACTTTCCTGATTCGGATGCTTTCCGGGGTTACTTCGACGCATTCGTCGTCAGCTATGAATTCTAAAGCGTGCTCTAGGGACAGAATTCTCGGGGGGCTTAATCGCACCGCGTCGTCGGCGGCAGCAGCGCGAATATTCGTCTGTTTCTTTTCTTTGCAGATGTTGACATCAAGGTCGTCTGGCCGAGGGTTTTCGCCGATTACCATGCCCTGGTATACCGAGACACTCGGGCCCACAAATAACGAACCCCTTTCTTGGATAGCTGAGGCAGCGTAGCCGCTTACCTGCCCTAGCCGATCTGCAACTAGTGAGCCTGTGTGGCGTGAACGAATGTCACCAGTCCACGGAACGTAACTATCGAATACATGATGTAAGAGGCCTGTGCCTCGAGTTTCGGTCAAGAATTCGGTTCGGAACCCTATTAGACCCCGAGCTGGAATTAAATAGTCGAGGCGAACCCAACCAGTTCCGTGGTTAGTCATTTGTTCGAGGCGACCGCGACGTTCACCCAACAGTTGCGTAACCGCTCCAACGTGATCTTCTGGAATATCGATGGTTACGCGTTCAGCAGGTTCGTGTAACGCTCCGTCAACAGTTTTGGTGAGGACCTGAGGCTTACCTACTGTTAATTCGAAACCTTCACGACGCATAATTTCGACCAGAACCGCCAGCTGAAGTTCACCTCGTCCTTGAATTTCCCAGGAATCTGGTCTGTCTGTGTTATTCAGTCGCAGCGATACATTTCCTATGAGTTCGGCTTCGAGACGATTCTTGATGAGCCGAGCAGTCATTTTTTTCCCCTCGGTACCTGCGAGGGGCGATGTGTTAATCCCGATCGTCATTGACAGACTCGGTTCATCAACGGTGATGACGGGAAGTGGTGTCGGAGAGAACGGGTCACTCAGCGTCTCTCCGATCGTTATTTCTGGAATCCCAGCGACCGCAGCGATCTCGCCCGGCCCGACCTCTTCGACGTCAACTCGATGGAGGCCTTCGGATGTGTACAACTCTGTAACTCGTGTTCTTTCAATTGAGCCGTCAACCCGACACCAGGCCACTTCCTCACCTCTTCTTAGAGTTCCGTGGAGCACTCGGCAAATAGCTATACGACCTACGTAGGGGTTGGCGTCGAGAGTCGTTACCCATGCTTGGAGGGGGTGGTCCGTGATGTAAGTAGGGGAGGGGACCGAGTCAACGAGAACTTCGAAAAGTGCTTCTAAGTTTTGTCCCGGAGATTCAAGGCTTGTTGTAGCGGTACCTTTGCGGGCGTCGGTATAGACGATGGGAAAGTCGATCTGATGGTCCTTAGCGTCAAGGTCCAAAAACAGTTCGTAGGTCTCATCAATGACCTCCGAGACTCGGCCGTCAGGTCGATCTATCTTGTTGATGACCAGTACCACTGGGAGATCCAGCGCAAGGGCTTTGCGTAGGACAAATCGAGTTTGTGGTAGGGGCCCTTCGGAAGCATCAACTAAGAGGACAACTCCGTCGACCATAGTGAGGGCTCGCTCTACCTCGCCTCCAAAATCGGCATGGCCGGGTGTATCGATGATGTTGATTTTGATTTCATGGTCCGACTGGTCGCGCCACCGGACAGCAGTGTTTTTAGCCAAGATCGTGATGCCCTTTTCTCGTTCAAGGTCCATGGAATCAAGCACGCGATCTTGTACTTCCTCATTTTCGCGGAATGCACCTGATTGCCAAAGCATTGCGTCAACAAGTGTTGTTTTTCCGTGATCAACATGAGCGATGATTGCGACGTTACGGAGATCGGCGCGCGTCCGACCAGGTTGAGGAGCAGTCATGGGTAGTGGGTTACCGAGCAGGGGGAAGGCACGAAAGATCAAGTGTGCCAGCAAGGGGTCCGAATGTGGTGTCAGTCGTACACGAATCCGAGTTCGGCAGGTGGGGGTAGGGTGCCCCCGATAAAACCATCGGCCCTCAATTGACGAATGGTGTCTTGGTCCAAGTTCCCCACTTCGGCAAGTACGACATCGGTGTCCTGATCAAACAGTGGGGCGTGGCCAGTGGGCCGAGGTCGTTCCCCATCAACGGTAAACGGCGATCCGAGATGTCGCATTGGTCCTGTTACCGGATGGTCGACCACGTCCAACAGAGCTGAAATGGGAAGCTGCTCAGGTGCAGTCCAAGGATCCCAACATATTTGTGCTTTTCCGCCAGCGTTCATTATTTCGCGTGAGAGGTCTTCAGCGGTGAAGTCATCTGCTCGACTAGTCAGCTGTCTAATCAAGCCTAGATTTTGATTTTGTTCATAAGCCACTACTGCCAACCATTGATCTTTGGTTTGAACGAAAGTTGCGAAGCCATCACCGGGTTCGCGATTTCCGAGCCGACCTATATTGCGACCCTCGAGCGATGCGAGCACTATGGCTTCGCCTGAATGCTGCCACATTGCCTCCTGCTGACTTAAGTCGATCTCGATGCCACGACCGGTTTGATCTGCGTGGAATACTCCGGCTAGAAACGCGTTTGCGGCATGAATACCAGCGGTCGGGTCTGGAAAATAGATGTTGGACACTCGAGCTTCTTCGTGCTCGTAGCCTTGGCGATGAGCGATTCCGCCCATGGCTTCAATTATCGATCCGTATCCCACTCCGTCGCTGTAGGGCCCATCAACACCGAACGCCGGCATACGAACAACGACGAATTGAGGATTAATTTTTTGAAGTGTGGCGAAATCTAATCCAAGTTGCGGCAAAACATGAGCGGAGAAGTTTGCGACAAGACCATCGCAATTCGCGACCAAAGAAAGAAACGCTTCTCGCCCTTGTCCAGTGGCGATATCAATGACGCAATCCTTCTTGCCTTTGTTGACAGCGTTAAATAGCCCCCCTGCTTCGTAAAATCGGTTGTCGTTGACAAGGTCCTCTTGTCCCGGACGCATTCCATGGTCGTAGGGTCTTTGTGTTCTAAAACCATCGAATGGCGCCGTTGATTCGATTTTTATTACCTCGATCCCAAGTGGCGCGAGAATATTCCCGACATATGGACCCGCCCAGGAGATAGTCATTTCGATTAGACGAAGGTCCGAAAAAGGGCGAAGTTTCAATGGAGCACGCTGCTTTTCGACAGGAGCCGGATCAGCGGCCTTAACTCGCACACGTTGGTCGGGCACAGGGAGACCCGGAGCTCTGAACGGACGGACTGGTCCTATGGCAGATTCCTGTGGGGTTTCGATCGCTCCTAGGTATCCACGAGCCGACAAATGAGGATCTGAAAGAGTGTCTAGTGGAGTCATGACCATCCCAGCAGCCCATGGCGAACTAAGTGCGAGCTCGAAAATCTCTCGTTTTTCTCTTTCCAGATACCAGGGTTTTATGTGGTCCCAAATCAACGGGATGTGGTGGCGTCTCTTGAGTCTGTCGCGAAGTTCAGGGTCATCGATCCACTCGGGCAAGCCATAGAAGAGACATTGCATTTCCCAGTCGATCGGACGGATTGAGCCGGGTGCGAAATGACCGTCCTTGCATTTGATGGCTCCGGAAGGAAAGGCCGTCGGTGGGTGTGCCCCGACTTTTGGTCGAACTCGCTGGCAGTGGAGAGCGTCTGCGTAACAGAGTTCCGTGGCAGTTAGCAAGGCACCTAACCATGAAACATCAATATGAGAAGCATCGGTCCGGCCAATTAGTTGGACCATGGCGGAAGCGAGCCCACCGGCGGCATACTGACTTTGCCAGCCGGGAAGTCGCAGAGGTGGCTGGTCTTGGTCGCCGTTGAATCCAAGAAATCCGGTGGCTGTTTGTACTAAGAGTTCATCGGCCATGCAGCCAGGGTCTTGTGCGTTAGCGCCCCAGGCTGTTGTGGTGACCAGACGTGTGTCGTGAGAGCGCAGGCGAGCTGGATCCCATTTCGAGTTCTTCAGATCAGCGAGTACGTCACCGGCGATCACGACGTCAGCCCAGGAAGGCTCAATATCCCCCGGTTTTACATTCAACTTCCCTGCGTTTAGGTGAATAAAAAGCGGACTTAGCTCACCCTCGGCTATTGGGGCGTCGTCAACTTGTTGGATTCGAGCAGGGTCGCCACCCGGGGGCTCTATCTTGATGACACGGGCGCCGAGGCTTGCTAACAGCCGGCCCGCATAGGGGCCAGATATTCCTGTTGCAGTTTCGATAACGCGAAGGCCGTGAAGCGGAGGCTGAGGCATCGCTACAGCATGGCTCGCCGGAGCAATCTGCGCTCAGTAGGTCCTAATTTTCTGCGGCGTTGGTCTTTCCTTTACTCGCTGTGATTTTGAGAGCGTCAGCTGCCTTTTCGTTCGACATGATTTTGTCGAGAATCGCTTCACCGGCTCGGTTGAAGGCCGTCCGCTCGTTAGATACGAACTGCTGGGATTCCCGTAATTTCTTGGTGTAGCCATTTATTTCGGGAATGACGTAACGAGCGACCAGGTCCCAACTGTTTGCCGTGTCGCGAGGAGTGGCCCAGTCGTGGACAAATCCTATTGCTGTTCCGAAACCACCTGTGAGCTCATGCATCTTGTGAATGAAATCGACTAAGTCATCGGGTGTTCCTACTACGGCCGATTGCACGACGCCTTTAGCCGCACCGCCACTTACGGCTTCCAGGGCCTCATCGGGATCGTCATAGGCGATGGTCCCCGGTCGTTGGAGCGTCCCAACGATGTATTCGTTGTGCCAGCGTTGAAGACCGTCGCGAGCTTGACTTCTGGCAAGTTCTCTAGTTTCAGCTAGGTGCCAATTCAGCAGTACCCGCCAGTCTGCTCGGTCGACTGTCGATCCCGACTGGACTGCCGCATCTTCTGCGAAACCCCATTGCGTGCCGAGTGCAGTAATGCCTTCAGATGCCATTGAACCGATAGAAATGACCCCGATGCCGTATTTGCCCGCCAAAGTCATGCCAGACGGGGAAACCATTGATGCGGTGGCCGCAGGCATTTGTTCTTGGATCGGGAGTAATTGCAACTGGGCATCTTTCATCGTGAACCAGTCGGTCTCATATGAGAAGCGCGGTTCACCACGGAGAAGACGCAAAATGACTCCCAGAGCTTCATCCTGGCGATCACGGAGCAGCATTGGATCAATGTCGAACGTATGCGCATCTGAGGGTAAAGCTCCCGGCCCTGTGCCGAAAATAACGCGCCCTGCGGTCATGTGGTCTAGTTGAACAATGCGTTGGGCGACATTGAATGGATGGTGATAGGGCAGTGAAATAACTCCCGTGCCCAGTTTGATGCGAGAGGTGCGCTCTCCGGCGGCGGCCAGGAACATTTCGGGACTTGCAATCATCTCCCAGCCGGACGAATGGTGCTCACCGCACCAAAATTCATCAAATCCCAACTGTTCAAGTTGAACCACCAGATCTAAGTCTCGGCGAAATTGGAGCATCGGATTTTCGCCGATGGGATGGTGCGGGGCAAGAAAGGCTCCGAAACGCATCACGAAGCCTCGCGGATCGATGTTCGGGAGAAGGGTTTCAAGTTAGGCATGGGAAGAACCTAGTGGGTAGGGCGCCTGATTCGGATCAAAGATGGAAGCGAGTTCTCCAGTTCCTACGTCGATTGTTGTGGTGGTTCGTCGTCGTCGCCCCAGGTATGAGGTGGACCGAATCTGGTTTCGTTCAACACATTCAACGCCGTAGAAAGAGCAAACCCGATGAACATGCCGAAGCCAGTGAAAATTACGGGGATGCTCTTCATGAGGATGCCAAGCCATGAGACGGCTACCCCAACAGCTATGAACCAGGCTGGTTCGATGGGTCGGCTACGCATGTTTGCTCCCTAAATAGTTGAACGTATGAGAATGATGCTTTGGTCCGGTCGTTTCCGGGTAGCTACTGAAGCCAATGAACTTCACATAGGTTTTAGCAGTATGGAGATATTCTCGATAGTGGACTGAAAAAGCTTCGAAGTTAAAGCAGGTACTGCAGTGGGCCAGGGAAAATCTTTAACAGGAATGATGTTTAACACCGACCGGATGCCTGGTGACTCGCTGAAAGACTTTGCTGAACGGATTGAATCAATAGGTATTGATACTTTGTGGTTACCCGAGTTATTCGGCCGGGAACCATTCGCCACAGCAGCTCATCTTTTGTCCTCAACAACTCGGCTTCGCGTCGGAACAGGAATAGCGAACGTGTACGCGCGTGACGCGACTGCTGCGGCGGCAGGCGCTCGGACGTTGTCCGAATTTTCCTCGGGCAGGTTCGTTTTAGGTCTAGGGGTTTCTAACTCTGGCTTAGCGCAAGCCCGCGGTCATGACTGGGAGCCACCTGTGCAAAAGCTGGGAGAATACGTTAAAGCAGTCCGTTCGGCCGAGCTGTCGATTCCGGGTGACTCCAAGCTCGAAATCCACGTTGCGGCACACGGACCCAAGATGCTCACAGCCTTAGGAGATCTGGTAGATGGAGTCAGTACATTTTTGCAAACCCCGAGCCACACTGCGGAGACCCGGAAGCGAATCGGTCCCAATGTGGCATTGAATGTGACACAAATGTGCCTATTAACTGATGACCCAACTGAAGCTAGGCGTTTAGCTCGACGGGCGCTTGCTTTCTATATCGGTCTTGACTATTACCATCGTGCTTGGCGCAAGCTGGGATTCACAGAGGACGACTTCGCTGACGGCGGAAGTGACCGGTTGATCGACGCGCTAGTGGCTTGGGGTGATCCCGAGACGATTTCTCTCCGCCTGAGTGAACATCGCGATGTTGGAGCGACGGAGATGGTGATCATTCCGTTGAATCCGGCTGGAGGCGCAGAACCGCATCTGCAACTTCTTGAAGCCTTAACCAAATAAGCGCCTAGGCTGACGCGGATCGATTCAGGAGGAGCACTTGTGAGTGGACGACCTCGTGCGGTAGTGGACAGCCTCCCGCAGTACAAACCAGGAAAATCAGCGGCGCAAGCAGCAGCTGATCACCAACTAAGTGAGGCGATCAAGCTTGCTTCAAACGAGAGTTCCCACGGTCCTCTGCCTTCGGTATTGGCAGCTGTCGCCGATGGAGCCAATCTCTTGAATCGTTATCCGGATCACCGAGGCCAAGCTATACGTGCAGCGATATCGGAGAAACAGGGAGTCGGCGAAGATCAAGTAACTATCGGATGCGGCTCGGTCGGCTTGTTGCAACAAGCCTTCACCGCATACGTTGGGGCCGGTGACGAGGTTGTTTACCCATGGCGGTCCTTTGAAGTCCACCCCGTGTTTAGTGCTATTGCAGAAGCACGTGCGATCACAGTCCCATTGAAAGACCAGGCGTTCGACCTAGAGGCTGTTGAAGCAGCGGTGACGCAACGAACAAAGCTCGTGATCCTTTCAACCCCAAATAACCCGACCGGCACAGTTTGCAGCACCCATGAACTCAACGAGTTACTGGACGCGCTAAGCGATGACGTCGTGGTCATAATCGATGAGGCATACCTCGAGTTTGTAACTGATAAATCGGTAAGCAATCCGGTCACCGACATCCTGCCCCGCCACAACAACGCCGTGGTCTTCAGGACATTCTCTAAGGCGTATGGCCTCGCGAATCTTCGAGTCGGGTACGCTGTCGGCCATTCCGATGTCATTGGCGCCATCGATAAGGTTGCGCTGCCGTTCCTCGTCAACGGACTAGCCCAGGCTGCAGTGCTGGCGTCCCTTGAAGCAGCAGCTGAGACAGAGCTCGAAGAGCGTGTAGCCGAAGTTATTAACGAACGAACCCGCGTTACGGAAGCACTCCTTAACTTGGGTTGGCCCGTAACTCCAAGTCAGGCAAATTTTCTTTGGCTTCCGGTCGAGAAAGAAGCTGGCCCACTTTTTCAGCGGCTCGAAGGTAAAGGGATAGTTACACGTCCATTTGAGGACGAGGGCCTGCGAGTTACTATCGGCACACCCGAGGAAAATAATCGGTTTCTTGAGCAAATCGGTCCAAGGTAGAAGAGCTCCTAGGCTCCGAAAAGAAAAACTGAGCTAGTCGAAAGTAGCGGAGGTCAACATGTTTATCGATGGAGCGTGGGTTGAGGCCCGATCTGGGGAAACCTTCGACGTGACAAACCCGGCTACGGGGGAAGCACTCGGCACGGTTCCGGCGGGCGATGCAACCGATGCAACAGCAGCCATAGACGCCGCCAGTCGAGCCTTTCCCGCGTGGTCCGGCACCACAGCCTATGAACGTTCCAGGCTCCTGTACCGAGCATGGGAGCTGATGACCGAACGGAGTGAAGCATTAGCTCAACTCATGACGTCGGAACAGGGAAAGCCGTTGAAAGCGTCGCGGGCAGAAGTTAAGTATGCGGCAGACTTTTTGATTTGGTTCGCTGAAGAAGCCAAACGAGTGACCGGTGAATGGTTACCGTCCCAACGAGCAGATCAACGCTTCCTTTCAGTGAAAGCTCCCGTTGGAGTTGTGGCTGCCGTAACTCCATGGAACTACCCGATTTCTATGCTCACCAGAAAGATGGGTCCAGCTTTGGCTGCTGGCTGCACTTTGGTTCTGAAGCCAGCTGAAGCAACACCTCTTTGTGCGAAGGCAACTTACGAAGTATTCATAGACGCCGGGTTTCCTGATGGCGTGATTAATTTAGTGACGGCTGCTGATCCGGTACCAATAGGCGATGTCTTCACCGGAGATCCGAGAGTTGCCAAACTGACCTTTACCGGCAGTACTGCAGTTGGTCGAACTCTTGCAGCTAAATCAGCGGCCAATCTCCAGCGAATCTCCGTGGAGCTCGGTGGCCACGCCCCGTTCATAGTTTTTCCTGACGCTGACCCCGTGCATGCCGCTAAGGGTGCGGCTGCTCTTAAGTTCTTGAACGCCGGCCAAGCGTGTATCAGTCCAAACCGTCTTTATGTGCCCAACTCACTGCGCTCCGAATTCGAAGAAACACTCTGCAGTCGCGTCGGCAAACTACAGACCGGCAATGGAATGGAAGACGGTATAGGCGTCGGTCCTTTAGTCAACGATGCTGCAGTATCAAAGGTTGAGCAACAGGTCGAAGACGCCCGGGACAAAGGCGCGGGAGTACCAGTAGGAGGTGCGCGACTCACAGAAGGAGAGCATGCGGGTGGTCACTTCTTTGCTCCGACGGTGTTAACGGACGTGCGTCCTGATATGACGATTTATCGAGAAGAGACCTTCGGGCCAGTAGCTCCGGTAATTGGTTATGACGATCCAGAACAGGTACTGGACCTAGCAAATGACACTAACTACGGGTTAGCGGCTTACGTCTATACGCGCGATATATCGGTAGCTATGCGTGCGTTCGAGACACTTAGGTTTGGGATCATCGGTATCAACGACGTAAACCCGACCTCAGCTTCGGTTCCGTTTGGGGGGATGGGGGACTCTGGTGTCGGGCGCGAAGGTGGTCACGAAGGAATCAGCGAGTACCTCGAAACCAAGACAGGCGGCTTCGCCATCTAACTACCGGTGTTTAAACGTGGTTAAGCAAGGTCGTCAATCAGAGCCCAAAGGGCATCAACATGTCGTTGTTCGGTTGCGCGCTGGCCAATTGACACCCGAATCATGGGACGCCCATCGAGCTCGGAACCGGTCCACGCAACCTCACCAGTTGCATTAACTGCCTCGATTAATCGAGTCGTTGCCTCATCACCCTCTGTGCACCTGAAACACACGAGTGCGAACGGATGGGGTGCCACCAGATCAAACCGGGGATCGTTTTCCAAGCGTTTCGCTAACTGCTCTGCGAGAGCTACGTGGTACCGGATCATCGAGCGAAGCCCTTCAGCCCCATAACTTCGAATAACCCACCACAATTTTAGAGCTCGGAAACGGCGGCCCAGAGGCACGTGCCAGTCGCGGTAGTCGATGACAGCACCAGACTCACTCGCCTCGTTTTTTAAATATGGTGGGAGAATGCTGAGACAGTCGATCAGGGGGCCGCGATCCGCGACGTAAAAAACAGAGCAATCGAAGTTAACCATCAACCATTTATGAGGGTTGAATGTGTAGCTATCGGCAAGCTCTACGCCGTCTTGATGGTGTCTGAACTCAGGACAAAGCATCGCATTGCCGGCGTAAGCAGCGTCTATGTGCAGCCATACATCTTCATCGCGACAGATCTCTCCGATAGAACGAATGGGATCCACTCCCGTTGTCCCGGTTGTTCCGACTGTCGCAGCAACAAAGATAGGACTAAGTCCATGGGCCCGATCCTGCTCAAGGGCAACACGAAGATCTTCAGAGCACATTGCTTGCTCATCGTCTACATCGATAAGTCTTACATGGCCATACCCGGCCACGGTCGCGCCTTTTTGAATTGAACTGTGAGTTTGAGTTGAGGCGTAAGCAACCATCGAATCGGGGCTAATTCCCAACTTGGCTGCTTGGTGCCGAGCAACAACCAGTGCAGTGTGGGTTGAGTCCGAGGCGCTCATCTGGAGCACACCTCCACCTTGTTCTGTGGTTTTCCACGAAGTAGGCAAATCCATCAGTTCAACTAACCAATCGAGTACATGACTTTCGATTTCAGTAGCGGCCGGCGACGTTGACCAAAGCATTCCTTGAACCCCTAACCCAGCCGAGGCCAGTTCAGCTAGGACGGAAGGAGGCGAAGCATTGGCCGGGAAGAAAGCGAACCAAGAGGGGTGCTGCCAATGGGTTATGCCTGGCATGACTACAGAATCTAGGTCTTTAATGAGGTTCTCAAATGGTTCGCCTGTTTCGGGAGCATGAGGAGGCAGGTGATCACGAATTGTGCCTGGAGCTACTTGAGACACCACTGGGAGATCTTCGACTCTTCCCCAGTAGTCAGCGATCCAGTCGATCAGAGCATGACCATGTTCGCGAAATTCCTCTAACGATAAATGCTCGGGAGGTTCAGGAAGATTCATGTCGGTCATGGTGTGCCCTCGTAGAGAATCGGTGACGGAATATCGCAGACCTGTTGAGGCATCGTAGCGTCGCGCAACGTTGGAATAGCCGGCACTGCAGACGCAGCCTACGATCTAACTATGAAGAGACTTACAGGACGCGTTGCCGTCGTAACGGGTGGTGGTTCGGGAATCGGAAGGTCCACGGCCCTTCGATTTGCAGAGGAGGGAGCGACTGTCGTAACAGTCGACCTTGATGCAAAAGCCGCAGCAGGTACATCTGAAATAGCTGAACAACATGGGGGAACTTGTTGCTGGTATGAGTCAGATGTCTCTGACCATGAAGCAGCTAATGAGATAGCGAACGACATCGTCCAACGATTCGGGTCGCTGGACGTGCTTGTTACAGCTGCTGGGATTTCAGTTGGCAAGACGGTTCCCGACACTCTCCCCGAGGAGTGGGACAACATTTTCGCTGTGAACGTCAAAGGCACTTACCTTTGGATGAGGGCAAGTGTTCCGCACATGTCTAGCGGCGGTTCAGTCATCGCTATAGCTTCACAACTTGCAGTCTCGGGCGGGATATCTAATGCCGCCTACATTGCCTCGAAGGGCGCGATAGTAAGCCTTTGTCGCACGGCTGCAAATGACCATGCTCCGCAAGGCGTTCGAATCAATTGCATCCTCCCGGGAGCGACCGAGACACCGCTATTGGAGCGTTCTTTTGCCCGGTTCGAGGACCCAACTCCATACATCGAGAGGGCTTTATCTAGACATCCTCTTGGGCGATTTGGGAAACCTGAAGAGGTAGCTGCGGCAGCATTGTTTCTGGCCTCGGACGATTCAAGCTTCACTACGGGTACCGAATTGCGTGTAGACGGTGGGTGGATAGGCGGCTAGTGGTGCTGCTCTTCGGTATAAAACTTTGAACCTTGATCAAACTTATTTGGCTTGAGGAAGAAGCCCAAGATCACAGCGCCGTCCACACTGCGAGCCTCGTGCCGGTTACCGGCCGGCCTCCAAATGTAGTGACCGGGCAAAGCCTTTCCCTCCTCGTCTTCAAACGAACCCGAAATGACCCAAGTTTGTTCAATATCAGTGTGCTCATGGGCGGGAACCACGGCTCCTGGATCGAGTTTAAAAAGAATCGTGGAGCGGCCAGATATAGGATCCGACCACAACACCTTGTGTCGGATTCCAGCGAATTCAGAAGTGCTCCAAGGCATTTCGTCGGGGTCTATGTAGACAGATGCCAGCTCCGGCGGATTGTTGAAAGTAGTCATTGTTTGCCCCTTCAGCCCCCTAGAGTTCAACACAAATGGGCGAGTAACGTCGGAACTGCGCTACGAGTTAGGTGAACTTGATGAGTTGGAAAGAAGTTGACAAGGGGTGGGGTGACCAAGCCAAGGTTTGGGCAGCAGTCATGGAACCACGATGGTGGCCTGAATTCGATGCGGTGCTGAGGGCGACCAACGTAGGCCAAGACATGGATTATCTAGATATTGCGTGTGGGTCTGGTCTCATGGTGAACATGGCTTCCAGGCGTGGGGCGCGAGTGCACGGCCTAGATGCTTCCGACCGACTCCTCGCACTAGCCAAGCGACGCACTCCGACAGCAGATATTCGTCATGGAGACATGAACGCTCTGCCCTGGAGTGACGGAAGTTTCGATGTGGCGACGAGTTGCCGTGGAATCTGGGGACCGAATCAAGATGCGGTGCATGAAGCGGCGCGAGTTCTCAAGCCCGGAGGCTGTTTGGGTCTCAGCTTCTTTTCAGCGGGCCGAGAAGGCAGCCAGGTTGGTAAGGCATTCCATGCGATACGACGTTTGTCGGAACATGAAATTGACTGGTCCAAACAGTTGGGTGCGATAGGGCTCGAAGGTCGCGTTGAAGAAATGTGTGAAGCTGCAGGCCTGATTGCAAGTGAACGGCAATCAGTTCAATTCGATCTTGAGGGAGCTGATATCGAGCATGAAGTAAGGGCATGGATGTCCGCAGGGCCGGCATGGATGGCGATTCAAGAACGAGGTGCCGAAGAGGTGGAACGCTCGATTAGGGAAGAACTTTCCGAATTGGAAGAACCAGGGGTTGGAGTGAGAACTCAGGTGCTCATCGAATACGTAGTAGCGACGAAGCCAACCTGAACCGACTGAGCATTACCGCAAGAACGTGCGTAGCTTCAAATAGCTGAGCAACTGCTAGTTGATTAACTATTCGCCATTGGCTTCAACGGTGAGGTAGCTGTTGTTGTTCACCCATCCACCGGTAGGCGCTGAGAGTCCGCTAGCGACTCGAGTCAGCGAGTCCATCATCTGACCTTCTACTATGTGTGTAGATGAATCCCAGGGGGAGTGGATCATGTACGACATAGTTATCCAGAACGGAACAGTGATTGATGGGAGTGGCGCAAACCGTCGTGTAGCGGATGTCGGCATTGTCGGGGACCGAGTCGTGGAAGTAGGCGAGTGTGTCGGCGAAGCATCCCGAGTGATCGATGCGTCTGGTCGGCTGGTTACCCCTGGTTTTGTGGACATTCACACCCATCTCGATGCCCAGCTTGCATGGGATCCGATTGGGAGCGTGTCCTGTTGGCATGGTGTTACCTCCGCTGTAATGGGTAACTGTGGTGTTACCTTCGCTCCTTGCAATCCAGAAGATCGCGGCTTTCTAGCTGAAGTAATGGAGTCTGTTGAAGACATCCCGGCTCAAGCGATATTGGAGGGCCTGCCATGGGATTGGCGCACCTATGGTGAATATCTTGACTCCTATGAACGGATGCCCAAGGGTTTGAATGTCGGTGGAATGGTGGGGCATTGTTCTGTGCGTCTTATGGCCATGGGCGACCGCTCCATCGACGATCATCATGCAAGCGCAGAAGATATTGCACTTATGTGCGACCTAGTTGAAGAGAGCATTGAAGGAGGGGCCCTCGGGTTTTCGACATCACGGACATATCTGCACCAGACGCCGGATGGGAGAGAGGTGCCCGGAACCTGGGCGCATCCCGAAGAGTTGCTTGCTATCGGTGAAGTCATGGGTCGTTTAGGCAAAGGAATTTTTGAGGCGGCAGTAGACAACGATCGACAGTCACATGGCATGGTCGGGGTAGCGGATCGTTCGGTCATCGACCGAGAAGTCAAGTGGATGAAAGAGCTTTCTTTGCGAACCGGCAGACCGGTGACATTCGGTTTTGTGCAGAACAGATCTGACCCTTCTGCTTGGGAATATTGGTTGGAGTTGGTTGAGCGAGCGAATGACGACGGAGCATTGATTTACCCACAGACAACGAGTCGAGGAATTGGTGTGTTGTTCGGCGTGGCGAATAGGACTCCGTTCGATAATTGTTCGCATTCGTGGAGAGAGATGCGCGGCTTGTCTTGGCAGCAAAAGCTCGAAAAACTTGGCGACAAGTCCTTTAAAGCACAGCTTGTTTCCGATGCTGAGCAGACTCCTTCAAAGCTCGACCTGTCTGGGATTTACAGATTAGACAGCAGTCGAGTCGACTACGAGGCCGACGAGTCAGAGACACTGATAGCGCATGCAGAAGGACGAGGTGTTTCACCGGCAGAAGCTTTCATAGATATGGCTCTCGAGAGCGAGGGACGCGGCCTTTGGAATTACCCGTTCTTAAACTTTGACTTTGATGCGATTCAATCGAAGTTGAAGCACCCTGCTGTGGTTCTTGGTATCGGGGATGCAGGCGCACACGTGGGTCAAATACAAGACGCGAGCCAATCAACTTACTTTTTGACGAGATGGACGCGCGATAGCGGAACTTGGAGCGTAGAAGAGGCAGTGAAAATGCTGACTTCGGAGGGCGCAGAACTCTTTGGATTCAAGGACCGTGGAACGTTGCAGGAAGGATCGTACGCGGACGTAAACATTATTGATTTCGACAATTTAGAGCTACACGCACCCGAGTTTGTTTATGACTTCCCGAATGGTGCTGGTCGTTATGTACAAAAAGCATCTGGGTATGACCTAACTCTTGTGAATGGTGAAGTGTTTATGGAAAACGGCGAACACAAAGGCGCGTTGGCCGGCAGAGTTGTCCGAAGTTGAAGTTGTTCTAGACAAATTCTTTACTCGAAGATCGAGTCATCGATGTCCCACGCGAATTCTTTGAGAGGTTCGTGAAGCAGTCGGAGGCGGGGTTTCGGGCTCTTTTCCTAGCCTCTAACCGGTTCCGTGCCCGTCCGTGTCACTGGGGTCTCCAAAAATAGCTAGCTTTCTGGCATGACTGAAGTGATTCAAGAGTTAGAGAAGCGTCGATGGCAGGCAATGATTGAAGTCGACTTGCCAGCATTGGATAGTTTGCTCCATCCAAGTTTGAGATATACCCACTCAACTGCAGCAGTGGACTCTAAGGAGTCATACATGTCAGCGATCGAGAACGGTGTTTTCGATTATCGAGATGTGAGTAACAGCGATGTAGAGATCCAAACGTTCGATCGCTTAGCACTCGTCAATGGAACAGCCGAAATAACGGTGGTTGCTCGGGAACGGGAATTCCTGCTCCGAAGTAGATACACCTGCATATGGATAAAGGAATCCGGTGATTGGCAATTCCTGGCATGGCAAAACACGCCTATCCCGTCCTAGGAGGCTGTTGTTATGGCCTTTAGGAACAAAACAGCGAAGATTCAGCTTCGAAGCGTCAGAGATGTCGCATATTCTCTGACGACAGCTTCAGAACGAGCGAGGATGATATGAGTGACCGCGTAGAGATCATCGGATATGACGTTGAGGCGGTCGAAAGCTGGATCAGAGAAAACACTGAAGGACTTGAACCGCCGTTCGAATGGGTGCAGTTGGAAGGTGGACACAGCAACTTGACCTACGCTCTCACAGACCCAAACGGAAGTCGTGCTGTTGTTCGCCGGCCTCCCATGGGTGAGTTGCTGCCTAAAGCCCATGATATGGGTCGCGAATTCTCGATTATTAGTGGTCTAGGGCCAACTGATGTCCCTGTGCCAATCGCTTACGGATATTGCGAAAGTGCAGAAGTAACAGGCGCACACTTTTACGTAATGAGCCAAGTCGATGGCAAGGCGTTGTTCGAACTTGAGGAGGCCGTGGAATACCTCACCGTCAATGCACGCGCCAATGTTGGAGCTTCCTTTATGGACGTCTTGGCTTCCCTGCATTCAGTTGACCCAGACGAAGTCGGTCTCGGCAATTTAGGCAAGAAGGAAGACTATGTGGGTAGGCAGATACGAACCTGGTACCGAAGCTGGGAGGCATCAGCCGAGGGTGCTTCGTATGATGACCCAGACCTGCACGAGTTGCATGATTTCCTGGAGTCACGACGGCCGGAGCAAGGACCTGCCCGGGTGGTTCACGGAGACTATGGCCTCCACAACTGCCTCGTAAATGAAGAAGGTCACCTAACTGCGGTCTTGGACTGGGAGATATCGACGCTCGGCGACCCGATGGCTGATTTTGCCTATGCGTTGAATACCTGGGCTGAACCAGGCGACGAGTTGGTGAACAAAGAGAATGCTCCGACGCTGGCTGAGGGTTTCGCCAATAGAGACCAACTCATTGAGCGATATGCAACAAAAACTGGATGCGACCTGACGAATCTTCCGTATTACATCAGCTTTAATCACTTCAAGACAGCGTGCATTGTTCACGGGGTTTATGCCCGTTACATGCAAGGGCAGAAGTCCTCAGAAGGAGTTGACCTTGACTACTACCGGACTCGGATTGGGGTTTCCATCGAGTTGAGCAAACTGGCGGCGGCTGAGCTTTCTTGAGGGTTGATCAGTGTTAACGGATTGGAACCCGTTGTTGCGCCGGGAATTTGGCGAACGATATTGGGCTGAGTTGCAAGGCTTTGTGCAACAGGAACGCAAAATCGGCGCGGTATATCCGCCAGAAGGCGATGTCTATGCTGCTCTTCACCTCACCCCGTATGCAGATGTAAAAGTATTGATTTTAGGGCAGGACCCCTATCACGGTGCAGGGCAAGCGCATGGTTTGTGTTTTTCGGTTCGTCGAGGAGTTGCGGTTCCCCCATCTTTGCAAAATATTTACAAAGAAATGCAGTCAGATCTTGGGCTGGCGCCGCCCAGCCACGGCAACCTTGAAAGTTGGGCTGGTCAGGGCGTTTTGTTGCTGAACGCTGTTCTTACGGTGAGAGCAAGCCAAGCCGGGTCACATAGGAATCGCGGCTGGGAGACTTTCACAGACGAAGTCATCCGTATGGTAAATACAAAGAAGGAACGCGTCGTGTTTATTTTGTGGGGGGCGTTTGCTCAGAAGAAAAAACCTCTTATCGACTCTGATCGCCACTATGTGATTGAAACGCCCCACCCCTCTCCTCTTAGCGCCCATCGAGGTTTCTTTGGGAGTCGCCCGTTTTCTCGCACTAATGATGCTCTCCTTGAGGCAGGTAGAAGCGGAATCGACTGGGCTCTCCCTCACAATTGATGATTTATCAGTTGGGGGTGTAATCCATTTTCCGCTTCCAGCCAGTCAACTTGCCTTAATACTGACACTTCACCCTGTTCGGTCACATCAACGGTGAAACGTCCGCCGTAGACAGATACTCCCCGCGCCCACACTCGACTCAGCCAACGAGGGTGGAGGCAAATTTTAATGCGGCTATCCCTGCCAGATAGTCGACCAGAGACTGACGGGATCCCCACGGGCTCGACGATGCAATTAAAAGGTATCAAGGCTGGGTTTGGTACCGCTGGTCTCTGGTTGGTTAGAGCCTGAACCAAAGATCGACGTGCGCGGAGCTTGGTGGCTTCCGTTAGATGACGGTTGAGAGATGGGCTGAAGTCCCATCCGCGTGTATCGCCGGCATCGACCACGGTAGCCATTGCCCGGTCAAGAAAGTCATGGGGCAGAGTGGTTACGACTTCACCCATTCTGAGGGCTTTTTCTCTCGGTAAGTCGTACAGAAAGTCCTGAACTCCTTCTGATCGTAATCGTTCGAGCGCTGTCTTTAACCACCAACGTCTCTGTGGGTCTGCCCTGTACCAAGGGGCCCATTCTTCGATAAAGCCACCATCACTTATCGCTAATTCCCACAAGTCGAGAATATCTAGACACCTCGGTTTGGTGCCTCCCAGAGCGACCAATGCTTTCTCCGAACCGATGTTGGGATGATGTAGAAGTTGCACCTCTCCAGCTGACCAAACGATTGTGTGCTCTTGACCTTCACAATTAACGTTGAATCGTGTATCTGGAACACCTTTATGCCAGGGCACAATCGCTACCGATCACAGTGGGGGACGCTTTGAGTACACGGGTGGATGTTGTTGAGTATCGCATCACTGTGCCGTTCATCGCCGAGAATCACTCTCAACGGCTTAGGTGGAAAGTGCTGAAGAGGGTGGAGGTATTTCAAATAGATAGGAACAATGATGGCTACTCTTTCGAAGTATGCATGACTTAGTACTGAGAAACGCTCGCATCGTCGACGGCAGCGGATCCCCGGAGTTCGCTGGGGACCTCGCCGTTTCAGATGGCGTCGTAACAGACGTCGGCCGCGTCGATGGCCTCTCTCATCAAGAAATTGATGTCGATGGCCAATTGGTACTTCCGGGATGGGTGGATATTCACACTCACTACGACGGCCAAGCAACATGGGATCCAGAGATGACTCCCTCCTCATGGCATGGAGTCACAACCGCGGTCTTTGGTAATTGTGGGGTTGGGTTCGCGCCGGTCCGTCAGGGGAGCGAAGATTTCTTGATTAATCTCATGGAGGGTGTGGAGGATATCCCGGGCACTGTTTTGACAGAAGGAATTGACTTCACTTGGCAGACATATCCCGAATACCTTGATGTCCTCGAGAGCATGCCGAGGGTAATGGATGTCGGAAGCCAACTTCCCCATGGCGCACTTCGATTTTTTGTTATGGGGGAGAGAGGAGCTGACCATAGCGAACTTCCAAATGCTGATGAACTTGTACAGCTAGAAGTGTTAGTTGCAGAAGCGTTTGAAGCCGGAGCACTTGGTTTTAGTACGAGTCGAACAACGAAGCACAAAGCTGCGGATGGCCGACTAACTCCATCTTTGACGGCTGGAGATCCGGAATTAGCTGCAATAGCTAATGCAATGAAGGCCTCGCGCGCAGGAGTCCTGCAGGTTAATAGTGACTTTGGTCCAGGGGAATTCGAAGCATTAGAAGAGGCAACGCGCATATCAGGCAGGCCACTGTCAGCCCTCATCATTCAGGTTGACCATTCACCAGAACTATGGCGAGAAACATTGGCACAAATTGGACAGGCCAACAACGAAGGTCTCTCTATGACCGGCCAGGTCGGATGTCGACCTATCGGAGTGCTGCTCGGATTAGAAGCCACTGTTAATCCCTTTGGTAACCATCCTGCCTATAAAGCGATTGCTGATCTCCCGCTTGCTGAGCGCGCCGCTGCTTTGCGGGAAAATCAGGAACTACGGATAAGCCTTATAGATGAAAGACCGAGAGATGGTTTTAGTGAGTGGATGAATTATGCGCTTACCAGGGCGTTCGAATTAGGGGATGAACTTAATTACGAACCAGAACTGTCAACTTCAGTGGCCGCACGAGCCGAAGCTATGGGCGAGAGCCCCTGGAAGCTGGTCCTTGATCTGCTTGCTAACGGAACCGGCGAAACTTTGCTGCTATACCCATTCGAGAACTACAGCTCAGGGTCCTTAAACGAAGTGTTTGAAATGTTGACCGACCCCAACACCATCTGTGGCGTCGGAGACGCCGGCGCTCACGTTGGAACGATATGTGATGCTTCGTATCCGACTTATCTGTTGACACATTGGGGTCGTGACAGAACTCGGGGAGAGCGACTGCCGCTTGAATTCTTAGTGAACAAACAAACTCGTCGAACAGCTGAGACATACGGATTGTTGGATAGGGGACTCCTCCGGGCCGGCTACAAGGCCGACTTCAACGTCATTGATTTTGAACGACTATCGGTGGGTGCCCCTGAACTTATTCATGATCTTCCAGCTGGCGGGAAACGCCTAGTTCAACGACCCGTTGGCTACACCCACACTTTCGTGAGCGGCACCGAAGTCGCTTCTAGCGGCGAGTTAACAGGATTGCGTCCAGGCCAACTTGTACGCGGCGCACAGTTGGACCCGAGGTAAGCGGCTATGGAGAAATCCATGCCTTTGGCCGACGTCACCGTTATCGATTTAACAATTGCACGTGCGGGCCCGACGGCGGTGCGACAGTTGGCGGATTGGGGCGCAAATGTCGTGCGCATAGATGCCCCTAGCGGAGGATTTGATGCCGATGGAGGCTCGTCTCCTGATTATCTGAATCTTCATCGAAACAAGCGGTCAATAGTAATAGACCTCAAAAGTTCTGACGGGCAAACAGCCCTCCACCGGCTCGTTGAATCTGCCGACGTTGTCGTTGAAAACATGCGCAGTCCGGTCAAACATAAATTGGGTTTTGATTTCGAGACCCTGTCGTCAATTAACCCTCAAATTATTCTTGGCTCGATATCGGGCTTTGGGCAGGACGGCCCATATGGAGAACGCGGAGGTGTGGATCAAATAGCCCAAGGTATGGGTGGCCTAATGAGTATTACTGGAGAGGCCAACCACGGCCCTGTTAGGGCCGGTGTTGCGATTAGCGACGTAACGGCTGGCCTTCAGCTTGCTATAGGGATTTTAACAGCGCTTCATGAACGCAAACGAACCGGCAAAGGTCGTTGGGTGCACACGTCGCTCCTCGAGTCCATGATCGGAATGCTGGACTTTCAGGCCGCCAGATGGACCATCGCTGGGGACAACCCACCGCAAGCAGGTAATGACCATCCGACTCTTGGGCCGATGGGTATGTATAAGACCGCTGACGGTTTCGTCAATATAGCGGCGCCCGGAGGACGTCTCTGGGAGGCATTTTGCACAGAGCTGGGATTTGTTGAATGGTTGAAGGATCCACGTTTCATTACGAGCTCAGCGAGACGCGACAACAAAAAGGAGCTCAACCGACTCATCGAACAAGAGTTATTTAAGGACACTGGAGAAAATTGGGTTCGCCGCCTCAATGCAGTAGGCGTTCCGTGTGGACCGGTCAACACCGTGGCTGAGACATTTGCTGACCCACAAGTTCAACATCTTGGGATGGCAAAACCAGTCACGCATAGGTCTGCTGGTGAGATTGAGGTAATCAAAAACGCGACGAACATAGAAGGCGTATCTTCCGAAATTCGAATGCCAAGCCCCGTTAGAGGTCAGCATTCGAAAGAAGTACTGCTCGAATTCGGGTTCAGTGAAGAGGAAATCGTAGACCTCACCAAGAGCAAGGTTGTTGAATTTAATCCGGAATAAGGACCATCTTCCCTTTGCTCCATCCGCACTGACTGCTATTCAGAAGCCAGCCTCTTTGTCTACGACGCCTTCGAGGTCGCGTCCCTCTCGTAAGGCAACCAAATTACGACAGAATCGTTCTAGATTTCGGCGGCCTCGGTGTTGGCTAGCACCAGCCGTGTGCGGTGTCATCACGCAGTTATCAAACTTCCACAAGGGACTTTCGGCAGGCAAGGGTTCGATTGGCGCTACGTCGAGCGCCGCACCCCCGATTATTCCTTCTCTCAGTGCTTGTTCGAGACCCGGGCCATCAATAATTTCTCCCCGCGTAACGTTGAGAAAAATAGCAGTCGGCTTCATAGCTTGGAAGAACTCGTAGTCGCACATCGCTCTGGTTTCTTCAGTTAGGGGCAGCCCTACAGCCAGAACGTCGCTCATCCCAACTAGCTCGTCTAGAGCTTCCATTCCCTCAACTTCGGCGACTCCATCGCTTGGTGGCACCGGAAAGGCATCGATGGCACGAACGTTCATGCCAAAAGCGACCGCCCTCCGAGCTAGGTGACGCCCTGTGCCACCAAAACCGACGATACCCATCGTTAGACCTTCAAGTTCAACTTCGGAAAAGCGCATCATTTCGCGATTTTCGAGAGTCCATCCTTCTGGGCCGAGCTCGATTGCCGTCTTAATTCTTCTGGTCAGAGCAAGGAGCAGACCAAAAGCCGTATCGGCTAGATGGCCCCCTACTAGACCCTTCTCGCCAGTCAATGTGACGTCACTGTCTATGAATTCCTCATACATAAACATGTCCACCCCCGAAGCTGTTGCGTGAACCCATTTAAGGTTTGGTGCCGCCTCGAAAAGCCATTTCGGTGTAATTCCCAAGATCACATCGGCATCACGGGCATAGCCAACTCCCTCCTTGGGGCTGTCAACAATTGTTACGACCGCTCCAGGGCCAGCGGCTTCGGTGATCATTGCCTCTTCTTCAGCGCTGACCTCGGACAAAGTCAGAGTCTTGGTGACGAGGACATTGAGAGGCTTATCCGGTATAGGTAGTTGCGCATTCACGTGTAGCTCGTTTCTACTCGACCAATATTTGAATATTCAGCGAGCCAGTGCTCATCTGCAGCAACTTGATGTCTCGTGTAGGCACCAGTAATCACCTTTTGTCCGGGCTCCAGTTCAAGCTCAAAACGGTGCAAGGTAGCCGCCAGCCGTGAAATCGAGATAAACGGATTATCGACTTCTTCTCTGTGTAGGCAACGAAAACATTCTTCTCCGTTCCGGTAAAGAACAATCTCAGTGTCGTCAATGTCCTCGATGTTTTCTATTGGCACGCCAGTCCCCTCCACTATCGCCCAGTTGGTGAGGTTGTCAGCAACCAACATTGCGAGATTCCCCCCGACCACTGCGCGCCGCTCGTTGAGTTCGTAGCCCGCAGCAACCTTTTCTATGCAGTTAGCAACTGTTGCCGGATCCACATCGGGTCCTGAAATTGTTTCACCGATGGTGAAACACATCTCTGGTTCGATAGTTGCCCCATTGACCGATGAGGCTGGAAGGGATAGTCCGCTACCGAAAAGCTGCATCAGGTGTCCGAACGGCCGGTCGTCAATTCCTACCTGCTTCCGAGCTCGGTCAGAGGTCAGCCCGACTTTCCAACCGATTTGAGTTAGGCCGCTATCGAGACGTCTTTGGCGGATCTCATTTTGAATAGCGAGCCCATCGCTGAAATCTAGATCACCAAAGGCTTCTTCTGAAATGTCGACGTCTCGCTGGTAATAGTCCCAGAGGACATCAGCGGCATGGAGTTGAGAGTTGTTGAG
Organism: Acidimicrobiales bacterium MED-G01; assembly: GCA_002457435.1. Lineage (GTDB taxonomy): Bacteria > Actinomycetota > Acidimicrobiia > Acidimicrobiales > Poriferisodalaceae > MedAcidi-G3. The sequence continues at coordinate 4,748 of NTLA01000005.1, read as the reverse complement.
GGGATTCACCGACCAGACGGTAGTCGGGGTACCAGCGCTTGTGCCCGTTGTCTTTCAGGCTGACCTGAAAGATGCATAGGGTCTGGGTAAGAAAAAGGAGACTGTGGCGGCCGTTAGAGATGGAGTTACGCTCGGTGGGTATGGCAACACATCCGACAACGTTCAGTGAATTGATGGAGTTGGAGCAACATGGCCCGGAGACCTGGGTAGGGCTGAGCGCTGATTATGAGTGGGGTCGAATTTATGGCGGTCAGGTAATTGCTCAGGGATTAAAGGCTGCCTTCGCCACGGTTGGTGAGGACTTCGGCCTTCATTCTGTTCATGCCTATTTCATTCGCGGCGGTACCCTGGTTGAGCCTGTTCGCTATGAAGTTGACCGTCTCCGAAATGGCCGATCCTTTTGCACGCGGTCCGTTGTTGCCCGACAGAGTGGCGGAGCAATTCTAAATCTTTCGTGTTCGTTTCACGTGGTGGAAGAGGACGCTGAGATTCAGACTGCGCGTATGCCGCTTGCGCCGGACCCCGAAGATTGTCGACCTCGTGACGGCGATCATATGAATGTGATCATGAACCGGAGGGTTTTGGATAGCCCCCCAGGTGCTGGAAGGTCCATGGGCTGGGTTAGGGTCCAAGATGAGCTTCCTAGCGATCCGCGGCTTCACGTGTGTGGACTTGCGTTTACTTCTGACGCCGTCCAATTTGATGCGGCTCGGTCTCTGCACCCGATTCAAGCCCCTCGAGAGGAATATCAAGAACGATTCATGGGGGCGTCGCTCGATCATGCGATGTGGTTCCACCGACCGACCCGGGCCGATGAATGGCATCTTTATGATTGGGATTGTCATGGTCTTAATGGGTCTCGTGGGATGACCGTAGGCAACTTATTCGCGTCGGACGGACGTCACGTCGCGACGGTTGCCCAGGAAGTGTTGCTGCGTGAGCGACGCTCAACTTAGATAAGCCCGCGTCGACTTTCTTTCCATGGCACATCGCGGTCCAATCGAGGTTCTCCCGGAAGTCCAAGCACTCGTTCACCAAGGATATTTCGTTGTATTTCATCTGTTCCGCCGCGAATCGACATCGAAGGCGCAGTCATCAACTCGATGTAACCATGTCCATCCTGAAGCATTCCGTAGGCCCCTGAACTTTGGTTCGCTAGATAGGCCCGCCCTTTGTAGGACTTCACAGTCCGCAATTTTGCTCCGCTGCCTGCGGGCCCGGGCGAGCCGCTGGAACGGGCCTCATCAGATGCGCGTTGCATTGTCCAGCGGCTCACAGCATCGTGTGAGTACAGACCCATAACAGCGTCATCCCAAATGGCGTTGTGCGGGGTAGGCAATGCCTGAAGATCGCTTATCCAAGTCGGGATATGAGCCCCCCTGGTGCTACCGTCACCGCCACCTCGACTTCCGCCACCCGCGCGCTCATGAGCGAGAACTGTCATAGCTACGCGCCACCCTTCACCCACGTCACCTATGCGCCATTCATCGCTTAGGCGTGCTCCCTCGACGAACACTTCACTGAAATGTGCATCTCGGTTCATTTGCATCAAAGGTCGAATTTCGACTCCGGGAATTGCCATCGGCATCGCAAACATCGTGAGCCCTTTGTGTTTGGGCTGAGCCGGGTCGGTTCGAGCGAGACAGATAGCCCAATCAGCCCACATAGCTCTACTAGTCCAAGTCTTCTGCCCTTCAACGACCCATTCATCGCCGTCTAGTTTCGCCTGCAAAGCAACATTGGCTAGATCAGACCCAGCTTCAGGCTCAGAGAACATTTGGCACCAGATCGACGTCCCAGAGGCGATCGCTTTCAGCCACTTCTCTTGTTGGGAAGAATTTCCATGAGCTAACAACGCTGGGCCGACCATGCCTAACCCAATTGCGAATGGATAGAGATCCGGGACTATGAATTCGCGCAAGATGCTCCCAATAAGAGCGTTTTGGCTGCTGGAGGCCTTTCTTCCACCGTATTCAGCCGGCCAAGTCGGAACATGCCAACCCTCAGCGACCGTATCGGCTAGATAACGGCGGCCCGCTTCGAGATCGTCGGATCCTGCACCCATCGTTGTTAATCGGGTATCAGCCGTGCGTCGCTCCAGGATCGATTCCAGAGCAGAACGTATTTGATCTTCAGTTAAGTCACTCATATCAAACGGACCCCCCAGTTGGAGCCTTATTTCCTTGAGAAATTTGGGACACGACGCTCATTCATCGCGTTAACGCCCTCTCGCCAATCTTCGGTCGTTCGCAAACGGTCTTGCTCTTCCTTTTCGTGGTCGGTGGCCACCTTGATGGCGTTAGGTAGATGCCCTCTCATCGTTTGTCGAATTGATTCGACAGCAAGCGGAGCTGAAGTTGCGATTTCGATGGCGAGCGCGTTGGCTTCTGACCGAAGTTCAGAGAGTGGCGCCAACTTGTCAGCTAACCCAATCGCAGCTGCTTCTTCTCCGTTAATTCGCGCTCCGGTATACAGCAGCTCCAGTGCTTTTTGTTGACCGACAAGAGAAGGGAGTGTGACTGTTAATCCAAACCCATGATGGAACCCGAGCCGAGCAAAGTTGGCGGTGAAGCGTGCTTCGGGCGCTGCGACGCGAAAGTCGGCGAAACATGCAACGCCCAGACCTCCACCGACTGCAGCTCCTTGAATAGCTGCCACTACGGGCGTTTTGCAGCTGAAAAGGTCGAAAGCTGCGTCATAAAGATGACGTGGTGAGCCGTCGGGGTTTTTAGCTGTAATCTCACCGCCCCGGGTGCCGTCATTATGGAATTGAGCCCCTGCGCAGAAATTTTTACCTTCGGCGCACAGAACTATCGAACGGCAATTGTCGTCTTCGTCTAGGTCAGTGAAGGCCGAAACTAAGCCGTCGATTAGGGCGAGGTCGAAGAAATTATTTGGGGGACGGCGTATCTCCGCCGTCGCAACGTGCCCTTCGAGAGAGACATGGAGATCACCGTAAATACCAAATTCAGTCATGTCCTGATGCTAGATCTCATCGGCGGTCGTTGCGACCGAAGCTTCATCAATCTATGTCAGGGCAGCAGATCCACCAGTTATCAAGGGGTACAAGCCATCAGCACCTTGAGAGATCGCAATGCGGCCTAGCCACTCACCCCACTCGGCGTCACCTCCGTATTCTTTGCGCCAAGACCAAAGACGGCGACTCAAATGGTGAAGTGGGTATTCCTGAGTCATGCCCATGGCACCATGAGCCTGATGACAGGCTTTCGTAGCCCGAGCAGCTGCTTGATTTGCGATCAATTTAGCTGATGCTATTTCGAATGCACCGTCCCCCCGGTTGGCTTCACGGCCGGCAGTTTCGGCTGCCATTCGAGCGAGCGCCGCATCCTGAGCACCCCACACTAGATGTTGCTGCACTGCTTGAAATTTTGCCACCGGGCGACCGAACTGCACACGGTCATTGGTGTAGGAAACTGTGAGTTGGCTCATCTTCTCAATAGCTCCGGCCATCAAGGCCGTCCGTGACAGGGCTCCGCGGAATCGGAATGTTTGAAGGTTGACATCAGACGGCAGTGGGGCAGCAAAGGCTTTGACTTGATTGAAATCGACGGTATCTCGAGGCTCTCCTGCCATGTTGGTCATGGGGGTGATTTGGCAGTCGCCGGGATCGACCGTCGCTGCGAAGGTCTGCTCTTCGACTTGTATAGGTACAACGATGATTTCGGCTGCTCGGGCCCAAGGCACACGGAGGCCGCGGCCAGTAAGAGTCAGGTGATCACCGTTCCTCGTGACGAGGAGATCTTCGCTCCCGTTTGGAAGGACAGTTACAACTCCTTCCGGTAGTTGCTGGCCCGAACTAGCAAGAAGCCAGCCGCCGAGAACTCCGGTTTCAGCGGCAGGGATTGGAGCAGCGTGGTATCCGACTAAGCGCAGGACCTCTAACGCTTCGAGGAGCGTTCCTCCCGACCCACCGAACTCTTCCCCGATCGATATCCAAGGGAACCCAGTTTCGGCAAAGGCATTCCAGATCTCGGCCGCTTCGCCGTTTGCTTCTGCATTTTGAATCGATTCGTGATCGCAGATTTGAGAGAAAAGCCGATCAGCGGTCTCCGTGATTAGGGGGTCGACCCCAAATGTTTCGCTCATGCCGGTAACCCTTTCAATCCCTTTGAGGCGACTGAACGGAGAATTTCGATGGTCCCGCCTCTAATGGTGTTGCCAGGGAATGTCACAACACATTGCGCCAAAAGTCGTTCAAAGAGAGACTCTGACTCGGGGGAGTATTCGAGGTCAATCAAGTGAACGAGCTTCTCTATGACCTCCTGTTCGAAGCGTGTCCCCATCTCTTTAACCAAAGAAGACTCCACCGATGGAGCTTCCCCAGTATCGATAAGGCGCGCAACGGAGAGAGATAGGTTTCGAATGCCCCACCAGCGTGCTACTAACTCACCGAATAGATCAGCAACGGTCGCCTCCAATTCAGTGCCTTTGGCCTCGCGGAGCAACTGTTCGACGGTCGAAAAAGGCGACAGCCAGCGGTCAGGGCCACCGCGTTCGTAGGCCATTTCCGTGGTGTTCTGGTGCCAGCCCATGCCGGGGTCTCCAAGCACGTTCGTTTCCGGAACAAAAACCTCATTGAAGGTGACTTCATTGAAATGGTGGGAACCATCGAGAAATGGAATCGGACTAATTTCTAGTCCCGGCGATTTCAGATCAATAAGAAGCTGAGACAACCCAGCGTGCTTGTTCCCATCTTCCATTGGTGAAGTGCGGAGAAGACACACAAA
>NTLA01000004.1 GCA_002457435.1 Acidimicrobiales bacterium MED-G01 | reverse complement strand
TTTCGGAACGACGCGACCAGCTCGCTGGATCGCTCTCCGGTGGTGAACAACAGATGCTTGCTGTGGCTCGGGCACTTATGTGTCGACCTCGGCTCCTTCTGCTAGATGAGCCCTCATTGGGCCTAGCACCGCTCATTATCGAAGACTTATTTGAACGTTTCACAACTCTCAATAAAGAGACAGGCCTCACGATGCTTGTAGTGGAACAAAACGCGAATCTCGCTCTCGACATGGCCGATTACGGCTATGTGATTGAGTCTGGTGAGATCACGTTGCACGGAACCGCTGACAAACTTAAGAACGATCCTGCAGTGCAGGAAGCGTACTTAGGTGCTTAAGGAGGGCAAGAAGCAATGACATGGAACTTTGATATCCTCCCGGACTTCATCTTTAACGGCCTAAGCCTCGGCGCCATTTATGGCACCGTCGCATTAGCGCTCGTACTTATCTTCAAGGCAACGACCCTGATTAACTTCGCCACCGGCGAATTAGCCATGCTCGGAGCCTTCTTGGTTTACGTACTGCACATGGAACAGGGACTATGGCTCTGGCTTTCAATGGCGTTAGCCATGATGATCAGCGCAGGGCTCGGTGTATTGATTGAACGATCTCTCACCCGGCCCTTTGACCCTGCAGATCACCTGCCGGTTGTGTTGATCACACTCGGACTGTTTCTCATTATTAACGCCGTTGCTGGTGACATATGGAACTACCAGGTTCGTATTCTCAGCAACCCATTCGGGAAATTCCCAAGTTGGGTTCCAAGCGTTGGAGGAGACCGATTTATTGAGGTATTCGGCAGCAGGCTGAAATACCAGTCCATCGGTATCTGGGTAACCCTCGCATTTGCACTATTCGTGCTTGGCTTGATACTCAACAGAACCAAAGCTGGACTGGCATTCCGTGCTGTTTCCTCAAATGTCGAATCAGCTCGGCTTGTTGGTGTTCACACAGGACGCACTTTGGGATTCGGGTGGGCTATTGCTTCCGCTTTCGGAACCCTCGGAGCTGTGCTGGTTGCGCCACAACTTGGTGGTGTGAACCCCAACATGATGGCGACCATCCTGATTTATGCCCTCGCTGGAGCCGCCTTAGGTGGGCTTGACAGCCTTGGCGGAGCAGTTCTTGGCGGAATCCTTGTTGGCTTAATCCAAGCTGTCCTTGTTACATGGGGTGGCGTGGTGGTCTTCGGCCAGCTTTACATGTCGATCCTGCAGCTCGCTGCGGCCTTCCTCATCATCCTTATCGTCCTACTGTTCCGACCATCGGGCCTATTCGGTACCCGACGTGTCGAACGCGTCTAACCCAACAACAACAAGAGGAGTTTCAAAATGAGTGCACCACTGGTTGTCGTTGCAAAAGACAGCGCAGAACATAAAAGATGGAAATACGTTCAGTGGGTTTACCTAGCAGGCTTCCTGCTGCTTACGCCACTGGTCCTGGAGCCATTCGAAATCGGAAAAATGAACCGCGCTTTGATCATGAGTGTCGCCATTTTGGCGGTGAACCTGGTCGTCGGTTTCAACGGAATGTTGGCCCTCGGACACTCAGCTTTCATGGGTATTGGAGCGTTCGTCACAGCCTCCATGGTCCAAGACGAAAACTGGGACTATTGGCAAGTTTTACCCATAGTGCTGATAGTCGGCTTCATCATGGGAGTTGTCATCGGGCTTCCCGCTCTACGAGTGAAAGGTTTATATCTAGCGCTGGTGACGATTGCTCAAGCAGCAGTCTTCCCAACGTTGGTCAATATCGACGAGCTTGGTATTGCTAAGCGAACTGGCGGACCTAACGGTAAGGGAGTTTCCGAAGAAGTCATAGCCCCTAGTTATATGGAATGGTTGCCAGGCGTTGACGGCGCCCGCGGTGGTTCGGCCTACCGGTACTGGGTCATTGTTTTGATGTTGGGCGTCATCATGCTCTTGATTACCAACTACCTGCGAAGTCGACCTGGACGCGCGGTGTTGGCGATTCGTGATAACGAAGCTGGCGCGGCTGTCTATGGTGTCAACCTTCCGGTAGCCAAGACAATGAACTTCGCTATTAGCGCCTCGCTCGGCTCACTGGCTGGCCTGATGTGGTGCCTAGACAAGGGCTTCGTCGCCGGCCAAGACTTCACGTTCCTGCTCGCCATTGACCTCATTATTGGTCTAGTACTTGGCGGAGTGGGAACTCTCCAAGGTGGGTTAGTTGGAGGTCTCTTCGTGGTGTGGGTTAATGACCTCACAAAGAGGATTTCGGTACCGCTCGGTCTATACACCCTTAATGGTGATGGTCCGCTAGCTAAAGCCATCTTCGGCTTGATTCTCATTCTCTTCACGTTCTTCGCACCGGGTGGAATTGTTTCACTGGCGAGGATGGTCTCGGACAAACTGATTAAGGTTGTGCCGCTGACCCCAGGGGGAGATCCGATCCAGCCCCTGTCGAGCTTTGATCCCGGTATGGAATCAAAAAGAGCTGATACTGCAGTAAAGATGGCGATCATCCCGGCTGTACTGCTGACTGTTGGCTGGCTGCTTATGGCAGTTGACAGTCTTATTGTCGGGGTACTTGCTTTCGGATTGCGAATGACTATTCTGCTGGCTCCAGTAGCGATGCTTGTCGGAGCGAACGAATTGAAAGCGCATGCGGCAGGAAATCGGCCCGACGCAGTCAAAGGCACAGCGAGTATGGCTCGCCTGTTAGGCGGACTGGGCACATTGTTTGTAGTTGTTTATGCACTTCAACGGTTTATTTTGACCTACTAGGTCAGACAAACCGGTAGTAGCTTTTTCGGGGGTGGCGAAAGCCACCCCCGAAACGCGACTTCAGCCGGAAGTTCTTGCTACGGTCACTCTGTCTTTTGTTATGGATTATGTTCTTCTGCTCCAACGAATCTTTGATGCGCTGTTCAACAGCGCCATCTACTCGTCCCTAGCTTTAGCCCTTGTCATCATATTTCGGTCGACAGGTTTGTTGAATTTTGCGCAAGGCGAAATGGCCACCTTCAGCGCCTACATAGCGTTCGTTCTCTTATCTGGTCCTCAACCGCGATTAACCGGCGGCGGCCTCGCCGGCATCATCCCGGGGGTTCCGTTCACGATCCCTCTTGCCATTATCGGAGCTGTCATATGCGGAATGGCGGCAGGTGCTGTGACCGAACGTGCGCTCATCAGACCTCTCGGTGGCGCCTCAGATTTAGCCTTGGTCAACATAACTATTGGTTTGTTGCTGGCCGTTAACTCCCTTATGGCTCAGTGGTGGGGAACCGGTCCAAGGTTCTTTCCCGCCATCTTCCCGACCGGTGCTGGCCAACATTTCCTAATCTTCGGAGCGCGCCTTCGATACTCAACTGTTGGGGTGTGGGCGATACTTCTGTCGGTACTAGTTCTACTCGTGTTGCTGCTGCGCCACACCCGAGCCGGTTTGGGCTTCAGAGCGGTATCGATTAGTCCGTCTAACGCCGAACTCGTTGGTATTCGAGTCGGCCCAACATTGATGTACGGCTGGGCTCTCGCATCAGGTTTTGGCGCGCTGGCAGCATGCCTCAGCGCCAACTCGGTTCTACTTGAACCAAGCATGATGCTGAGAGTTCTGGTGTATGCCTTTGCTGCAGCGACTCTCGGAGGGCTGGACTCACCCAAAGGTGCCTTGGTGGGCGGTCTTATCATCGGTTTGAGTCAGACGCTCATACCGGCGTATGTGCCGTTTATCGGTTTCGAGTTAAGTGTGCTTCCCGCTCTCTTAGCGATGGTAGTTATCTTGTTAATCCGCCCAGCTGGCCTATACGGAACCAAACGGATAGAGCGAGTCTGATGATTGGAGCGGAACAACGTCTCAGCCGGATGGGTGCATTCGGTACAGCTGCACTTTGCCTGGCTTTGGCAGTCATTCCATTCCTCACGACGACCACCAGCCTCAGACAGGCCAGCCAAATCATTGTGAGCGTGTTAGCGGTACTTGGGGTCAATGTCGCCACAGGTTATGGAGGCATGATCAGTCTGGGACATGGAGTTTTCGTCGGTGTTGGAGCGTTCGCGACGGGTTATTACGTTGATGACCTGTCGATGCCCTGGCTCCTAGCAATTGCTCTGGGAGCGGTTACTGCAGGCATTTCCGGAGCTCTTGTGGGTCTTCCTGCATTGAGGATCAAAGGAATCCACTTGGCTCTGGTCACCCTTGGTTTAGCAATCGTGTTCCGACCACTGAGTAAAAGATTCCCTTCCATTACCGGTGGAGTCAGCGGCCGTTCAATCGACGCTCGATTTGACGCTCCCGGCTGGTGGCCCGGAGACAGCCGGATGGCTTCATCGGTCTATAGGTACGTGTTTTGTGTGCTTGTCGTGCTGCTGGCCTTATGGGCCACCTGGAACGTCGTCAACAGCCGCTTTGGGCGCTCTATGCGTGCATTGCGAGACAACGACACAGCAGCCGCTGTCTACGGGATCGACCTCGTTTCTGCTCGCGTCACAACTTTTGCCATAAGTGCAGGCTTGACAGGGCTTTGCGGCGCCCTGCAAGTGGCCTTGGTGCCGTTTGTTTCACAAGACAAGTTTCCCGCACAGGAGTCACTCGTCATCTATGCGTCAGCCGTTGTAGGTGGTTTGGGAACGATATGGGGTTCTGTGCTGGGGGTCATCGCTCGCACGGTCGTCGGAAAAGTTGGTGATCTTGTCGCAGGCTTCGATGGGTTGGGCCCTGTAGGAGAGTTTTTTGATCTGTTGGACGACTCGGCGTTTGTCTTCGGCCTCGGCTTGATCGTATTGACATTCTTGTTCCCTGGCGGCCTTGCCGGTATCGGCCGAAAAGACCGACTGCGTAAATGAACGAAATCTCTGCTTGTGTCGCCATAGGCGCAGATCGATATGCTGGCCCTTCGCTCGGGGGTCTAGGCTCCCGGCCTGGTCCCCATCGTCTAGCGGCCTAGGACACCACCCTCTCAAGGTGGCGGCACGGGTTCAAATCCCGTTGGGGATGCCAAATGTTCTTTGGTCCGACTTTTTCTTTGCCGAGTTGAAAACCGAGTCATGGTGACGGCCTCCGAGAAAGCGGTAGGGTGATGGCTTCAGTGACCCAGAGAAGTTAGCGAATATGAATGCATGGCACCGACACCTTCCGGAAGGGTTAGAACAGTCCGAAGTTGAACTCTTAGCTGGGGAGACACTTCCGTCTGTCTGGGTCAGACAATGGCGAGAACAACCACAACGAGCTGTCATCCACGACCCTGAATCAGGTTGGGTCAAGGGACAAGAACTCTTAGACCGTTCAGAGGTTGTTGCACAACGGTTGGGACATGCAGGCGTGGAGCCCGGCGATCGAGTCCTCCTAAGCGCCACCAGCTCTGCAGAGCTGGTGGTAGCTCACGTAGCGATCTTGAGGCTAGGTGCCGTCGTTATGCCCACTAATGGTGCCTACCGTGCTGAGGAAGTTGAACACGTGGTATCTGACGGCCGACCCAAGGTTGCAATCGTTGAGCAGCCTGAATGGAGGGAGTGGATTCACTCAGCTGACCCAAGTGTCGCAGTGACATCACCATCGGTGGAGTTGGAGACAGGAAGAAATATCCGTTTGGATCGAACGGAAACTACTGATCCTGCCTTAATTGCATACACATCGGGCACAACAGGCCGACCCAAAGGTGCTGTGCTGTCACACGGCAATCTCCTGTCGTCGGTGCGAGGCCTTGAGATAGCGTGGCGATGGACTCCCGATGACACCCTGATTCTCGCGTTACCGCTGTTTCACATGCACGGTCTGGGAGTGGGATTGCATGGATCGTTAGCAGTTGGCGCCAAAGTGGTCTTGCTGTCGGAGTTCAATGTGGATGAAGTACTGCATTCGATAGCAAAATTCGACGCAACGATGTTCTTTGGTGTTCCAACTATGTACAGCAGGTTGCTCGAATCGCCGAAAGCTACTGAGCTTGAGCAACTTCGCTTGTGCGTGTCAGGCTCAGCACCTCTGGCGGCTGAACTTCATCAAAGCATCCATCGGGTGACGGGCCAACATGTGCTGGAACGATACGGCATGACTGAAACAGCGATGCTGGTTTCTAATCCATACGAAGGAGAGCGACGACCCGGTGCAGTGGGGTTCCCCTTGCCTGGAGTGGAGGTGCGACTTGAGGGAGATCCAGCAGAAATCCAAGTCAAAGGGCCCAATGTTTTTTCAGGATATTGGGAACGCCCAGATGAAAATACTGAAGCATTCGTTGACGGCTGGTTCCGCACTGGCGACCTTGGTGCTATAGACCCAGAGGGCTATCTGTCCATTGTTGGCCGGGCGAAGGAACTCATTATTTCGGGAGGATTCAACGTCTACCCAAGAGAGGTTGAAGACGTAATTTCGCAGTACGAACCCATCCAAGAATGTGCTGTAGTCGGTGTCCCTGACGAGGAATGGGGAGAAGCGGTCATAGCTTTTGTGGTGGCGGACCGAGAAATATCCGACGAAGAAATCAAGAACTTCGTTGGTGAGCGACTAGCACATTACAAGCGTCCTCGACGGACGTACACGTTGAAAACGTTGCCCAGAAATGCTCTCGGAAAAATACAGAAGAATCGTTTGGTGGGACAGATCGAAACTTAAGCAAAGCTTTCGCGCACGTCGCCAACGGCGATGCGTGAAGCGTCGGCACCTGCGTCATCAAGTTGGCTGTTGCTCGACCTTTCTGATTCAACGCGCTTGACGTAATGCTCAACTTCACTGCGAACCTGAGATTCGTCCCATCCCAATTCCCCGGCCATCAACTGAGCAACTTGCAGAGCGGAATTGGTGCCTCGGTCCCAAGTTTCGACTGAGAGCCGAGTGCGTCTCGTCAGTACGTCTTCTAAATGCAAGGCAGCTTCGAAACGGACGGCATGAATAACTTCGGCGCGGAGATAAGGCAGCTCTGGGTCTATCTGCGTTCCCAGCGATTCATCGGCAGTGATCAAATCGAGTACTTCACTGATCCGATCACCATGACGGGAAATCAAATGATTGACACCGGACAGGGGCACTCCGGATTTGAGCGCAATCTCCGCAGCACGGGCATGTACTTGTTCGTAATTTTGGGCCCCGATCAGTGGTAGCTCAGACGTCTGGGACCCGGAGAGGTTGCGGCCTTGATCGCGACCTACTGCGTCAATAGTGTCAAGTGCCATAATTCGATATGTGGTGTACTTGCCACCCGAGATCGAGACTAGGCCCGCTGCGGGAGTTGTCACTGCGTGTTCACGGCTCAGTTTGCTTGTCTTGGTAGCGTCGCCGTTTAGTAGGGGGCGAAGACCCGCGTATACGCCGACGACATCTTTGGTTGTTACAGGATTTTTAACTACCCGATTCAAAGTTGTGAGTAAGTAATCTATGTCCCTCTTGCTCGCTGCAGGATGTGCACGATCGAGCTGCCAATCAGTATCGGTTGTTCCGACTATCCAATGTGTACCTGACGGAATAATGAAGAGGACGCTTTCCGCGGTGCGAAAAATCAAACCTGTGTCGAGATTGATGCGATCTCGGGGAATTACTAGATGGATTCCCTTGGAGGCTCTTACTCTTGTGCTGTCCTCACCAACAAAATTCTCAATATCATCGCTCCACACGCCCGTGGCGTTTACCACGGTCCGGCAAGAGACCTTCAGTTCCCGGCCGGTTTCGAGACACTTGACTAATGCGCCGCAGACTCGACCTCCAGAACTAATGAGGCCCGTGACTTTGGTCGAGGTAAGGATCGATGCACCATACTGAGCAGCGGTGCGTGCAACAGAAACTACGTAGCGAGCATCATCCACGTAGGCATCGGAGTACACGATGGCTCCCCGATGAGCATTACCTGCTAACCCGGGGGCTTTTTTGTGGACTTGTTTACGACTCAAATGTCTATGGCGGGGGAGTGAATTCCCCCCGCGAACAGCCATCAAGTCATAAAGAGCGATTCCTGTGCCCGCATAGAGGCGTTCTCCGAGGTTCCGCAGCGGGTATAGGAAATCAACTTTGTTGATCAAATGGGGAGCTATTCGAGTAATTAAGAGATTTCTCTCCGACAGAGCTTCCCTGACGAGACCAAATTGGAATTGCTGCAAGTAGCGCAGTCCGCCATGAATCAACTTACTCGAACGGCTAGAAGTTCCAGAAGCCAAATCTCGTTGTTCAACTGCGGCAACAGTCAACCCTCGGGATGCGGCGTCAAGGGCACACCCGATCCCGGTCACACCGCCTCCAATAATCAAAACATCTAGTTGTTCTGCCTCTAGACGCTGTAAGGCGTCGCGCCGGTGCAGGGGTCCCAGATCATCGCTGGGAACATTCAGTTGATCTGGAGGAATTGGACCGTCACCCACAACAGCAGGTTAGGGCTTCCAAAGATCGAACAATCTTATCTAGCTGGAATCTAGAGTCGTGGGGAGTGGATAAGAACGAACGTATATGGAAGCTGCTGATGTATCTGCGAGCTTGCCCGGCTCCTGTGAGTTGGACAGAAATTGTCCGCGATACGGACTTGTACATCGACGATGGCTCGAGTTCCAAGAAGACTTTTGAACGCGACAAAAAAGATCTGCGCGAATGTGGCATCTCCATACACACTGAAAATATTGGTGGCAACGATGAGGCAGCTGGAGGCACTCGATACGCGATCAGAGACGCTGACGTCTTCTTAAACCTTGACCTCTCCGAAAGTGAGAGTCTGGCGATTGAGATGGCAGCATCGATGGTTCAATTTGATGCAGCTTGGGAGATAGACGCGCTAGCGAAACTGGGAGCTGGAACTTTACCGACAGCGCCTCCACTCAGAGCACAGTTGAGTGCGCCCGACGAGCTAGTGGCTCTCCACGACGCCGTCGACCGGAATTGCCTGGTTACTTTCACATATGGCGGGCAGCCCCGTGAAGTTGAACCGGTCCTGGTGTTTTGGAGGCAAGGAGGCTGGTATCTGCACGCCTACGAGGATGAAACTGCAAAAAACTTTAAAGTAGAACGATTCCAAAGCTCGGTTACGGTCGACGCAACTGGCTCAGCTCCAGATCACCGAATTCCTGATCCTGCTGAAGCGATGGCGGAGGACCCGTTGTTGCACGGACCGGAGAGTGGTCTTGTCGCGCAGGTACTAATTGACTCGCTGTTGGCCAGACAGGTCGAACGTGATCGCGGGGGAGTAATCGAACGACGAGCAGACGGGTCGGTCGTAATTGAAGTTGACGTTCGTAGCCCCGGCGCTTTCCGATCGTGGCTTTTTGGCATGGGAGAACATGCTGTAGTTCTCGACCCTCCAGAAATGGTCAATGATGTGGTCACATGGCTTAACGCACTAGCGGGCCCAAGATGAGAAAGCGGCGCACCAATGATGCTCGTCTAGCATTGCAATTAGCAATGATGCTGTGGGCCCACGAGCACCAGCCCGTAAGTGTCTCAGAGGTAGCTGACCACTTCGGACTTGATATAGATGACGCCTACAGTGAGCTATACCCCTTGCAGGGAATAGAAGTCGCAGTAAATGAGGAGTTCCACAATCTGGGCGTCGTCGTTGACGATGATGGGGAGATTTTTTTCGACATCAACCCACTATTCGGACGCCCTCGCAAACTTGACCGCAGTGAAGCTCTCGGTCTTCTTGCAGTAGCGAATGCTGCTCTTGGGTTACCGGGCACTGACGTTGAAGCCCTCAAGACCGGTGTCTCGAAACTTGAACGTGCCCTGGGCATCGGATCATCCGTCGCAATAGATATTCAAGACCCCGAATTCCTGAAGGTTGTTGAGCAGGCCACAAGGGATCACGAACGCATCCAAATCGAGTACTACGCCAGGTGGGCGGACGAGGTTTCGGTCCGAACAGTGGAACCCTACGAAACACTCAACGTTTCTGGTGATTGGTACTTGCGTGCTCATTGTCAACTTCGAGACGATCACCGAACCTTCCGTATTGACCGTATCGAAGCTGTCGAATTGACTGGAGAGACACACACTCGGTCGGATCCCGGAGATGCAGCCTTCACCGGAGAGGAGGAAGCGCCCGTGGTCACGATCGAAATACCAACCGGTTCTCGATGGATGATTGAACCTTTAGAAGTATCAGTTATAGAGGACGAACAGAAATTGGTAGTCGAGATACCAGTTTCGAGCACCATCTTCCTTGAACGTTTGTTGCTACGACTTGGACCGGACGCACGTGTTCTGAGCAAAGGGTCCTTCGATGATCTTGCTTCCATTGCCGCTAAACGACTACTGAGTCGCTACGAGAAGCTCTGACAGCCGACTAGGGTCCGCCCATGCTCAGACTTCGTTCCCGATGCCGGTCAGCAGTTGGTAGAACGATCCGTAGCGTTTCCAAGATGCTCAACCGAACAGCATCGATTGGGCCCAACGATCATGCTGCTCGCTTCTACAAGCAGTTCGGGCGCGGATCAATAATTAACTGGCCTACGGGAAACATGTACGGAGAACGGTGGATAAGTATTGGCGAAGACACGATGATTGCCGCTGATGTGACCTTGTCGGCTGGAATGGTGCCAGACCAAAAGATGATGACTGACCCCGTCGTGATCATTGGAGATAGATGTTTGATCGGTCGCGGAAGCGCGATCGTTGGCCACTATCGCATTGATATAGGCGATGACGTTTTTACCGGAATGAACGTTTACATCACCGACCAAAATCACGGCTACGAAGATCCAGATACACCGATCGGAATTCAAGATCCACAAGACGACCCCGTAGTGATAGGCGATGGAAGCTGGATCGGATCTGGAGCTGTTGTACTACCCGGAGCTTGCATTGGGAGACACTGTGTCGTTGCGGCCAACTCCGTCGTCAGGGGAACGTTTCCCCCACACTCAGTTATAGCTGGAGTCCCAGCAAAGGTCGTGCGAGCCTATGACGGAACGAAATGGGAACGGCCGAAAAACTGAATCAGCTAGTAGGGGTATCAACTAGGTCTACTACTACCGCCCAGTGATCAGAGGCTGTCACTCCGTCGACGGGGTCAACTCCGGCTAGATGTGCAGATTCGATATTGCCCAATGGAGCGGGCCGAGGCCACGACACAAAGACATAGTCAAGTCTGCGTTGAGGCCAAGTAGCTTCGGCCAAGTAGGGGTTTTTCTTATCCCACGTCCAGCCAGGAGTGTCGTTACATTGAGGCCAAGCGTCCGTCATCGCCAATCCTTCTGCGGGAGTGGGTGCTTCCCCCGTGATCATTCGAATCTCATCAGAGTTTGGGGTCGCATTGAAGTCACCAGCTAGTACAACAGGGTGGCCTTCAGGATCATGTTTGGCGGCGACTAACTCAAAAATAGTTCTGACTTGCTCTTGCCGTCGTTGGCTTTGGTCAAATCGGTAATCCAAGTGAGTGCAGATAACAGGTATGTGAGTTCCATGTCGGTCGAGAAGAGCTGATAGGGCCCAGCGCGCTCCCGGACCATCGATAGGTGGCAGTTGAATGGATTCGGTTTCGATGATCGGGTACTTACTCAAGATTGCGTTGCCGAAGGAATGACCCTTCCACCAACGTTCAGGTGTCCTGACGTAATGCATTCCAAGTACTTTGGCGAGTTCATCTGCTTGGTCTGGTCCGTTTTCAGAACTCCAGACCTCCTGTATGCAGATGACATCAGCGTTGAGGACCTCTAACGTGCGTGAAATAGCCAACTGCCGAGGTTCCCAGTCTCCGAACCGCCACCACAAGTTCCACGTAACTAAGCGCACCTTGTCACCGTATCTGGGTCTTCTAAGCTTGACTGCGTGAATGTGGCCAATATCAAACGCATATCGACCCCGAACCTTTCTATGCCCTACCCGGGTTGCTGAATAGTTCTGACTGTCCCATCATGCCCGTACACTCGCCGACAAGGCTTAAGTTGAGGTAACTCTCACCGGCGATTCATCAACAAACTTAGCGAGGAGTTGAAGTGACAGAGAATCGACAACGCACTTCAACTTCGTCATTTGGAGTTTCTCGACGCGAAGGACACGACTCGTCAGCGTTTTATGCCAGATTCAATCCGCCAATCCTGTCCAGCGATGAAACGGTTAATTCGATCCCTGATTTAGGAGACGGATGTTTAGAAGGTGACTCACGAGACATGCATCACCTTCCAGACTCGAGTGTTGCCTTAGTTGTGACTTCGCCGCCCTACTTCGTGGGGAAGGAGTATGAGGACTCAATTGCCGCCGATGCTGATGAACGAATTCCGGCTACCTATTTCGAATATCTCGCCATGCTTGATTCAGTATTCGCCGAGTGTGTCCGTGTTTTAGAACCTGGTGGACGGATAGCAGTCAACGTTGCAAATCTCGGCCGTAAGCCGTATCGCAGCCTTTCTGCAGACGTAATTCGGATTCTCGAAGATCTAGGACTACTTCTCCGCGGCGAAATTATTTGGCAGAAGAGTCGTGGGAGTAGCGGTTCCTGCGCCTGGGGTTCGTTTAGAAGTGCCGCGAACCCGGCGTTGCGAGATACAACTGAGCGGATAATAGTTGCTAGTAAAGGCCGTTTTGATAGAGCGAAGTCAACAGCGGCAAGAGCCGAACTGGGGCTCCCGCATAAGAGCACGCTGCCGACCGACGAATTTATGGAAGCGACGCTTGATGTTTGGGACATGCACGCTGAGAGCGCCCGGCGGGTGCACCATCCAGCGCCGTTTCCAGTGGAACTACCACGCCGTCTGATTGACCTGTACACCTTTGAGGGAGACGCTGTTCTAGATCCGTTTATGGGCTCGGGATCAACGCTTGTGGCCGCTGCCCTGACAGACCGTCGCGGGGTTGGATATGACCTTGACCCGGTCTACGTAGATGTGGCTCGTGAACGGATTAACGCAGCTCGTGCGAGGGTTTGGGCGCATCGACAGCCGCCCGGCGAACAGCCACCTTTGCCTGAGATTGCTGAGGCGCTAGCCGAGGTAACCGATGAGGAAATAGCAGCTGAAGATTCCCAGCGTCGAGCGACTCAAGAAGGAAAGAAAGCCCAAGACATAGCAATCGATCTCTTGGAGAGAAGCGGCTTCACCTTGCTACAAAAAGACGCAAAGGTTCCTCGGGCCGGGGTTCAATACAATTTCAAAGTCGAGGACGCTGGTGGCGCCGAATGGTGGATAGATGTTTCTGGGGCCTTCACGACGGTGCGCCCCGGTTTGCTGCGTATCGACACAATCTGGAAAACCTTGGGAAGAGCATCGGTGCTAAAGGCCCATGATGCTGCAGCAAGAATCTTGGTTCTCACTGCCCACCTACCAAGACCTGGCAGTGAAGGAGACAAAGCCCTTAGAGCAGTTGGTCCTTACACAGTTTTCGACGCAATACCGATGTTTGATGAAGAAGCGGTGGAACGTCTGATCCGCTATGCCAACGGTGGAATGACTGAACCACTACCCGGCTTTTGGAAAGCTAAAGAAATTACTTCTGGTATGAGCTAATGCCTGGAGTCGCTTACGCCGTTGTGAGATCAGAACCTCCTCAAGTGTTCCTAGCAGATGATGTAGATGTGCTCCATCGGGTCCTTGCAACCGAGTTGGTTGCGCGCACCCCAGCTGATGTTCTGAGTGCTGCTGAAACTGAAGAGGTCAAGGAGGCACTCCTTGATGAGCGCTGGGGTGACGCTGTGCTCGCGTGGATTGACCTAATGGGAACTGAAGTCGACGTGTACACCCATTTGCACGTTTATACAGAAAACGATTTGCCAGCCGATCTCATAGGCGCTCAGATCCAGTTTGCACCCCTATTCCGGGAGTCCTCACAGCCAAGCAGCTAGGAAATAATTGCGGAAACAATGACACGTAGAGAAATAGCGGTCAGAGCAAAACGAAAAAAGTGCCCGAAAAGAACCTCACTGAGCCTTTTGAGGACCCGAGTCCCAAGCCAGGTGCCAACAATCACCGAGCCGATTCCGGTAGCTAGCAAAGCCAATTGATCAAGATACGCGAATCCATCCCCCGTAAAGAGGATGACTTTCGCCAGATGCCCAGACGTTTGAGCCATAGCGAAAGTAGCCACCATGGCAGTCCTGAGGGGGAGTTCAGCTCTGAATACAGGCGCAATAGCAGGGCCGGTGACGCCAAACGGAATGTTGAGAAACCCAGCGATCGCCCCAAGAGGGATGAAAGTTCGACGACCACTACCGAGGAGCGAGGCGATCTTGACCAGACCTTGAGGCCACCAAACAAGTACCAAGGCGAACACAGCTATAAGAATTCTGCCGACATTGACCGGAAAGACTCCGGCGACGAGAAGCCCGGCCACACCTGCCGGTAGCAAAAGAAGAGTGAACCGCCAAACAACCGCCCAATCGACGTCCTTGCGCAAAATGACAGCCCGAGAAGAATTCGAAGCAAGTTGGATTACTGCGTGAATTGGAATCGCTTCAAGGGGATTCAGGAACTGAAGTAGGACGGAGAGCAGCAAAATGCCGCCTCCCAGGCCTGCGACTGCCGTAATTGCCGAACCTATGAGAGCTGCAACTCCTACCAGACAGAGTTCTAATCCTGACACCTAACCTCCCGATGAAGAGCGGTTGTGGGGCTGGAATACACAGCGCGACCGAAAATAGCAATGAGACCCGCCAAACGACATATTGCGATCATAAAGCCTTAAAAGCCCGGAAATACTTGACCTGACGTCCTAAGAAGGGTCAAATGACACCGATGACATTCGCGTCTGGCGCGCGGATGTTCGGCGATGAGGAGACTCACATGGCCAATATGTCCAAATCCGACGTGCTTTCTGCAGTAGCTGGTAGTGCCGGCTGCACTAAAGCGGATGCTGAGGCGGTAATTGAAGCGTTCTTCGGATGCGTGGAAAGTGCTGCCAAAGCTGGCGATGCTGTTGCTTGGCCCGGCGTGGGTAAATTCTCACGCTCGGACCGTGCTGCGCGAATGGGACGAAATCCCCAGACGGGCGCACAAATCCATATAGCAGCGAGCACCAGCATGAAGTTTACGGCTGCGAAAGCTTTGAAGGATCGAATGAACGGTTGAGGCTGAGCCTCAACTGACAGTCAAACGTAAGTGAGTCGGGCGACCCCCGGCTCACTTTTCGTGTCTCTAACCCGGCTGTCTGGCACGACCAATCTTTCAAAGATCCGGAATTGCTTTAAACAACTCAGCTGATTCCAGGCCGAACGAACCACCACAACGTTGGAGGTCCGTTCGAATTCGATTCTCGAAATCCCTAATTTGGTCGAGGTCATTCGGATCCTGTATTCCGTGCGTAGTTTCGAACTGACTTCTGTGCTCAAGTAGCGCAGCCGTCTTCGCAGATTCCCAGCCTTTGACGTCTTCAGCATGGTCAGGCTCCTCAGCCTCAAATAGCAGTAGGGCCTGAGGCCGATGTGGCAGTAGATCATGCTCTGGAAAGAAGAATGGGTCCCGTGCAGCAACTATTCCTTCGACTGCAAGTAAACCAGCGTGACGATGATCCGGGTGAAGGCGGTATCGGCGCCAAGGGTCATGACCAAGAATCACTTGTGGACGTAACTGCCGAATAACTCTTGCCACCTCCGACCTCATGGTGAGATCACTTTGCAATTCGCCATCCACCTGGTCCAAGAAAATTACTGAACCTTTGGAGTCCATACGACGAGCTGCTGCTACCTGCTCAGCTTTACGGGTAGCTACTAAAGCAACTTGATCCGCCTGGGGGTCCCAAGTGCCCTTTGAGCCATCGGTGCATACGAGGTGGTGGACGACAGTTCCGCCTGCTGCCCACTTGGCCAAAGTGGCGCCGCACTGGAATTCGGCATCGTCTGGATGGGCGACGATCGCTAAAGCTGAGTCAGGTCTTGGAAATGAGTCATTCACTTCAGCAAATCCGTATCTGAAGTTGCCACGAGCCCGTCAAGGTCCTCCGGTGTATCAACGTCCCACTGCAGGGCCGGAATTTGTAGGACTTTGAGATCCAATCTCTGACGTATGGCCTCATCCATGTGACGGTATAGAGAGCCATCTCCGTAGTGAAATTTGAAAGAAGTGCCCGTAGGAAGGCTGAGAACGTTGGTGCCCTGCCCGTGGCGGTCGGGAACTATAGACACAGTCTGTGGGCTTGCTATGCCATCAAGCGATTTCGCATGTGGAAGGTCGGCATGCGCAATAATCACGTGAGCGAATTTACCTGTCACTTGGTCCATGGCTTCAGTGATCGCCGGATTCAAACCTTGTTGCTCGACCCAGATCACTCCTGCTCCCTCTGACTTTGCCCAGCTAGCTACCTCATCGCTATCGCAGATGACATGGACAGCAAGACCGGTGGCAGATGCCAAGACACGATGAGCCATAGTTCGAGCCAATGCTTCTCGTTCAGATGTGCCCAACCGGTTACTAAGACGATTTTTGGCTTGGCGGAAGTCCTTAATGGGCACAAGCACAGCTAATGAGTTCTGATCGAGAGCGTTCGGCGTTGCCATCGAGAACAATTCTATTGCCCTGATGGCCCCGACTCATTAGTACATTCGCTTTCAGTGTCGATCTCTGCGACCGAGCGCCCTACGCTGACATTGATCATGACTTTTTTCCGGCGCCGAATTCGACGTAACCGACAGGAGCAGACTCGTTGTTTGCCGCCGTCGAATTGGGTTCAACCTTGGTGGGTTAATCGTTGGAGAGAACAGAATCAGCAGAATGCGATCGACACTCCGCAGTCCAACAAAGTGGCGCGCTCTTGGACATTGCTCGGGAATCTAGAAAGCCCCGAACGAATTGCGGTAGACCGTCGGGGCCTAGTTGCCGCACGACCGGGCTCGTGGTCGATTGATTGGTGGCTTCGGGTAGACGATGACTGGATTTTTCCTTCTGAGCATGGGGCCGTTCGGCAACGTTTGATTGACGGCGCGCCTGTTGTCGAAACAGTGATACGCGCTGCAGGTGGCGACCTTGTCCACCGTGTTTATGCCGCTAGAACTGATTCCGAATATTTGATATTGGAAGTTGATAACCAAGCCACCAGGCCAGTTGCCCTCGCGTGGGCGATTCGGCCGTATGACCACCTTGGTGGTGGACGAGTTCAAAACATAGGACTTGATGACCGGACGCTGCACATAGATGGTCGAGTTGGAGTTATTTGCGGTCGAATTCCCGGGCAGCTCGTCACCGGTAGTGGTGGGGTAGACCCTGCGTTTTCGTTGGATAAGACAGAGGAAAGCCCGAAATCGGTTGTCTGTGAACAAGGAATGGCGAGCGCTGCCCTCATTACACCATTGGTTCATGGGTCAACTTTGCGATGCTTTGTTCCGCTTGGAGCTTCACCCGACTCGGACCCAACTTCGAAAATACCTACTGCCAGTCAGGTTGCTCGCGGGTGGGGTCATCACGCAGTGAATGCCAGTCGTTTCGTACTTCCTCCCGGGCACTTAAATGACGTCTTTGACGCTGCACGGCAATCCTTACTCTTAGCATCAACCGGCGAAAACCTGGTGCCCGCGCCAGGAGGCCCTCCGCATGCGGCCAGTGATGAAGCTGCCGTGTTAATAGGCCTCGCTGAATGCGGGTACGAGACCTTTGTCCGCGAAATACTCATTTCCCGAGCAAAGCGTCAGGACCGTATGGGAGCGGTGACACACAACGGTATCGATGTGACATCAGCAACATTGACTGCAGCTGGTAGAGCGTTGGAGCTAGCCCCTGATGAGGCGCTATCGAAAGCGTTATCAGAGTTTGCTGCTGATGGGGCCCGATGGATTCTGGCCAATCCTGATTCAAACGCTAGAGAAGGCCTACTTTCTGCGAGTCAGATATTGGAAAGCGTGGGGGCCGATAAGGCAGTTCGCGAACTGGGAGAGCTAATTCCTTCGGTCGTAGTGCCCGATACACAAAAAAGTGATGATGTCGCAGACATCAATGTCCTAGAGATGGCGCAATCAGCCTTTGAACAATTGCCCACCGAGCCGGAAACGGTTTTCGCGAAACTCGAACAGCTCGCCTCGCTCGCCTCGCCAACTATGAACTGGCCCACCTGTGTCGATCCATCGACGAAGAATGGCACTGCTGGTGCTGGACACGATTTGCGCGTTAGCGCCTGGTTTGTTCGGAGCATGCTACGTCTCTTGGTTGACGACTCAACTGATCAACTTCGCCTCGCACTGGTTTGGCCTAAGGAATGGTTGGGACTAGGCGCAGAAGTTCACGGCTTGCCATCGAGATATGGCAATGTTTCGTGGGCCGTGCGCTGGCACAGTGACCGCCCGGCCGTGTTATGGGAGATTGATGGTGGCCCAATAGATCTTGAGGTCCGAATTCCCGGCCTCGATCCGCAATTCCAAGGTAAAGGTTGCGTTGGCGAAGAACTCTTGAGCCCTATCGGCAATGGAATCGAAATGCACGATTCTGGCGATGGCGATCCCGGCCCCCCAGCTTCAGGAACATTTAGTTGAAGCTTGGTCACAGTGGCTCCATCAATAGACGGCTACCGTTCCGTCATGGCCGATCGTGCCCCACCTAATCTTGACCAAGAACGGCTCTACTGGGAACAGGGCGATTCGGTAGTGGTAGGCATCGATGAAGTAGGTAGAGGCGCTTGGGCCGGACCTTTGACTATCGGCGCGGTTGTCCTCCCAATAACTGGGCGAGTTAACGGCATCAGAGACTCGAAGATGCTGACCCCCAAAGTTCGAGAGGAGCTTTTTGGTCGGATTGATAACTGGGCCCGGTGTTGGTCGGTTGGTCACGCAAGTGCTCGCGAATGCGATGAATTAGGAATGTCGGATGCACAGCGGCTCGCTACTCGAAGGGCGC
Source organism: Acidimicrobiales bacterium MED-G01 (assembly GCA_002457435.1). Taxonomy (GTDB): domain Bacteria; phylum Actinomycetota; class Acidimicrobiia; order Acidimicrobiales; family Poriferisodalaceae; genus MedAcidi-G3. The sequence continues at coordinate 115,967 of NTLA01000004.1, read as the reverse complement.
TTGATGATTTGCCGTTCGTTGCCGATCGGGTGCTGCTTGACGGCAATTGGAATTATGTTGACTGGGTACCCAGTGTCAGCATCGTAAAGGGTGACCAGACCTGCCTTTCGATAGCAGCGGCATCAGTTATGGCGAAAGTCGTCCGAGATCAGATCATGTCCGTGGCTTCGAAAGATTTTCCTGCCTACATGTTCGAAAACAACAAAGGGTACCCGGCACCTCAGCACCGGATGGCTTTGGCTGGATACGGGCCGTGCGTAATACATAGAAAAAGTTGGGCGTTTATGGACGACATGATCTGGAGTAATTATGAGCGCTACGATCGCGCTCAGATCGATCAAGGGTCTCTTTTCGCTGCATGAATTCGATAAATGAAGCGCAGCGCGAGTACTGGCGGACACGCTGGGCCTGGGTAGAGCGGCAAGAACAGATGGACCTTCAGTTGGGCGTATTTGGTATCGCAGCGATGGATGCTCTGCCCGAGATTTCTCAAATGGACGTTCTCGATGTTGGTTGTGGCTGTGGTCACACGACGTTGCAGCTGAAGGACCGAGTGGGGGACGGACGGGTAGTTGGAGTTGACATCAGTGAGAAACTTCTTGACGCAGCTCGACGTCGAAGCCAAGGAGATGTTGAATTCCTCGAAGCTGACGCCCAGGTTGACCCACTTCGGGGTCCTTATGACATTGTTTTCTCGCGTTTTGGAGTGATGTTTTTTGAAGATCCGGTTGCTGCGTTTCATAATTTGCGAGCATCAACGTCAGCGGGCGCAAAATTGAGTTTCGTGTGCTGGCAGGGACCAGAAAAAAACCCCTGGATCACAGTGCCGAATCGCGCGGCTATGACGTTAGTGGAGCTACCTTCCCGCTCGGCAGATGCACCTGATCCTTTTTCATTTGCAGACCCAGACAGAGTTGCAGACGTTCTTCATCAGGCTGGGTGGACGAATGTTGATATCGAAAGCTTCACTACAGAAGTAACACTTGGAGGTGGAGTGGATTCCCGACTCGCTGCCCTTCACGCATATGAATTCAGTCCAGTCAAAGCAGTAGTTGACTCCAGTTCGAGTTTGCTACATGAGCCAGTTGTTGACGTCATGCACGCAGCCCTAAAACCGCATGAGGAAAACGGGATAGTCAAGCTTGCGGGAGCTGCCTGGATTGTGACTGCTAGTACCTAGTGAAGGTCTCTGGTAATTAACCAGTAGCTAGTCGGATCTTTGAGTTCCGACTCGTATTTCCTTAAATGGGCTTGTGGTGTCAATGCCAGGCTCCTTAGGTAGACCCAGTACACGTTCGCCGACAATATTTCTCATCACCTCGTCAGATCCACCGGCAATGCGCATAGCGGGTTGACCTAGTAGATATCCAGCCCACGAGAAGGTTCCCCATTCGCCGGTGTCAGCGGTCAAGCGGGCTTCCAGCACATCAGAGACAAAGTTGCAAGTTGCTTGCATTTGCCGGGTCAACCCCATCTTTGACAGTGACATCTCAGGCCCAGGAGTTTTGCCTGCCTTAAGAGCATCCATGGTCCGTTGGTTTGACCATCCCAGAACTTTTCCATATGTAAAGATGTTCATTAGTTGCTGACGACTCAGAGCATCTTCGTTGAGTTCAAAGTGCTTCAGCATGGCACTTAGTTTCGTATAGCTACCTCCAGTGCCTCCGCTACCTGAGCCGATTGATGCTCGCTCGTTCATCAGAGTTGTAAGGGCTACACCCCACCCTTGGTTGACGTCACCTAGTCGATGCGTGTCAGGAACTCGAACATCCGTAAAGAAGACTTCGTTGAAGTTCGCTCCACCAGTCATCTGTCGCAAGGGTTTCACTTCTACCCCCGGCGCATGCATGTCAACCATGAAACCGGTCAATCCTTGGTGTTTGGGTAGATCGAAATCTGAACGGGCTATGACTTCTCCTACATCGCTGTAGTGAGCCCCGGAGGTCCAAACTTTCTGGCCGTTTAAGATCCACTCTTCTCCGTCTCGGTCGGCACGCATCTGCAAGCTTGCGAGGTCAGAGCCAGCCCCTGGTTCTGAGAACAGCTGGCAAGAAACTAGGTCTGCTCGGTACATTTTGGGCAAAAGATCAGCCACGACGTCAGGGTTGCCATGAGCAAGAATGGTTGGTGCGACCATCCCTAAGCCGATCCCGAAAAAGCCACTGTCAGGAACTTCGTACTGGCTTTCTAAATTTGCCCAGACACGCTCAAACCTTCGAGGGTGGCCACCCCCACCAATTTCAGCTGGCCCCGAGATCCATCCGAAGCCGGCATCAAACTTCTTGGCGCGCCACTCCTTTGCAGTAGCGAGGTCTCGTTGTTCTTTGTCGCGGTCCACTTCTTCGAACATTGCTGCATTGTCTGGGCCTTCTCCCCAGACAAAAGCTTTCTGTTCAGCTTTGCGCGACATGTTGGCCTCTAGAAAGGTAGAGGCTTCATTGGTGAATTGTTCTTCGGTCATCTCAGACATTGGAGATCTCCAGGCCAGTTCAGAAGTAGCAAATATATTCTCAACCTAGCCCGTAACACGAGTAATCTTCCTACTCATGGGTCAACCTGTCCGAGTTGCTGAAAAAATCTCTCCCACTAGCCCAGGAACGATTAGGTTCGAAACCAATCGTCCGCTAACAGGTATGGGGCATCGCTATTACCGCAGCGAAGCTGACGCTTTAAGCGATGAAGACCCTGCTGATGTTCTTGCTGCTCGACTATTTGCTCGAGGAGGGGTTGATTATCTCCACGTTCATGGGAACGTGGCAACAGTCGATCTCGCCAAAGGGTTCACGTCGGAAGGCATCGTTGAGATCATCACCGGTTTATTTGCTCATTACGAGACATAGGCAGAGCAAATACGAGTTGGAGTTTTAATCGAACATACGTTCGGTTAAAGTCACAGAATGCAAGATGCGTCTACCGGAGTTTCTTTAGTGAATGACATCCATCAGATGTCTTCTCCGCTAGTTCTCGCTCGAAACCGTACTTTTCCGGTAGTTGATGAATTGGCAGGTTTATTTACTGACAGAGGGATAAGGCAAGGATCTACGATCGAAGTTACGGGAGTAGCGGCGTTGAGTCTTGCTAGTGCTTTGACTATTTCCGTGTCTCGTTCTGGAAGCTGGGTAGGAGCGGTAGGTCTTCCGATGTTGGGTTCATCAGCAGCTTCCGATCTAGGGATCAAGTTTTCTAGATGGGCATTTATAGATCACCCTGGAGATCAAGTAGGAGCTGTCATTCATGCCTTAATAGCAGGGGTTGACCTCATCTTGGTTGGACCAGATATCAAGTTGCGTTCTGACCATGGGCGCAAAATTTCTGCATTGATGCGTGAAAGAGGTACCTCGATTATCACTGTTGGGAAGGCCACTCTTTGTAATTTACGTCCCGATCTTTGTCTCAGAGTTAGCCAGGCAGCTTGGACAGGTATTGGATGGGGACACGGACGCTTACTCTCTAGGAAAATAGAGGTAGAGCTCGTCGGTCGAGGCGCTGATTCCAATTTACGTAGTGAACTTGTGTGGCTTCCCGACAAGGAAGGTCGTTTAAACATCGTTGATCAGAGCAATGAACCCGCCAATTTCTTGCGGTCCGCTTACCGAATGCAGAAAGCTTTGCCTGATATAGGCGAACAAGTGCTTCAGGCCAGTTAGTGAGTGTTCTAAGTGGTTCTGACAAATACCCGAACATTGGTTCTAATCATTCCCCATTGGCGAGTGATTGCTGCTGGTGTCGCGCATGACCACCTTGCTGCCGTTGTAGATAAGGACCGAGTTGTTGATGTAACACCGGATGGTGCCGAGCATGGAATAACACCAGGAATCCGTCGGCGAGAAGCTCAGAAACTTTGCGCAGATCTAAAAATTATTGATGATGATGAAGAGCGGAGTGTTAGAAAATTTAATTCTGTTGTTACAGCACTTGAATCAGTGACCCCCCGTATTGAAATTGCAACCGGTGGCTGGTGCTCTTTCCCAACTCGAGGCCCATCGCGCTATTTCGGTGGTGACCAAGCTCTTGCCCGGATTGTCGTGGAACGGACTTTAAAAGCATTATCTGTAGCACTTAAAACAACTGAAGTACCCAGTGTTATTCAACCGCGAATCGGAGTAGCTGATAGCCGTTTCGCCGCAGTTGTGGCAGCTACCTCCAAAAGTCTTTCGCGTGTGCAAGTTGTTGTGCCGGAAGGTAGTGCCGCATTCCTAGCGTCGTTTCCGGTTGATGTTTTGGCTAGCAAATACTCGCCTTTACCCGAAGCTCAAGAGCTTGTTGATGTATTTCGCCGACTTGGCTTAAAGACGCTCGAGGATGTTGGCTCTCTCCCGAGTGAAGAATTGTTTGCACGATTTGGGTCACCGGGCCTGCTAGCGCAGCAACTAGCTCAAGGAATAGATGGTAGAGCCCCGCTCTTGCATTCCATTTCAGATGTTGTTTCAGAGGAAAGCGAGATTGACCCTCCTGCTGAGCATGTGGAAACAGCCGTGTTTGTAGCGAAAGCATTAGTTGACCGCATTCATCAACGTTTAGCGATTGAGGGGGCGGTCTGTGTGCGAATTCTGATTGAAGTGGAATCTGAACACGGTGACGTTTCGAGCCGGTTGTGGCGCCATGAACATCAGTTCACATCTGCCGATATAACCGACAGAGTTCGTTGGCAGCTAGAAGGATGGTACCAATCAGAAAATCCCCCTACCGGGCCGTTGTCTTTGGTGCGGTTAATAGTCGATGAGACAGTCCCAGATAGTGGTCAACAGCTGGGTTTTTGGGGTGAAAAGACAGTAAATGATGAACGCGCTATTCGATCTTTTGTGCGCATTCAGGGACTGTTGGGGCCAGATTCGGTGACTGTGGTTCAACGAGGAGGAGGTCGGCGGCTAGCAGATATCGAAAGGCGAGTTCCATTAGTAGCTGGGAGATTTGATCCTGATCAAGTAATTACGTTGCCTGAGTCAACGACTGCGCCATGGCCAGGCCGATTACCTGCCCCGTTACCTCTAGCTGTTCTGCCTCAAGCCCAGCAACTAGAGGTAACGGACAGCAATGGTCGCCGTATAGGAGTAAGCGGGCGCGGTCATATGGAAGAAGATCCAGTCCGTATCCGGAGTGACTCTTTAGGGTCACATCTGATTATTGGGTGGGGAGGCCCGTGGCTTCTTGACGAGAAATGGTGGGACCCTGCCATGAAAAGTCGCCAAGCGAGATTCCAGTTTTTACTTGAGGATGGAACAGCTCACCTTTGCGTCATTGAGAATGGCGAATGGTGGCTTGAGGCATCTTATGAATAAACAAAATGTGCCGCAGCAGCCTTTGGAAATGATTTATCGACCGTTTGTCGACCAGTGCCAAGGTTCACTTGGCAGATTGCGGAACCCGTATTTTGACGCGTTACGTTTCAGCCACCTGTAACCGGACGTGTTGCTCCAAAGGGCGCGCCCATTTTGTGTGAAGTCCACCGCTAGACCCCGCTCATGCATCGAAGCACCCGGTCGAGCAGTTGGAGGACGACACTGGTAGGAGGGCTTGCGGTAAATGGCATAGTTACTCGTACCGCAATGTGCTCGTCGCAAATTGATCTGAGACTGTGAACTTCGGTAGCCCCCGCCACCGAGTCTGATGCCATCCCGTGAAGCATGCTTTAACAGGGCAAGTAGTTTGTCGGCAATCGATTCGTGTACACGAATGCCCCAGACTGTCATGAGCTCCGACTTATCAAAATCGATTGACGTCGGGGCATCGGCGATGCCTAGTAAACGTCGTTGCCGTGCTTCTTCGGCTTCTCTTCGCTTCCGTTCCGCTTCCCTGCGAAGACGTTCCTCTTCGGCCCGTTTAGCTTTTTCAGCCTTAATTACTCTGGCCAAATTGTTTTGTTCACTTTCTATTTTTTGAGCCATCTCAGCGTCAAGCTCGGCTAGCGCTGCAGCCTCATACAGTCGGGCCTCCAGTCGACCCTCCGCTTCGAAGACAATCTGAGTCTGTAAGCCGACAGCGTCCAATAGCTGCTCGAGTTGAATCTCGGCTTCGGTACGCAACAACTCCCTTTGGACCACTGCCTCATTTAATGCTTTCGTAGCGACTGCGGTATCTACTTGGAGGGCGCGAAGTTCGTCGGACGTATTGTTTATATCGCCAAACGCAGCGCCAATGAGTGTTTGTACTCGGGCTGCCTTGTAGATATCTCCGGTTCTCGCTAATCCAAACGACCCTTCAACTGTTGAATCGCGACCGATGTAAGTCTGTAATGCTAGGTCGTTAACTCGAGCGTTTAGGGCAGTTTGTTGACCGGCGAGCTCGTCCGATTTTTGTTCTGCCGCAGATACTGCAAGAACGGCGCCGTCTAATGCTTGTTCGGCTTGAGTTAAGTCGTCTCGCTGCTGGGCGACAAGTAATTCGAGGTCAGCTAGTACTTGTTCAACTTCACCTACGTCTGCTGTAGCGGTATCGACGATTCGGGCTTGATCGAGTACCTCCTTTTGGAAGGTGTCACGTTCTTTGCGGAGTTGTGTGACTTGCTGCTGCAAAGCAGCTTTCTCCTTACGCAATTGAGCGCTGCTTTTACCAGCGCTGCTAGCTGAAGGGATAGGAAGGAACGTACCCACAAGTAACACGATGGTCGCCACAGCAGTGAATCGGCGTGAACGTGACAGGTCGAATTTCCTTTACTTGTCGTTGTGATCAAAGGTACCGACCGGCGCGACACTTTGGGTATCGCCCAACTAAATCGTTTCGTCAACCACGGTGTTGGCGAGGATTCCAATCCCGGGAATCTCGAATTCGATGATGTCGCCGTTGGCTAACCAAACTTGAGGTTCCATAGAGCCACCGGTTCCCTCGGGGGAACCGGTGGCAATAATGTCACCAGGCTCCAAGGGCATTATCTGTGACATGTAAGAAATGAGTTCTTGGACGCTAAAGATCATCTCGTCCACGCCTGCGTTTTGACGTTGCTCCCCGTTGACGCGAGTGATCACCGAAAGGTTCGAAGGTTCAGGGATTTGATCACTTGTCATAATCCAAGGACCACAAGAACCTGACTGAAAAAAGTTTTTGCCTGCGGCAACTCCATGACGCTGCCAATCTCGCACCGAGCCATCGTTAAAGATCGTGTACCCGGCAACGTGATCCAAAGCGGTGGATTCAGAAATGTGTCGTCCCGATTGCCCAATTATCACTGCGAGTTCAACTTCATAATCCAACTGAACGGATGCGATGGGACGGATTAGCTGACCGTTATGAGGAACTAAAGAGCCGGGCGGTTTGTTGAAATAAACGGGCTGCTTGGGTGGTTTCACTTCACCTCCCAAGGGGTACTTCTTGTGGTAATTCAGACCAGCACACAAGACGCGGCGTTGGTCAGGCACTGGAATGTCGAATGAGATCGACTCCCACGAATGATCAGGTGAAACATCTTCGAAGGTTCGCACGTGGTCAAGGTCACTCAAGGCTGAATTCAAATCGGGGAAATTTGCACGATGAGTCAAATCTATGACCCCGTCATCGGTAGCGATTCCGAATCGAGAGTCCTGATTGAGAGTAAAACTAAGAAGTCGCACGAATATGACCCTACATATGTAAGACGCTGCAGCGACGTCTGGTTAGCTTTCAGGTGATGAGTCTGAAGGCCGTAATCTTTGACGTAGGTGGAGTTCTATTGGAGTCTCCGTTCTTAGCGGCATTGAGGTGGGCTGAAGAGTGGGATATTCCACTCACGGTGCTTAAGGAAATCTTCGGAGACTACGGAGGAACAGTTGCGCCTGGTGAAGACCCACCGATATGGCACGAGGTTGAATGTGGCCGTGTCGAACTTTCAGACTTTGTTGTCCAGATGCAAAGGGTCTTTTCGGTTGAGCTGCCCGCGGGCCACAAGGCAACCACAATGACTGCCGATGATTTCGACCCCTTCTCAGAGGCGAAACCAGTCGTTCCAATGCTTGACTTGTCTAACGAGATCCGGGCGGGAGGTATACGAACCGCAATTTTGACGAACAACGTAAAGGAATGGGGTCAATGGAGAGCCCGAATACCCCTGCAATCCTTTGACTCCGTTGTTGATTCTTGCCAAGTAGGTATGAGAAAGCCTGACCCAAATATCTATCTGCTCGTGTGCAGTCAACTGGGATTGGCCCCTCAAGACTGTCTCTTTCTGGACGACCATCCAGAGAACATCAGGGGCGCGTTAGCTGTAGGTCTGGACGCCTTGTTGGTCAGTGAGGATTTCGAGGCAGCGGTTACAGAGGTGCGGTCGAGATTTTAATCATCACTCACGAGCCTCACGGGCTCACCGCCACCGTCGCGAATAGATCTTTCTGCTCGCTCAATATCAGCACCGTGTATTACCCCTACCCAGCCTGGGAGTTCCAGGGGAACTTCGGGATTATCGGGCCGCAAGATAAGACGAGCTTCCACATCAACCTTCCATTCACGAGTCAGAGTTGTCTTCTGGCCGCGAATTGCGACCAGGTGGAGACCGATTTTGGTAGCAACTAGGACTGAACGCCTTCGACGGGCAAAGTGATCCCATCCTGCAAATGCTGAAATAGCCAATGGTAAGAGAGTGCCCCAAGAGGCAGCCAGAACGAACCCCAGAGCGCAGACAGCGGACCTGGCGATTAGTTCTTTACGTTGTAGAGGGACTAAATCAGGATCGCTGATAGCGAAACCGGAACGAACTTCCGTACCGAGAAGTCTTGTTAAAAGAGCGGTATCGGCAAGAGATCTGCGACTCACAATGACTGCTTTCGTTGACGCCTGACACAATACGCGTCAACCGAATTTATGCAGCGCACACCATCGGTTTTCGATCGTGCCAAGTGGACGCTGATTCGAGCTGACGGCCCAATTGCAAAAGAGAAGATTCTCCATGCATCGCTGCAACCAATTGGACTCCAATGGGTAAACCGTTGCTGCTTGTATGCATAGGTAGGGAAATAGCTGGCTGGCCGGTCACATTGAACTGAACTGTGAACAGAAGTAACTCACGTAGGCGTTGGGTCCCTAGTTTCGGATCGCGTAACTCTCCCAGCTTGGGGGGCGGTTGGGCAATGACTGGCGTCAGAAGAAGATCGAACTTCAACCACCAGTCAGCCATTCTTCTTGAGTAAGAGTGAAACCATTCAACTGAAGCTAGATAGTCGGTCGCAGCGTATGTGCGACCTAGCTCCACGAGAGCTCTCGTGTCAGCCTCCATATCTCCGACACCGAATCTTCTTCCTATAGCGTCACCTAGTTTGTCGACAGAGAACGCCTCGTTTGCAGCCATCACAGTCCTGAAGTGGTGAAATAACTCATCATCGAATAACGGATCCGGGCTGTTGTCCTCAACCACGTGGCCGAGGTCTTGAAGCAGTAACGCTGTGTTTTGGATGGCATCGACGCAATCATGATGGACCGGACCCCAAGGGGAGTCGGTAACGAAACCGATCTTCAATTGTCTCGGAGGCGTAGATAGTGCCTCTTCAAAAGACAATTTCGGAGGCGGTGCCCAATACGGGTCGCCTGGCCACGGCTTAGAAACTCCATCTAATACCCGGGCCGTATCTCTCAGTGTTCTGGTTACGACACCATCGATGGCAGCACCGGCCCAGGACTCTCCAAGTTTGGGACCAAAGGAAACCCGACCCCGGCTCGGTTTAAGCCCAACTAATCCGCACTCTGAGGCGGGGATACGAATAGATCCCCCTCCGTCATTCGCATGAGCTATCGGGACAATTCCTGCAGCTACCGCAGCAGCGGAACCTCCGCTCGAACCGCCAGTTGAATGCTCCAGGTTCCAAGGATTCTTGCAGGCTCCATGAGAAACGGGCTCAGTTGTAACCGTTCCGCCAAATTCCGGTGTGTTGGTCCGACCGAAATTGATTAAACCTAAGTGGTCAAACATGGTTGCTAGGTGAGTTGTGTGTTCGGCTCGATAGTCAGCATCACGAAGAGCAACATTGCCAGCATGGTAGGGATCACCTTCGGTCATGACCGTTAGGTCCTTGGTGAGAAAAGGCACGCCCCACAAAGTGGCCTCTTCGGGGGCTTTGTGATCAGACATCCTTTTTGCTTTGATATGCGCTTGTTCGTCTAATCGATGAATGATCGCGTTTAAATGAGGGTTGAGCTCATTAGCTCGAGTGATTGCATCTTCGAGAAGTTCGACAGGAGAGGCCTTACCCTGTTGCACGAGATGCGCGAGTTCTACCCCATCAGGGATTGCGTTTTGCATGGGTAAAAGGTACTCCGATCTCGCTCACCTGTCTTGACTTCTATCGAACGTATGTTCGATTATGTATGGCATGGGCTTCAACAATCCTGCTATGCCATGGCGAGAGCTAGAGCGTCGACTTTCTGATAGTTCCCATAGTGGAGCCAGAGGAATCTATGCCTCGAATAATGCACCACCCGAGAGATTTGTTAGACCAGAAAAAGGCCAACGAACTCGCGCGGTGGTTCCATATGCCGAATTGCACACCCACTCTCATTTCAGTTTCCTTGATGGTGCTTCAAGTCCCGAAGAGCTGGTCTTAGAAGCAGTTCGACTTGATCTGAATGCCTTAGCTTTAACGGACCATGGAGGGTTTTATGGGGTTGTGCGGTTTGCTGAATGTGCGCGAGAGGTAGGACTCCCTACAGTTTTCGGTGCTGAACTCACGGTAGATGCCTGGCAGTCTGAAGAGACTCCAACGCTCAAGACACCGAGCAGCAACTTTTCCCGTGTGGGCTCCGTTGACCCGGTCGGCAAGCGACTTATTGTTTTAGCCCGTCACCCCGCAGGGTATGCGTCATTGTCAGCGCTTCTTTCACGGAGTCAAATGGCTGGAGAGAAGAATGCTCCCCGCATATCCACACCTGAGTTATTTGATGCCTTGGATTCTCATCGAGGAGATTGGGCTTTACTCACAGCTGGGCGTAGAGGCGCCGTCCCCGCTGCGCTTGAAGCGGAAGGTGTATTAGGAGCGAGAAGGGAACTTTGTCAAATAGTTGAAGCTGCTGGGAGGGAAAATGTTTTCGTTGAACTTTGGAATCATGGTGACCCTTCCGATGATTCTCGAAATGATCGTTTGGCAGATTTGGCAGCAGAACAAAAAGTTGGGCTGCTTTGCACTAATGGTGTTCATTACGCCGTTCCGTCTAAGCGTCGCTTAGCGAAAGCGATGGCAGCAATTCGCAGCCGCCGCTCGCTCGACCAGATAGACGGATGGCTTCCAGGTCATGGATCAGCTCACTTGCGGTCAGGCACTGAGCAACAACATTGGTTCTCTCATTACCCCGGTGTAGTCGAGACAGCAGCAGAACTGGGACAAGAATGCGCTTTCGATCTAGCGCTAGTTGCACCAAAACTTCCCCCATATCCATGCCCGGATGGTCTAGATGAAATGTCGTACCTGCGAAGAGTCGTTTATGCCGGAGCGACAGGTCGTTATGGTGCTAGATCTGCTGAGAGGGTTGTCGGATCTTGGCAGCAGATAGCACATGAACTTGAGGTAATTGAGAAACTCGGTTTCCCGGGCTATTTCCTTGTTGTTTGGGACATTGTTTCGTTTTGTCGTAGTCGCGATATTTTTTGCCAAGGACGGGGCTCCGCAGCTAATTCAGCTGTTTGTTATGCCCTAGGTATCACCAACGTTGATGCTGTTTCGCTCGGCTTGTTGTTTGAAAGGTTTCTATCGTCAGAGCGAGACGGACCTCCTGATATAGACCTTGATATAGAGAGTGGAAGACGTGAGGAAGTCATCCAATATGTGTTTGACCGCTATGGCAGAGAGCACACAGCGCAGGTCTCCAATGTCATTACATACCGAACACGATCGGCAGTTCGTGACGCTGCTCGCGCTTTGGGTTACGACTCTGGCCAACAGGATGCTTGGTCTAAATCTCTTGAACGTCACCAACCAGTTGGTTCCCAACAAAAGATCAATGAACGAGATCAGCAAGCTGTGCCATCTGATGTTCTCCAATTGGCCTCAGAAATTGAGAGAACACCACGGCATTTAGGGATTCACTCAGGTGGGATGGTGATCTGTGACCGCCCCATAGTCGAGGTGTGCCCGGTTGAGTGGGCAAGAATGGCTGGTCGATCTGTTTTGCAATGGGATAAGGATGACTGCGCCTCAGTTGGGCTAGTTAAGTTTGACTTGCTTGGTCTAGGAATGTTGTCCGCGTTGCATGCGGCTGTGGACTTCATTGCCGAAACTCATCAAGTGGAGCTAGATCTTGGTGCTTTGCCTCAAGAAGACGAGGTCTACGAAATGTTGTGTCGGGCAGACTCAATCGGTGTATTCCAAGTGGAATCACGAGCACAAATGGCGACTCTTCCCAGGCTTCGCCCCCGTTGTTTCTACGATTTAGTTGTTGAAGTAGCGCTTATCCGTCCTGGTCCTATCCAAGGTGGTTCTGTCCATCCATATATTCGTCGGCGCAATGGAGAGGAAGCAGTTACGTATCTCCATCCTCTCCTCGAACCAGCTCTTTCTAAAACCCTGGGTGTTCCACTTTTTCAGGAACAACTCATGCAGATGGCAATTGATGTTGCAGGTTTTACATCTACAGAGGCTGATGAGTTACGTCAAGCGATGGGCTCTAAACGATCTCGAGAGCGGATGAACCGTCTCCGAAACCGACTGTATGAAGGCATGTCACAACGAGGAGTAGATGAAAAAGTTGCCGATCAGATCTGGGAGAAAATGGTCGCCTTCGCTAACTACGGCTTTCCGGAGAGTCACTCTGTTTCATTTGCGCACCTTGTCTATGCCTCGTCGTGGATCAAATGTCACTACCCAGCAGCTTTTTGCGCCGCGCTACTTAATTCTCAACCTATGGGTTTTTACTCACCACATTCGTTAGTCCAAGATGCGAGACGCCACGGAGTAAAGGTATTGACTCCGGATCTCAACATTTCAGCGGACAAAGCAACACTTGAAACTTCTGATGAGTCGACAGGTGGCGTGGCGGTAAGGCTGGGTTTCTTATCTGTTAGAGGGTTCAGTGGAGATTTAGCATTCGAAATTGCTGCCGGAGGACCTTACAAAGATCTGGAACAACTATCGAGAAGCACATCGGTGTCTAAGAAACAGTTGGAGGCATTGGCCACTGCAGGTGCTTTTGAATGTTTCGATCTTGGACGTCGTGAGGCATTGTGGGCTGTGGGAGCGATTTCTCAGTCACGCTCAGACCGCCTCCGCGGCATTGTCACCGGAGCTTTTGCGCCAGCGCTACCAGAAATGTCATTGCAGGATGAGGCGATTTCTGATTTATGGGCCACGGGGATAGCTCCGGACGGGCACCCGACCAAATTCATAAGAAGAGAACTTAGAAACGAAGGAGTGTTAACTGCTGTTGACCTTTTGGAATGTGCACTTGGCAAGGTGAAGGTGGCGGGTGTGGTGACTCACCGGCAACGTCCAGCCACAGCATCAGGCACTGTTTTCGTCAACCTTGAGGATGAAACTGGGCTGATTAACGTCATAGTCTCAAGCGGATGTTGGTTGCGCTTTCGGTCTGTTCTTGGTTCTGAGTCAGCACTCAAGGTGTACGGCAGGCTTGAACGGCATGGACGTGTCACCAATGTTATTGCTGAGCGGATTGAGAGACTTGATATTGGATTAGCGGTATCGAGTAGAGACTTCCGTTAGGGATGTTTGGAATTAGCCAAGAGGTCGACCAAATGGCCGTTGTTCTTGCCAACTTTCTATAAACGCCTCGGCCTTATAACAAGCAGCCATAAATGGACCGTCGGTGTGATCGGCTGTTTCTTCAAGTAACCCCGTAACAGTTGCAGTAGTTGAAGAGCGCAATTCATCTTGACTTGTTTCTTCTGGCGCCCACCATGCCAAAGCGGGTCCTATGCCGCTGAGAAAATCAGCTGCCACTGGGGTGTTGTTCTTACGCAAGATCGCAAGTGCTTTAGATGAGACCGCTGCTGCCGATGTCGCGATGATTGGGGTTTCTTTGACGCCTTGAGCGCCATCTCCTGACATTGCTCCTGGTTTCGAACCGACGAAGATCGCATCTACATCCGACTTCCATACAGCCCAGGCTTTTTCGACTGACCCCAATTGTTCGACGCAGTTAGCACCGGCCTCTAGCCAAGCATCAGCCAGAGTGACGCTGTCAAAGTTGCCTGACACGCAGCCCTTTGGTGTAGAGATCCTTTTGACATTCCCGCCTTGGCTTTCTATTTCACGAGCTAGAGCAATGCCTGCTTGGTTGAAACCTTCGATGGCGGCGTCCCACTTCCCACTGGGCTTTGCGAAGAAAGTGGCACATGTCACTGCACCTAAAGCAAGTAGTTCATCTTCGAATATGACTCCATCACAGTTGTCTCTAACTATGGGGTTTCGCTTGTCGTGACGTAGGACTGGATTTAGTGACTCCCTGTTAAGTCTGAGGCCAGGGCTAGTAAGGAACTGCTGAGATTCGAATTCGCTGGCTAACTCACTGGCTAATGCGTTTACCGCAGTATCTGTATCCTCTGGGTCTACTTTGAGGCCGATCGTGGCTCCGCTTTTGCGCTGCTCTGCTAGCGCGAAGACGTAGGTCTGATGGCGGACCAACATTTCCGCGTTACCAGGCACAAGCTTGGCTCCGAGCCGACTGGGCCCCACGTAAGTTTCTGCGTCGGGTAAGTCGTAAATGACGAAACCTTTTACCGATTCAAGTTGCTTAGTTTCCACAGTTGAATTGTGCCACCTGCGTCAAGTAATGAACACTGACTCCGCCTAAAGTCTGCGCAGCCAGTCCCGCCTCGTGGCGAAAACTGTCCGTGAAAGAGGAATTCGATGCGATTCTCTGAAGCAATGATGATGGAAGAACAGGTAGATGGGCAGCTAGTGGCTAACTTTGATCGCTCATGGTGGGTCGTTAACGGACCTAATGGTGGCGTCATTGTGGCCCTATTGGTTCGAGCGGCACAGCATTACCTTGGTAACGATCGCTGTGTTCGAACTGTTACCACTCATTTCTTTGCTGCTCCGAGGGAAGGAGCGGTTGAATTAGAGGTAATTGTTGAGCGAGAAGGAAGAATCGCGGCTTTCGCGACGGTACGAATGACTCAAGAGGGCCGTCAGATAGCTACAGCCTTAGTTGCAATGGCTGAGATGCAGGTAGTTTCCCATGAGTGGGAGCAACGAACGTTTCCTAGCCTGCCCGCTATCGATGACACCTGGGTTATTGCGAGCGAGTTGCCTGATGTTCCATTGAGGAGCTGTTGGGAGCAACGTTGGGGTATAGGAGTACCCGGGGTTCCCGAGACTTCAACCGTTCCTGGTGGTTACGAAGGTGGAGGGTGGGTCCGGCTAGCTGAACCTGAACCATACGATGAAGCTCTTTTGGCGGCGATGTCTGATTCCTGGGTTCCAGCAGTCATGGTGCATTCTGGCCTTGCTGTGCACACCCCTACTTTGGAGCTAACAGTTCAATTCCGGACTGACCCAAGAAATATTGATCTAAGCAGTGAGAGTTACTGTGCCGCTGTTTTTAGGCAGTTGTCGGGTAGCGAGGGGTTCCTAGACGAAACGGGCGAGATCTGGTCACCGGATGGTCGACTATTGGTTCTTTCTCGTCAAATTGGAGTCGTGTTGCCGCGACCAGATGACACGATCGGTCAATGGGACTTTGTTCGCTCTTAGTTTCTCGATGATTTGCGCGTTAGCGTCCGAGTTGTGATCCGTTGGTTGATTCCCGCCTTGCTTGTGCCCATGGTGATAGCAGGAGCTTGCCGTGGTGGTCAAAGTGATTCATTAGTGGAGCAAGTGGATGAACCATCTAGTGCATCAGTTGTTTCCGGGAAGGCCCTAGACCCTTTCGAATCAACTGAACTTGATCCGGCTGTAGGTCAACTAGCCCCCTCAGCGTTCGGACGTGACCTCTTGACAGGGGAAAGGGTTCAAGTCAGTCCTGCCGGCCGCCCCCTGGTTGTGGCGTTCTTCGCCCACTGGTGTCCGCACTGTCAGCGTGAGGTGGCCGCTCTTACCGAGTGGTTGATGGCAAATAAGTTACCGGGGAACGTTGATTTGATTGCCGTATCGACCTTCGAAGCACCCGAACGTGGGAATCATCCCCCGAAAAAATGGTTGAGTGAGCAGGGGT
This sequence comes from Acidimicrobiales bacterium MED-G01, assembly GCA_002457435.1. Taxonomy (GTDB): domain Bacteria; phylum Actinomycetota; class Acidimicrobiia; order Acidimicrobiales; family Poriferisodalaceae; genus MedAcidi-G3. The sequence continues at coordinate 99,908 of NTLA01000004.1, read as the reverse complement.
GGAAACATCCAGTTGTAGCTGACGCGTCGTCTCATGCAATCGCGGATGCATTTGGTGCGATGTCAGTGCCTTATTTCGTTTTCATAGAGGCGGATGGAACAGTTGCATTTCGAATGAGCGGAAACCTGGGCCCTGACCAACTTTCGGCTGCAATGAAACGCCTAGCTGGCACCTCGATTTGATCAATTAAACATCTAAACGAAAAGGAGGCCCGTCTAGGGTTCGCCTAGATGCCACCCTAGGGCTATGCGTCTTCTCCGTTCCCTCCAGCGACCCTCGGGTCGCGGATACAGGGAAGGGCGCCGTTTTCGAGTTCGGCGAACCGCTCGAGTACGAGACTTGCTTGGACCTGACAGCGTTGGTATCCGCCAAAGTCTTGTCGCATTGGGCTTCAGCAGCCTTACAGCAGTCGTTGCTGGGGGACTGTTAGCTGCGATGACAGGAACCCTTGAACGCTATCCCGGACTGCTTGTCTTAGTCCCGGCAGCAATTGGTATGCGGGGGAACATATTTGGTGCCTTAGGCAGTCGTTTAGCAACGTCCATTCATGCCGGTACCTTCCGAATGTCTCGTCGACCTGAAACCTTGGTCATGCAAAATGTGTTGGCCTCTGGAGTTCTGTCGCTCGTGACAGCGGTCGCACTAGCAGTTCTTACGAAATTGCTATCACCGATTTTTGGACTTGATTCGGTAGTGGCTGTTGCTGACCTATTAGTTCTATCTGCAGTCGGGGCCTTACTTTCCTTCATGGTCCTTGTAGCCGTGACTCTCGTTTTGGCAGCTAGGTCGGCCCAACGGGGTTGGGATCTAGACGATGTGAATGCCCCATTGGTGTCGGCCGTGGGTGACGTGGTGACCCTGCCGGCGTTGCTTGTTGCCAGTCTGCTATTAGAAATAGATGTACTAACAACAATTCTTGCCATTGCGGTACTTGTAATAACTGCTCTGAGTCTTTGGTGGGTCCGACGCACGGAGTTCACGCTGCTGCGGCAGGTCTTGGTTGAGTCACTACCGATTCTGTTGGCTACCGGATTATTGTTAGTGATAGCGGGAGTGGTGATTGAACACGAATTAGAAGCTTTTGCTGCCAATAGAGCGATGCTCGTTTTAGTCCCCGCATCCCTCGCGACTGCGGGCGCAATCGGTGGCATTCTTTCGGGCAGGCTCTCTTCCAAGTTTCACCTAGGCGTCATAGAGCCGACGGCAATCCCTGGCCGACCTGCTCGTAGAGACTTGGTAGCCGGTCTAGCCTTTGCTTTGCCCGTACTAGTCCTCAATGGTCTGTTGGCGCAACTAGCAAGCTCTTTGTTCGGTTTTGAATCGCCAGGTATGGCTTCGCTCGTTTGGATCTCAACTATTGGCGGATTGATTGCGACCTTGCTTGCTGGTGCCATCGGCTACTACGGAACTGCTCTAGCTGTTCGAGTTGGAGTAGACCCAGACACATACGGAATACCGCTTGTAACTAGCTCAGTCGACCTTGGAGGCGCTGCAGCACTGGTTCTTACGATTGGTTGGATGGGTTTGTCGTGAATAGCTCGGAAGGTCCATCAGGGAGAGGCCTTGTGCCCCGTCGATTTCATTTTGTTCCTACACCTTGTTCTTATTGCCTAGCCTGTGAGATACGTCATGGATGACAAACCAAGGAATCTTAAAACTCTTCTGGCCGAGTCGAAAAACACCTCGGAGTTAATGGTCGACCTCGCCTACGCGGCGCTGTATTTCGATGATGAAGGGATGGCCGAAGCTGTTCTGGGCCTAGAAGAAGAAATGTCTGATCTTGTGCATGAGATGCGGTCTTTGGCGATGCTTGCGGTTCGACATCCACGCGAGGTCGATGGTATGAGTTCCGTTCTGCAAGTGGTGTCCTCAATTGAGCAGATAGCGAATGCGGCAGTCGACATTGGAAAGATTGTTCTGCGGAACATTGGTATTCCTCGCGCCTTGGTGGTTGACCTAGCAGAGGCAGCGGAAGTTTCGCATCGACTTGTGGTGGCCGAGGGAAGCCACTTGGCAAACCGCCCACTTTCGGATATGGAATTACCTGTCGTTGTAGGAATGCGGGTGGTCGCGATACAACGAGGAAGACGTTGGCTTACAGACGTGGGTGGCGACGAGGTTGTTGAGGCTGGTGATGCGTTATTTATGAGAGGCGAACCTGCTGGCATTGTTCGACTTCGAGAATTAGCTGCAGCGCAACCATGGGTACCTCCAGAAGCCGACACTTCAAGCCTTCTGACTGACCTTGATCGGGCCGTGGACACGCTCGTCGAAATGAAAAATATTTCGGAAACTTCGATCGGTTTGGCCTATTCGGCTTTAGTGCTTCAGGACCTTTCACTAGCTAGAGAAGTACGTGCTCTAGAGGAACGCTTAGATGAGATGAAAGTTTCATTGCAGACCTGGGTCCTTCGAGCGGCAGCCGACGATGTTGACCCATCTAATCTTCGCGGCCTGCTTCATTTGGCTGAAGCAGCCGAAGATATTGGAGATCAAGCGCTACAAATAGTTTCTTTAGTTCTTGATCAAGAAGACGTACATCCAGTGCTGGCGCTTGCACTAGGTGACACCGACGATGTCGTTGTTCAGGTACCGGTTGCGCCGGGATCTATTGCTGACGATGCAACTTTAGGGTCGCTGGGACTAGCGGTTGATCCGGGTTACCACGTTCTCGCGGTGCGTCGAGCCTCTCGTTACATATACAACCCAAGAAAGACAGTGACTCTAAGAGCCGGCGATGAACTGCTCGCTTCTGGCCCCGAAGAAGGCAGAGAACGATTAGCCGCCTTGTGCGGGTATGCGATGGCCGTCGATGAAGAAACAGGGATGGTAGACCTCACACCTGCCAACTAAAATCAAGCTCCTTATATGCACGTCTGACGTCAACGGATTGCTAGCTTGGCTCTGATGTCGCTGTCGATACTTACAGTCCACGCGCACCCCGATGATGAGTCGTCGAAAGGTCCTGGGACTGTCAACCTGTACGCCTCTCAGGGCATCCGAACGACGTTGGTTTGCTGCACCGGAGGAGAAGAAGGAGACATACTTAACCCAGCGATGGAACGCCAAGAAATAAAGGAAGAATTGGCGTCCGTTCGGCTCGCTGAACTCGACTTAGCAGCATCGATTATTGGCTATGACGAAGTTGTCATGCTTGGTTACAGAGATTCGGGTATGCCAGATACTGAAGCTAATGACCACCCAGAAGCTTTCGCCAACGCTGACTTAGACGCTGCGGTGGGAAAGCTTGTGGCAGTTATTCGTCGCGTGCGGCCTCAAGTTGTCATGACGTACCCAGAAGTCCAGAATCGCTACCCACATCCGGATCATCTCCAAGTCACGGCCATAAGCATCCCGGCCTTTGAGCGGGCGGGCGACCCTGATTGGTACCCGGAAGCAGGAGAACCCTTTGAGCCGCTGAAACTGTACGCCCCCATATGGTCAAAGCAAAGACTGTTGCTCACACATCAAGCCTTTCTTGATCGCGGACTTGACTCGCCCTATGACGAAAAGTGGTTGTCGGGTAGAGATAGAGATGATCGGATTAGTGCGATGATTCCGGTCGATAACGCTGTTAGAAGAAAGGCTTTGTTAGCTCACGCCACACAGGTTGATCCTAAATCTCCTTTTTGGTTTGGCTTGCCTGACGAAGTTCAAGACGCCATCCATCCATTTGAGGAGTACATGCTGCTCCGGTCAAGAGTTCCTACCGTGGAAATTGAAGAAGACTTGTTCGCGGGGCTGCGGGACTCGGGCGAAGGTAGAGAGTGATGCAATTCTTAAGTGAGCAATTTGTCGCTGAATGGGCCTCTACCAAACACCCGGGGTGCAGCGACGTTTCAGGACTTGTTGTCGCCAAGATTGACGGAACCCCGGAAGGTAAAGTTGCGGTTTCCGTTGAGTTCAGCGACGGAGTCATTACGAATGCTTATCTGGGTTCTGGCCGCGGGCGCGACCTGGAACTGACGATGCCGTACGAGTTAGCTGCGCAGTTGTTTTGCCGCCAAGTTGATCCTGCTGCTGAGTACATGAAGGGACGACTCAAAATGAGCGGAGATATGAATATGTGGCTTGAGTTGTTACCGGTTTGGCAAGCGCGAATGAACGACGTCGAGCCGTCTCCGCTTATAGAGCAAACGACTATTTAATTTCGGTTGCCCAAACCACTATTGCCCGATTCACATGCGTTGAATGATCGTTCCGGTTCCTAGTCCACCACCGCAGCACATGGTTACGAGCCCGAATTCTTTGTCAGCGCGGTGCAACTCGTGAAGCGCTTTAGTCATCAGAATTGATCCGGTACCTCCAAGTGGGTGACCTAACGCAATCGCTCCACCGTTTGGGTTGACAGAATCCATGTCAGGGTTCATTTCGCGAGCCCAAGCCAGAACCACTGAAGCGAACGCCTCGTTTATCTCCACGACGTCAATGTCACCCATCGTCATGTTGTTGCGTTCCAGTAAGTGATGAGTGGCTTCTATAGGTCCTGTCAGCATCAAAACAGGATCACTTCCAACCAGGCAAGTGTCGATAATGCGACCGAGTGGCTTGAGTCCCTGTTCTTCGGCTTTCTCAGCAGTCATCATTAACACTGCGCCGCTTCCGTCGCTTATCTGTGAGGAGGCACCTGCCGTATGTACGCCATCATCCATTACTGGACTCAACTGCGATAACGCTTCAAGCGTCGTTGGTCGAAGACCACCATCTCTTGAAACTCGCTGCCTCTCTCCGGTTGCGGTTCCATCGTCGTCCAGTACCGGAACGTCCACTTCGACTATCTGAGTAGCGAACCTGTCTTCATCCCAAGCCCTTGCAGCGTTCTCTTGGCTTCGAAGGCCGAACTCATCGCATTCGTCGCGTGTGATGTTCCACTTCTTAGCCAATAACTCCGCACCTTGGAACTGTGTCGTGTATTCGTAGTGTTCCTTATAGCGCGGTGTCGCGGTTAGTTGGCCCTTCTTATAGGAAGAACCCATTGGATTCCGGGTCATTGATTCAACGCCACAACCAACGGCGCTATCGACAACTCCTGAAGCCACCAAACCGTATGCCAGTGAAATCGCCTGCTGGCTAGAGCCGCATTGAGCGTCAACTGTCGTTGCCGCGACGTTTAATGGCATTCCGGCGCCAAGCCAAGCAGTTCGAGCGATATTCGCAGTTTGCTCGCCTGCTTGACTAACGCATCCGCCCACTACTTGGCCAATAGTGGAAGGGTCAACCCCGCTTCGCTCAATAAGGGCTGTTTGCACCTCACTCAGCAGGTCAGCTGGATGAATGTTGCTCAGTTCACCGCCTCGTCGCCCAACAGGCGAACGGACGGCTTCGACGATCACTATTTCAGACATGTGTCAACCTTAGTCATGACAGTCGTCCCGTACCTGAGCTTCGGGAGATTGCGCAGATCAGCATCGGTAAGTGGTCGACCAATGAACTGAAGCAAAGGGGTGCCTATGCAGCGTCTAGATCGACCTCCGGTAGCAGACGGGCGTCAGCTAGGGCTGCTCTCGCCTCCGCTATCCCTCTTCTTCCTAGGTCACGCGTCTTAAAGTTCAGTTTTCGATTGGGCCCTAGTGACGTTCGTGGCGCTATTTCGATGAGGCGTAGCTGTCTGGTCATGGATCTATTCTTGTCGCAGGGTGGGACAGTGGAACCCATATCGCGGAGTTAAGTGTGATGTTGATGAGTAACGAACGAAGTGATTTGGCTAATGTCGGTAACAGAGCGCTACTGAAGTAAGGAATTCAGAAGATATGAGTTATCGCTATGGCATAACAGTTCCATTCGATGCACCGCTAAACGAGCAGCGAGATCTGTACCAGGAGTTTGCCGATTTGGGATACACAGATTTGTGGAGTTCGGAAGCGGATGGAACAGACGGCTTCACACCGCTCATCTTGGCGTCGCAGTGGGCACCCGAACTTCGCCTAGGGGTAGCGATTATTCCAGCCTTTACTCGTGGACCAGCCTTAATGGCGCAACACATTGCATCAATGTGTGAGGCGGCACCTGGAAGGTTTGTAATGGGGATAGGTTCGTCGTCGAACGTCATTGTTGAACATTGGAATGGAATTCCTTTCGAGGAGCCGTATAAGAGAACTCGTGACATGGTGAGGTTCCTGCGAACAGCCCTTACTGGTGAGAAAGTTTCTCAGGAGTTCGATGAATTCGCAGTCAAGGGGTTCACTTTGCGGCGAGTTCCACCAATACAGCCCCCAATTCTGATCGCGGCCTTGCGAGCGGGCATGCTTCGTCTCGCGGGCCGAGAAGGTGACGGGGCCATAATCAATTGGCTTTCAGCTGATGACGTGGCCACCGTCAAGCCATACGTAGAGGAAGGGGGTCCAGATAAAGAGATAGTTGCGCGAATCTTTTGCTGCCCAAACCCGGACGCCGAGATTGTGCGAGCTGGGGCGAAGAGAGCGATCGCGGCATATTTAAATGTTCCTGTCTATGCAGATTTTCATCGTTGGCTCGGGCGTTCTGACGATCTCAACGGAATGTGGAGCGCATGGTCAGATGGTGACCGGAAAGCAGCACTAGACGCGATTCCTGATCATGTGGTTGATGAGCTAATAGTTCATGGCCATCCTGAAGAATGCCGGGAGCATATTGATCGTTATCACGAGATGGGGGTAACAACCTCGACCGTTTCGATAATGCCGTTTGGAGATATTGACCCAGTGCAGGCTGCTCGTGACTTGGCTCCAGCAGCGCGATGATTTTGAAAATAGAGATTTTGAAAGGATAAGAAAATGAACTTGGAGACGATCGAATACGAAACGCGAGATGGCGTCGCGCATGTCCGCTTTGCCCGTCAGGGCGCAGCCAATACTGTTAATCCGCAATTCTCTCGTGATCTTCGCGACGTGATGCTTGAGATCGAATGGGACCAGAATGTTAAGGCTGTGTCCGTAACTGCTGAAGGCAAAGTGTTTCATGCGGGCGGAGACTTGAAAGAATTCCACGAGGCAGGTCCTGGCCTGCCGAAATTGGCTAGCGGGATGCTTACCGATTTCCATGGTGGCATTTACAAAATGAATCGGATGCCGAAACCATTCGTTGCGGGGGTAAATGGGGCTGCGGGTGGAGCGGGACTCTCAATAGTCAGCGCCTTCGATCTCGTCGTGGCAGGAGAATCAGCACAATTCACTATGGCTTACACCAAAGCAGGTGTGACGCCCGATGGGACCTCTACCTATTTTGTTGCGCGCCACATCGGTGTTCGAAGGATGCTTGACCTCACCCTGACAAATAGGGTTCTGTCAGCTCACGAGGCTGAAGCTTGGGGATTAGTGAACCGCGTCGTGCCTGACGATGAAGTGGATGCCGCTACTGCCGAGATGGCCCAGTCTCTTGCTGATGGACCGTCATGGGCGCTTGGCCATGCGAAACAAATTGTCTATGCCGGCTTCAATAGCACGCTAGAGCAGGCCGGAGAAGTAGAGGGAGTGATGATTGCCGAGGCAATGGGTACTCATGACGGCCAAGAGGGCATAGCGGCATTTGTTGAGAAGCGAGCACCCAATTTCATCGGTGAGTAGATTCGTTTACTTCAATTGACCGGCGGAGACACCGATCCAACGGTCGACTAAGAAACCCCCGAGAGGTATAGATCCCAGCACCATGGCGGCTAAAGCTTTTCTAAAGCTCCACGTCATATCAGTGAACCAGCGGACTATGACTGCCACGAAGATGAGGTAGAGGACTCCATGTATCGGCCCGATAAGAGTCACTCCGCGGTCATATCCCGCACCGTACTTCACGGCGGTTGCGGCTAAGAGAAGTAGATAGCTTGTGGCTTCCAGACGAGAAGTCAGGTGCAAAATTCGGTACATAGTCACAGTTTTGCGTACCGTCGTGGCTGTGGCACCACTTATAGGTATTACCGGTCGAACTTCTGCGGGCTCAGTTTTGGCAACCGGAGCTCCTCATCTAGCTGATAGTCCGGTGGATTGGTTCTTCGGAGAGTACGCATCCCGGGTGCGAGAAGCAGGGGGTTTACCAGTTGAACTTCCAGCAATTGACAACCCTTCTGAGTATGTGGAACGGCTCGACGCGTTGGTTCTCAGCGGTGGGGGAGATATCGACCCCGAACGATGGAATGGTCCTACTGAAACTTCCTACATGGTTTCATCAGAGCGAGATTCCTTTGAGTTCGCGTTACTCGAGGCGGCAGTAACTGCAGGGATACCAGTGCTCGGCATATGCCGGGGTCTTCAAGTGATCAACGTCTTCTTTGGAGGCACCCTGGTTCCGCATTTGGATGAGTCAACAGGCGATGGGCATTCGAAGTCGGCTCCGGATCGAACTCAAACACGTCACGCCATTAGATGCGAAGCCGACAGTATTTTGTTCGATCTTTATGGTCCAACGGCGATGGTCAATTCTTTTCACCACCAAGCAGTTGACCAACCAGGGCATGGGCTGAAGGTCAGTGCTTATTCACCTGACGGAACAGTTGAGGGAATCGAAGATACGAGCGGGCTCATTGTTGGAGTCCAGTGGCATCCCGAAATGCTGAAATACCCGCAAGCGGTCTTTCCTTGGCTGATCGACAAAGCAAACGAAAAAGAAAATATCGATGTCGTTTAAATCACGCCGCGTTGACGACGCTCTTCGATTTCTGTAGGAGTCAGACCTAACAACTCAGCGTAAATTGCCTCGTTGTCTCCGCCGACAGGATGAAAGATCTCAAGCTCCCGAAGCTGAGAGCCGTGAAACCTGAGAGGACTGTGTGGAAGAGGGATTTCTCCCAGAGTTTCATGGTCAACCCACTGAAGAAACTGGCGTTCAATCAGATGTGAGTCGTTGACGACTTCGTCGACGCCTCTGACGATAGCTACAGGAACACCAGCTTCGGACAATCGTGACGCCACTTCATCGCGCGGGCGGTTCTTGGTCCACTGCTCAACTAATTGATCAACTTCTTCCATGTTTGCGGCCCGATCGGTGTTATGTCGAAACCTTGGTTCAGCAAGAAGGTCAGTTCTGTCAATGATGTTGAGCAGCGCACGCCAATGTTTGTTTGTGACTGAGATCAGAGCGATGTGTCCATCTGAGCATGGATATACGTCATAGGGAGCAACACCCATGGCTGCATGCTTGTTGCCCGTTCGCGGGGCGGTCCCTGTTTCGTGCCACGACAGCATGTTTGAACAGAGCGTGTGATACGCGGCCTCTGCCATCGATGTTTCCACCGAACGTCCTTTCCCTGTTCGCTCCACGTCGAGCAACGCCGTAACGATTGCTCCATAGAGGTGAGTACCCCCCAGAAAATCAATGAACGCGACACCTGCTTTGACGGGAGGTTGATCGGGATGCCCAGTGACGCTCATCGGGCCCATATGTGCCTGCACTGTGATATCCATTGCCGTTTGGGTCGCATCTGGACCGGTTAACCCGAAGCCTGAGGCATGGGCGAACACAAGTGCGGGGTTAATTTTCCAAAGCGATTCGGCGTCTATGCCGAGTTTCTCAGGAACTCCAGGCGCGTAATTGACGAGTACAACATCTGCCCTTCTCACGAGCCCCAAAAACATTTCGTGACCATCATCGGATTTGAGGTCCAAAGTGATGGCCTCTTTTGAAGAATTAAGGGCTGCATATGAGATTGAATCGCCTCGCGCGCGCAGCGGTTCGCCGCGAGTCTGTTCGATCTTGATGACGCGAGCCCCAGCCATGGAAAGTAGGAAGCCAGCGTACGGCCCCTGATAGATCTGACCCAGATCGAGCACTGTGACACCGTCCAAAGGAAGAGCCCGATCGTTGTCACTCATTTGAAGCTCCCGCCAAGAATGTCGCGAGCCATGATCAGTCGTTGTACCTCGCTTGGTCCTTCTCCTACACGCCGAATCCTCAGTTCGCGGTACCACCGTTCGAGCGGTAGATCTTTTGTGACTCCAACTCCGCCGTGAATCTGGATGCAGCGGTCGATGACCCTGCTGCTTGCTTCTGTCGCCACTAACTTTGCCATGGCGGCTTCGGTTCTAAATCGTTCTCCGCTATCGGCTTTTTGTGCAGCTTCGAGAACGCAATAACGGGAGTGACGAATATCGATTTCGTTGTCCACGATCATCCACTGAATAGCCTGCTTTTCGGCGAGGGGGGAACCGAATGTCTCGCGATTCTTTGCCCAGTCGATCGACATTTCTTGCGCCCTGATCGCGGGCCCAATGCACCCTGCGGCGTAGGGGATCCGCTGTCGACTAAGTCGATCGTTAGCTATCGCGAAACCACCGTTTACTTCACCGAGAATATTTTCCTCCGGAACTCGCATTTCATCGAATTGCAACTCTGTTGCGTAATGAGTTGCACGCAAGGTATGCACCACTCGGCGCACATAGAAGCCGGGGGTGTCGGTGTCAACGATGAAAGCCGTTACCCCGTTGCGACCCGGATCATCAGAAGTGCGAGCGAAGATCAACGCGTAGTCGGCTTTGTCAGCACCTGAAATGTAGAGCTTCGATCCGCTCAGGACCCATTCGCCTCCGTCTTTGATTCCCCGAGTTTGGATAGCACGAGCCGGGTCGGAACCCCCTGACGGCTCGGTCAAAGCAAAGCAACCTTTTTTTTCACCGCGAAGAGTGGGGTAGAGCCAACGTTCCTTTTGGGCATCAGTAGCTTCGTAAAGTTGGGCGAGGCCAGCGCCTCCAAACACTCCGTAGCAGGGGTTATACAGGCCGGCTCGATGCTGGGACATTTCAATTGCCATTAAGGCACGAGTGGTGGTGTCAAGTCCTGGACCACCGTATTCTTCGGGGATGTCTAAACCGTAGAAACCCATAGATTTGGTCATCGCAACGAGCCGGTCTTGATCAGCTGGCTCCAATGAGCCGGCGTCCGGGTCTAGGTGATCCTCCAAAGGCAGGATCTCACTTTGAACAAAACGCCGGGTGGTCTCCACTATTAGCTGTTGCTCTTCGTTAAGGCTGAAGTCCATGTTGACCTCTCAGTTGGGGGATAGTCGGCCAACTCGGCTTTGTTCGGCCTGTTGGTGACTTGGAAGTTGTCCGTGGTCGTATAGATGGAGCATTAGAAGCTCATCCCAACGACTTCGGTAGTTCGAAGTGAATTCAAAACGAAATTTCGTTGCGCGATCACCATGTAAATGAAGTTCTTCTTCGAGTGCGCTGCGGATTCCGAAAAGATGTCTGGCTCCCGCATAGCCGACGGACAGGACAGTGCCTTGGGAATCGGCCACCTGGTACACCCCTAGTTGAGCGGGAAGTGAAGCAATAGTGGCGGCGTTGAGGTCCATCCAGGCTTTTTCGAGTCGGATACCCATGTCAGCGAGAGTTGCTTAGGAGATCAGACATAGCAGAGCCCATGAGATCTTCGAAGTTCAGGCGGAAAAACTTGTCTTTAGTTTCAACCGAAAAGGCTTCCACCTCGGTGTCGAAACGTCGCAGTGGATTGCGGCCACCTTCGACATGTGGGAAGTCAGAACTGAACATGCAGATCTCATCTCCGGTGTTTTCGATTATCCAGCCCGTCGGTTCGGTAGGAAATGGAGTAACTCGAATTTGTCGATGAACGTATTCCGATGGTCGTAGTCCCAGATTCTGTAGGCGGCTTTCGTGACGCCCGAAGGCCTCGAAGGCTGCTTCAAGTTGCCGCATGAATGACGGTAGCCATGCCGCTCCGAGTTCTATCACTCCCATTTTTAGATTAGGAAATCTGTCGAAAACACCATCGAAGATGAGGGTGGAAAGAGCTTGCACGGGTGGTGACGAAATGCTCATGTAGGAGACAGATCTAAAGTTCTCGCTGCCTCCATGAAAGTCTGGCTCAGGCGGTAGACCGTTATTTCTGTGCTGCGGTGGCATCACCAGGTCCGGAGTCGCAACATGCATCACGATGGGTATGCCAGCTTCTTGTGCGCGGGCCCAAATTCCGTCAAAAGCGATATGGCTATGGGCATGGTCTTTAGGCATACGATTAGGAATCAGCAGCGAAGCAGCTCCAGCCTCGATGGCCTCGCTGGCGCATGGGGTAGCCAAATCCAAGTCTTGAAGCGGAATATAGGCGACTGGCAATAGCCGCGGGTCCCCTTCGCAGAAAGCGATTTGCGCGCGGTTGGCAGCAGAAGCTACCTCGTAGGTGAGACTTGCCGGGGCCTCATGTTCCATGACTTCCAAAAGGGTGTTGGGCATAGTTGGGAACACGAGCTGGCTAGCGAAGCCCATATGGTCCAAAGCCTCGCTGCGGTCGATGGAATCCCAAGCACCATGTGCTCGGTAGTTCTTTCGAAGCATGATTTCTTGTCCAGCCGATGCCCGAAAATCAGGATCTAGGTGAAGAGTGCGGCAGTGATCTATCTCACTGAAAATTGGGCTTTCTTCGTTGGCGAAAAACTTTGTTCGGGCGTAGTCCTGAACCTTCCTAGAGCCGAATTCATCCAGCCACTCTGGAGGTTCCATTGTGTGAGCATCGGCGTCGTGAATTATGCGATCTGTCACATAGGCCATTCGTTGCCTCCTCGTTTATTGCACCGAAGCGTAGTAGCGCTGGTGGTGCACGTGCCTTTAGCTAGTTATCGTGCAGCGCCTCGTTGATCCCATCCCACTTATCGGGATCAAGAACTCGCATCTCGATAGCACCTGAGAAGCTGTTGCGAATTAGCAGCATCCCTGATCTACCCGACAAGTCTTTTCCCTTCACGACTGATCCATCGGGAAGAGTTACTTGGCTTCCAGCGGTCACGTAACATCCTGCTTCGACCGTGCAGTTGTCGCCCAGCGATATGCCTATTCCAGAATTTGCGCCTAAAAGGCAATTCTCGCCTACGGCAATCGTTTCTTTACCGCCACCCGACAGAGTCCCCATTATTGAGGCGCTGCCACCGATATCGCTGTTAGCGCCAACAACCACTCCAGCACTAATTCTTCCTTCCACCATTGATGGGCCGAGAGTTCCTGCATTGAAGTTGCAGAACCCTTCATGCATCACAGTCGTACCTTCGGCCAGATGCGCCCCAAGACGTACTCTGTCGGCATCAGCAATGCGCACACCTGAAGGAATGACGTAGTCGGTCATTCGTGGGAATTTGTCCACTGAAGTCACTGAAATATTGAGATTTATTGTCGCTGCACGGCCCTGTAGGTCGCCAACGCTCTCGGGCAGAACTGGCCCTGCATTGGTCCAGGCGCAGTTGGTGAGCAAACCAAAAACCCCGTCGAGGTTGGCACCATGCGGTTGGATCTCTCTACGACTCAGCAGATGCAGTCTGAGATAAGCGTCCGCGAGATCGACAGCTGGCGCGTTTAGATCCTCGATAGTTGTCTCGACTAATCGGCCTTGGGTAAGGCCAAGTTTCTCGGCCATACACGATCTCTTGGGGTCGACATTTGCGTTTGGATACCAGACGTCAAGTTGGGTTTCTGTTTCGAGATCGAAGTAGCTATGGCCAATCGCTGTGATACTCATGAGATCATTTTCGCAGTGTTGAGGCCGGATACCGACTCCTCTTTGGATTTATCTCGAAAATCGGCAAAATTTGATGATGATCGGTGCAGAAATTACTTCATTTCTTAGTGAATGAGACCATCTAGCGGGCATGAACCTTATCGGCCGCCTAGTTTCGAGTTTATGAAGACACCTGTCTGCGAAATGCTTGGCGTGGATGTTCCGATCCTCGCGTTCACCCATTGTCGAGATGTGGTTGCTGCTGTCACTAAAGCCGGAGGCTTTGGTGTGCTTGGCGCTGCTGGTCACACTCCCGAACAACTCGATGTGGATTTGCAATGGATCCGAGATGAGGTTGGCGATAAGCCCTTTGGCGTCGACATCATCGTTCCGGCCAAATATGAAGGCTCTTCGGAAGGTGGGAAATCTTTAGGTGATCTCAGTGAAATGATTCCGCAGGGTCACCGTGATTTCGTCGAAGACATGATGGAACGCTACGCCGTTCCTCCATTGCCAAAGCAGGACTCGACTGACGGAAGAGGGGTACCGGTCGAGACGGAACCACCAATGACGTATGCGCAGGCGGTACCTCTAATGGACGTCGCGTTTTCTCATCCGATCAAACTGATTGTCAATGCTCTCGGCCCTCCCCCTCCAGACATGATCGAACGGGCCCACGCAAATGGAGTACTGGTTGGTGCGCTTGCCGGTAAGAAAGCTCATGCGGTGCGTCATGTTGCGGCGGGTGTCGACATCATCATTGCTCAGGGTCATGAAGCCGGTGGACATACGGGCGATATCGGGACGATGGTCCTTGTTCCAGAAATAGTTGATGCCGTGGCGCCGACGCCTGTGCTGGCGGCGGGAGGCATAGGAAGTGGGCGGCAGGTAGCTGCCTCAATCGCTTTAGGGGCCCAGGGGGTTTGGTGTGGTTCGGTTTGGCTTACGACCTTAGAAGCCGAGACCCATCCAGTCGTCAAGGACAAATTTCTTGCCGCCACATCGTCTGACACGCTGCGATCGCGCTCTCGAACGGGCAAGCCCGCCCGTCAGTTGCGTTCTGCGTGGACTGATGAATGGGAAGGAGAATCTTCGCCCGGTACTTTGCCGATGCCCCTCCAGCCGATGTTGATTGCGCACGCGAGCCGCCAAGTCGATCGGGCAGCAATGAATCCTGAGAACAAGGGTGCTGTTGAATTATCGAACTATTTTGTCGGCCAAATTGTCGGATCTATGAACGAATCAATTTCTGCGACGCGAGTAGTGGAAGACATGATCACCGAATATCTCGATGTTATTGAACGCTTCGAGGAATTGAATAGGTGAGGCAACTGCAGACGGTGTCGAAGGTTTGTGAGAGGTAGAGAAACGGGGAAGTCATGGAGACGATGAAAGGGCGCGTAGCCGTCGTCACAGGTGCAGGGTCCGGCATTGGGAAAGCTTTGTCGCTCGCGTTCGCTGCCGAGGGAGCGAAGGTTGTGCTCGCCGACGTCGAAGATGAGGCTCTTGCGGTAACGAGAACCGAAATTGAGACCCTTGGTGCGCAGGTTCTTGCAGTCAAGACCGATGTGACAGATGAAAATTCTGTCGCTGCGTTGTGCGCTGCGACGCTCGAAACATTCGGAGGTGTCAATATTCTCTGCAATAACGCGGGAGTAGGTGGTGGGGGACTGGTCAAGAATCAGCAGCTCGTTGATTGGAAGTGGGTTATCGACGTTTCCTTATGGGGTGTGATTCATGGATTACATCATTTCTTGCCCCACTTGATTGAGGCCGAAGAAAGCCATGTGATGAGCACCGCTTCGGTAGCTGGTCTTATGGCGGTGCCTGGCCTGGCCCCCTACAACGCAGCAAAGTTCGGAGTGGTCGCAATTATGGAGACATTGCACCATGAGATGGAGCGTGACCTTGATGCGGACGTCGGGGTATCAGTGCTTTGTCCCGGAGTTGTGAGGACAAACATTGCTACGGCCCAAAGAAATCGGCCTGACCATCTTCGTCGAAAACGCGATGAGTCCGTTGATCAAACATCGAAGGCACCGGAAGAAGCGCGTGCTCGAAATGCGGCGATAGCTGCAGCGTTAGAGAAAGGTATGGACCCGGGACAAGTCGCGTCTCAAGTCTTGGATGCAATGTACGAGCGCAGGTTTTGGGTGTTAAGCCACCCGGAGCTTCTAGCCGAAGTGAATCACCGCAACCAAGAACTAGCAGATCTCAAGAATCCCACGTTGATCTCAAGCTTTACCGATTAGCGAACTTCACTAATTACATAGTGAACCGAAGGTTTCTTGCCGCGTGAGCGCCGAGTTCAACATCGCCGGACCAAGTAATAGCGCCTTCACTAATGGCGACTTCTGGGTCGATGCGGCCACAGGCCTGATTCATAAAGGCCATTGAGTCACAGTGAAGAGTGGTTGTAGGCATATCAATAGGTTCACACTCAACAGCACGTTCTTCGACGCGTACATAAATGTCCCGTTCTACTGAACCTGTGATATCGAAGTGGATTGATTGGCCTTCAGTAAGTCCAATCTTCTTGCCTGCGATGTACCCGATGGAAAGGTGGACCTCATTCAGAGCCATTTCTGCATGTGGCCCGCCATTATCAGTATCGATGCCTAAAGGAGTTCGACAATCCCGCTCGTGCATCCAGAAGTCGAATTCGCGCACAGCCATGAAACGTCCGTAGGTGGCAGGGCCCACAGGAGTAACGCTTGGGTTAGCGAAGTCGTCTTCTGTTGTTTCGGAAAGATTTTGTCGCCGGATGTCAAAGGTGCGCTGCATATGCGCAACTAGCTCCCCATCCGGCATCTGCATTGCGGCTTCAAAGTAACCCCCAACCTTTTCGAAAGGGGGAGGGGTATCTAAGCCGGATGGCAACCAGTTCGACAAGGCCTGTTCTACTGACACCATGTGCGCGGCGACACCTCTGACCGTCCAATCGGGGCATAGCGATTGGGTCTGCCATTGGGCACTGTCAAGTTTGCTCAGGAATTCAACAACGCTCTCCCAACAAACATCAAGATTGCTGACAATTAGATCTCGTTCGCTCATGTCACAAACGTAGCTTCGATTGAGCGATCGCTGTTGAGTGTTACGTGTAATGATTCCACGGCACGATAAGACGCGTAACAGGTGTTGGCCTTGGTGGCGAGCTCGGTCCGATGGAGGAAACCAATGAATTCTTGGGATGTGACTTTGGTTGGGGCTTATGGATCTCCGTATTCCGTCAAAATGCGTGCCGTCCTTCGTTACCGCCGGATTTCACACAGGTGGGTTGTCCGAGGTTCGGCAGAGGACCAAGGGTTTCCTAAACCCCCGGTAGCGATCATTCCGATGCTTGCCTTTCGAGATGAAGATGGTGATTATTCCGAGGTGATGGTGGATTCGTCTCCCCAGATCCTGCGCTTGGAGGAAGATTATTCCGACAGAAGCCTGCTGCCAGCGGACCCCGTAGTTGGGTTCTTTGATCACCTAATTGAAGATTATGGCGATGAGTGGGTGACAAAGATCATGTACCACTACCGATGGCATCACTCTTATGTTGATGCCATAGCGAAGGCAGGCAACATGCTTCCCTTGATGTCGAACAATCAAATGAACCCTGAACAGCACCGTGAAATCAAGGATTTCATTACTAACCGACAGATGAGCAGAACCGCTTTGGTTGGCTCTACAGATCAGAATCGCGACGTTATAGAGGACAGTTTTGTTCGGCTTCTTACGACGCTAGAAAGTCACTTAACTGAGCACCAATTTCTTTTAGGTAGCCGTCCGGGCCGAAGCGACTTTGGTCTATTCGGTCAGTTCAGCCAGCTATTTTTCTGGGAACCTGACTCTTCACTGATTGCAGCTCACCGAAGCCCTAGAAGCGTCATTTGGGCCTACCAGGTTGATGATTTGTCGTCACTGGAGATCAGTGAAAACGGGGGGTGGTTCACGCGGAACAATCTGCCGGAATCTTTAGTTAGTTTACTTACCGAAATAGGCCGCACATATGCCCCGTTCTTGCTAGCAAACGAGCGAGCCATAGAGGCCGAAAACCCAGAGTTGTCCTGTCTAATTGAGGGTCGCGAGTACAAACAGGCGCCGTTCGCATATCAAAATAAGTGCTTAAGTTGGATACGTGACGCTTTTCGGCAACTATCTGTCGATGACCGACAGGCGGTAGTACAGATTTTGAGCGGCACAGGGTGTGAAGTGTTGGTGACTGATGTCTGAGGGTCGAGCAGTCATTTTCGACAAAGACGGGACTTTGCTTGACTTCGATGCGACATGGAATGAAGCCATCGGATCTGCTTTCGATCTGGTAGCAGATCAGGACGCCAAAGAACGTGCCGCTGAACTTTTCGGGTACGACTTAGTTGAACGGCGCGTGTTGCCGCACTCAGCGTTCGTCAGTGAGACTAGTGAGACGACTGACAACCTGGTTGCCGATTTGATTGATGTCGATACCTTTAAGCAAACAATCAATGAAGCATCCCAGCTCAACATTGTTGCCAGCAAGGGAGCGACAGCTGCGTTGGACGCACTGATCGAACGGGGTTGGAAGTTAGCCGTCGCTACAAATGATTCGGAATCGTGTGCTGTGGACCATATTGAGGCTTTGAAGTGGAGTCACCTTTTCGCTTCGGTGAAAGGGTACGACTCGGGCCATGGGTCAAAGCCAGGCCCTGGAATGGTTCTAGCGGCGGCCGAGGAATGTGATGCGCTCGGAGGTGTGTATGTGATGGTTGGGGATTCGGTGCACGATATTCTTGCGGGCCAGGCTGCAGGGGCCGTTACCGTGGCGATCGGCAACCAGTCTGCAGCGTTACATCTTGCGGATATGCAGATAGAGGAGTTGGGTGAGCTCGTCGAGTTAGTTGACGGTCTATAGCTAAATACAAGATTCGCTTTAATCAACTTCGGTTCTAATCCGGGTATGAATTGCCTCTAATTGTTCGATCATCGCGCCCACTGAACGAGCTCCGGCTTGAAATACTGCAGTTGCGTTGACTGACGTCCAATCGAAACCCATCGCATTAACAACGGCTGCTCGCTCGGCAACAGCGTCGAGATTTGCGTAGAAAAGTTTGTCTGCATCGCTTCTGGGGGGCGGTTGCAACATGAGTTGAAACCCGATTTCTGACGCGTCACGACCGGATTCTTCAGCTAGGCGTTGGATATCTGTAACGCAGAGAAGAGCTTGTTCGTCGGTAACTCCTGATGCCATCCATCCATCAGCCTTTTGGGCTGTTCTCTTTAATGCAGCTGGGCTTTCTCCCCCTACCCATATAGGGATGTTGGCGCCTTGGGGAGAGACTGGCTCCATGCCCATATCGTGTGAGTCGTAGTAGTTACCCCGAAATTCGATTCGACCGCCCTGCCAGTAGCTTCTTAATAGGTCAATGGCTTCGTCCATGCGTTTCCCGCGCGTCGAAAAATCTTCCTCAAGCGCGTCATATTCGCTGTCTTGCCACCCAACACCGATGCCCAACCGGACCCGGCCCTCAGAGAGGGTGTCGAGGGTGCTGATTTGTTTCGCAACTAAAACGGGCTGACGTTGGGGTAGTACCAGGACCTCAGTTGAGAGCGACACTTTCGACGTGACTGCCGCTACGTTTGCCAGCAGCATCAGCGCTTCAAGGATTGGCATCTCCGCGGAATAAATAGTGCGACGATCCTGAGACGGGTAACCCATGACCACATGATCAAAGGCTGCTATCTCGTCGTAACCGATTTGTTCGATCGCCGAGGCAAGAGCGAGTACTTGCTGCGGCCCCTCGCGATAAGCAACCGACGGGAAGTCCACGGCGATTTTCATTTAACTCTGCTCCAACTTCACGGTTGCCTTCGCCGGCATCAGGACGCTCCCGTCTTCTTTTCGTTCGTAAATCTCGAGTTCTACTGAACTATTCACTTGGTCCACCGATATGACAGATCCGGAAAAGCGGAGTTCTTCGGCGACGAAAGCGCTTGCTCGGTTCTGCCACTGGACCGAAAGTAAACGCGCATTAGGCCCAGCCCAATCGGTAATGAACTGGGTGAGCCAAGAACCCTGGAGAGGCCCATGCACGACAATGTCCTCATGGCCTTCGTAGTTGGCGTAGGCCCGATCGTAATGTATGCGGTGCGGATTGAAGCTAGCGGCGCTGTACAGAAAGAGCTCGGCCTCTTCAGCGCGTTTGTGCATAACAGGTAACTCATCGCCCACTTCGACGGTGGCCATGTTGGGATAGCTAGTCATCGTGCAATTCCTATCTGACGGGATCGTGCTACTACCTGTCCATCTTGATTGGTGAAAGTAGTTTCCCGTACCAATCGAACGAAGGGACCTTTCTTGCCCTCTTTTTGATCAAGATCTAAGAGTCGTGTTGTGCCGGTGATCTCATCGTCGACGCAAACTGGTTCCAGAAAGTCCCATTCCTCGCCTCCGAACATCATTCGAGCAACTTTTAAGACCACACTTGTCGAATCCTCGTACAGGCCGTCGGTCCGAAGTTTCGATGCTGGTTCAGGAGTCACGAGTGCATGAGTAATGAACAGCGGTGGAATGGTTAGGGTCCGATACCCAGCTGCTTTAGCGGAGCCATCGTCGAAATAAACTGGATTTAGATCCCCAACTGCGTATGCATAACGCTGGGATTCTCGGCGATCAATTCTTACTGTGACAGGGCCCGCTAAAATTTCGCCGACACGTGCTAACGACTCTGGTGGGATTAAAGAACTAGACATGGCCTAAGGCTAGGTGAAGGCGGTGCTTCTTTGCCTGCGCTGGTCTAATCTGAACCCGAGGTATTAGTTATGTCGTTGTGGAGCAACAAGTTAGAGATGCCAACTATGGAGTCAGCGCTACCCGGCCGGGAACTGGTTATGCCAGTTCCATCTACCCATGAAGTACTGGGTGCTTCTTTGGTGCCGCCCTTTCCTGATTCGACCGAACGTATCGTTTTTGGGATGGGCTGTTTTTGGGGCGCAGAGCGAATCTTTTGGAACGTACCCGGTGTGGTAACCACAGCAGTTGGTTATGTGGGCGGCTTTACCAAGAACCCAACCTATGAAGAGGTGTGTAGCGGGCTGACCGGACATAACGAAGTTGCTTTGGTGATCTATGACCCTCACGTGACTAATTACACAAAAATGCTGGAGTTGTTTTGGGAGAATCATGATCCAACACAAGGGATGCGCCAAGGAAACGACATTGGCACCCAGTACCGATCAGGCATCTATGTGTCTAACGAGCAACAGCGCAATCTCGCCGAATTGAGTCGCGTTCAGTTCCAGTCAGCGCTCGGCGAAGCTGGATATGGCTCAATTACTACAGAAATTCTTGATGAAGGCCCCTTCTATTACGCAGAGCACTACCACCAGCAGTACTTGCACAAAGTACCCAATGGTTACTGCGGTATCGGTGGCACTGGTGTGAGCTGCCCGACTGGGATTGCTATAGGCGATTAACTAGCGGTTCTAATCATTGATCGCGGCCATTGCTTCGAGTGTTAGCTGTGTTACTAACTTGCGGTCTTGTCCCCAAGGCATTGGCATGAGAATCGGATATTGAACTCCAGCGTCTAGATAGCTAGTAGCAAACGCGACTACTTCTTCCTTATCTCCTATGAAATTGATCGCTTGGATCATTTCTTCACTTATTGCTTCTAGAGCTCCTTCGCGGTCCCGTTCTTGTTGCCGTGAACGCAGCTCTTGAACTTCATCTTCAAAACCCGCGGAGCGAAACATGTTGGCGTACCCATCGGCCATTGCATAGTTGAACAGATCCTTGCGAGCGGAACGTTCTGCCTCTTCGAAGTCCCCGACGGCGGCATGAATATTGCTCATAATCATGGCGTTCCCCCCTGATCGGATGTGTTTGGTTGCCTCTGCAACATGGCTCGCTGGGATGTAGTTCAAGAGGACAGCGTCAGCAATTTCTCCGGCCAATTTCAACATTTGGGGGTTAAGCGCAGCGACTACAATCTTTGGGGTCTGCTCTGGGGTTCGCATAGCTAGACGGAAGCGTTTGACCTGCCAGAAGTCCCCCTCAAAGGTGACAGGCTCGCCCGATAAACATTCCCGCGTTAACGCCACGTATTCACGCATCATCGCAATTGGGCGGTCTGGCGTTTCGATTCCGTGCTGTCGGAGTACACCGGGAGCCGAAACGCCCAGTCCCATCCAGATAGTTCGTTGGGGGTTGAGTGACTGGAGTGTCGCAGCTGTCATTGCTGTCAAGGAGGGACTGCGTAGCTGAATGGGCATGATGCCTGTCGCCAGATCAAGCTTCGGTGCTGCTTGGGAAACGGCGCCCAGAAGACTGACGGCATCGGTGCCGGTCGCCTCTACCGTCCAAAATGATTGGTAACCAGAAGCAGCAGCTGCTTGCGCAATTTCGGGCACCGCTGAAGGCCCAAAAACACCGAGACTTCCGTAGGTAAGTCCTAAAGGAATTTGTGAATCTCTACTCATTCACTTCAACATACTCCTCAGATGAAAGTTCGTTCTTGTAGCAAATATGTTCGTTATAAAGTGGTTGTCAGCGCTAGGGTGAGAGTACGGGCTGGTTACGCAAACCAGCGGATTGGAGCATCTGGTGACTGAACCTCAGGACATGAAGATAATCGTCCCGGAAAACGTCGAAGAGGCCCTTTCTGTGATTGATCGTGCCCTGGGTAGTTTCATGCATCGAGAGTTAGTCTCAGCGAGCGAGGTAACTGACGTCCTCCTGGACATTCGGACAGCGCTGAGTCGAGTTGAGCAATCGACAGCAGATGTGACCATCGATCTTTCAGACGTTGAGACCGAAATGGAAGTTTCCGCTCAGGCATAGGTCGGCAAAATCTACGCAGCAATTAGTGGTGAACTAGTCCTTAGGCACAAGGTTCGATAGGGCTTTCCCTAAGAGCCAACCCACTGATGCGCCAGCTGCCACATCAGAGGCATGGTGAAGTCGAACGTGTATCCGCGAACATGCAACGAGGCCCGCGACCAAATGCCAAAGCTTTCCAAATTTTGAGCGACGTGAAAGAACAGCCGAAGCACAAAATGCCGCTGATGCGTGTCCAGAGGGAAAACTCGAGGTAATCGGCTCACGCAGCTGGTGTGCCGTGGGATTGTCGGAAGCAGATCCGGGGCGACTTCGCCGAAAAAATCTCTTGACTCCTTGGTTGACTAATAGCGATTCGATCCCCATTAGTGCGCTGAAGCCAACTGCCGCTCTTGGCCGTCTTCCCGGCGGGAGCGCACGAATGCCCCCAACGATGTGCCAGATGAGACTGAAATCTCCGAGGTTGGATGCAGCGTAGAACAGTCGATCTGCTGAGGGCACTCCTCGCCAACGCTCCCACCACTGATCGACTTGTCTATCCAGTTCGTCGACTTTTGAAATGATCGAACTTGTTTCGTTCACGCGCGCCGTCCTGGTAGAGCGCAATTACAGTTACACGTAAGCCCCGACAAATCCAGGCACCCGCCGGAAGTATTGCTATTGAGCTAGAGAGGTCGTTGGCTCGAGAGTCGGCAACAAAGGGTCTGTTGGAGGCGAAATAGTCAGCAATGGGCCGTCTGCGTCACTAGGAGGAGGTGGAATCAGTAGTACCTGTCCCACGTAAATCATGGTCGGGTCAGCGATGTTGTTCTCGCGCACTAAGTCGTTCAGATGGATACCGAATCGATCGGCGATAGCTATTAGCGTGTCTCCGCGAACAACCGTGTACGTCTCGCGGAACTCCTTGATTTCTGGTGTTGTCTCCTTGGTTTCTGTTGAGCGTGACGTGTTGACAACGGGTTCAGGTGCTCTTGCCGACGTGCACCCCACAGCACATATTGCTAATAGGGACAGTGACGCAAAGTGGCGCAACGTCACCATCAGTTTCAGTCGGAGCTTTCGTCGGAAGGGGGAGGAATAAACAGGGTTTCGCCTATACCTAAGATCGTGTCTTCCTTGCCGTTTTCGCGCATAAGTTCCGACACAGTTACTCCGAAACCTTTCGCAATTTTGCCCAGAGTGTCACCAGGCTGAACCACATATGCCAATCGTTGTACGACTTTCTCAGTGGTCGTTGTTGTGAGTTCAGGACGAAGTGTTGTTAGGACCGGTGTAGTAGAGGGGATTGGGCGACTCTTAGGTTCATTAGCGCAACCAGCTGTCAGCAACAAAAATATTGCAAGAACTCCGAATACCTTTCGAACTTGACGAACTGCTCTACTCATTCGTGGTCGTCCGGCTGCCAGAAATAGTTCGGGGCCAGTCGTTGGAACTCCCATCTCGAGTAAATGGCTGGCTTTCGTGCTCTTCGACAGTCAGTATCTCAACACCGTCTTCCTTGACCAGCACGGTGTGTTCAAACTGGGCTGTCCTGCTCAAGTCTTTGGTAGCAGCGGTCCATCCGTCATCCCAAAGGTTCGCGCTCGGCGAACCAATAGTGATCATGGGCTCAATCGTAAATGTCATCCCTGGGTGAAACTCAAATTGAGCCGAAGGTTCGTAGTAATGAGGGATATTTGGCAAGTGGTGAAAAACTTCGCCGACTCCGTGGCCTATGAATTCTCGAACCACGCCGAATCCGGCTGATTCTGCACGGTCTTGAATCGCTCTGCCGATGTCGTTCACCCTTCCACCTGAACGGACAGCAGCAATACCCAGATAGAGACACTCCCTGGTTACTTCGATGAGCTCGAGCGACTGCTCATCAACGTCACCGACGGCAAAGGTCTCACTGTGGTCTCCATGTACACCATCGAGGAAAATAGTGACATCACAGTTGACAATATCTCCATCCTGGAGCGGCCGACTGTCTGGAATTCCGTGACAAATAATTTCATTGATCGAGGTACAAAGTGATTTTGGGTAGCCGTTGTAATTAAGCGGACTGGGGTAACCCCCTTCGTCGATACAAGCTTCGTGGCAGATTTGATCCAAATGTTCAGTTGTTGTGCCAGGAGCTATATGGGCGGCGACCCTGCGCAAGACGCGCCTCGCGGCAGAGCCTGCCAGCCGCATCCGCTCCACAGTTGCCGGGTCCTTTATCAGGTCAGTTGGAGCTGTTCGGACCGGTATCCCCTGTTCGGCGTAATCAGGACGCGGTATCTCAGCGGGTACAGAACGCATCGGTGAGACGCGGCCCGGCAGGATGGGATCGGAGGTGGTTATCGGTCGCCGCATTGCTGGGCGTCTTTTTTTGCGCTTCGCCATTACGGTGAAACTACCTGAGGACATAGTGAATAGGGAGACACAATGGGGTCTGGCATGACAATCTGGCACACATGAGTCTTAAAATTCATGGAACTGTTAGCGATGGCTGGGAGCCATTGCTGGAACAGTTTGAATCTAACTTCCTGCGTTTCAATGAGTTAGGTGCATCAGTTTGTGTCACCTACGAAGGAGAGACCGTAGTTGACCTGTGGGCTGGTGACCGGGACACCGAAGGTAACCCATGGCTCGAAGACACCATCGCTGTCGTCAATTCTTGCACCAAGGGAGCAGTAGCACTTGCCTGCCATCTGCTGGCCGATAGGGGATTACTTGACCTTGACGCACCGGTGGCTGAGATATGGCCAGAATTCGCTCATGGACCCAAAGCAGCGGTAACAGCCCGGATGATGCTGAATCACACAACTGGTGTCGCTGCATTCCGCGATGATTTACCAGACGGCGCCGCCTTCGATTGGGACTACATGTGTGACCGGGTTGCTGCCGAAGAACCATGGTGGGCTCCGGGTACTCGGAATGGTTACCACTTAATGTCCTTCGGGTGGGTGGCCGGAGAACTCGTCCGGCGCGCGTCAGGGCGTAGCCTTGGTACTTTTTTTCGAGAAGAGGTGGCTGAGCCTGCAGGATCAGACTTTTGGATTGGGTTACCCGCAACAGAACACCATCGTGTCTCTGCATTAAGGCCCTTCAGGCCAGATCCAAACGAGGAATTTTCTGCCTTCACTCGTGCTTTTATTGCTGATTCAGAGGGACTACAAGGGAGAGCCTGGCGGAATCGTGGAGGCGCGAAAGGAGATTCTCCCGAGGTCTGGTCCGCGGAGTTGGGTGGTGGCGGCGGAATCACAAACGCTCGAGGCCTAGCCCGGATTTATAAGTCCTGCGCGACTGGTGATTTTGTTAGCGCACCGCAGTTTGAACGAATGAAACGTGTCTCTGTAGCGAGCGAGTGCGACGCTATGTTGCTGTTACCGACCCGGTTTTCTGAAGGGTTCATGCTGAGGATGGACAACAGAAGATCCTTTGGAGGAGACACGGACTCTGTGAATATCCGCGAAGGAGCTTTCGGTCATGTCGGTGCAGGCGGATCTTTAGGATTTGCCGATCCGAAAATCGGTCTTTCCATGGGCTACGTCATGAACCAGATGGGCAAATCTGTGCTGCTCGACACGAGAGGCGAAGCGTTGGTAGACGCAGCCTACCTATGTGCAGATCTACAGTCGTAGAGTCGAAATCCCGAAATAATTTCGACCGCTTCAACCACTGAATCGGCCGCGAAGGTCCTCTATTTCGGAAAGAATTTCATCGGTATGTTCGCCAAGCCGCGGGGCTCGCCGGTAAATCCCAGTTGGGGTAGCGGTCATCTTTATCGGCGAAGCAACCTGAACGACCGGTCGTCCACTTGGCTGGTCAACCGCCACCAACATCTCTCGAGCTTGAACGTGCTCATCTGAAAAAAGATCTCCGGGAAGATTCACGGGCCCACATGGAACCTTGCCTCCGATGAGATCAAGAATCTCCTCGTTTTTTCTTTCGCGAGCCCATTCGGTCAGGGCTTGATCGATAGGTTCTCGATTCAAGACCCGAGCACGAATCGTTGCTTTATCCTCATCTAGGCCCCATTCAGGGTGCCCCATTGCCGCAGCTAGTTCCCGCCAATGTTTGTCAGTAGGAGCGGCTATCGCCATAGAGCCATCTTTCGTCTCGAATACATCGAAAGGCACGGCAAAATCGTTCCGATTGCCGCTTGGAGGGGTATCGGGTCTACCGAGATATGAATAACGCATTACTCCCATCTCGGCGAGAGCCATTATCGAGTCGACCATCGCCACATCAACGAACTGGCCTTCACCCGTTCTTTGAGCATGAAATAGTGCTGCCAGCACGCCCATTGCTCCAATGGTGCCGGGATATATGTCACCTATAAACGGCCCAACTTGGACGCGATTATCAGGCCCGTTTCCGTTCTGGGCTACTAGACCGCCCATGGCCTGAGCGATTACGTCGTAGGCAGGCCACTCAGCATGAGGGCTTTCTCCTGTCCTGGGATCTCCGAAGCCCCGTATCGCGCCGTAGACAAGACGAGGGTTACGTTCTCTCAGGGTTTCCCAACCCAAACCGAGACTGTCCATGACTCCCGCTCGCATATTCTCCACAACTGCGTCGGCACTCTCGACAAGGTCGAGAAACTTAGCCCTGTCGTTGGTGTCAGTTAGATCAAGAACAATGCCTCGCTTATTTCTGTTGTAGGTAGAAAATGAGCCGCCATAGGAACGTTCTTGGTCTTCGCGGGTATAGGGCGCCATCGGCCGTTGCAGGTCCCCTCGAGGTGCCTCAACCTTGATTACATCGGCACCGAGATCTCCTAGCATCATGGTGGACCACGGACCTGCAATTGCCTGGGTGCAGTCCAAAATCCGAATGCCTTGAAGAGGTCCTGTTGGGCTTGCCGACATGGGGGTCGCTTGCTCGTGTGCGTTGAGATGTTCGTCCATTAAGGCGCACATTATCTGTAGGACAGAAGGTTCGTGTCATCTAGGTGCGAGACAGCTAGTGGGAATTAAAGGAGACTGCTTTCATGACCAATCAGAATGATGCGGTTCTTGAAGCTTTGTCTCTGGCCGTCGCCGCTCGAATCCCCGTCTTGTTATGGGGGCCGCCGGGAGCTGGCAAGAGCTCAGCTGTTGAAAGTATGTGTCAATCGATTGACGCTACATATGAGGTGGTTATCGCGAGTATCCGAGAGCCGAGTGATTTCAGTGGGCTTCCAGTAGTAACTGAGAACGGAGTTGAGTTCGCTCCACCTCGGTGGGCGAAACGGCTGTCAGATGCCGGCACTGGCGTGCTCTTTCTCGACGAAATCTCAACAGCGCCACCTGCCGTTCAGGCAGCATTGTTGCGTGTGGTGCTCGAGCGAGTAGTGGGTGACCTAACTTTGCCAGATGACCTAGCCATAATCGCCGCCGCTAACCCGCCCGACCAAGCTGCTGATGGCTGGGACTTATCGGCACCGCTTGCAAACCGATTTTGTCATCTTGATTGGCGTGTAGATCCAACGACTGTCGCAACAGGCTTAGTCGCAGGTTTCCCCACCCCTTATATCCCGCTGCTTCCTAGTGACTGGCAGAACCAAATCCCCATCGCAGCTGGACAAGTTGGGGGCTTCCTCTCCGTGCGGCGGTCATTGGTGATCCAACCGCCAGCTGAACGGGCTCTTGCCGGACGAGCATGGCCAAGTCCGAGAACTTGGGAGATGCTCTCGCGACTCCTTGCGGCGGCGGCGGCGGTCAATGCATCTTCAGAAACCAGAAGAAATTTGGTGATTGGATGTGTTGGGGACGGTGTTGGCCTTGAATTTCTCACCTGGCTCCAAGAGCTTGACCTCCCAGACCCGGAAGCAGCTCTGATGGATCCAGAAAACGTAGTGTTTCCAGACCGCGGTGATCGTCTTTATGCCGCAGTTTCGGCGGTAGCTAGTGCGGTTGCAGCAGACCCAACACCGGACCGTTGGTTGGCGGGATGGCGAGTGTTGGAGAGAGCAGCCGGTCAATCACCGGACATAGGCGCTATTGCAGCGAGGGTGCTGGCACAGGTTCGGCCTGACGGAGTAAGCGCACCGCCTGAAGCAGCGGTATTTCTCCCCGTTCTTGAGGCAGCCGGACTTCTCGAATGAGCCCCGAGGACCAAATTTCAGCGGCGCGACTCTGGGCGGCTTATAGCTACCCCTACTTGGCGTCTGCTTTGTTCGCCTTACGTGTCATTCCAGACAACAAAGTCAATCAGATAGCTGGCGATGAATATTTCCGCGTCTACATGAATCATGACTCCACGCATGACTGGCCTGTTGACGCGCTTGGGGTGGAAATGATTCACCAAGTAGGCCATTTACTGCGAGGACATGCTCCGAGAGCCAGAGAGATAGAGCTTCGGGAATCAGATCTTTTTCGTTGGGTCGACGCGATGGACGCTGAACTCAACGATGACCTCTTGGAAGGTCATCCCCTGCCAAAAGGATCCGCATTACCCCATGAGCTAGGACTTCCTGAATCGTTATTGGGCGAAGAGTATTTCTTTATGGGGACAATTCGGAGCGAAACGCAGCGTGATTGCGGAAGTTCAGCGCATGGAAACCCGCGACCTTGGGATGAGCCTCCACCGAAACAAGGGAAAGATGGAGTATCAGCGGAAGAAAAAGAACTTATTAGACAGCGTGTCGCTTCAGATGCGCTGGCCCACCATCGAAACCATGGCTCTACTCCAGCGGGGATGTTGAGATGGGCTAACTCACTACTCACACCTCAAGTTGACTGGCGCACAGAACTGGGAGCCAAGCTCCGGCGGGGCATTGCTGAAATAACAGGAGCGGTGGATTACAGCTACCGGAGGCCAAACCGGAGACAATCGTTTGCATCGAAAGTAATCCTTCCCAATTTGAGGGCCCCTGCGCCAGAAGTATCGGTCGTCTTGGATACGAGTGCTTCGATGAACGAGGAACTGTTAGCCGATGCTCTCAGCGAGATTGATGGCTTACTCTCAACAGGAGGAATCCGGTTCGAATCGGTCCGGGTCTTCACATGTGACTCCGAGGCGGGATCCCCTCAGAAAGTCCGCAAAGCTTCAGACATACAACTGATAGGTGGCGGTGGAACGGATCTCAGCCAAGGCATTCTGGCCGCAGTACAGACGCGCCCAAGTCCGGATCTACTCCTAGTGGTGACTGACGGAGGGACCCATTGGCCCGAGTCACCGCCGAGCAGAACGCGAACTGTCGCAGTCTTGGTCGGCGAAGACCCACCCAGTACTCCCGACTGGTTGGAGCGGATAGTCGTTAGAGAACCCGCCAGCCGAAATAGAGATTGGGCTGCGAAATAGGGTCACTTTGCATCCCCCTAATTAACGAAGCCCCTATTGTGCAAGTTTTGAAGGAGTCGGAGGTGCGTGCGGAGGTGAACAGCAGATCAGATGGGCCCAAGGTTGAAGCAGTGGTTTTTGACTGGGGCGGGGTTATCACCATCCCTCCAGGGCCGGTCATAGAGAAGCTTTACAAAGAGGTTGACATCGACCAAAAAAAGTTACGGACGAGACAAGCTGAGTACCGAGATGATGACCCGAATTCACAATTTGCCCAGCTTGAAAGAGGGGAGTTGAGTCTCGATGCATACCTCACATGGTCCCAGAGTGATTTGCCGGGAGCGGAAACTATATGGGATCCCTCGAGTCCGCATTTCCTTTTCTCCCACCTGAAAGTCGTACCCGAAGTTGTAAATCGAATCTTGCAGCTACGACAGCGAGGTCTCGTCACTGGACTTCTGACCAACAACATCGCTGAGGCGTGGCCGGTCGTGACTGACGGGTTGGACGTGGAAAAACTTTTCGACGTAGTTATTAACTCGGCCTTTGTGGGAATGCGCAAGCCTGAAGAGCGGATTTACACACACCTGCTCGAAGAGCTGGAGATGGAGCCAGAAAGCGTGCTGTTCCTTGACGATAATCGGCTCAACGTAGAAGCAGCTCGAACCCGCGGTATACAAGTAATTAAAGTCACGGAGCCGGTGGCAGCCTGGACGAAGATTGAACAGATCCTTGGCAAGGCATAATTGATTATCCGCCTAGCTGAAATTTGGTTTCCTTTTTTCCATTATCGCGGCGTGACCTTCTCGAACATCGGGACCTGTGAAACCCAACATCTCCAAGGCAACAGACGTATCAAAAGCCGGGCCCGCTGATCGAAGCCAGTTATTCAAGCTGTATTTAGTCCATCGAATAGCTGATTGGCTTCCAGTAGCTAGTTTTCGGGCGACGGTGTAGGCCTCTTCGATCACTTGTTCGTCGTCGACACAAATGCTGGCTAGACCCATAGCTTCAGCCTCTTCCCCTGTCATCGAGTCACAGGTCAACAAGTAGTATTTGGCCTTTGCCATTCCGCAAAGGAGCGGCCAGATGATGGCGGCGTGATCACCGGCGGCAACCCCAAGCTTTGTGTGGCCATCAAGAATTCGAGCATTTTTGCCGACGATAGAGATGTCGGCCATAAACGCTGCCGCAAGACCTGCACCTACCGCGACGCCCTCAATTGCTGAAATGATGACCTTCGAACAATTGATCATGTTGTAGACGATGTCTCGAGCTTCGCGAAGAGAATTTGAGCGGTAGTCAAAATCATCCATGATCTTTTCGATCATCCCCATATCGCCACCCGCCGAGAAGGTTCCATTTGCTCCATGAATGACAACGACCCGTGTGTCAGGGTCCCTGTCCACGGCCTTCCAGACATCTGCGAGCGCGAGATGTTTGGCCTCATCAACAGCGTTCAGCTTTCCGGGTGTGTCAATGCAGATATCTAGGATGCCGTCCTCGTCGGGACCGGAGATAGTTAAGGCTGAAAAGTCTGCATATCTTTGCGTCATGACTCTGAAACTAGCCCCAACGGGTTGGCTATTTCCTATTCAGACCGTGGGATTTCCCTCTCACCGCGCAAAATCTCGGCGATCGAACGAATCTGATCCGGGTTTCCGTAAGACCTCTCCCAAGGATGGAGGAGCCGGTCGCGTCCGTATCGGGGGATCAGGTGTATGTGGAAATGAAATTGTGATTGGTCAGCAGCAGCGCCGTTGTTGTTGACAAGATTGATTCCCAACGGTTCTAGTCGATCGCGGACGATATTTGCCACGGATCGGCACGCCTGCATGACGTGAGCGGCATCATCGTCATCTAATTCGAAAATGTCTCGAACGTGACGTTTAGGGATTACCAAGCAGTGTCCCGGTGTCATTGGGAGAATATCCATGAAGGCCAAGCAATGAGCATCGTCATAGACGATGTTCGAAGAGGAGCTACCGTCGACTATTGAGCAGAACAGGCAGTGCACGACCGGCGAGAGTAGTGGAGCCAGGAACTTGACGTCGCACTTTAGGCGGCTAACTCAAATCAAATGCGCCGAAGTTGTACTGATTCGATTTCGTGATTGGCGTCCTTTTTCAGGACTAGGTCAGCGCGAGCTCGTGTCGGCAAGATGTTTTCTTTAAGGTTGACCAGGTTGATGGAACGCCAAATTGTGCGTGCCACAGCCTCCGCTGCGTCGATTGGCAAGTGGGCAAACTGACTGAAGTATGCGCTTTGTTCACGGAACGCTGTCGACCGAAGCTGTTGAAAACGCTCTACGTACCAAGACTCGAGATCTTCTGTGTTTGCATCTACGTAGATTGTGAAATCGAAATAGTCAGAGACAAACGGCGTGTTTGATGGAGCGCCCGTTTGGAGAACGTTCAAGCCTTCGACAATCAAAATATCGGGCTGCTCAACTATCTGAACTTCATCGGTTATGTCATAGGTGACGTGAGAATAGATAGGCGCCGAGACTTGGGGGGCTCCGTCGGCTATCTGCCGGAGAAAATCTAAAAGTGCTCCTTGACGGTAGGACTCGGGGAACCCTTTTCTGCCCAACAAGCCCTTTTCTTCTAATTCGGAGTTTGGTTGAAGAAAACCATCTGTGGTTATGAGGTCGACTCTTGGATGTTGAGGCCAGGCGGCAAGCATCGCTTGAAGGATTCGTGCGGTGGTGCTCTTTCCTGCCGAGACACTGCCAGCTACTCCGATCAAGAAAGGTCTTGCCGCATTGTCTCTGCTGAAAAAGTCAGATGTCGTGGTTTGAAGTTTGGACTGAGCTTCTACTCGAAGGTTGAGCAGTCGAGATAAAGGTAGGTAAATGTCTCGAACCCCTGCCAGTGTGATGGGTTCGACACGTCCGGCTAGCTCGGATAGCTCGTCTTCACCAACCGTTAGTGGGGTCGCATCTCGAAGAGCCGCCCATTCCGAGCGGCTGAAGTTGAGATGCTCGCTGGATGGGTTCCATTCTGACACCCCCAAAGATTGTCCTGTCGCATCGCTGTTGTGCAACTAGAACTGCGTTTAGTTTTGAATTGACCAAGCACCAGACGTGTCGAAAAGACCTTTTCGCCAACGTTTGGGGTTAATGAGCGAGGCTCGCGGGTAGTCCTCAAACATCCAGCGAACGAAATTTCGGCGGCTCCAAGCGCTGGAATCAACAGCTTTGAGCGCAAGTTCCGCTAAGGCTGGCTTCGCTAGGACGTTACTGAGGGACTTCGAAAGGCGATGGTCGAGTTCGAAGGCTGCTCTGGCAGTTTTCTCGTAAGTTATGGCTGCCGGCTCAGACGGACTTTCAGTAGCGATTGCCTCTGCAGCTAAGCGTCCGCTTTCTAAAGCCTGTCCGATGCCTTCTCCGGTCAACGGGTCAGTAGCGGTCGCTGCGTCTCCGACGAACAACACGGGTCCTTGCGCTAGTTGTGCCTCAGGAAGTCGAGCTGGAATAGGCCAAGCGCTGTGGGAATCCTCGGGTTCCACTTTTCCTAGCACTTGTCGTATAGAAGGTCGCTCCAAGAGCCCGTGCCAAATCGTAGCCAGCTGCTTGCCATTCATGCCGTCCTTTCGTGGCAGTCCAAAGCCCAGATTCACTCGACCCTCGGCTAACGGAAAAGACCACACGTACCCTGGAAGCAAATCTTTCTCAAACCAGACCCACAAATCTCTACTTTTGGCGCCATCTGCCTTCATGTATTGCCTAAATGCGTGCCAATCGCCTCGGTAACCAATGGGAGTGCAACCCAAAGCCTTCCTCACTGGCGACCACATACCGTCGGCAGCTACTACATGTTTAGTGGTGATGGTCTTCCCGTCTTGGAGAGAGATTTGGGCGCCCCGTGATGTGACCTCGATCTGACTGAAAGCGAGGCCCTGATGAATCTCGACCCCAGTGTTAAGAGCTAATCGAACTAGCTCCGCGTCTAGCTCGATTCGTTTGACCACAGCTGCGTACTGGCCTTGATGGTCCGGGAGTTTCAAATGAACTTCTCTACCTGATGGAGAACGAAGGAACACGTCTTGAACTGTCGTCCAACTGTTAGTGGCTGGACGAAGTCCAAGATGTTCAAGTTCGCGTAGCGCCAGAGTCGTCAGGCCATCGCCACAGCACTTATCTCGTGGAAAGACTGCTTTGTCTATTACAACGACTTTTAGGCCAAGCCTTTGAGCTGTGATCGCGGCAGCACATCCCGCCGGTCCGGCTCCTACGATTAGGACGTCACACTGAAACACTTGTCACAGGCTATCTAGTAGTGGCCCACAGAGGGTTCAGTTTTGATTCGCTATTGAAGTCGTGGTGGTAGGCGAATTTTCTTGTTGGCTATCGTCGGAACCCTGGTCAGGTTGTTCTGGCTCTTCAGCGATAGTGGTGGTTGTTTGGTCGGGGTCGGAGGGAGTTCCATCGCAGTTAAGTCCCTCATCTGGACGGTAAGTGGCGAAGAAATAATCCGACTCCGCTGGGCGATCCTGCCAAGTTCTGATGCGTTCAGTTCTAACTCGAGTGCATAGGTCGAATGGTTCTTCGGTCGGTTCTTGAAGTGTCACTTCAACGTTCGAAGTCGAGTAGATGTCGACTGTTACTGATTCATCGGTCCAACTGTTCCAAATCAGGACGCCGTACGGAGTTGGGTTGGTTATCACCAAATCCGGCCGAGGGTACGAGATCGTTGCTTCAAGACCGTATGGGTAGCGCTCGAAATAGATGGAGTGTGCTTGGTAATAGTCAAAATCGAGTCCGGCACGAACTGCGGCGTTAAAGATGGTCGTAGCGAATTGTGAAACACCTCCACCAATGTCTTCGACAAGGTGACCCTTTGAAATGAAGCCTCCCGGAACAAAACCTTTCTCTTCTGTGCGGCGACCGACAGTTTCGTTGAGTGACAATCGACCATCGGGTTTAACCCATGTTCCGCTAACCATCTCAGCGAATTTTTGAATGTTGGTGACGCGTCCAACACAGCAGGAATATTGGGTGGTGAAGGACGCAACTTTCTCTACTATTCCGAGCGCCTCTAACCGGTTGACGGCCTCGCGAGGGGCGGCTGGTCTGTTCGGTAGCACGTGAACTTGCTCTCCCATGCCCATTTTTAGAGCTGTCTTAACTATGTCCACGGCATCGCGTTGACAACATGCTGTGCCGCCGTCTGAGGAAATGATCTTGACGGTGCCGTCGCGAATCTCGAATTGTGCTTGGCCTGCGCCGGTGTTTCCTGGCATTAATAGCTCCTCGAGAGAGTCGAGGATGAGCGGTGTTTCAAGACTCAGGGATGGTTGGGAACCCTCAAGATCCAAGACGAACCAACTCGCGACGACGCGAGGGGCTATGAAGGTTTCGTAGTCGTTGAGTCGGACTTTTAAAGGGGTTCGTACCGACCGGTTCGCTTCCGCAACGAGTTCCCTTATCGTTTGATCGTTGAGTTCTGTAGGGACTTCTATCGTGGCTACTTGAACAGTAGGTGCGGCGCCTTCTTGGAGGACTGTGGTGATTGCAGCAGCGGCGTCTTCGACGTCGAGTAGCTGGCCAGCCGTTCCGGGCACTAGTTCTAGGCGGTTGCTTCCGATGCGGATCGACGGGTCAACTGGTGCTCGCCGAAGTCGTGAATTCGAGTGCAGGGACCGTTCGAGTGTTGGCAGGTCAATATTGATTGCGATTTCTGCAGCGGTGCTGGAGGTGAGAGCTGAAAGCCAGTCAATAGGTCGGTTGAGTAGTCCCTCTCGCCTAGTGTTCATAACTGCTTCGAATGTGGCGATTGCATCTAAAGAAACACCTAGGTCGCTCGCTACCCAACTAGCGTCACCTAGCTCGCTTTGGATGACAATCTGAGTGTCGGCTAGGCGGTCAGCTATCGCGTCAACTCGGGCTCGGAGGGCGATGTCGCTGAGTCCGCCGACGGTTTCTCCCGCGATTTTTACGTTCCGCACAACTCGATCTCGATGAATGGTGGCGTCAACGACCCAGACACTCAAAACTAGAACGGCGATGAGCGTCGGTAGGCCGAGCATAAGAGCCCAGCGTGGGAGACGAAGTAGCTCACGCACGTAACTGGATGGTAGGGCCATCTGGTCAGGTAGTGTGCGCGGGGCAACTCATCGGATTATTTGCGCTGGTTGTGCTAGGCAAGAAGCCTGAGCAAGTGGCTTTAGGGAATGCCAGAATCACCCACATATTCGTAACTTAGATCGGCTTTTGTAGAAGTCGGTGAAGGGGTTAAACATGAGCAAGCTGTGTGAAGGACGCGTTGTAATCGTTACAGGCGGTGCCCGTGGCATAGGTAGGGAGCATTGCGTGATGCTTGCCGAACATGGGGCGAAGGTCGTTGTCAATGATTTAGGCGGCGCCCGCGACGGAACGGGGTCGGACTTAGGGCCGGCAGACGAAGTGGTCGCAGAGATCGAAGCCATGGGTGGTGAGGCTGTAGCTAACGGTGATGACGTCTCCGACTGGGAAGGCGCGCAGCGGATGGTCAACCAAGCGATCGAAACGTTCGGTGACCTCACTGGGATTGTTAACAATGCCGGGATCCTACGAGATCGGATGTTGGTGAATATGACTGAGGCAGAGTGGGATGCCGTTATCCAGGTTCACCTCAAAGGTACGTTCGCTCCTGCTCGTTGGGCTGCGGCGTACTGGCGTGACAAGGCTAAAGCTGGCGAGACAGTAAACGC
Source organism: Acidimicrobiales bacterium MED-G01 (assembly GCA_002457435.1). Taxonomy (GTDB): domain Bacteria; phylum Actinomycetota; class Acidimicrobiia; order Acidimicrobiales; family Poriferisodalaceae; genus MedAcidi-G3. The sequence goes on along the minus strand of NTLA01000004.1, from coordinate 63,775 downwards.
ATCGATAGTAAATACGACTTCGGTTTCAGGGATCTATGGGAACCCAGGCCAGACGAACTATGGCGCAGCGAAAATGGGTATCGCCGCTTTCACAATTATTGCGGCCCGGGAATTGCAAAGATATGGGGTGAGGGTCAATTCAATAGCTCCTGGTGCTCTGACTCGCATGACAGAAGATCTAGGGCTGGGCGAAGCTTCCGAGGAAGATAGAGCAGCGATGCACCCTAGATACATAGCCCCAATAGTTACGTGGCTCCAAAGCGCTGAATCCGCTGACGTGACAGGTCGAATTTTTGAGGCCTCGGGCCGGATGCTCGCGGTAGCTAACGGTTGGCATCGCGGACCTATGACTGAAGCTGTAGATGACCCAAGAGAAATCGCTGATGTAGCCAGACGTCTCGTATCTGAAGCACAACTCAATTCAGGAATGGATGGCCAACCCTTTGACGGAGGGTTAATCACTTAGCTCGTTTCACTAGTATCGAGCGCTACAGGAAGGACAAATCATGTCTATTGATCCCAATGCAGTGGGTGCCACTGCTGCGCCAGTGGAGCGATCTTGGGGGTACCGCGACTCCTTGCTCTATGCCGTCGGCATTGGAGCAGGAGCAGACGACCCGGTTGGCTCCGAGCTCGAGTTCACAACCAACAATTCCAAAGGAATTGAACAACGAACCTTCCCGACCCAAGGGGTCGTAATTGGTGGCTCTGGCGGTGCATTGGGAAAGGTCGGCGAAATCGATTGGGGTCGAGTCCTTCACGGATCTCAAGGAGTCACCTTGCATCAGCCGATCCCCGTTGAGGGCACAGTTGTCATTGAGGAAAGTGTCAGTGGTATCTGGGATAAAGGCGAAGGGAAAAACGCAATCATCGAAACCGAGTCGAAGGTGTCTTTGAAGGAGACAGACGCACCTCTTTTCGATCTACGATTTTCGATAGTTGTTCGGGGCTCCGGAGGATTTGGGGGCGAAGAAGGAAATACGGCCCCGCAAGTTCATGCCCCCGAAGATGCACCGGACCATGAAGTGACCTATCAGACAAGGACTGATCAGGCGCTGACGTACAGATTGTCAGGCGACTACAACCCGTTACACAGTGATCCATGGTTTGCCACTGAGCTCGGTGGCTTTCCCAAACCAATTCTGCATGGGTTGTGTACCTATGGATTCACCGGTCGAGCGCTTCTCCACGAGCTATGTGGCGGTGACCCGAGCCGATTTAAGAGTATGGACTCAAGGTTCTCTTCCCCTGTGTTTCCAGGGGATTCCTTAACCGTTCAAATGTGGGTGGAAGAGGGCCAAGCGATTTATCGGACTGTCGCTCAAAAAGACAGTGCAGAGGAGCGAGTTGTCATCGACAACGGTCTTTGTTCATTCAGTTGAACCAACTGACTGGGTTGGACAATTCCTATAGTTCTTAGAAGAGTTTGAGTTCATCACTTTCAATGCCCCTTAACTCGTCGTAATCAAGTAGCAAGCATTTGATGCCGCGATCCTCAGCCAGAACGCGGGCCTGTGGTTTGATTTCCTGCGCTGCGAAGATCCCCGACACTGGCCGAAGATTTCCATCTCGGTTGAGATAGTCGAGATACCGACTTAACTGCTCGACACCGTCAATTTCGCCTCTCCGTTTGATTTCGACAGCGACAGCCTCACCTTTGTCATCTCGGCAAAGAAGATCGACGGGCCCAATATCGGTGGGGTACTCCCTCCTAACTAGCACCATGCCGTCAGAGATCTTGTCGACATTTGCGGCAAGTAATTCTTGGAGGTGAGCTTCGACTCCATCTTTTTGTAGGCCTGGATCGATTCCCATGTCTCGGGAAAAATCTGAAATAATTTTGTGTATTTTGATCGTTAACTTCTCGCGTTTTTCATTAGTCACCAGCCATGTCACTTCATCGTCATCATCTATTGACTCGTGAATATTGTTTGGGGCATTCATCCAGTTCAGGGGCTTGTAGGCGCCACCATCGGCGTGAATTGAAATACAGCCGTCGGCTTTTACCATGATGAGGCGAACGGCTTCTGATAGGTGTGCGTCTAGGCGACCTGAGTAGTCAACTGTGCAGTTAGCAATAACTAGGCGCATGAAACGCTGAAGTTAGTCAGGACTGGGTCTAGGTACGCGGATGTTTGCGTAATAGTTCAGACGAGCTGATACGTAGCAGTCAACTTGGGTTGCCGGTGATCATCAAGTACTTCAGCCCTTCCCGTTTCAACCATATGCAACAAGTGGGCATGTACTGACCCCGCGGCTGGATACCAAAGTCGTTTGTCGTATTTCTCGTACATTTCAGGGACGAAGTCAGCAATTTTCTGGGGACCGCCTTGAAGGAATCCCAATATTTGTTCTTCGCGTTCTTCCCGGTGATGGATAAAGCTTTGGACGTATTCAACGGGCTGAGGAATTGCCGGCCCGTGGGTTGGCCAGTATTGCTCATGGTCAAGTGGAAGTAGTTTCTTCAGCGACTCCATATATTCCTTCATCGACCCATCTGGTGGTCCAACGACACTCGTGGCCCATCCCATTACGTGATCGCCAGAGAAAAGACTGTTTTCTTCTTCTAATTCGAAGCACAGATGATTGGAACAGTGTCCTGGAGTATGAATTGACCTGATCGTCCAGCTTGGTCCATGCACAATGTCGCCGTCCTTGAGAAAAATGTCGGGCGAAAATTCTGTGTCCGCTCCTTCGCGTTTGAGCTCTTCGGGAAGATCGTCGAATTCTTTGCGGTATTGCTCCTGTTCTTTGTCGGAGATGAATGCTGAGAAATCGACGCGATCCTCGGGGTCGTCCTCTTTTACACTTCCGTGTGGGCCATAGCCGTAGGAAATAGCGCCGGTTCGTTCTTTCAGTTGCTTCGTCAGAGGTGAATGATCGCTGTGGGTGTGGGTAACAAACGCGTGAGTAATCATTTCGCCAGGTTCAAGAGCGCTCAAGATGTCGTCCAAATGGCTCTCTAAAGGTGGGCCAGGGTCAATCACAGCAACCTCTCCTCTGCCAACCAGGTATGTGCCCGTTCCCTTGTAAGTAAACGGGGTTGGGTTTTTGCAAATAACTCTGCGGATCAGCGGCGTGACTTGGCGGCTAGCGCCATAGTCGAAGTCGCCGAGGTCCTGGTAGTGCTGAATAGTCGTTGCCATGTTCCTCCACCTAGAGCGTTTGCTCGAACCGATTCCAACAGGAGGTCATGAAATTATCTGGCCGGTTATTGACCACTTGTCCTGCTTTGGTTGGCATCTTTGTATACGCATCAATGGCTTGATTGTCGTTTGTCGTATCCGACCCCTGCGCTTTGAGATCAGAATCTTTAATCACGTTCGGGACGTTAGCCGGGACTGCTGGTCTAAGTTGTCTCGAACGAATTCCGACGCTGTGATCGGATTGGAACACGAGAGAACGGTAAGCGAGCCGAAATTGGCTTGGTTTGAAATAGATCCTGAGATACCGCTTCATAGTCTCTAGACTCCAGAGTGGAGGAACCCATTGTGTTGATTGTCTTATCACCTGCAAAGAGGCTTGACTTCGATTCGGAACTGCCGACCAGTAAGCACTCGGTGCCCGCACTGATCGAGGACTCAGCGAAATTGGTTGATGAGCTGGTGAAGAAGACACCAGCAGATCTGGGCCAACTGATGAACCTTTCTCCTGCCCTAGCGGATCTGAATGCCGAACGTTTTCAGGACTGGGAAGAGAATTTCACCACCCAAAATTCTCGACCAGCGATGCTGGCATTTCGAGGAGACGTATATGTAGGGATGGACGTAGCTCGATACACGGAACGAGATTTCACTAGGGCACAAAAAACGATACGGATACTGTCTGGTTTGCATGGCGTGCTTAGACCTTTGGATCTGATTCAGCCATACAGACTTGAGATGGGAACAAACTTGGCCACGTCGCGAGGTCAGGGACTCTACGAATTTTGGGGCGACCGGATTAGTGAACTTTTAGCCTCAGACCTTGAAGGACATCGTTCCCGGGTTCTCATCAATCTTGCATCGAAAGAGTATTACTCCGCTGTCGACGAAACCCTTTTGAATGCTCGAGTTGTCAGTCCCCGCTTCCTAGATGAAAAGAATGGGAAGTTTAAGATCATAAGCCTCTATGCAAAGCAAGCGCGAGGGGCTATGGCCTCGTGGTTAGTGTTGAACAGGGTGGACAGTCCGGGTTCGATCACTGAATTTGCGGAGTTGGGGTATACCTACTCGGCCGAACGAAGCACTCCGGAAGAGCCGACTTTTGTGAGGGCGGAACGTTCGCGGACTTGAGGCTCAGCAGATCCCCATGCGTTGAGCAGCTTCCTTCAGCTCGTCTTGGTGATCCGGATGAGCTACACCGATCAGTCGTTCCGCTTTCTGGCGCACAGAAGCATCTTGTAAGCGAGCAATTCCGAACTCGGTGACGACAACGTCGACGTCGTAACGGGTTGCTGTTACAGCGTTAACGCCGATTTGAGGAACAATTCGAGAAGCAGTTCCGCCTTTAGCGGTAGCTGGCATTAGGTGGATTGACATGGCTGATTCAGACATTTGGCATCCGCGAAGAAAATCTAGTGCCCCACCTACTCCGCTATGTTGAACACCATTGATCATCTCAGAGTTGACTTGACCCCAAAGGTCGATTTCTAGAGCACCGTTTACGCACCGCATGTCGCGATTGGCGGAGATCTGCTGGTGATTCAGGGCAACGTGGGCAGGGACAATGTGACAGTCCGGGTTGTCGTTGAGGAAATCAAAGGTTTCTGGTAACGCAATTGTAAAGACAGTTTTGTCTGGGAAGACTGTTTTGAGGCGATTGGTAGCGGCCCCAGACTTCATCAGGTCCATCAGGCCTTGGCACATCACTTCGGTGTGAATACCCAAATCGGTTTTGTGAGTCAGGCGGGCAAGTGCTACTTCAGTGAGGCCGCCGACTCCTGATTGGACGGTTGCGCCGTTGGGGATCAGTTCGTCTAGCGCGCCGATAAAAGGGTCAAGATTAGAAGGAGGCGTTCGCTCGTCGAAGATCGGCATTGAGCCCCTGAGCGGAACATGGATCAAGGCATCGAAGTCCTCGACCCTGAATGAGTCGCCGTGAATATAAGGAACTACAGGATTAACAAGCCCGAACACTAGGTCGCCTTCTCGTCGCGCGCGACGAACCAAAGAGTCATTTCCTGCTATCGCTGAACCTGGAGGGACTGTGCCATCAGGTAATGGGGTGCCGACTTGCACGCACGCAACCCTTGGCGGGTTGCGGATAGCGAATCTTCCCCAGTCCTCCAGCCTGACTGGAATCAGTTCGGCCTCTGCACCGGCCTCGCGCAGAATTTGAGTCAAGAAGGGGGCGCGTAGCTCGAGTTTCGGATTTGTACCCACTGCGGCTCCGCCTTTTCTAGGAGCAGGAACGAAAACAGCTACGTCGTTTAGGTCGCTACGTTCTGCGAGGGCATAAAGAAAGGCTGTTGGTTCTGGAAGGCTGGTCCCCACAAGGTCGCCGTCCCGCACCTGCTCTGCGGCAGCCTCAGGGGAGATCACCAGATGGGGCCATTCATGCGTCCATTCGAAACCGGCGTTCTTCTCAGAAACCACGGCTAGAACGTATCTCACGGTGATGTTGCTAGTCGGTTAAAGCCTGAGTGCCTAGATATTCCTTAATGAACGTTTGCACAAATGGGTGCAGCGGTGCCTATAGTGCCGAACAGTTGTGGTTCGCGATCTGGCCGGGTGGCTGCCACGAGGGGGAGGCAGCCATCCGGTCCATCGGTCCCAACTGTCAGACTGCGCGACGGGGAGGAGCGAGTAATGGCCGAGGAATACTTCGTTGGTACTAAGACGTCAGATCGTTACCCAATTTGGACTCGGGCGAATGTAGGGGAGGTGTTTCCCGACCCGGTGGCTCTGGCAACTTTTGACTTCGCCTTTCAAAATGACGACGGTCTTCAAATGAGCGAACTCGGTTTTCGAGACGCATACGTCAGAATCGGTGCTTTCGAAGAAAGTGAATTTGACCCTGATAACCCTGTATTTCTTGGAGTCTTCGGTGGGTACACATACTTGAATGCGTCGCTCATGCGTATTTTCGGTGAGCGTGCGCCAGGTTTGTCGGCGCAGGACCTTGATGACGCATTTTTTGGAGTGCAACCGGGTATTCCCGCGTATGAGCAACACCCAGATGACCCGAGTCCTGAAGCGGAGGCCCGCATCGGAGAAGTATTTGGTTGGGCTCTAACAACCCCGGACCTTCCCGATGTCTTGGCGCAGGAGCAACGGGTTAACGCCCTTCGAGACAGCCGCCCAGATTTCGAATCGATGGGTGATCATGAAATTGTTGACTGGATCGAAGACTTCTTTAACGGGGGGTTCCGGGAGCTTTTTGCCCAACATATTTTCATCAGTTTTCTGACTACTGTTCCGTTAGGCATCGTGTCGGCAGTATGTGAAGCCGTTGGCCGTCCCACTGATGCCATGAAGATCATGGCAGGACTTGGAGACGTCGAATCTGCTGCGCCGTCAATGGCTATGTGGGAACTGGGACGAGCCGCAGCCGCGTCTGAAAGCATCAATGCTGCTTTCGACCTCGGCATCGAAGGTCTGGACGCTCGCCTGCGAAACGACAACGATTCGGATATCGAAAACTTTGTAGCCGCTTTTGACCAATTTCTTCGGTCTTATGGGTCTAGGGGACCGAACGAGTGGGAAATTTCATGTCCAACTTGGGAAACAACCCCCAACTTAGCGTTGGCTGCGATTGATCGGATGCGAGTGTCTCCGGCATCTGCGGCGCCTCAAGACCACCAAGCACAGCTCGCTGACGATCGGCAGCGCCTTGTCTCTGAGATCGGAGCCATGCTCGAAGCTGACCCGGAAGCACAAGGACAGTTCTTGGCAGGAGCTCACGGTGCATCGGTGCTGATGCCCGGTCGTGAACGAACCAAGACCAATTGCGTGAAATTTATTCAAGAAGCCCGAATGGCTGCCCGAGAATTGGGTCAACGTATGGTTGATAGGGGCGTGTATCCGGAAATAACGAGTTTTGCGATGCTCCGCTTTTCTGAGCAACACCAGGCGATTGATAATCCTGACGGATGGCGCGAGATAATCGAACAGCGGCAGGAAATTTTCGACATGGCGGCGGGCAAGCAAGAGCCTTTCGTAATTGTGGGAGAAAGTGAACCTCTGTCATCTTGGCCCGATCGTGATGCTGTAACGGTTGAACTTCTGGGGTCAGGTGATTCGATCCAAGGGTTATCTGGTTGTCCGGGTGTCTCCGAAGGCCGCGCTCGTGTGATTCTTGACAGTCATGATCCGACAGCACTCGAACCTGGCGATGTGCTCGTAGCGCCCCTGACGGACCCTTCTTGGACTCCTTTGTTTGTTCCAGCGGCCGGTGTGGTCGTTGACGTCGGAGCTGCGCTGAGTCACGCCATCATTGTGAGTAGAGAGCTTGGCATCCCATGTGTTGTATCCGCGACCGACGCCACCAAGCGCATCCCTGACGGAGCAAGAGTCCGGGTGGACGGAGATACCGGAGTGGTGACCGTCCTTGATGACTGAGGATTAGCGGGTTGGCGCCTCCATTTTGGCGCCGACTTCTAATTCCATCTTGGTGGTCGCCGCTCCATGAGGGCTCGGACGCCTTCTTGGTAGTCGGGGTCCACCATCGCTGTTTCTAACAGTCGTTCCGATTCGGCTACAGCGGAACCAACATCTCTGTGTTGATCCAAGTACACCTGAAGCTTTGTCATCCGTTGGGCTGACGGAGAAACACGCGCAACTAGTTCAGATGCATATGACTCGGCGTGCGGAAGGAGTTCCGCTGATTCAAGGATCTCGTTGAAGAGCCCCCATCCGGCAGTCTCTGCGGCGGTAATGACTCTGCTTGAAATTAAAAGGTCGTTAGCTCGAGTCAAGCCAATCAATCTCGGTAGCAGCCAGGAGAGTCCGAATTCAGCCGGCAGGCCCAGAGGGCCGTGAGCGGTGGTGAGTTTGGCGTGTTTGGAAGCGAACCGAAGATCGCAGTAGCAAGCAAGGACTAATCCAACCCCGGCAGCTGCCCCATTAACTGCCGCGATCGTGGTTACGTTCAAGCCAAACATGAATGCAAAATTTTGGTCAAATTCAGAAGCGACCCCGTATCCGGGATTCGCAATATCAGCGCTAGTTCCAGGGTCGTACCCACCTTTTTCGAGATGGCCTTCTAACGCCTGACTATCGGCCCCAACACAGAAATCGTCATTCGCGCCGGTGATGATTACCGTTCTGATTTCCGGGTCAGAGTCAGCCCGTTGTAGAAGATGGCGAAGTTCGGTATGCATTCTGCCCGTCCAAGCATTGCGACGTTCAGGTCGCGAAAGGGTGAGCGTTGCTATTGGACCGTCCACTTCGAAACGTGTGGTTTTTAGTTCCATTTCTAAAATCACCCCTCAATCGCTCGTCTAAGAGCGGCGAGTGCTTCTTCTTTGAACTCTGGTCGACAGATCAACAAATCTGGTAGCCAAGGATCTTCGTAGTTGTAATCAAGTGGCGAGCCATCGCAACGGCTTGCATGTAGACCCGCTGCCATTGCGACTGCGGCTGGCGCGCAATTATCCCATTCGTACTGGCCACCGCTGTGAGCGTAGATATCAGCGTGTCCGAGGACCACTGCCATGGCCTTAGCTCCAGCGGAGCCTAGGGCTAGTAATTCTGCGCCGAGAGCTTCAGCGACGATCATTGCAGCTGCTGGAGCTCTCGAACGACTGACGACCATTTTGGGTCGGCCGTCATGTGCTGGGGCAAGTTGAGAGGCTGGTTCGGTTGTCAGAGTCTTGTCGATGGCGGGTAAGGCGACTGCGCCAGCTGTAGGAGTTCCATTTTCAGTGAGAGCCACATGCACTGCCCAATCGGAGCGGCCCGGCTCTCCAAACTCACGTGTTCCATCAAGAGGGTCGACAATCCAAACTCGTTCCTTGTCCAAACGGGACAGATCGTCGCGGCCTTCCTCTGACAAGATCCCGTCGTTAGGGAAGTGTTCTCGAAGTGCCTTCACAATAAATCGGTGGGCTTCGAGGTCCCCTGTGTCTTTAACGGTCCAGCTATCTGCTCCTTGAGCAAATAGTCGTTCACGGATGTCTAGAAGGAGCTTCCCGGTGTCAGTCGCGATGCGAGCGCTAATCGCGTGATCTTGGGGGTTGGCCATGGGTTCTTCGGCTCCTGTTAGGCAAAGTTAAATGAGGCTTGGTTAAACGATCGTTTAGCAGATAGGGTTTCTGCCCTGTAAAGAGATTGTGACGAAAAGATCACAAGGTGTTGGTTTGCTTTGTTGACCGTATACCGTGCACGCACTCTTAACCGAGCAGAAATCCGGTCGCGGGGCCGGTAACCGCAACAGAGAGGGACTCAAACAGATGCGGAAAAATATTATGTGGCGACTGCTTGCCACGCTATTCGCTATCGCACTAGCCGCTTCGGCTTGTGGCGGGAGCGATTCCTCCGACGACAGTAGCGCAAGCGACTCGTCATCGGATGCTGAAGAAACCGAAGTAACGCTCGCAGCCAGTGGTGAAAGCCTTCTGGACACGATCAAGAGCCGTGGCACCGTTAACTGTGGTGTATCAGGTTCTGCCGTGGCGTTCTCGGAACTGCAAGCTGATGGCAGCATGGCCGGCTTCGATGCTGACTATTGCCGCGTTGTCGCAGCAGCCATCCTCGGTGATGCAAACAAGGTGAATTTTGTTTCATTGACGGCCGCTGAGCGCTTCACAGCAGTTCAGACCGGTGACGTTGATCTTCTGATGCGAAACACCACCTGGACTCAGAGTCGTGACTCTGAAGTTGGCATGGACTTCGGTCCAACGACTTACTATGACGGTCAACAGCTCATGGGTCGCGAAAGCGACGGCTTCTCGGGGTCTTCCCAAGTATCCGATGTCGGCGGTTCAGTGATTTGCACCAGTGCAGGTACAACAACCGAAAAGAACATCGCAGACGCAGCAGCTGAAGCAGGCGTATCCATCGAACTTCAAACCTTTGAAGACTTCGATACCGTTACCAATAACTTCATCTCAGGCGCATGTGACATCATCACTACTGATGGATCAGGTCTTGTAGGCCGCAAGGCGAAGCAGCAACCAGACGGTGAGAACTGGGTGATCTTCCCGGCAACACCGATTTCGAAGGAGCCGCTTGGCCCAACATACGGTCAGAACGACTCAGCATTTGCTGATGCCGTCAACTGGGCCGTGTATGCGACCATCATTGCTGACGAAAAGGGCCTGGACTCAAGCAACGTTGACATGATGCTTACCGGTGGCGACACCGAGACCATCCGTCTTCTTGGAGGCGAGGGTGAACTGCAGAGTGGCATGGGCCTTCCGGCTGATGCCTTCTACCAGGTCATCAAGCAGGTCGGAAACTACGACGAGATCTATAGCCGTAACCTCAACCCAGTGGGTCTGAGCCGCGAAGGGTCAGCTAACGCTGCCTGGACCGCCGGTGGTCTTGTCTATGCTCCACCAGCACGTTGATATAACAATTTGATTCTGTAGGTGGGCTAGAACCACCAAAGAATTTTGAAAGGGCTGGAGGTCAAATCGACCTCCAGCCCTTTCACTGCCTCTAGGCTGAACGATCGATCACCTAGAGCTGTCGTGTTTATCTGAGAGGGGATCATCTAGTGGCAAGCACTGCCCCAGCGTCAACTCACCATGAGCGGCCCCCGCTGTACAGAGATGTAACGGTGGTCAAGTGGGTTGTGCAAATAATCGCCCTACTACTCACTCTCGGTGCTCTTTGGTTTCTCGCTAACCAAGCGGGCGACAACCTTAAAGCGTCGAACGTACCGACTGACTACGACTTCCTGTCAGTCAACCCTGGTATTGACCTTTCCTCAGGGATCGACACTGACCCTGACACCGGTGGCAGAGCGCTATGGGTAGGAATGGTCAACACATTGCGGATGGCTATTGCTGGGATTTTGGTAGCAACAGTGATCGGTGTGCTGATCGGCCTCTCAAGATTGTCCAATAACTGGCTGCTTAAAAAACTGGGAACCGTCTTCGTCGAAACCCTCCGAAACGTTCCCCTGTTGGTGCAGATTCTCTTTTATGGAGCAGTCTTCGCCAGCTTGGACCGAGTTTCTCTAGACGTCGGTCCTGTCAACGGATGGTTCCACGTGTCCAACAAGGGACTTTCGATGCCGAGGGTCCACATTGCAGACGGCTTCTATCAGTGGATGATTGTGATCGGAATCGGTCTTTTCGCCGCCAATCTTCTTCGAAAGCGCCGCATAGCGCAACAGGACCTGTCAGGCGAAGAGACATACCCAATTTTGAGCGCCTTCGGGCTGGTTGTGATTTTCGGAGCTTTGGGGTGGTTTATTCATCCGATCTTCGGATTTGTCGGCAACATCTTTGATGGCTTGTCCTCTGTCGTTTCCGCAGTGCCTGAAGGCGCCCTTCAGATACTGGTAGCGCTCCTCTCAGTCGGCACGAGTGTGTATTGGATTCGTGGATTTCTTAACAGTCGACGAACACCGGCGGGGTTAGCCAAGTTAACTGACGATGATTATTTCCGGATGATCTTCGCAGGGGTCGGCGGGGTGTTGGGCGCTGTCTTCTTCTTGGTTCTTTGGCCAGGGCTTTCCAGCTGGATGATCAACTCCGGGAGTGACCTCTTCGAAGTCTTAGGTAACAAATTCGGGAACGGTCGAAGTGGTCGGCCGGTTGACGTTGCGTTACCAGACATAGTCCAAGTGGGAAAATTTCCTAACTACGGACCCTCAGGTCTGAACTTTTCGATCGGGTTCGCTGCCGTCTTTTTCGGCGTCGTGTTCTATACCTCTGCTTTCATTGCCGAAATAGTCCGTGGAGGAATACTGGCGGTCCCCAAGGGACAGACAGAAGCTGCGGCTGCGCTTGGTCTGAGACGTTCAACCGCTTTAAGGAGAGTGATCATCCCTCAGGCAGCGAGAGTGATGCTCCCACCTTTAGGGAATCAATACCTGAACTTGACCAAGAACACTTCTCTCGCCATCGCAGTCGGTTATAGCGACATTGTTCAGGTCGGACAGACGGTCTACAACCAAACGGGAAAGACCTTGCCGGTTGTGTCTATATGGATGTTCTTTTATCTCTCGTGTTCGCTCTCAATATCGGTGATAGTCAATTTCTTTAATGTCCGCATGAGAATCGTGGAGCGCTGATATGCAAGACGCGAACCAAGTATCAGCGAGCGAGGAATTTCAGCGTGGATTAGAAGAAGGACAAGGTTCCCCGCATGAAGCGCCCAGCCTTCCGGTGGGTCAATGGCTGAGAAAAAATCTCTTTTCCAATTGGGCGAACGGAATACTCACACTGCTTGGTGCACTGGCCGCCGTGGTGGCATTGCGCGGTGTACTGAACTTTGTCTTTAGCGAAAACCGGCAATGGGACGCGGTGCGCACCAACCTTCGAGCCTTGATGACACTGTCTTATCCTGAATCTCAGTACATACGAGTGTGGGTCGCACTCGGATTTGTTGTCGGCCTTGCAGGTCTCAGCGCCGGCATATGGGCAAATTGGGGCGGCGTGTCTGTCAGGCGAATTTCTACATGGCTGATGGGCACAGGAGCGCTCCTAGCGCTTTGCGTAATCGTGCGTGAACCCAGTGTGATCCTTGGTAGTGACGGCAAGGTCATTCGCACGGTCGATGGTTCGCTGCGACGCGAGTCCTTCATGGATGCCATGGCGGATCGATCCACTTGGTGGCTTGCAGCAGTTCTTTTGTTAGCCGTGGGAGCCGCGTTGTGGAGCAGATTTAGCGATCCCGCACGCCGGCGTATCGAGGTATCAGTTACTTCGGTTGTTTTCGTGGGTCTCGGCCTCGCCATATTGAGTCTTTGGATAGCTCCATATGGTCACTACGCGTATATCTCAGCGACAAAGTCCTATGTCGCCGAATCAGGTAGGACAGTCGCGTTCTCCACAAAGATGCCGTGGACCGTCATGTTGATTCTTCTGTCCGGTTTCTTCTTCGTAGGTAGATTTTTCCAACGCGGCCGGTATCTCGGACTCGTAAAGGGCTCGAGCAATGTGCTGTGGCTCATAAGCCCATTAACACTGTTCTGGGTGGTGCTCAGAGACCCTGCTCTTGATTATGGTCATGTGATCTCAACGGACCTTCCCATGGGCTTAGCGTTTGGCTTATTGGGCGGAGCACTTCTGTGGGGGTTGACCAGGTCGGACATCGGAGAAGCAGGACGCATCACAGCGACCGTGCTTTTGGTGTTCGCAGTCTTTAACTGGGTTGCAGCGTTTTTTGGCTGGTACCCGATGCTTCAGAAAGCTCGAATTAGTTTCCTACTCTTGGCACTAGCAGCGCTGTTGGCGCCGAACTTCATCGGAGAAGTAGCGAAACGTCGCCAACTCGTTCTTGGCTGGGTCGGCGTAACGGCCTTAGTTCATTACCTGGCGACGATGATTAACACCCCGTCAACAGTCGAACTCCAGTCGACAGAGTTCTTGGGCGGCCTAGGACTGACCCTATTCGTCGCGCTAATAGTTGTTCTTCTCTCCTTCCCGTTGGGAGTTCTGCTTGCTTTGGGTCGCACATCGAAGTTTCCGATCTTTCGGATGCTGTCGACTAGCTACATCGAAGTGATACGAGGCGTCCCTCTAATTAGCGTCCTGATCTTCTTCTCAGTCATGGTTCCCCTGTTCCTTCCCGACGGGATGGAGTTAGCAGAATTGGCCGCTGTCTTAACGGGCTACACATTGTTCTCGGCGGCCTATTTAGCGGAGAACGTCAGGGGTGGCCTGCAATCGATCACCAAGGGCCAATATGAAGCAGCCGACGCGATTGGCCTGACGTCTGCTCAACGGACAGGCTTCATCGTTCTGCCACAAGCCTTAACGGTTTCAATTCCTCAACTTGTGGGTCAAGTCATCTCGACCTTCAAGGAGACATCGCTTCTGGCGATCATTGGTCTCTTCGATTTCCTAAGGGTCGCGAATTCAGTGATTCCAGCTCAAAGTGAGTTCATGGGTGTCAAGCGAGAAGGCATTCTTCTGGTAGCGATGATCTATTTCTTCTTTAATTTCACCATTTCCAAATACAGCCAACGTTTAGAGCGGCGGGTAGGGCTTGGAGAACGATGATGATAAGTCCCCATACCCCTCAGACCGGGAGTAGAGATTCATGAGCATCGATGATGCAACAACAGCAGCTAATGACAGATTGGCCGACCGCGACGACATGATCGTTTGCGTAGATGTCGACAAGTTCTACGGCGATTTTCAGGCCCTAAAAGGTGTGACGGCAACGATTAAGGAAGGTGAGGTAGCCGTCGTCTGCGGACCCTCAGGTTCAGGTAAGAGCACTTGGATCCGATGTATCAACCGCCTAGAGGTTCATCAAGGTGGAGATATTGTTGTTGACGGTATTGAACTCACTAACGACCTTCGGAACATCGAAAAAATCCGATCAGAAGTGGGCATGGTCTTTCAGCAGTTCAACCTTTTCCCGCATTTGACAGTTCTGGACAACATCACTCTCGCTCCTATTTGGGTGAGGAAGAAGCCGCGAGCCGAGGCTGAGGGCATGGCGCGGGCACTGCTTGACCGAGTAGGGATTCCTGAGCAGGCGGAGAAGTTTCCGGGTCAGTTATCAGGAGGACAGCAGCAGCGTGTTGCGATAGCGAGGTCCCTTGCAATGGAGCCACGCGTGATGCTGTTCGACGAACCTACGTCGGCATTAGATCCTGAAATGATTAAAGAAGTCCTCGATGTGATGAAGGAGCTAGCACGGTCGGGCATCACGATGATGGTTGTTACCCACGAAATGGGGTTTGCTCGCGAAGTAGCTGATCGAATTATGTTTATGGAGGGTGGAGAAATAGTGGAAGTGGGCACTCCCGAACATTTCTTTACGAATCCGACCGAAGACCGAACCAAACTCTTCTTGAGTCAGATTTTGTGATCTGAAACCGGTTGCACAACTAATCAGCTGGGTTTCCGTAGGGAGCTTTCGCTTTTTTGTAGCACTCGGGGTGGAAGTGTTCGACACGATCCCATTTGTTAGCCACGTAGACGTTGCAAATAATTTGGTCGGCCCGAATCCGAGCCCGAAACTTGATTAGTTCGTCACAGACTGCGCAATAGGCTGAATTTCCGGCATCGACTGTTCTCGTGACCGCTCTGCTTCGCCACTTCTTCGTCTTTGTTGCTGATTTGGTGGCCACGGCTTATCTCCTGTTGGCATGTCACTATGAGTGCGAACGGCAACTTAGTCACTTATCGCGCGAAAGAGGTGGATATTCGCGCGAATCGCGCGAATTTCTCGCGCGCTCCGCGTGTATAAGGCTTAAATTCGCGCGAATAGCGTGTTTCAGGGCACATCCGGTGGGAGCGCCCAGGGTCAATTTCGCGCGGATCGCGCGATTATCGAGCTAACGGCTTGTACTTAATCGGCTTCGGTCCTACCTCAGCACCGAATTCACGCAGCCGAAATTCCTCGTATTCGGAGAAGTTGCCTTCAAACCAACGGACCTGACTGTCTCCTTCGAAGGCCAGCACATGTGTGGCGACGCGGTCAAGGAACCAGCGGTCGTGGCTGATCACGACCGCACATCCGGGGAAGGCTTCTAATCCCGCTTCGAGGGCCCGGAGTGTGTCTACATCTAAATCGTTTGTGGGTTCATCGAGCAGTAATACGTTGCCGCCTGTCTTGAGTACCTTTGCTAACTGGACCCTGTTTCTTTCGCCTCCTGATAAATCTCCGACTTTCTTTTGCTGATCCGGACCCTTGAAATTGAACGATGCGACGTAGCTTCGGCCGTTAACCTCCTGATTTCCGACCTGGACGATGTCTAGGCCATCGGTTATTTCCTCGTAGACCGTTAACTCAGCTCGCAACTCATCCCGAGATTGATCGACATAGGCCAAATCCACCGTGGTGCCAATAGTGATGTCACCCGTGTCGGCCTGTTCCTCGCCGGTGATCATACGGAAGAGGGTTGTTTTACCTGCGCCATTTGCACCCACCACTCCCACGATTCCAGCTGGTGGCAAGATGAAGGACAGCCCTTCAATCAGGAGTCGATCACCGAAGCCCTTGTTGACGTTCGCCAGTTCTATTACTTGGTCACCAAGTCGTCGATTCATCGGAATGCTGAGTTCGAGTTTGTCGTCCCGATGTTGGTCGGCCTCATGTTCCGCCAGAAGCTCGTCGTAGGCAGACAGTCGCGCCTTGCTCTTTGCTTGGCGAGCGCGAGGAGAAAGTCGCACCCATTCGAGTTCTTGGGCCAAGGTTCTCTGTCGAGCGTTCGATTGACGTTCCTCTGAGGAGAGCCTGGCCTGTTTTTGCTCTAGCCAGCCGCTGTAGTTGCCTTCGTAAGGGTAGGCATTTCCGTGGTCGAGTTCGAGAATCCAACCCGCAACGTTGTCCAGGAAATAACGATCGTGCGTTACAGATACCACTGTGCCCTCGTAATCCTTCAAAAAACGCTCCAGCCAAGCGACAGACTCTGCATCTAGATGATTCGTGGGCTCATCCAAGAGTAGGAGGTCGGGTCGAGCGAGCAGAAGGCGACATAAAGCGACCCTTCGCCGCTCACCGCCGGAAAGCGTAGAAACAGAGGTTTCGCTCGACGGAACTCGCAGAGCATCCATTGCGATCTCGACCTGACGTTCCAAGTCCCATGCGTTCGACGATTGAATTTGGTCCTCTAGCTCAGCTTGCAATGACCCGACTTGATCAAGGTCGGCGTCTGGGTCTCCCCACATGGCTAGAACCTCGTTGTAACGGTTAATAAGAGATTGGGTCTCGGCGACGCCTTCCATAACGTTGTCGTAGACGTTCTTGCTTTCGTCAAGTTTCGGTTCTTGATCGAGAAGACCGACGGAGAAACCGGGCGAAAGTCGTGCCTCCCCTGTAAACCCGTCGTCAATGCCGGCCATGATCCTTAGTACTGAGGATTTACCAGCGCCGTTGTGTCCGAGCACCCCAATTTTGGCGCCTGGATAAAACGCGAGCGTCACGTCTTTAAGCACTTCCCGATCAGGGGGATAAAATCGTCCCAGGTTGCGCATTGTGAAGATGAATTCAGATGCCATTTATTTGTTCTTCTGTGAGATGAGACGGTGGATCATAGACCTTTTGAAACCTAAGCAAAATCGAGTCAACGTAACGAAAAGCCAACTGCCTGCTCTAGATCATCAAGCGCTTTGTCAGGGTCAGTGACCTTGATGGCAGTCATCCCCAAGTTGGCGGCGGGCTTGCAGTTAATACCAAGGTCATCAAGATAGGCACAGTTTCTCGGGTCTATTTTCAATTCAGTGCAGGCCATCTCATAAATTCGAGGGTCAGGCTTTCTGATGCCGACCTTTGCCGACTCAACTACCACCTCGAACATGCCCATTATTTCTGCGATGGATGCGGCCTGGTCGGGAGTCCTCGACATCCCTGACCCATGACCAGATTTCATGTTGTTCGTGATGCAGCCGATAGGAACCCGCTCCTTGAGAATTTTAAGAGCGTGAACCATTTGGGGTCTCACATCGCCACTAAGACATCCCAAGACTCGCTCACCAGATAGTTCCAGTCCGATGGACCTTGCTTCAGCTTCGAAGAGCTGACAGAACTGGGGAAGCGTCACCTCGCTTCGCTCCATCTTGGCCCATGCGTTGTCATCAGGGTTAGTTGAGTTGATTTGTCGGATTGAATCGGGTGGTAAGCCAAGTTCTCGCTCATATTGGGCGAACGCTTCGAAAGGACTGGTCGTTATGACTCCTCCGAAATCGAATAGGACAGCGGTAATTAATGGATCTTTCTTCACGAGCGAGGAGGCTAGCTGGAGCTAGATTCGAGATGTGCGTATCGCTACCTGGAATGTCAATAGTTTGAATGCCCGAATTGAACGAGTGGATGAGTGGCTCGACTATGCATCTCCGGACGTCCTTCTCTTGCAGGAAACAAAAATGGCTCATGACCAGTTTCCCCATGACCACTATTCGCGGCAAGGATACGAGAGTGTTCACTCGGGTGAAGGTAGGTGGAATGGCGTGGCGATTTTGTCCAAAGTGGGGATGGAAGAATCTTTCATAGGTTTTGCCGACGGAGGTGAGGAAGACCCTGAGGCACGGATCATCTCGTCGACTTGCGGAGGCGTGAGAGTCTCGTCTGTGTACGTGCCAAATGGTCGAGAAGTTGACCACGATCACTACCACTACAAGTTGTCATGGATGTCTCGCCTAACAAATCACCTCAAAGCGACGTGTGACCCAAGTGAGCCCGTAGTGGTAGGTGGTGATTACAACATTTGTCCTGATGACCGAGACGTGTGGGACCCGGATAATGAGGTTCCTCGTACTCATGTGACGCAGAACGAGAGGGACGCCATCGCAGCGCTGCAAGACTGGGGTTTAGTTGATGTCTTTCGGGAGTTCTATAAGGATGAAGGGCTTTTTTCTTGGTGGGATTATCGAGACGGTGCTTTCCATAAAAAAAGGGGTTTGCGCATCGATTTGTTGATGGCGAGTCGTTCAATCGTTGACAGAGCCACCTTTTGTCTCGTCGATAGGACAGCTAGAAAAGGCAAAAAGCCCTCAGACCACGCTCCTGTCTTTGTTGACATAGACACCGAAAAGGAAAACTAGCGACCGACATCGGCTGGCTCGCCGGTCATTCGGTGGCGATGACCTCCAGTATTTCTGGACCGACACGTCTCAAACGTGTTTCGCCTAGTCCAGTTACTTCTGCCAATTCAGACAGACTCACCGGGAAATTTTCGGCGACCGCAGCAATGAGATGACTAGGTAATAGGGCTGAAGGTTCGACGCGACGAGCACGAGCCGTTTGGTCTATCCATTCTCGTAGCCGCTGGGCGCGAATTGCGACATCACCGTGCAGGTCCGCATCCAAATGGTTCCTAGCTTTTGCAAGATATTGGGCAGTTAGATCACCAGACGATGCAATGGGATGTTGAGTTGAGGCCTCAATGAGACTGAGCCAAGGAGACGGCTCCCGATTCTCGGCCATTCCGCCCCTTTGTCTCGTGCGCGCCCAAGTTAAGTGGAGTTTGTGCTGGGCGCGCGATACAGCGACGTAGAGCAATCGACGTTCTTCTGGGTTGTTGGCACTAATGGGAACGAGTCCTTGCTCAAGGCCGGCAACTACAACGCTGGGCCACTCCAATCCCTTAGCTGAGTGAAAAGTTGCTAGATCAACTCCGTCACCCTGGTAGTCCAAGTCTCCGGGTCTGAGGGTTCGAATCCAATTACGAAATCCAGTTCCTGAGGCGTGAAAATTCTCTCTAGCGTATTGAAGTGCAAGTTCGGAGATCCGCTTTTGTGGGCCACGATCAAATTCGTCGAATAGGTCAGTGGCTAAGGCCGAGAAGTCAGAGTCAGTGGCGCAGAGTTGGTCCACTAGGTCCTTGACTTCAGGGAGCCTGAATATGCCTCCCTGACTTCGAAACCTGTAAGGCAGTTGAAGACGACCAAAAACCCCGGCTATTAATTCGAGTTGTTCGTTTGTGCGAGCGAGAACGGCGTGACTGGACCAGCGAGTCTCGGGTAATCGGATATCCCGCAAATAACGAGCGATTCCGACTGCCTCTTCCTCTTCCGAGGCGAAGCTGTTGGTGGTCGGAGGTTCGCCGAGCGTCGCTTGTTCGTCCGTAATTGGTGAACTCCGTTCAAGAACAGCGTTAGCGGCACGAATTATCTGAGGCTGACTTCGATGGTTGTCAACTAAGGAGATTGTTTTGGCGGATGGAAAATGATTACAGAAGTCAGAAAGGAGTGACGGATCCGCGCCGTTCCAGCCATAAATCGCCTGATCAGGGTCGCCGACAATACATAGATCTGTTCGATCCCCGATCCAACTTGTCAATAGATCAAACTGGACCC
The DNA here is from genome assembly GCA_002457435.1 of Acidimicrobiales bacterium MED-G01. Classification (GTDB taxonomy): domain Bacteria; phylum Actinomycetota; class Acidimicrobiia; order Acidimicrobiales; family Poriferisodalaceae; genus MedAcidi-G3. The sequence goes on along the minus strand of NTLA01000004.1, from coordinate 43,923 downwards.
GGTTGAGGTCCTGGAATTCATCGACAAAGAAATGTCGGAACACCCAATGCTGTGCATCTCGGAAGGCCTTATCGGATTTCAGCAGGTTGGTGCATTCAACCAAGATGTCGTCGAAGTCGAGTAAACCTCGTTTGCTTTTATAGGACGCGAACGCGCTCTGCAGATGAGCCACCTCGTTCGCCTGGCTCTGCCCGACCCGTAGCTTTCCGGGGCCATTGCGGTATTCATCAGCCGTCAGATTTTGGGAGTTCAGCCAGTCAATTTCTATTGTGGCAGTTTTCAGTTGAAGCTTGGGAAAGTCTCCCACTAATTGAGTGAGGACGGGACGACGGCCGGGGAGCACAGTTGGTGCTCGTCTCCCCTGATCTGCGCGGTGCTGCCGAATTTGGGCCAATGCTGTGGAGTGGAATGTACCGACCGCTCCCAAATCTCGGATCCCCATCTTGATGAGACGACTGCGAAGTTCATGCGCAGCCCGCCGGGTGAAGGTCAAAGCCAGAACGCGACGGGCGTCGGCACTGCCTTCGAATACTCGGCGAGCAATTCGGTTAGTGAGTACACGAGTCTTGCCAGCGCCCGGTCCTGCGAGAATTCGCAGTGGGCTGCCGTTAGATTCAACCGCCATCCGCTGTTCTGCGCTTAATGGTTCAAGATCAGGCTGAGGTGCACGAGAATTTAACGAGACAGAACCAGATTCGTCACCAATATTCGCCTCAGTCACCTCAGTGACGCTACTGCCTAGGTAGGACCGTGGCGCCGTTGGGTCTACTCTCGGACCATGATCTCGTCGATCCGCGTGGTGAGTTTGGTTCCCAGTGTGACCGAAACATTGCTTGCATGGGGGATTGAACCCATCGCCTGCACGCGGTTTTGCGAACAGCCGGGCATCGCACACGTAGGGGGGACCAAGGATCCCGACTTGGTCGGTATCGAGGCTCTGGCTCCGGACCTGGTGGTTTTTGATCAGGAAGAAAATCGACTGGAGGACTATCAGGAGCTAGCGAGTCACAACCTCAAGGTTGAGTCTTTGCACGTGACATCTGTCTCCGATGTGGGCACCGAGCTCGGACGGCTGGCATCGATAGTTGGGGCTCAGTGGTCTTATTCTCTCGATGTTCCCCGGAAAAGCCGAGGTCTAAAAGCGTTTGTCCCCATTTGGCGGCGACCCTGGATGACGGTCACTACTGGCACCTACGGAGTTTCTTTGTTGAATCACCTGGGTGTTGATGTGGTTTTCTCTGAAAATGAGGATCTATACCCGACACTCGATGACGAAGCTCTTTTGAAATCTGAACCCGACATCGTCCTGGCGCCTAGCGAGCCCTATCCATTCGGGAAACGACACATAGATGTCTTGGAGGCAATAGCACCGACCCTTCTGATTGATGGTCAAGATCTTTTTTGGTGGGGATCACGAACGGTGCAGGCAATACAACGATTGGACCGACAACTTGAAGCGTTCGATGAGAAAGGACTCTGATGACACAGGAACTTGCGGGAATGGCTCGAAATGGCGAAACCGAACTCCATTATGTTGCTTCCGGGGACAGCAGCGATCCTGCTCTTCTGTTTATTAATGGCTTGGGGAGCCAGCTAATAAATTTCTTGCCCGACTGGGTTATGAGGTTTCGTGACTCCGGTTTTTACGTGATTCGAATGGACAATCGCGATGTCGGAATGTCGTCAAAAACTTCAGGTGATCCTCCGAACATGGAAGCATTGATAGATGGCTGGTTCAAAGATCGGTCAGTCGAGAACTACACCGCTGCCTATGACCTATCTGATATGGCGGCGGATTGCGTTGCAGTTCTCGATGCACTGGATGTCAAGCGAGCACATGTATGGGGAATGTCTATGGGTGGGATGATTGCTCAAACGTTGGCGATTCAGCACGCTGATCGACTTCGTTCGATGACTTCGGTCATGTCGACGACTGGGGAACCCGGTGTTGGTCAATCGACTCCTGAGTCAGCTGCCCAACTGGTCGCGGTCGGCAACGACCGCGAGGACGTGGTGAACAGCGCTGTTGCAGCACGGCGACTTCATAGCGGGTCGCTGTATGAAGAAAGTTGGGCTCGCTCCCTTGAAGAGGCCGCATATGACCGTTGCTACCACCCACAGGGGAAAAGTTGGCAACTCTTGGCGATCATGACATCTGGTTCGCGAGCGAAACAGCTTCCTATGGTCACGACTCCTGCAATGGTTGTCCACGGCCGGCTTGACCCGCTGGTTCAGCTGGACGGAGGCGAAGCAACTGCGGCTCTAATTCCCGGCGCAGAATTAGTGATTCATGATCAAATGGGCCACGATATTCCTGAACCGTTGTGGGGTCATTATTTAACTGACTTCCAGAGATTGGTGGAACGGACAAATTGACTCCACAAAACGTAATCACAGATACAGAGCAGCTTGACTCTCTTTATGGCGCAGCTACGCCAAGGGCGATCACTAAGGAAATAACGCATCTCAACCCGGAATACCGAGCATTCATTGAGGCGGCACCTTTCATGGCGGTGGCGACTGTCGGAGTGGAAGGCCTTGATTGTTCGCCACGGGGTGAGAACGGAAGTGTCGTCCGCGTTGTCGATGAGAACACGATCCAGTTCGCGGATAGAAGAGGGAATAATCGGTTGGACACGTTGCGAAATATCGTTGGTGATAACCGAATAGCTCTCTTGTTTCTAGTCCCCGGAATAGGGGAAACAATGCGTATTAATGGTCGCGCTTCTATTTCAGTATCGCCAGACTTGCTTGAGGTCTTCACCATTGATGGAAAGTCGCCCAAAACAGTGGTTGAAGTAAAAGTTGATCGAGCGTATTTCCAATGTTCGAAAGCCTTAGTTCGTGCTGGCCTATGGGATGCGGATAACCAAGTACGTCCAGGTGACGTGCCATCTGCAGGTCAAATGTTAGAGGCGACCGCTGCCGATGATTTCGACGCCCTGGAATATGACAGAACCTCAGAACGACGGAACAATGACCAACTTTGGTGAGAGTGCCGGTCATCTGGGACACGGTGTAGTCAGGTACTAGATTGTTTCTGAAATACGTAGGGAGATTGGTATGGGTCCGCTTCAAGGAATCCGCGTAATAGAACTTCAAGGCATTGGTCCAGCACCGTTTTGCGGGATGATGCTCAGCGACATGGGCGCCGAGGTGATCAGAATCGACCGTGCTGGCAACGTCTCAGGCATCGATTCAGACAATCCGCCGATTGACGTTCTCGCGCGAGGGCGGTCGTCAATTGGGGTTGATCTCAAGAATCCCGAGGGGGTAGAGGTTGTTTTGCGCCTTATCGAGAACGCCGATGCTCTGATTGAAGGTTTCAGACCCGGCGTCATGGAACGTCTTGGGCTCGGACCGGAAGAGTGTCTCGCCCGAAATCCTCGGCTCGTCTTTGGACGCATGACAGGTTGGGGTCAAGAAGGCCCGTATGCGATGGCCGCCGGACATGACATTAACTACATAGCGCTGGCAGGGGCTCTCGAGCCGATTGGGCGCCACGGAGAAGCACCGGTGCCCCCACTCAATCTTGTGGGTGACTTTGGAGGAGGAGGCATGCTGCTGGCATTTGGAGTGGTATGTGCAGTAGTGGAGGCTCAGCGATCAGGACAAGGCCAGGTAGTCGACGCTGCCATGGTCGACGGAGCAGCCAGTCTGATGGCCATGTTCCATTCGATGAGAGCTTTGGGTGTATGGAATGACGAGCGCGGGACGAATCTACTTGATACTGGTAGCCACTTCTACGATGTGTATGAATGCGCCGATGGTCGATACATATCGATTGGCTCCATTGAGCCCCAGTTCTATTCTGAACTCATGCGTCTGACAGGACTCGACCAGGAGGAAGACTTTGCCTCGCAAATGGTGAGAACCTCGTGGCCTAACTTGAAGGAACGTATAAGCGCTGTGTTCATGACGAAGACAAGAGACGAATGGTGCGAAATAATGGACGCCACAGATGTCTGTTTCGCCCCTGTATTGACATTGGCTGAGGCGCCAAATCACCCGCATAACCAACACCGTGAGGTATTCACAGAGGTGGCGGGCGTTACTCAACCAAATCCCTCGCCCCGGTTCAGCCGGACACAGGAAACGATTCAAGGACCGCCGGCTCATCCCGGACAACACACGGATGAAGTCCTGCGATCAGCAGGTTACGACCCTGACGACATTCTCAAACTGCGCGATGTAGGAGCGGTGGCCTGACGTCAGAACGTGAACTCGAACCTGGGGCAGCGCCATCGGGTCTGCCTAGCAACCTCGTTCCTCTCTACGCAGAAGCACAAGCGATAATTGCGCTATCACCCGCCTCTGCCTGTGCGATTCTTCGCATAATCATCCGGTCACTTATCCAAGAACGCGGACTTCGAGGCCGGCATATAGGCCGAGACGTCGCGGCTTTGGTCGATCAAGGTGCACCGGTGGGACTCCTCAGAGCCCTCGATGTCGTTTCGATGACTGATGATTCGGCTAAAAATCCGGCTGAGCTGAAGCTCGTCGATGGTCACAGCGACGCGCAGAACTTGACGATGTTTCTGCACCTACTCGCGGACCAAACGAATTGAGACGTTGATGCTCGGCAAGCTCCACCTGCTTGCATGCTGGGTGCTCGTGATAGGAAATGGAGTAGTTGGCGCATGGTCGCTGGTAGCTATCCGGCTACCTAAACTCAAAAGTAAGTTGCTGTGGCGACTGACCGCCTTTGTCCAGGTCTGGGTTTTTGTTCAAGTCACTCTTGCAGCTACTTACCTCAATGCTGACAATGGAACCGCTGATTCATTCCATGTGTTCTACGGAGTTCTCTCCGCAGTCACTGTGGCAGTCCTTTACAGCTATAGAAGCCAGCTGAGCCAACATTTGCATGCCTTGTACGGCTGGGGAGGGCTATTCATAATGGGCCTCGGCATTCGAGCATTGCTGCTGTTATAAGGAGACTCTGGTTCGCTGACAATTTAGTGTCAGCTAGCTAAACGGTCAGCCAGTCGTTCCAATTGAATTCTCATCTCGCTCGGTAGTCTGTCGCCGATCGCTTCATAGTGTTCTTCGATGAGTGATAATTCGTTTCGCCACTCGTCTTGGTCGACGGCGAGCAAAGCTTCGAGCGCTTCGGCTCCAAGCTCCAATCCCGAGACATCTAGATCTGCGGTTTTAGGCACCATTCCGATTGGGGTCTCAATTGCGTCGGTCGACCCTGCGATCCGTTCCAATACCCACTTTAGAACCCTTGCATTCTCGCCAAAACCAGGCCAAATAAATTGGCCAGCTTCGTCTTTCCGGAACCAATTTACGTAAAAAAGTTTCGGAAGATTGGCCCCCGGTTGATTTCCGATGTCCAGCCAGTGCTGGAAGTAATCACCAAAGTTGTAGCCGCAGAATGGAAGCATCGCGAATGGGTCTCGACGCACCTGACCGATGGTTCCTGCTGCCGCGGCGGTCTTCTCAGATGACATGACCGATCCGAGGAATACTCCGTGTTCCCAACTAAGCGCCTCTGACACTAAGGGGACTGTGGTTGCTCGCCTTCCGCCAAAAAGTATTGCTGAAATTGGTACCCCTGCCGGGTCCTCCCACGAAGGAGCAATTGAAGGGCATTGAGAGGCCGGCACTGTGAAACGGGCATTGGGGTGCGCGGCAGGATGTTCTGATTCTGGTGTCCAAGTTTGACCTTTCCAGTCAATCAAGCGGGCCGGAGCTTCGTCACTGAGGCCTTCCCACCAAATATCACCATCGTCGGTTTCGGCGACGTTGGTAAACACACAGTTACCAGAGAGGGTTGCCAAAGCATTGGGGTTGGTCTCCTGACCGGTGCCCGGTGCCACTCCGAAGAAACCAGCTTCGGGGTTGATGGCGTACAACTGACCATCTGACCCGAATTTCATCCAAGCGATGTCGTCTCCAATTGTTTCGACTTTCCACCCTGGAAGTGACGGAATCATCATTGCCATGTTGGTCTTGCCGCAAGCTGAAGGAAAAGCTGCCGCGACATATTTGGTTTCGCCGCCGGGCGGAGTGACTCCCACAATCAACATGTGCTCGGCGAGCCAGCCCTCGTCTCGTGCCATTGTCGACGCTATGCGAAGAGCAAAGCACTTCTTGCCTAGAAGAGCGTTTCCTCCGTAGCCCGAGCCGTAGGACCAAATTTCTCTCGTGGAAGGGAAATGGACGATGTATTTGTTTTCTGCATCGCAAGGCCATGGCACGTCGTCTTCGCCTGCAAGGAGAGGAGCGCCGAGAGAATGGATACAGGGCACCCACGCGTCACTGCCCAAAGCGTCCAATGCGCCCTGTCCCATGCGCGTCATGATTCGCATTGATGCTGCTACATAGGGTGAATCAGTGAGTTGAACGCCGATGTGTGCGATCGGAGAGCCAAGCGGACCCATGGAAAAAGGGACAACAAACATGGTCCGTCCGCGCATCGACCCTTGGAACAGATTCAATATCTCAGATCGCATCAACTCCGGTTCTCGCCAATTGTTGTTGGCTCCGGCATCTTCCGGGTCATCGGTACAGATGAAAGTCCGATCCTCGACTCGAGCGACGTCACCGGGATCGGAACGCGCTAGAAAACTGTTCGGTCGCTTTACGTCGTTGAGGGGGATCAGCGTCCCTTGTTCGACCATCGATTCGGTGAATCGATCGTATTCTTCTTGGGTGCCGTCGCACCAATAGACGGCATCGGGAGTGAGCACTTCGGCCCACTTATCAACCCACTCAAGAAGGTTTTGGTTGGTGGTCGTTCCAGGCATGCTGACCTCCGTTGGGTATCAGACGTTAACTGGGGTGGATCCCCAGTTCTTGGTCACGCGTCGCCCCCCGCGGCAGTGATCCAATCAGGTGTACCAAGGTCAACTTCACTACCTAGCCGAAGCTGAGTAGCTAGTCCTTGTTCATTGAGGTCGAAGACAACCCTCTGCCCCTGTCGTACCATTCGAAAAATTGAGTCTTCGAGCGCGTCTAAGGCCAAGTCGTGCTCAGTGCGGTCAACATCATCGACGACCACGCCCGTCTTAGTCTGAGGGTCATATGACTTTACGACACCCTGCACTGCTGGCCTCCGGTATTACTCCTGAACTTGAAGTTCGTTAGTTTGGCACAAGCTTCTACGGCGACCCTACGTCGGTTAGTGAAGCGGGCACAACTTAGCAAGTGAATGCCCGGATCGGGGGGAACATCGGCTTTAGGTTTGGTCACCTAGCGGTAGCGCCTGTCACCGGTAGCATCGGCTTCTGTGGAAACAGTCTCTTTTTTGGCCACAACTCAGATCGTGGAAGTCGTATCGGCATTTCACGATGCCTTAGCGGATCACAAGGAGTCCATAAATCGACTCAACGTGTACCCAGTTCCTGATGGGGACACAGGCACCAATATGTTCCTGACTGTGAGATCAGTCCTAGAGGAAATGGAAGCGGTCGATTTCGATGACCGAGAAGCCGTGTGCGCCGCTTTATCTCATGGTTCTCTGATGGGGGCACGCGGCAATTCGGGTGTGATCTTGTCGCAGGTGTTGCGCGGGATGAGCGGTTGTTTTGCCAAAGCAGACGACATAGATGGTGAGGTTTTAGCCAACGCGTTAACCGAAGCAAGTGCTGCCGCTGATGGTGCTGTTATGAAACCAGTCGAGGGGACCATCTTGACTGTGGTGCGTGACGTAGCTCGAGCGGCTCGGGATGCGGCAGAAACCGGTGCCATCTTAAAGGTGGTAGAAGAGGCCCTCACGGAAGGTGAAGCTGCCTTAGAACGGACTCCAGAGCAGCTTGTTGTGCTGCGCGAAGCGGGGGTAGTAGATGCAGGAGGAGCAGGTTTTCTTCTCTTACTACACGCAATTTTGCATGTACTAGACGGGCGCGCCCTTCCAGTAGCGGAGAACTCGACGGAGATAGCGAGTGCAATAGTCGGTGTGAAACAACACGAGGAAATCTCTGAACTTCGGTATGAAGTTATGTACCTGCTTAATGCCCCAGATGAAGCTATTGAGGGATTCAAGAACGTGTGGGCAGGACTTGGTGATTCAATAGTCGTCGTTGGTGGTGACGGACTTTGGAATTGCCATATCCACACGGATGCCATCGGTCCGGCCGTAGAGGCCGGCATCGAAGTTGGCCGGCCGCAGCGCATCAGGGTGACTGACCTAGCTGAAGAAGTAATGGAGGAACGGTGGGTTCGCGAAGCCGCTGAGAGCGGGAAAGCAGATGAATTAGCAGTGCCGCAGCAGGTTCCCTGCGCCGTAGTTGCTGTTTCCCCGGCCCCGGGAATTGGCCGAATCTTTCATAGTCTCGGGGTTCAGGAACTTGTGTTGGGTGGGCAAAGCATGAATCCTTCCACCTCAGAACTCCTGGAGGCGGTGGAGCGTGCCCCAGCAGAGCAAATAGTGATCTTGCCCAATAACTCAAACATTGTGGCTGTTGCTCGAACCGTTGACGACGAAACAGAGAAAACTGTTGTAGTGGTTCCAACGACGTCCGTGCCTGAAGGCTTCGCCTCACTATTGGGCTATGACCCTCAAGCAATCGCGACCGAAAACGCCGAGGCGATGTCAGAGATCGCTTCAGGAGTTGATGTAGGCGAGGTGACCCAGGCAGTCCGATCAAGTAGCACACCAGTTGGAAACGTCGCAGAGGGTGATTGGATAGGCCTTAATCGAGATGGTGTGTGCGCCATCGGCACCACTCTGGTTGAAGCCGCTACGAATCTGTTAAACGAGATCATCGGTGAAGAGAGCGAAATTCTGTCGTTGATTGTTGGCGAAGGCGCAAGTGACGCTGACACTCGAGCAATCACAGAGTGGGTGACGGAGAACAGACCAACCGTTGAAACAGAGATTCATACTGGCGGACAAAGCCACTACCCATTTTTCTTCGGGGTCGAATGACGGAACCCATTTCTCTTCGTGAACTCGACGCTATAGGCGTCGACCGTTTGCAAGGAGTTGGTGAGCAACGACGAGCCTCGCTGGAAGAAGTTCAGATTCACTCAGTTTTCGACTTGTTGACTCATTATCCACGCCGCTACATCGACCGAAGTCATGAAGCCAAGCTTGTCGATGTACGTCCCGGCCAACAAGTCATGGTCGTGGGAGATATTGAAAGCGTCACGTCGCGGAGGACTCGAAATAGGAAATCCATTGTCGAGGCTTCCCTTTCCGACGAGACGGGAAGCTTGAAACTGGTTTTCTTCAATCAGGCATGGCGCTCAAAGCAACTTGATCAGGGGCTAACGATCGCGTTGTTCGGCAAGGTCGATCTGTATCGCGGTCAGCTTCAAATGACGAACCCCTTGGTCGACTTGGTTGGAGACCGCACGGGAAAAATTGTGGCGATATATCCCCAATCAGGCAAAGCGGGCCTCAGTACTTGGGACATAGGACGTTGGTCTACCGAAGCCTTGCGTCGTTGCCAAAGTAGAAGCATTGTTGATCCTCTACCCCCAAAGTATTTGCAGGAATTGGGCTTGCTCGACCGGATGCAAGCGTTCGAGGCGATTCATCAACCGACTTCAATGTCCGATGTTTTAAATGCGAGAGACCGCTTGGTCCTCGACGAACTATTGAGAGTCCAACTAGTTCTGCGTATGCGCAAGATGCGACGTCTTGATCGGGCTTCAGGTGTGAAACACGAAGTCGACGACCCTTTGCTAACCAAATTTGTCGACAGCTTGCCATTTGCGCTCACTGCTGCGCAGCAAAGAACGATGGCGGAAATAAGTTCAGACCTGAATTCTGACCAGCCAATGCATCGGCTGCTCCAAGGCGATGTTGGGGCCGGCAAGACTTTGGTAGCCATGCACGCCTTACTGATAGCGGTTACAGAAGGACACCAAGGTGCCCTTATGGCTCCGACCGAGGTGCTAGCGGAACAACACTATGCGAACCTCTATGAGCTAGCTAATGGTCTAGAAGTAGCGGACTCAACAACTCTGACGGGGATACGGCCGCTGTCAATAAAGTTGTTGACGAACGGAGTCACCGGAACTGATCGTCGCCGCGTCGTCAAAGGAATGAAAGATGGATCGATTGATCTGGTCATCGGAACACACGCTCTAATCCAAGAAGGAATTAACTTTTCCTCGTTGAGTGTCGTCGTCGTTGACGAACAGCACCGCTTTGGCGTCGAACAGAGGTCTGTTCTCAGAGAAAGGGGCCGTGATGATGGTAAATGGCCTCACCTATTGGTTATGACGGCTACCCCGATACCCCGCACGGCGGCGATGACCGTATACGGAGACTTAGACGTATCCACCTTAAATGAACTGCCGCCAGGTCGGTCCCCAATAGAGACGTCCTGGATATCTCGAGACGTTGAACAGGTATGGGACCACGTTCATTCCGAAGTTGCGCAAGGCCGTCAAGCCTATGTCGTATGTCCGTTGATCGAAGAGAGCGATAAGTTAGATGCGAGTTCAGCTGAGAACACCCGACAAGAACTTGTCACAGGAGTGCTCTCAGACCTGAGCGTCGGGCTCTTACACGGCCGTCTAGATGCTGTCGAAAAACATCGAACGATGGAGGCGTTTCGAAAAGGTCAGCTTGATGTTCTGGTAGCCACAACTGTGATCGAAGTGGGAGTCGATGTTCCAAATGCGACGACGATGATTATTTTGTCAGCAGACCGATTTGGAATAGCTCAGCTTCACCAGCTTCGAGGGCGAGTGGGCAGGGGTAGCCACCAGTCAACCTGTTTCTTGATTGCCACCGAAGAGATTTCTGAAGACGCTACAGAACGCCTAACTGCCCTTGAAGAGTCGAACGACGGTTTCGCTCTCGCTGAGCGTGATCTCGAACTTCGAGGCGAAGGGACCATATTCGAGCAAAGACAATCAGGCAGAAACGACCTCAAGCTCGCCTCACTGGCGCGGGATCGGGTGTGGGTCGAACGTGCTCGTGACTTGGCAGCAGAGCTAGTAGATGAGAAAGGCTCACTTGAGCACCACCTTTTGTTTGAAGATGAGATCCGGTGGTTTGTGGAGCGTCGTGATGATGACGCGGAGAACTTGTTGAGAGGGTAAGCGGTATCTGCTCTACTCGTCTTCGACCACTATGTCCCAACGGTCAAGACAGTCTCGGCATCGATAAGCAACAACATCACCGGGTTGAAATCCCTCGTCGGGCTCTTCGTAGCTGATTCGGCGGCACAAGCCGCCACAATCAACACAGATAATCGATTCAGGAACCTGCATGCCAACAGTGTGCCGTTATTGTCATCCCATGCGTATTGTCGGAGGCGAATTGAGTGGTCGACGAATATCGGCGCCTCAGAACGATAAAGCCCGCCCCACATCTGAACGAGCACGCGAAGCCATCTTCAACATGTTGTTTAGCCTCGGACTGCCTGCTGGTTCCCGTGTAGTTGATTTGTTTGCTGGTTCAGGAGCACTGGGGTTGGAAGCCTTATCGCGTGGGGCGCATGAGGCAACCTTCGTCGATAATGATCTGATGGCCTGTCGAACTATCACTGAGAACTTGGAGAATCTTGGGTTGGAAGGTCAGGTGGTTCATGGGGATTCGGTTCAGCGGCTCCGATCTCTTGAGGTCGATTTAGTGTTGGCAGATCCGCCCTATGGTTTTGAGGCATGGAATGAACTGCTGGAAGTGGCGGGAAATGCTTTGATAGTTGCGGAGAGCGACACGCCGCTTAACATTTTTCCCGACTGGGAAGTGGTGCGGAACAAAACCTATGGGAAGGCTGTCGTGACTATTCTGAGACCTAGCGAAACAAAAATATCTTGATTTGTTCGGATTTGGAGTATTGACAGTGGAGGATTGCCTTCAGGGTCGGTACCGTTTCAAGTAGCCCGAAGCGCTAGGCGAGGAGACACTCGTGGTCAAGGTTCTGTACCCAGGCTCGTTTGACCCTGTCCACAACGGCCACATGGAGATCTGTGCGACCGCAAGTCGCCTGTTTGACCATGTAGTGGTTGCAGCGATGAGGAATCCTCAAAAGTCCTCACCATTCTTCACCGATGAAGAGCGGGTAGAGATGCTCACAGATGCCTGTCAACATTTGGGCAATGTTGAAGTTGTCCAGTTCGGTGAGCTGGTGGTCGATTTGGCTCGTCGCTTAGAAGTTGACTTCATAATTAAAGGGCTCAGAGGGTCGGCGGACTTTGAGTCCGAACTCCAGATGGCTCAGATGAACAAGTCCGTTAGTGGTGTCGAAACATTGTTTTTGCCATCAGCAAGTGAAAACGCATTTATAGCGTCGAAGTACATACGCGATATCACTGCTTTTGGAACAGACTGCTCCCACCTTGTACCCGAATCCATTGTGAAGCGACTCAAAGAAAAGATGCCCAAGTGACTGATGCCGCGCCGCTAAGCGGCCCGGGTGTTGAAGCTCTGGTGCGGCGAGTCATTGATGTCATCAATGCCGCCAGACCGATGCCCCTATCAACTTCTGTCATGGTCAGTCGGGATGAGGTTATCGAGTTACTGGAAGCTGCAATATTGGAGTTACCTGAAGAAGTTCGAGAAGCACGGTGGCTGTTAAAAGAGCGCGAGGACCTTCTCTCGAAGGCGAGGGTTGATGCGGGATTGGTCATTGAGGAGGCTCGAACTCGGGTAGCTCAGATGGTGCAGAGAACTGAAGTCGTTCGATCAGCTGAACGCAAAGCCCGACAAATGGTGGAGCAGGCGGAGTCTCGAGCTCGAAGAAGGCAACACGAAGTCGACGACTATTGCGACCATCGTCTTGAGCAATTTGCCGATGCTCTAGAGAAGGTCCAAGGGGCGGTAGCGAATGCCAGGACCCGGTTACAGCCAACGATGACGGTCGCAGAACCCGAAGAGCCAGAGCGGGAACAGGCTTCAGGCCCCGAAGTTTTTGATCAGGATGAGAGTTGAGAGACGCAAGTCCACATCCTGAGCTCCGTTTCCCGCTTGAGAGGCTTCAACGTCTTGACCCCAACCGAGAATGGAAGGTCGAATTTCAAGCCTCCCTGTTGCAAGACCTAGATAGCCCATTGCAAGTTGGCGACGTCTCCCTTGCCTCCGATGAAGTTGTTCTGGTTGACCTCCTCGTGGATCAGGTACGAGGAGGAGTTACCGTCAACGGCAGAGTGTCGGTCAATTGGAATGCTGAGTGTTCGCGTTGTCTGCGGCATGTAGACGGTTGTGCGATAGCCGAAGTCGAAGAGTTGTTTGAGGAACACCCTCGAGAGGGAGAGTCCTACCAACTAGGTGAAGAGTTCATTGATTTAGCGCCAATGATTCGAGACGCCGTGTTACTTGAACTTCCTGTCGGAGTGATCCGCTGTGCGGCACTTGAAGAATGTTTGGTGGCGGCACCTGCGTACCAAGTTTCAGATGACAACTCCGATGAAGACGGAGATACTACAGAGTCCAAGGATCCGCGATGGGCGGCACTAGACGACCTTACTTTTGATGAAGAATAAAATTTTTTTGGCTACCAAGTTCGAGGGTGATACGGGAGATGGCAGTAGGAGGTCGATTCCTCTTCAGGTAGCCTCTCTTGTCTGTGTCGGTACTTCTTCCGCACTTCAAACCGAGGCGTAGTGCCGTGTGTTGACCGCGGTCATTGGCACCAAATCGGAGTTATATTCGCTTGCTTGGCGAACTGCGCTGAGCCAATTTCCTGAGGTTGACGATGGCTGTCCCGAAGAAAAAGACTTCCAAGTCAAAAACGCGCAGTCGTCGTGCTAGCGCGTGGAAGCTTCGCCCTTCGTCACGTAGTTCCTGTCCGCGATGCTCTGAGGCCAAGTTGCCGCATCGGGTCTGTGGTAATTGCGGCTGGTATGCGGGTCGTCAAGCTGTCGAAGTCGACTAGCGAAACAGCGACATCGTTATGAAACCCATCGTTGTTGACGCAATGGGTGGAGATAACGCGCCCTCCGTCATTGTTGAGGGTGTTCAAGAGGCACTCAGTGTTGGTATTCCGGTTGAACTAGTTGGAGACCCCGCTCGGATCCCGAACTATGATGGCATTACGCTGCATCCAGCTCTCGAAGTAATCGAGATGGATGACGAACCAGGGCGCGCAGTAAGAACGAAAAAGGATTCGTCCATAGTGCGTGCCGCGGAACGCGTTCGAGATGGACACGCCTCAGCAATGGTCAGTGCAGGAAATACCGGCGCTGTGGCAGCAGCTGCTTTATTGCGAATGAAACGGCTTAAGGGAGTAAATCGCCCTGCGATCGCAACCACGCTCCCTGTTCCGGGGCGGGCACCGAAGATTTTGCTTGATTCGGGCGCGATGGCCGACTGTCAAGCTGACTGGTTGCACCAGTTTGCTCGAATGGGGTCAGCATTTGCCCAGGTACGATACGAAGTCGCTTCGCCCCGTATTGGGTTGGTTTCCATTGGTGAAGAGCCCGAAAAAGGCAACCAGCTGGTTAAAGAAGCACACCATTTGTTGGCTGATGATTCGACCATAAATTTCATTGGAAATGTTGAAGGACGTGACGTTTTAGATGGCGACGTGGATGTACTCGTTGCCGACGGATTTACCGGAAATGTCATCCTGAAGACCTTGGAGGGAACGGTCCAGTTCCTCGTGAACCAAATAATTTCAGCCCTCAGCACCGATGATGCCGCTGAAGTAGGGGCTGAGGCATTGGGTCATCTTGCACCAATAGCGGCTGAACTTAATCCTGACGCAGTGGGAGGGGCCATGCTGTTAGGGGTCAATGGGATAGCGATAATCAGCCATGGTTCAGCGGGCCCTACTGCGATAGTCAACGCATGTAAGGTCGCACAGGACATGGTTGAGCTTGATTTAGTTGGAGAATTAGCTGCAGCTGTCAGTCTCTAAAGAAGCATGGAAAACGCTTTAAGTATTATTTAAGCAACAAATACTACTGAAAGTGGTATTTTGTGGCATCTGCTATGGTGGGTTCAACGCAAACCAGTCGTGTAGGAGTCTCCCTTGCCCGCCGAAACACATGTCGAACAGAGCCCACCTGACCGAGATGGCGTCTTCGGCATCATTCGCGACCAACTATCGGACATTCTTGAGATAGACCCCGGTCGAATCGCAGAGTCATCTTCTTTCGTAGAAGATCTTGAAGCGGACTCACTCGCCCTGATCGAATTGGTCGAGGGTCTTGAGGAAGAGCTTTCTGAACGCACCGTGGGTTTTCGAATTGAAGATGAGGACCTCGAGGACCTTAAAACAGTGCGAGACGCGATCGATTACGTCATGGCACGAATTGGTTGACACTTTGAGGTCCCAAGACCAACTCCTGGCGTTAGCTGACCGAATCGGATATTCGTTCATTGATAGCAGTTTGCTTTTACTGGCCATGTCTCATCGAAGCTGGTGTGCCGAACGCAATGATTCGCCATCAAATGAACGGCTCGAACTCCTGGGCGATGCAGTACTAGGACATTGCATAACAAATCACCTGTATCGCATGCATCCAGAGTGGAGTGAGGGTGAGCTTGCCCAAGCAAGATCCGCTGTCGTTAACGCCTCGAGTCTTGCCGAAGCAGCTGGTAGTTATGAACTAGGGAACGCCTTGTTATTGGGGGTAGGTGAAGATCGATCCGGGGGTCGAGCCAAAGCCTCGCTCTTGTGTGACGCATTTGAAGCTCTCCTAGGGGCTATGTATCTCGACGGAGGACTTGATGCGACCGAAAAATTCATCATTGAGGCGTTGAGTAAACGAATAGAGCAAGTATCCCTCGACCCTGGTATCGGAGATGCGAAGACGCGACTACAAGAATTTGTCGTTCGCATTTACGGTGACTCGCCGGTCTATGCCATAGAGGAGAGCGGACCTGACCACGATAAACGGTTCTACGCCGAGGTTTCGTTCGCGGGCTCAGTGCATGGCAGAGGTCAAGGAACTTCGAAAAAGCAAGCCGAACAAGCTGCTGCCGACGAGGCTTGGATAGAACTCGAATTGGCTAATGAGGTCAACCAATCAACCAACCAAGGAAAGTCTAAACATGTTGGAACTGCCTGAACTCGAAACCGCTCGCCGTGATCTAGATCGGGAAGTGGGTGGCCTGAAAATCAAAGAAATAGATGTGATCGGACCTAAACGGTTGATCCCCGGTCAGGCCAACAAAACAGGCCTGACGAAAGCTTTGTCCGGGCGCAAGATTTCGGCTGTGAAACGTGTGGGCATGCTGCTTTGTCTGGAAGTAGGAAATGGCCAATCGTTGGTTATCAATCTTGGTGCGGGAGGATCATTGCAAAGAGCTGCGAACAAAGATGATCGAGACCCGGACACCCAGCTAATTATCGGCTTCACACAAAAAGGCCAGCTACGGCTCATCGATAATGACAAAAGCGCAACCGCGACCTTGGTCGATGCTGAAGATATGGGCCAAGTCTTTCCGGAAGTTGCGGAGATCGGCTTCGACCCCGTTGACGAGCCTATTTCGTGGACTGATTTCGGACGTCGATTGTTGGAACACAACACTAAATTACGACCCCTTTTGATGGACCAAACGTTCATTGTTGGGTTAGGGCCGATCTACAGTGACGAAATTCTTCACGCGGCGTTGCTTCGCCACGACAGAATCGCGGATCAGCTAATCACCCAAGAAATTCGCCGGCTATATAGGGCGATCGTCGAGACGATCCACAATGCCGTGAAACATCGTGGAGTCGGTCTTGACGGAAGCTGTGATGTTTTCGGTCAACCTGGAGGATATGACGAGTATCTGGAGGTATACGGTCGCGGTGGGGAACGAAGCAAGAACGGCCGTGGAGATGTGCTTACGGCGAGGGTCGGTGGATCTACCCACTACTACTGTGATTATCAGGTCTAGAAGGCAAAACTTTCGCGTAAATCAAATACCTGGCTAAGGGTCAACCAATGTTCGTCAGCTAGAGGGCATTATGTCGGAGTGCCACTGGTATTGGTGGCGCCACGTCGTTCTCCGGTTAGGTCATTACTAGTGTTCCTAAAGTCGCTCACCATGAAGGGCTTCAAGTCCTTTGCTGACCCAACAATGTTGGAATTCGAGCCAGGAGTGACTGTTGTAGTTGGTCCTAACGGCAGCGGTAAATCCAACGTTGTTGACGCCGTGGCATGGGTTCTAGGTGCTCAGGGGCCGAGCACGGTGCGATCGGGAAAAATGGAGGATGTCGTCTTTGCTGGCACCCCAGACCGCCCAGCGCTTGGGCGCGCCGAGGTCAGTCTTGTGATTGATAACTCCTCTGGCTCTTTGCCAATCGAGTTCACGGAAGTGACCGTTACAAGGACCTTGTATCGCTCAGGAGATTCTGAGTACTCACTTAACGGAGTTCCCTGTCGTCTGCTTGATATTCAAGAACTATTGAGTGATGCCGGAGTAGGTCGACAACAACACGTCATTGTGGCTCAAGGTCAGATAGACCAGGTTCTAAATTCAAGGCCGGAAGATCGACGTGCGATAGTTGAAGAAGCAGCCGGGATTCTCAAATATCGGCGACGAAAAGAACGAGCAGAGCGTCGGCTAGCCGCGACAGAAGCCAACATGACACGGCTTCAAGATCTCCAAAAGGAAGTTCGTCGTCAGTTGCGTCCGCTCGAGAAACAAGCGGACGCGGCAAAACGGCATGGGTCGGTAGCTGAAGAACTCAGATCAATCCGGCTCTATCTAACAGGTAAGGAAATTCGAACTCTCGAAACGGCTCAAGCTGCAGCAAAAGAACAGATCCTCGAAACAAACGCCGAACAAGTGAGATTGCGTGGAGAACTAGCAGGACTTGATATCGAGATAACTGCTTCGGAAGCACAACTGACAGCAGCCGGTGACCAGGGCATGGACCTGCTACCCAGAGTCGAGTCTCTCAGAGAGAGATGTCGAGGCTTGATTGCCCTGGTCGATGAACGTTCCCGAACGACAGAACGAGACCGAGGGTCGCTTCTTGCTGCTGACGTAGCTCTGACTCTTGAAGCGGAATCATCGCGATTGTCAGATGAGCTCGCTGACATAACGAGCCGTGAGGAGAGCATTAAGAGGCAACTGGTCGAGCTTTCCGAGACTGAGGCAGAGTTGACCGACGAGGCAGAATCATTGGAAATTGATGCTCCGCTTGTCGGACTCGATGCGGCCAAAAGAGCGGCCGAAGTAAAAGGCGAATTGGGTCCGCTAAGACGGGGACTTGAACGGCTCACAGCAGAGCAAGATCGCCTCGCCAAGCGAGTAGAACAACTGGCCGCTGAAATCTCTGAGGCAGAACAACACCTTGATGAATTGCAGATCAGTTTGGCCTCGGCTTCGAGCGTCGAAGCGGCCATGGTCCAAGACGTAGATCGAAGCCAAAAAGAAGCGGACTCTGCCGCCGTTTCTTTGGCTGCGGTAGTTGATGAACAACAATCAGCAATGAAAGATGAACAGACCTGGTCTGCAAGAGTTGAAGCCCTTGAATTAGCTATTGCGGCTGCCCGTGAAAGTTCGGGATTTCAACAAGTAAAAGAAATTGAGGGCGTCGTAGGTGTCCTGGGTGAATTAATTGACGTTGAACCAGGTTGGGAGACAGCAGTAGAAGCGGCACTCGGCTCAGTTCTCGCCTCTGTGGTTGTCGAAGATGTAAGGACCGCCAGAATGGCGTTAGAACGGCTGGGCGCGTCTAAAGCGAACGGCTCAGTCCTGGCAATAAAAAGTCCCTATGTGGTGACGAAAACACCGGAGCGAGGGGATCTCCTTCGCGGCCGTGTAGCCGGGAAAACACCCCAACTTGATCCCCTTCTTGATTCTCTCCTAGCTGCTGCCGTATGCGTTGCAGGCGGATGGTCTGAAGCGATGGACCTTGCTGAACAGCATCCGGGACTGACAGTTGTGACGGCAAGTGGGCATTGTTGCGGACCCAATGGATGGAGTGTCAGGTCTGGGGACGACGCCTCTACCATCGCTGCCCTAGAAGACGCACGAGACCAAGTTCAGTTGGCGACTGCCAGAAGAGAAGCTGCGGAGGTGGAATGGCAGGTAGCAGAATCTAGACAACGAGATACCCAAGCTCGGTTCTCTGAAGCACTATCGCATCTCGAAGGCAACGACGATCTATTGACGCGATCCGCTGACGGAATCGACAAGGTTCAACGGCAGCGCCGAGATTTGGATTCGGAGCGAAAAATCCTTGAGACGCGGATAGCTGAGCTACGCCAAGCATTAGACCGGGATCAACCTAGGGTGACTGAACTAGAAGGGCGCTTACTCGAGCTGGAAGCGGCCGAGACTCTAGAACGGTCGGCAGTTACGGATGCCCACACTCAAAGGCGGGATCTGGAAGGCCGGATCCGAGCAGCGACTCAAGCTCGCGCAGAGCTTGAAACGAACGAAAAGGCACTTGAGCAACAAAGGAAACGGGTTGAAGACCGCAGAAACGAGATCAGCAGTTTGCTTGCAGCGAATGATCCGCAAGCTGTCGAACAAACGGATCGGCTTAGACGAGTCGAAGAATCTTTGACGGCTCTCAAAGCGTTACGCGGTCTGCTTGAACAACGACTTGGTGCCTTAGAAAAACAGGTTGGGTTATTACGTGACAGACGCACTGAATTGTCTGCAGAAGTGAGGCTTGTCGCTGATCGCTTAGAAGGGCTGCGCAGAGAGAGATCATCCCTTGAGAAGAGATTGAATGAGACGCAGGAGATTGCAGCCTCCAACGAGATAGCAGAAACTGAACGCAGATTTAAGGCTGACAACTTGCGAGAAATGCTTCGCAATGATTTGAACGCTGATTCAGACGAGGCGTTGGCTGCGCCGGAACCGACGCTAGACGAATCTGTTACTCCCGCAGCGCGGGTTCGAGAACTCGAAAGTGATCTGCGTCGAATGGGTCCTATAAACCCGTTGGCGTTGCAGGAATATGAAGCGCTTAAAGAACGGCACGACTTTGTCGCGGAACAATTAGAAGACGTTCGGAGTGGTCGAAGAGAATTAAATAAAGTCATTACCGCTGTCGATACTGAAATAGTCGACGTCTTCGAGGCTGCGTTCGCGGATGTAGCAGACAATTTCAAACAGATCTTTTCAACGCTTTTCCCGGGTGGTGAAGGGAAATTAAGTCTGACGCACCCTGATCAAATGCTTGAAACTGGTATTGAGTTGGAAGCAAAGCCATCCGGAAAGAACGTGCGAAAACTCTCTCTACTATCTGGGGGCGAGCGCTCTTTGACGGCTCTAGCATTCCTCTTCGCCATCTTCCGTAGTCGCCCTTCGCCGTTCTATGTAATGGATGAAGTTGAGGCAGCCCTTGATGACATCAACCTGCACCGGTTCCTTGATCTCGTATCCGAATTCCGGCTGGAGGCCCAACTACTGATCGTCACACATCAGAAGCGAACAATGGAGGCGGCTGATGTTCTTTACGGGGTATCGATGGCTCCGGGCGGTTCCTCTCGAGTACTAAGCGAAAAGGTTGCTTCCTAACTGCGATGCCGACGAAGTCTTGAATTGTTTTGTAGCTTTCAGTCACGGTGAATACGTCCTTACTCATAATCATTTTTGTCGCGGTGATGTTGGCACTGGCTTTTTTGCCTTGGGCCCATCGAACGTGGACAAATCGCCAGCGCAGCCGGCTAGCTGATTCGGTAGGAACCGAAGTAGGAGAAGGCCGAGGTTTCGAGCACTCAGACGACGATGTTCAGGAGACGCGAGCGACCTCAGGTCGAGAGGAGGAGCTCCCTTCCGGTTCCATGAGGGAACGACTGTCTAAAGCACGGGGAATGATTTCGGCTCGGTTAAGCGGTATTCGTGAAGAGTCAGTCAATTCTTCGATGTGGGAGGAGCTTGAAGAAGTATTAATACTGGCCGATGTCGGAGTGGACACCACGTTGGACTTGGTCAGCCGGCTTCGAGATACGGCTGAAGCGGAGAAGTTAGAAAAAGGAGCCGATTTACTTGAGGCCTTAAAGGCTCAGATGAAGAGCGACCTTTCCCGGGATAGAAAGTTGTCGTTAACTGCATCGCAAGGGGCAGTAACTGTCTGGTTGTTCGTTGGGGTTAATGGCGTCGGGAAGACAACTTCGATTGGCAAGGTCGCGCGCAGACTGACCGATGATGGACTGGATGTGCTGCTCGCTGCAGGTGACACATTTCGGGCCGCTGCCGCTGAACAACTTGAAAAATGGGCTCAGATGTGCGGTGCGGATTTTGTTCGCGGCAGCGAGGGCGCAGATCCGAGTTCAGTGATTTACGACTCAGCTGAGGCCGCTTTAGCTCGCGAGGTTGACATTGTGCTTGCAGACACGGCGGGACGTCTTCACAACAAAGTGAATCTGATGGAAGAGCTTGCGAAAGTTCGGAGAGTAGCGGATCGTGGGCCGGGCGAAGTTTCCGAAGTCCTATTGGTGATCGATGCCACAACTGGCCAGAACGGACTCAGCCAAGCCAAAGAGTTCACGGAGGCCGTAGGTGTTACCGGAGTTGTCCTCACCAAACTTGATGGCTCTGCAAAGGGCGGAATCGTCTTCGCAGTTGAAAGGGAACTGGACTTGCCCGTGAAGCTAGTCGGCTTAGGGGAAGGTGACCTTGACCTAATTGACTTCGACCCGGAGCTATTTGTAGAAGCACTGTTTGGCGATGATTAGAAACCCCAACAAGAGCAACAAACCAGCGCAGATAGCCTGACAAAGCCTATGTTCGAATCACTTACAGATCGTTTCGATGGAATCCTTGGCCGTCTAAAAGGAAAAGGCCGCCTAGATGAGAGCGATGTGGCTGAAGCCATGCGTGAAATTCGCCTGGCCCTGTTAGAAGCCGACGTTCACTTCAATGTCGTAAAACGTTTTGTGGAGCGGACCCAAACCCGATGCCTTGATAGCGAAGTAACGCAGAGCCTGACTCCCGGACAACAGGTCGTGAAGATCGTAAACGAGGAACTGACAGCAATCTTGGGCGGAGAGTCCTTTCAACTGTCTTATTCAAAGAAACCTCCCACCGTTATCCTCATGGCCGGATTGCAGGGTTCAGGAAAAACCACATCGTCGGCGAAATTGGCTCGATGGTTTAAATCTCAGGGAAGAAACCCCTTGCTCGTCGGAGCTGACCTCCAACGTCCGGCTGCTGTTGAACAGTTGGAGACGCTGGGCCAACAGATAGACGTTCCTGTTTCTAGTTCTGCGACCAACCCCATAGATGCGGCACAAAAAGGCTTAGAGGAAGCGCATCTGACCGGACGAGACGTTCTCATTGTTGACACAGCAGGTCGTTTAGCTGTTGACGGTGCGTTAATGGATGAGATAGCGCAGATTTCTGATGCGGTAGAGCCCGATCACACTTTCCTCGTGGTCGACGCGATGACCGGTCAGGATGCGGTTAATACCGCTGAAACGTTCCACGCGACTCTCGAGCTAGATGGGATCATTCTCACAAAACTCGACGGCGACGCCCGCGGTGGTGCCGCGCTCTCGGTTAAGGAAGTAGTGGGTCGACCGATTGCCTTTGCTTCGACTGGTGAGAAGCTTGAAGATTTCGGCCAGTTTCATCCGGACCGGATGGCGGAACGCATCCTTGGAATGGGTGACGTCCTGACACTTATCGAAAAGGCCGAAGAAGTCTTTGAACAAGAAGCGGCCGAAGAAGCAGCCCAGAGGCTCCTTGAAGGAACATTCACCCTTGATGACTTCGTTGATCAGCTCCGCCAAGTAAGGCAAATGGGAGACCTGTCAAGCATCGTGTCGATGATGCCTGGGGTACCGAAGGAGATGAAGAACGCAAGCATTGATGAAAGGGAGATTGATCGGCTCGAAGCCATCGTTCTTTCGATGACCCCAAATGAGCGCAACAACCCTGATGTTGTTGACGGTTCTCGCCGAGCACGGATAGCTGACGGGAGTGGGACGACACCGACTCAAGTCAGTAACTTGCTCAAGCAGTTCAAAGAGATGCGCAAGACGATGAAAGGTATGGCTGGTCTCGGGTCTAAAAGCAGTTCACGTAAATCGAAGGGAAAGAAAGCAAAGAAAGGGAAAAAGGGCTCCAAGAAAGGAGGGAATAGTCGAGTTCAACCTAAGGGCGATCCCAATGTGCCGAAGCTAGACATAGCTAATCTTGACCTTACGCTCCCAGGTCAGTGAGATGACCTTGGTGGTGAGCGTGTTCGTTTGGCCCCCAGACCGATAAGCTTTTCTACTGGCTTAGAGCAATGCCTTCCCTTACCGCTCCACCGACCCTCGGGCCGGCGACGCCGAGTGGTGAACCAGTTCGACAAGATGACCCCGGAGAGACTTAAATAACTATGGCCGTACGACTGCGTCTAATGCGCATGGGCAAGAAAAAGCAGCCAACCTATCGAGTTGTTGCAGCTGACAGTAGATCGCCGCGAAACGGGCGCTTTATCGAGATTATTGGTACCTATCAGCCCCGTCTGGATCCGTCCGTTATCAAGATTGACAATGAACGCGCGGTTCATTGGCTTCAAAACGGAGCGCAACCCAGTGAAACCGTTCAGAAACTTCTAAAGATCTCAGGTGCCTGGGCTGACTACAAAGGCGAACAGTTTGTCCCGCCTGTCCCACCGGCCCCAAGAACCAAATCTTCCTTAAAGAAACCAGAACCCAGTGCACCGGCGTCCGAGTCCAATGAGTCCAATGAAGCTGAAAGCGAAGGCGCAGAGATCGAAGAAATTTCACAAGACGATATTGAGCAAACTTCACAAGATGATGAAGTAGCGGTCGTGGAAGATAACGAATCTACAGACGAAGAAGCCGATTCAGTATCTGACGGTGATGACGAGGAGCAGTCATGACGGACCAAGAAGGAACTACTGCCGAAGAGGTGTTGCTTTACCTCATCGCCCAGCTCGTTGAGCACCCCGATCAGGTTGAGCTCGAGATCGAAGAGAGCGACACGAAGATCAGTTTGATGGCGAAAGTGAGCTCGGAAGACATTGGCCGCGTAATAGGAAAACGTGGTCGTGTAGCTAACTCAATTCGCACGTTGGTCAGGGCAGCAGCGGTCAAGGACGGCGTTGATGTCGAGGTCGACTTCAGCGATTGAAATCAGATTCGGCTAGGTAACGAGCCAAGCAATGTCACATGCCGAGGAACTACTCGAAATCGGAACTATCGGTCGTGCTCACGGAACGAGCGGCGAGGTCGTCGTTCGACTGATTACCAATAGAGTCGAACGGCTCAACCCAGGAACTACGTTGTTTAGCCCGTTAGGGGAGCTGGTGGTTGCAGCGGCGCGTCCGCACCAAGATCGTTGGTTGGTGAAGTTTGACGGCATCGAGACTCGAACTCAGGCCGAGAGTTTACGTGGGCTGGTTCTGAAGGCTTCTCCCATTGATGACTCTGATGTCCTGTGGGTTCACGAACTGATTGGCTCGACTGTTCGCGAACTTGACGGGACAGGTCGCGGAACGGTCGTTGCAGTCGTCGCTAACCCAGCCTCTGATCTTCTTGAGCTAGATACCGGCCACTTAATACCGCTTACATTTGTGACCGAGTTTGAAGCAAAGCTAGTTACCGTTGATGTGCCAGACGGCTTGTTTGATTTGGGTTAATGAGATGCGCATAGATGTTTTTACGATTTTCCCAGAAGCAGTTGACGAAATGGCGACGCTTAGTGTTTTGGGTAGAGGCCAACAAACTGGATTACTTGACCTTCGCGTTCATGATCTGAGAATGACTGCGACAGATGCTCACAAAACGGTTGATGACAAACCGTTTGGGGGAGGAGCAGGGATGGTTTTGAAGCCGGAACCTGTTTTCGAAGCGGTGGAAGCAGTCGATCCGCACAAACCACTGATCTTGCTTGATCCAGGGGGTGCACGCTTCGACCAGAAGAAGGCCCTGGAGTTAGCTGATATGGACGGGTTTTCGCTCCTATGTGGACGATACGAAGGAGTGGATGAGCGAATTAGAGGCAGCCTCGTTGATGAGGAACTCTCAATCGGCGACTTTGTGCTTGCAGGTGGAGAATTTGCGGCGATGGTGGTGATTGAGACTGTTGCACGCCTGGTACCGGGAGTTCTTGGGAATGACCTATCGACTACCGAAGAGAGTTTTGACGGCGATTTGCTTGAATATCCTCAGTGGACGCGACCTGCGGAGTTTCGTGGCCTCAGAGTGCCTGAAATCCTGGTCAGTGGTGATCACGGTCGTGTCGAAAGATGGCGGCTCGCCATGGCCATAGCCCGCACAGCGGAGCGCCGACCCGAGCTTCTGCAACGTCGGGGAGTATCGCGAGCAGAGCTCTCCCTGTTAGACGAGTTCGATATAAGCATCCATGACCGCTTCGTTTCGGAGTAACAGGCCGCTAGCATAAGGACTCGTTCTGGTTGCGATATCTGCAGTCTTTACTGACGGCAGATCGCAACACCGCCCCACCATCGTTCCTCAATTGGAACCCCACACCAGGAGCAAGTGCGCCATGCACAGCACCGATCTAGTAGATCAAACCCAGCTAAGAACCGACCATCCGGAATTCGGCCCGGGGGACACGGTAAAGGTTCACGTGCGCGTGGTTGAAGGTAATCGCGAAAGAACGCAGCTTTTCGAGGGATACGTCATAGCGCGACGCGGATCAGGGATTCGAGAGTCTTTCACTGTTCGTAAACTGAGTTTCGGTGTTGGAGTCGAACGAACCTTTCCCCTGCATGCGCCGACCGTCGCCAAGATCGAACGTGTTGCTGTGGGTGACGTTCGTCGTTCGAAGTTGTATTACTTGCGTGACCGCATTGGTAAAGCAGCTCGGGTGAAAGAAAAGCGCTACTAACTGGGGACAGAGTTTCTCTACAAGTGCTAGCCGCGCGGTGTTCGTCTATGACGGGCGTGCCAGCAGCCGTAATGCCAATGGCGCCTGAGATCAGGTGCATCTAGAGGAACCGCGACCATATGTCCGAGTCCCGGTGGAAGATCCCTATTGCAACCTGGGCAGAGGTAAGTCTTGGTCGCCTGGTATGGCTGAATTCGTCGGAGCTCGTAGCCATCCTCTGGTTCTAGATCAAATACCATGGCTGCTACCCGAAAAGACCCCAAATAACGAAACCAATAGCAACAAGACCTGCGCTCACCACGAGTAGGTAATCGAACAGCGTTACGGTGTGCTTTCGGTAAGGGTTATAACCCATAGTCGCAGTATGCACCTATAAGCGCGGGCAAACGGCCAATTGCTGCACAAGTTCGTTATGTATTCCATTTCGCCAGTGAAACAATGTGCCGTGTTGCGTCTGTCTGTGGTGCAGATGGTCGGCTGAATGTCGACTCTGTCGGTACCGTTCATTATGTGAGTCGAGACGTCTGGAATGTTGATGAGTTTCTTCGGTTCTTGACAGCGGTGTCACCCGCCACCATTGAGGCTTACAGACAAGACTTAAGGGATTTCATTCGATGGAGCGAAGAAAGTGGCTACCGGACTCCCGGGGCTATTAGTCGCAATGAAGTAGAGAGTTGGATTGCCGGCATGCTCAACAATGGGCGCGCGCAGAAAACAATGGCCCGTCGTATTTCCACCTTGCGTCGGTATTACCAGTGGTTGTTGAAGAACAAACTGGTTGCCAAGGACCCGACAGTTAAAGTCAGGACGCCCAAAGGAGCGCAGAGGCTCCCTCGACCGTTGCAGCGATCGGAAATTGATCAACTATTCGATGAAGAGACGCCGCAGAATGCCTTCGATCTTCGCGATCGCTTGATCGTCGAGTTCCTCTACGGCTCAGGGTTGAGAGTGGCAGAACTTTGTGGCCTCAACGAAGACAGTTTGAGCCTTGAGAAATTAACGGTGGAAGTCACCGGTAAGGGCTCTAAGAACAGATTGGTTCCCATCAACACGATTACGCGTGACCTACTAAAATTGTGGATCCCCCTCGGGAGTAAGACCTTTGATGCTGACCATACGTCTCGCGGTCGAAGCTCAGCGGCATTGTTTGTCAACCAGAGGGGAAACAGAGTTGGACGCAGTGATGTCAGGCGTATCTTGCACCGCATGTTGAAGGCAAAGGGTCTTACAGAGCGGTCACCCCATGCGTTTCGTCACACCTATGCGACTCACCTCCTTGATGGAGGCGGCGATCTGCGAGCGGTTCAAGAGCTACTCGGCCACGCTGATTTAACAACTACTCAGATTTACACTCATGTGAGCAAAGAACAGCTCCGAGAAACGCACAGAAAGCACCACCCTCGCGGGTAGTAATCAATCGGTTTCCTCCTAGCGACCGCTTTACCAGCCACGTCGCTAGACTTCACCGGCGGGCTCGATTTGGGTCCACTATCACTCACAGCTGAGACGACCTCACGGTCGCCGTCTGAACACGGTGTCGATCTCGGTGCAGCAAACTAACCGTGGGGGGAGAAATCATGGCTGCAGTCGTAACCATGTCAGACCTGCTCAAGGCAGGCGTTCACTTCGGTCATCAGACTCGACGATGGAACCCCAAGATGGATCGCTACCTGTGGGGTGAACGCAACGGCATTTACATCATCGATCTTGAACAGACGATCGGATTGTTGGACAGTGCCTATACCTATGTACGCGACACCGTGGCCAAAGGTGGAACCATTCTGTTTGTTGGCACAAAGAAACAAGCTCAAGACCCGATCGAAACATACGCAAAAGCCTCAGGTATGCCGTATGTGAACCAAAGGTGGCTCGGAGGCATGCTCACTAACTTCAGAACCATTCGCGGGCGGGTCGATAAAATGCTCGAGTACGAGCGGATGCAAGCAGCAGGCGACTTCGACAACATGCCAAAAAAAGAGGCTTTGCTTCTGACTCGAGAACTCACCAAACTTCAACGAAATCTTGATGGATTGCGCAACATGGACAAGCTGCCTCAATCAGTGTTCGTGCTCGACACACCCAAAGAACACATAGCTGTTGCTGAGGCCAATCGCCTGAAACTTCCTGTCGTCGCTGTCGCAGACTCCAACAGCGACCCTGATCTAATCGATTACGTAATACCTGGAAATGATGATGCGATCCGGAGCACGGAGTTGCTGACTCGGGTCATAGCTGACGCAGTTCGTGAAGGTCGCTACATCGCTGAAAGTAAAGGCGTGGTCGCTAGCCCTTCAGGGGAGCGCAGTCCTGAACAAGAAGCTCGGGTGTCGGTTGAACAAGCCGAAGCTGCACAAAAAGCACTCGCTGAAGCTGCAGCCCGAGAGGCACGAAGTGCAGCAGAACAGGCAGCTCAAGCCACCCCAGTCATTGACCCTCCGGTAGAGGTGGCATCTGAAGCAGAAATGAAAGTCCCCGAAGAAACACCAACCGAAGACTCGTCGGAAACGAACGAGGAACACTAGTCCGCTAATACCGATAAAAGAGGTGCACCAGATCCAATGGCAGACTTCACCGCCAAGGACGTTCAAGCTCTCCGTCAATCCACCGGCGCTGGCATGATGGATGCCAAGAAAGCGCTGGTTGAAAATGATGGAGATCCCGAAGCTGCAGCCCGATGGCTCAGAGAAAAAGGGATAGCGAAGAGTGCCAGCCGCTCAGATAGAGAAAACAGCGAAGGAATTGTTGTCGCACGGGTTGAAGGCGAAATTGCTGCGATCGTGGAGCTGAAATGCGAGACAGATTTCGTAGCCAAATCCGACCAATTCGGTGAGCTGGCCGAAAATATTCTTTCATCGGTCATAGCTCACGGAGAAGATGCTGCTTCTGAGAATGCCCCTGACCTTGAAAACATGAAAATAACTCTTAAAGAGAATATTGATTTGGGTCAAGTAGTCAGATACGAGGCAAGTTCCGGTTCAGTGCTTGACGCATACGTCCACCAACAAAATGGGCGAGGTGTTAATGCCGTACTGGTTGAAATCAGTAACGGTGACCTCGAGACAGCACATGATGTCGCACTGCATATCGCAAGTAGTCGACCCAAATATCTCACCAGAGATGATGTTCCAGCGGAAGTGGTGGCGGCGGAACGTGAAACACTTGAAAACATCACCCGTAACGAAGGTAAACCAGAACAGGCGATACCCAAGATCGTCGATGGTCGTATGGATGGCTTCTTCCGAGACGCAGCGCTCTTAGAACAAAAGTTTGTGAAGGACGAAAAAGTAGCTATCTCAGAACTACTTGCGGATTCAGTGGTGAGTCGATTTGTCCAGGTGGAGATAGGTAACTGACGTGAGCGATCAGGCTCGCCGCTGGGAGGGTGAATGTCCCTGGAAGCGGGTAGTTCTCAAACTTTCAGGCGAAGCGTTAGCTGATCCCGCGGGTGAGAATATAAGTGGTGAAGTGCTCCAAAACCTCGCCTCAGAGATTGCCTCGGTTCGTGAAGCTCATCAGGTCGATATTGCCATTGTCGTGGGTGGTGGAAATATTTGGCGAGGTATGTCGGGTTCAGACGGAGGTATGGATAGGGCTCAATCGGACCACATGGGTATGTTGGCGACGGTCATCAACGCGATAGCTCTTCAGGATGCTCTCGAAAGAGCAGAGGTGCCGACGCGGGTGATGACAGCGATTGGTATGGCACAAGTTGCTGAGCCGTATATCCGACGGCGAGCCGTACGTCACCTGGAAAAAGGGCGTGTTGTTATCTTCGCTGCTGGAACAGGTAACCCGTTCTTCACGACAGATACTGCTGCCGCGTTGCGGGCTGCTGAAATAGATGCACATGCGGTGTTGAAGGGGACCCACTCAGGGGTTGACGGGGTTTATACATCTGATCCCAATAGTGACCCCGATGCCGAGCTTCTCGAGAAAGTCTCTTTCCTTGATGTGCTTTCACAAGAGTTAGCTGTGATGGATAGCGCAGCGATCGCTGTCTGTAAGGACAACGTGATGCCGATAGTCGTTTTCGACCTAATGACCCGCGGAAACTTCGAGTCCATACTCGATGGTGCTGCGATCGGTACGCTAGTCAAGTGAGTGAGTTCGCAGAAGAAATTTGTGTTGATGCACGAGAACGCATGGAACGCGCGGTCGAACACGCACAGAACGAATATGCGACGGTTCGAACTGGGCGCGCAACCCCAGCGCTCATCGAAAAGTTAAAAGTCGACTATTACGGGGCAGACGTCCCTCTCCAGCAACTGGCAAGTTTCTCAGTTCCAGAGGCACGGGTCCTCGTAGTGCAACCATTTGATCGGGGCTCAATCGACGGCATCTCCAAGGCGCTTATGGAGTCGGATTTAGGTATAAATCCCAATAGCGACGGAGAGGTTGTTCGCTTGGTTTTTCCTCCTTTGACCGAAGAACGGCGACAAGATCTGGTACGAGTGGTCAAACAGATGGCTGAAGATGGTCGCGTTGCTGTCCGTAACCTTCGGCGTTCCGCTCGGCAGGATTTAGATGCACTCGAAAAAGACAAAGACATTTCCTCGGATGACAAAGAGAGGTTCAGTAAGGACCTTGACCGATATACCCAACAATCGGTTGACGATATCGACCGCGCGCTCACTGCTAAAGAGCAGGAGTTACTTGAAGTCTGAAGCAAAGACCGGAGGGAGATATGCCTGATAGCGATGATGGCGACATTGAACCCCGGCGTCGCGACGAAATCGAAAATGAAAACGACACCGGTCCCGTGCTCTCCTTTGATTTTGATGAGTCACCCATGCCGCACTGGTCGGAACCCGGTACGGGTGAACGACCAGCAGGAGGTGAACGGCCAGACCCCCCCGAAGTTGACAGCCTGCTTTCGGGAGGTTCACGTCTGTTTCCCCAACTGCCGGATGACCCCCATCTCGTCGACACTTCAGACACCGGACTGATGGACGCTGTCAGATCTGACACTATTCCAACAGTTTCACCCAGCCCACAAGATGGACCGTCAACTGCCGGCTCGGCAGAAGCTGTCGAGCCGAATGCAGTCACTGAGGAGGAAAGCGTTGCCGTCCGAGCGTCCGAGGACGGCGACTTCTCACAACCTCAAGTCCCGACCGATGAGTTATTCAACGACTCTCTTTTCGATGATGACGACAACGAAGACTTTGACGAAGCAATCTTTGATGATTCTCCAATCATTGGTAGAACCGGAGTTGCCGAAGACGATGCACCAGTATTTGATACTGGACCGATTGAAGAAGTCGCAGAAGAAGGCTTCGAGCCGGGCGATGATCCATTGACGCATGCCGATGCCCACGAGTCAACTGTCAATGAATTTAAGTCGGATGAAGATGAACGGCCGCTGGAAGCACCGCTTGATCAGGACAATGAGCATTCGAGTGCCGGAACCGTTTTCGAAGACGAACCCACGGCCGAGTTGGTCTTAGACGGACACGAACCGCTCTCTGAGACTGAGATCGTTGAGCCGGACCAAAGTCCTTCACTCGAGAATGACGATAACCCGTTGCCTGCCAGTGAGAGTGAATCCGCAGAGGAATCTGAGCAGTTGGCTCCGCGGGTAATTGAACTTTTCGACACACCTCCCAGCCAACGGATCATGCAAAGTTCGTCACGGGCTGATCTAAACCTTGGCGCGGAAGAGAATGGTGGGAATGAGGATGACGAGTGGAGTGAATTTGGCGGACCTGCACCCCATTGGCGAGAAGGTCGCCGCGACTACGAGGAGTCAACCAAAGTGAATGAAGATGGCCGAACTGTGACACACGGGTCAACTAAGGGAGAAGATTCCAGTGGATCTTCCGGATCCACTGGACGAAATCTTCCCGCAGCGATTGGTGTAGGGCTGGCTTTGGCAGCAGCATTTTTCGGGTTACTGAAAGTGGGCCCTTGGGCCATACTCATAATGGTCTTGGCGGCGTTAGGGCTTGCAGCTCTCGAGTTCTTCACCTCGGCGCAAAATTTGGGCTACCGGCCAGCAACCCTTCTCGGTCTAGCCGCAGTCGTCGGGCTGTCTCTCGGGGCCTATCACCGTGGATTTGAGGCCTACCCTGTGGTCTTCGCTTTGCTAGTCGTAACTGGCATGTGTTGGTTCTTATTCGATGTCGATTCACAGCACGTAACAGCGAACTTTGCCGTGACCTTGTTGGGATTTGCTTGGGTCGGTGGTTTGGGTTCATTTGCAGCTCTAATTCTTGCCCGACCGAATGGCGACGCGATTTTGATTGGAGCTGTCATAGGCACCATTGCATACGACGTCGGTGGCTATGTCATAGGAAGTACTACGGGTCAATCAAAAATCGCTCCCCGTGTCAGCCCGAACAAAACCTACGAAGGTCTGTTGGGGGGGATGATGCTCTCCGTGGTGGTAACGACCCTGGTTCTCAATAGATTCCCAGGAATTCATCCATGGTCCATTTCAATGATGGATTGTTTTTGGCTTGGTCTAGCAGTCGCGTTGGTAGCTCCGATTGGTGACCTAGCGCAGTCGATGATTAAACGAGATATGGGAGTAAAAGACATGGGAACTCTGCTTCCAGGACATGGTGGGGCATTCGACCGATTTGATGCGCTGTTGTTTGTTTTGCCCACTGCATACTTTGTTGCCGACCTTGTGCTCAATTGAGAGGTACCTGAGTGACGACAGTCGCGGTTTTAGGCGCTACCGGATCTATTGGTTCCCAAACTCTGGAAGTCATCAGAGCAGAACCTGATCGTTTTCAAATTAGCGCTCTGGCTGCATGGTCTTCTGCTGAGCTACTTGTTGCACAGGCGAAGGAGTTCAGGCCTGAAGCGATAGCCATTGGTCGACCCGAATTGCTAGATCAAATAAAGAATGAAGTACCGGCGGGTATCGAAGTATTGGTAGGAGCGGCGGCCTACGAAGAGTTAGCGATGCGTGCCGATGTAGTCGTTAACGGCATTGTGGGCTTTGCAGGTCTGGGAGTGACCCTTGCAGCGCTGAGCTCAGGTAGGCGCCTGGCTCTTGCAAATAAAGAGAGTCTGATAGCAGCTGGACCTCTGGTCCAGCCGCTTCGCTCTACTCCCGGCGCCGAGTTAATTCCTGTGGACAGTGAGCACTGCGCTCTTCACCAGTGCCTTCGATCGAGTGATCCCGAAGGTCAAGCCCGTCATCTCCATCAATTGGTACTCACTGCTAGCGGCGGACCATTCAGAGGATTGAATTCAGCAGAACTGGACCAAGTAACCGTTGAAGAGGCTCTTACGCATCCGACCTGGGCGATGGGCCCGAAGATCACGGTCGACTCTTCGACCTTGATGAACAAAGGTCTAGAGGTCATAGAGGCCCACGAACTATTTGGGGTCGATTACAAAAAAATTGAGGTCGTGGTTCATCCGCAGTCAATAGTTCATTCGATGGCGACCTTCACCGACGGCACAACTATTGCTCAGCTATCCGAACCAGACATGAGATTGCCGATTGCCTACGCGCTTGCATACCCCGAAAGGATCTCGACCTCGTTTGGATCTATTGACTGGGGAAAGACACAATCACTTCAGTTCGAACCCCCGGACAGGAAGACATTCCGCTGCCTCGACTTGGCCTATTCGGCAGGTAACGCCGGGGGCACCGCTCCGGCGTGGATGAATGGTGCGAACGAAGCCGCTGTGGACGCGTTTTTGAATGGTCATATTTCATGGCCAGAAATTGCCGCCTCGATTGAGAATGCCTTGGAACAGCACGACGGAGCGAATGCAGACTCCGTTGAAGCGATAGTGCGAGCCGACCGGCGTGGCCGTGAATGCGTCGCGACTCGGCTTACGAAGAGGGGTCGCTAATGACTGAGTCTTCGGGTGTTCAGACCAACACTCAGATTCGAGCGACGTTGGGCCTTGTTGCCGTGGTCGGTTCGTTGGTGCTGCTGGGTCTTGTGTCGAGGCCGATGCTGGCAGTCACATTAGTAATCGTGTTTGTGGTGTTCGCTCACGAGTTGGGTCACTTCATTACCGCACGCCTTACCGGCATGAAAGCCACGGAATTCTTCATTGGTTTTGGTCCGAGACTATTCAGCTTTCGAAGGGGTGAAACAGAGTTTGGCGTCAAGCCGATACTTTTGGGCGCCTACGTCAAATTGGTTGGAATGACAAACCTTGACGAAGTAGATGCCAAAGACGAAGCAAGAACTTATAGACAGCAGAGCTACCCGAAGCGATTGTTAGTTGCATCAGCAGGGTCCTCCATGCACTTCTTGATGGCTCTTGTCGGCCTACTTACTTTGTTTTGTTTCATGGGGGAGCCAGTGGTTGAGGAAGGTTCCTGGGAAGTAGCAAATGTTCTGGAACAAGAGAGTGGCGGTGAACAGAGCGCGGCTGCACGGGCCGGGATTCAGCCCGGCGATCGAATCCTCTTCGTTGAAGGCCAATCAACTGCAGCGTGGGGCGATTTAGTCGAAATCGTGCGAAGTCGACCGAACGACACGGTCCAGTTGGAGGTTCTGCGCGGCGAGACAAACTTATCTATTGCGACCACTTTGGGCGCTGACGAAGATGGCTACGGACTACTGGGTATTCGGGGACAAAAAGCGACAAAGCTACTTAAGTACGGACCGCTCGGAGCGGTCCGCAAGACAGGGACCGAATTCGTGACAATGCTTGGCCAATCGGTACGTGGCATATGGACGATCGTTGCGAACCTAGGTGAGGTAGCGGACCGCATATTCTCGCCGCCGAACGACCCCAGTGCTAATGACAACCTCGAGACCCGGCCTGTCTCGCTTGTAGGGGCAGTGCAGATAGGTGCCAGTGAGCGTTTAAATGGTTCTGAACGGATGCAACTGTTCGTGGCGTTCAATATTTTTGTCGGGGTCTTCAACCTACTCCCGTTGTTGCCGCTCGACGGTGGCCACATAGCGATTGCGACTTACGAACGCATTCGGGAAGGCACGACGGGCCGTAGGCACATAATTGATACAACTCGGTTACTGCCGATTACCTATGCGGTCGTAGCCTTCCTCGCTTTCTTTGGTTTGGGAGCAATTTATTTAGATATAGCGAATCCCCTCGGATTTTAAGACAGTGCTGTAGCAGGGAACTCGCGATCAAGGTGCCAGACTGTTAGTGATGTTCGAACGCCGAATGACTCGCAGTGTGAACGTCGGAGGGGTGCAGGTAGGGGCAGGAGCTCCAATCAGCGTCCAGTCGATGACAACCACCAAGACGGCAGATGTAGAGGCCACTCTCGAACAGATTTATGCTCTGGCGAGTTCTGGTGCAGAAATTGTCCGGTGTACATGTAACGAAATACAAGCTGCTGAAGCTTTGGCTCGTATCGTTCCGCGTTCCCCGGTGCCGATCATCGCAGACATCCACTTTCAACATCGATTGGCGTTGGCAGCGTTAGATGCCGGGGTCGCGTGTTTGCGTCTCAATCCCGGCAACATACGGAAGGAACAGCACATAAAAACCGTTGCGTCTGAAGCGCGAGACCGCAACGTCCCCATTCGAATAGGTGTCAATGCGGGATCGCTCGACCCTGATATCGAAGACAAATATGGCATGACTGCAGCGGCGTTAGTCGAATCAGCTAAACGCGAGCTTGGCTACTTTGAGGAGGTCGGATTCGATGACGTGAAGATTTCGGTTAAGGCAAGTGA
Organism: Acidimicrobiales bacterium MED-G01; assembly: GCA_002457435.1. GTDB lineage: Bacteria > Actinomycetota > Acidimicrobiia > Acidimicrobiales > Poriferisodalaceae > MedAcidi-G3. The sequence goes on along the minus strand of NTLA01000004.1, from coordinate 8,673 downwards.
CGTCCGGTTAATGGTGCAGGCGTATCGGCTATTAGCTGACACTGTCGATTTTCCCTTGCACCTTGGGGTGACAGAAGCCGGGCCACCGCCAGCCGGAATCCTGAAAGCTACTGCGGGGATTGCAACCTTACTGAATGAAGGCATAGGCGATACGATCCGGTACAGCCTTACAGCGGACCCGATTGAAGAAGCGAGAGCAGGTCGTCAGTTGCTGGAGGCTCTCGGCTTGCGAGAGCGAAGTTCGTTGGACCTAATTGCATGTCCTTCCTGTGGGAGAGCCGAAGTAGACGTCATCTCAATAGCGGCGATGGCCCAAGAAGCTCTCACCGAACTCAACTTACCAATACAGGTCGCTGTCATGGGTTGTGTAGTCAATGGGCCGGGTGAAGCGAAAGGGGCGGACCTAGGTATTGCTGCAGGCCGCAAAAGGGGACATCTTTTTGTGCGTGGTCAAGTGGTCAAGGTTGTGCCCGAAGATCAGATGGTTGACGCGTTGGTTGAATGGGCGCAGAAAGTCGCTTCGGACGGAATTGATGGGGCTTTGGCTGCAGCAGACAAATCAGCGGAAGCGGAGGCCGAAGCGGATAGGGCAGCTTTATTGGAACTGCAAGGTGAAGATGTTAACGATGCGGAGGCGATAGTTGAGATGATTCGGAAACGATAGGACAGTTACACCGACGATTGAGCTTGAGTTGGTTAGTGGTCAGAGACTGGTAACATTGCTGCAACAGGTCAGCTTTTTTTGCTGGACGTGGGCGTTGCCCACGTCCTTTTTCTTGGCCCAGAAGAATCTCTAACTCCCAAATATGGCGAAATGGAGGGGTGATGAACTCAGACTCGCAAAGTCACCTCGACCCAATTTTTTCGCTGCTCCAGCCGGTGGTAGAGGCCTCTGGTCACAGTTTGTATGACATCCACCAAAAGGGCGGCACTTTGGCCGTTCTGGTGGATAGTGACGATGGATTGGGAGTTGATGACCTCTCGGAGCTAAGTCGAGCTGTGTCTGTGGTTTTGGACGAACATGACCCGATACCGGGCCGTTACACCTTGGAAGTCTCATCCCCTGGAGTTGAACGTCGCCTTAGAGATGAAGACCATTTCACCGGTGCAATAGGTGAGATTGTGAATGTCCGAACCAATCCCGGGCCCGACGGCAGGCGTCGGGTCGTCGGCACTTTGCTTTCGGTGTCCAACGGCTTACTGACTATTGACAGCTCAGACATAGGCGCAACTGAAGTTCATATGACCGAAGTAGAAAAGGCTCGGACAGTGTTTGAATGGGGACCCTCCCCGAAGCCGGGTTCAGCTGCGGCGAAAAACGGATCGAATAATAACCACGAGGGAGGAAGTCGACGATGACTACCCCGGACATGATGGAAGCCCTTCAGGCTCTTGCTGCAGAAAAAGGAATGACAACTGAGTTGCTCCTAGAGGCTGTCGCGAACGGACTCGAATCGGCCTACAAGAGAATGCCTGAGGCTGCTGACGACGCTTACGTCGTGATAGACGAGATGTTCAACATTTCCGTTATTGCTCAGGAAATTGATGAGGAAGGCAATGTCGTTCAAGAGTGGGACGACACACCCGAAAACTTCGGACGAATTGCTGCGCAAACGGCGCGTCAGGTCCTAACCCAACGGATTCGCGAAGTCGAACGTGACATGAAATATGACGAATACGCGGGCCGTGAAGGTGACATAGTGACCGGCATTATCCAGCAGACGGACTCTCGTTACACGCTGCTCGATCTGGGCCGAGTTGAGGCTTTGCTCCCTCAGTCTGAGCAAGTCCCTTACGAGAGACCCGAACCGAATAGTCGTCTAAAGGCCTACATTGTTGAGGTCAGAAAGACAGCCAAAGGCCCCCAGATCGTAGTGTCGCGAACGCATCCCGGATTGATCCGTGAACTTTTCAAACTCGAAGTGCCGGAGATTAGTGACGGAATAGTTGAAATGAAGGCCTGCGCCAGAGAGCCAGGGCACAGGACGAAAATTGCTGTTTGGTCAAATGACACCAACATTGATCCCGTCGGCGCTTGCGTTGGCGCGCGAGGGGCTCGCGTGCGACAGGTTGTAAATGAACTGAGGGGCGAAAAAATTGACATCGTGCCTTTTTCAGAAGATCAGCATGACTTCGTCGCTAAAGCTTTGTCGCCAGCCAAGGTGCGAGAGGTTCGCTTCCATGAAGTGGAAGGTGTTGCTGAAGTCGTAGTGCCCGACCACCAGCTCTCGTTAGCCATTGGCCGTGAAGGACAAAACGCGCGGTTAGCAGCACGTTTAACTGGCTGGCGGATTGACATAAAGAGCGAAACCCAGATTCTCGATGAAGAAAACGCCTATGCAGAAGGTGATTGGGCCGAAGGGGAGTGGGTTACGGATGCTGAGACAGGTGAGCAGACATGGGTTCCAGCTGATGGAAGCGAAGCTATGTCTGCTGATGACTGGGCAACCGCCGCCGAGGAAGCTGTGTCCGAAGATAATCTCGATGAAGAGGCAGCTACTGAAGAAGGTGAGAGCGAAACGGCACTAGACGAAGAAGCCGCCGAAGAAAGCGTCAATGAGGACGTGCCCGGTGATGAAACCGGCGGGGAAGAACTTGTCTTGGAGACAAACGAAGACCAAGAAACCGTTGAACAAGAGGAAGAACAGCCGGTCAACTGACCACTAGCGGGCGAGATACCCGGTAGCGTGGCTGTTTGGTCTACAGCACCGTTATTTACCGGAGCCCCGTCGCTGTCTGCGAAGATGGATGACATAAGGAACTATCACCGCCGCTTATCGAGCTAAACGACAAGTAAGGAACGCGTTTGCCCAAGAACCCTCGGGTATATGAACTCGCAAGAGAGCTAGGTCTGACCAACGATGAGACCCTCGCGCTCTGTGACGCGCTCGGCATCGGTGTCAAAAGTCATTCCTCAAGTGTGCAGATTGCTCAAGCCGATCGGCTTCGACGCAAAGCCGAGCGAGATGGACTAATACGAGAAGTACAGCCGCCTGACCCAGAAGACGATGCGCAGGCGTCAACGGAGAAGGCCCCTGCCAAGAAGAAGGCCCCTGCGAAGAAGAAGGCCCCTGCGAAGAAGAAGGCCCCTGCGAAGAAGAAGGCCCCTGCGAAGAAGAAGGCCTCTGCGACGGAGGCCCCCGCGACGGAGGCCCCTGCGACGGAGGCCCCCCACGCGCAAGCTCCGACCGAAGAAAAGGCTCCTCCGTCTGAGACCACTGATACCCAGAGCGCAGATACCCCTCCGACCGTCTCCGCGCCACCTCCGGCTCGCCCTCTGGTCACCTCCAGTGGTCAAGAACCTGCCCGTCGAACTCCCGAAGAACCCTCTGCTCGTGTAGCCCCAAAAACTGATGAAACGCCTGTCGGTCGGGCCGAGCAGGCCAGTCGAGACATCGGATCTGCACCCTCGGTGCCACCACCCACGATGCCGGCCCCCCCACGTTCTGGCAGTGGAAAGCGCATTCCGCCGCCGCCGGGCGCTCCGCCGAAATCAGGTTCAGGCCGAGCTATACCGCCACCGCCAGGCCCTCCACGAGCCCGTCGCGCCGACAACGTTGGCGCTCCTAGCAGCCCACGCCCCGGGGGTCGTTCAACGGGTAGCCCGCGTGGATCGGATCGCCCTAGCGGCTCGGGAGGCCCACGTCGCTCTAGTGGCCCAGGTGGCCCAGGTGGCCCAGGTGGCCCACCGGCCGGCCCCGACGGTCCAGGAGGCCGTCCCGGAGGCCGTCCCGGAGGACCTAGAGGTGGACCTCAGCAGAGACGCGGCCGCAAACAAAAGCGTCGTAGACGTCAGCAGGAAGAACTGCAGCCACAAGAGCTGGCAACGTATACGCCAGTCGACGCCCCGGTACCCGAGGGTGAGATTGTTGTTGAGCGAGGTTCAACGGCGCAGGAAGTAGCTGGCAGACTAAATCGCTCAGCTGCTGACGTCGTGAGATTCCTTTTACAACAAGGAGAAATGGTCACGGCAACCCAATCTCTCAGCGACGACATGATCGAGCTATTCGCCGCGGAATTAGGGGCAGAAATTCGACTCGTTGACCCAGGCGCTGAACAGGAGGAAGAGATCCTCAAGGCTCTAGATATTGACCTTGGCGCCCCAGGAACGGCACCGCGCCCACCAGTGGTGACGGTTATGGGCCACGTTGACCACGGTAAGACCTTGTTGTTGGACCGCATCCGGTCGTCGAATGTTGTTGATGGCGAAGCAGGAGGCATAACTCAACACATTGGCGCCTACCAGGTCGATAGGAACGGTCGAGCGCTTACGTTTATTGACACCCCAGGGCACGCTGCCTTTACAAGTATGCGCGCTCGAGGAGCTCAAGCTACAGATATCGTCATTTTGGTAGTAGCGGCTGACGATGGAGTTATGCCGCAAACTTTGGAAGCGATGGACCACGCGCGAGCGGCTGAGGTCCCGATCGTCGTAGCCATCAACAAGATGGATCGTGAAGGCGCTGACGTCAATCGAGTGTTGGCACAACTAGCTGAAAGAGATTTAATCCCGGAGTCATATGGAGGCGAGGTCATAACGGTCCCCGTTTCAGCGATGACAGAGGAAGGCATTGACGATCTTTTAGATCAGATTGTGCTTGTAGCCGAGCTTGAAGAGCTTCAAGCAACCCCAGACGGCAGGGCTATAGGAACTGTTCTTGAAGCCAATCTAGATAAAGGAAGAGGACCAGTAGCTACTGTCCTAGTTCAACAAGGCACTCTTTCGGTCGGTGATCCTATGGTCGCCGGCGCGGCGTGGGGTCGAGTTCGAGCAATGGTCGACGATCAGGGCAATGCTGTGGCTGAAGCTGGGCCATCGTCCCCGGTGGAAGTCTTAGGCCTCTCAGAAGTTCCCAGGTCTGGGGACATGTTCACCGTTGCCCCTGACGAAAAGACCGCCAGCCGAGTTGCTGATACCCGCGAACACTGGCAGCGCCAAGCGAACATGGCTACAGCATCGTCTTCTGGAGGTGGAGGAGCCAAGCTCGAAGATATTTTCAAACAAATCCAAGCCGGTGAAGCAACCACATTGAATTTGGTCTTGAAAGCAGACGTTCACGGCTCCCTAGAAGCCGTCACGGAGAGCTTACGTAAGCTTGAGCGCGACGATGTCAAACTCGCGTTTGTGAGTAGAGGTGTAGGTGGTGTCAACGAAAACGACATTCAGCTAGCGGTTGCCTCTAATGCAACAATCTTAGGTTTCAACGTTCGCCCCGACCGGAAAGCTCGGGAAGCCGCAGAGGCAGAAAATGTCGAAATTCGGCTTTATGAAATTATCTACCAGTTGCTCGACGATATCGAGAACGCCATGTTGGGAATGCTCGAACCTGAATTTGAGGAGATTGTCACGGGTGAAGCTCAGGTCCGGCAGGTCTTCCGGATCTCGGGTGTCGGACCAATAGCGGGTTGCTTTGTTGAAAATGGAACGATTAGCGATGGAGCTAAGGTCAGATTCTTGCGTGAAGGCGTGATCATCTGGAAAGGCGAAGTCGCCTCCCTTCGTCACTTCCAAGACCCAGCGAATCAAGTGACAGCTGGGATGGAATGCGGAATAGGACTGTCAGACTTCACCGATCTTAAAGAAGGCGATGTCATCGAAACATATGATGAGCGGGAGATCCCGGTCGCCTAGCCGATAGATAGCAGACCGACTCGAGAGGCTCACCGATGAGTAAAAAACGGGGTCGTCAGGGTAGAACCGGGCAGAACTATGACCGAACCGATCGGGTTTCGGGACTAGTTCGAGAGATAGTAGCCAGTGAATTAGAGCGCATAGACGATCAGCGGCTCTTCCTGCTTTCTGTAACCGGCGTTGACGTCGATCGTGAACTCACGGGCGCCACAGTTTGGTTCTATGTTTCCGATGATGATGGCCTCGAAGAGGTCACCGAAGCACTTGAAATCCATAGACCAAGAATCCAACAAGCGTTAGCAAATCAATCCAGAATGCGTCGCACGCCCGCTATTCATTTTCAGCCAGATAGATCAATTCAAGAAGCTGGAAGAATCGAATCTATTCTGGAGGAACTCCAGATAGATGCTTCAGAGAGGCAGACTGAAACTGATTAATGGGACGTAGACCGCCAACCGTTCATGGAATGGTCCTTATCGACAAGCCGGCTGGAATGACCTCCCACGACGTTGTCGCTCAATTACGTAAGCGTTTTAGCGAACGACGGATTGGTCATGCAGGCACTTTGGACCCCGATGCCACAGGCCTACTGGTCGTTGGAGTAGGGAACGCTACGAGGTTGTTGCGTTTCGCGATGTCTTCGTTCAAGACGTACGAAGTTGAGATAGTTCTGGGGGTCGAAACAGACACTCTTGATTCGTCAGGTCAAGTAGTGGCGGAACATAAAATGTCGGTTGAGGCCGCCCAGGTCGAGGAAGTTGCGAGAGCGCTGACAGGAGAGATTGAACAAGTCCCACCAATGGTGTCAGCTCGCCGCGTTGGAGGTCGAAGACTGCATGAGCTTGCTCGCGAAGGCAAAGAGGTAGAACGTGAAGCTCGTTCCGTAACCATACGAAAATTTGACGTGCAAGCTACGAATGATCCGCTGATCTGGAGTGCTGTCGTCAACTGCTCTGCTGGCACATACATAAGGACCTTGGGAGCTGATCTTGGAACTGCACTTCAAGGCGGGGCTCACATCCGCAATTTACGCAGAATCCAAAGTGGGGTCTTCGGAATTCAGGAAAGTGACGTAATCCTTGAAGCGCCGTTACAACCGGTTCTCGAGTTAGTTCGGGGTTTGGACCGGGTGGCCCTGACCGATCAAGAGATACCGGTAGTGCGAAACGGCGGCAGATTAAGCCATGAGCGAACGGAAGGTGCGGGTCCGTGGGCGTTGACTGACTCGTCTGAAAATCTGATCGCCGTGCATGAGAAAATTGATGACCGAGTGGTCGTAGGCGTTGTTCTACCCAACTAAGCGTGGGCCAATGCTGCAGAAGATCTATTGATGATTGTGGGTCGTAGTAAGGCGAGCTTGCCGGTAACTTGACTTTGTGGAGATCATTCGTGACCTGGCTTGGTCGCCGACTTTGGAGCAGGGCAGCGTAGTAACTGTCGGAGAATACGATGGTGTTCACCGAGGTCATCGAACCATCATTTCGGAAATGCATCGGCTAGCAGCGGAACGTGGATGTGCTACGGCGGTAGTCACATTTGATCGGCACCCGGCTACGGTCGTGCGGCCCGAATCTGCCCCGTTGTTATTGTGCGACTTAGATCACAAGTTGGAACTTCTGGCAGAAACCGGAGTCGATTACACCCTCGTCGTTGAATTCACCCCTGAGCAGGCTCAGGTCCCGGCTGAGATCTTTGCTCGTCAAGTGCTTGTCGATTGTCTTCAGGCTCGAGCAGTTGTTGTTGGGGCAGACTTTCATTTTGGAAAAGGGCGTCGAGGTAATGTCCAAACTCTCGGCGCAGTGGGCGAAGAATTTGACTATCAAGTAATTGGACTTCCTCTGGTCAAACACCTAACAGGGGAAGGAGAAGTGATCTCTTCCACTTCCATACGAACGGCGCTGTCTGACGGGGACGTAGAGAAAGCTCACCGGCTTTTGGGAAGGCCATTCGAAGTTAGGGGTGTCGTAACTCCCGGCGACAGAAGGGGACGCACTATTGGTTTCCCTACCGCGAACATTCCAACGACCGGTGATTTGCAGGTTCCTTCGGATGGCGTCTACGCGGCCTGGTACATACGTGACGATGGCGCCCAATACCCAGCCGCAGTCAACATTGGGAAAAGGCCCACCTTTTATGAGGACGCAGATAGGTCACTGGTTGAAGCTCATTTGATTGGGTTTCGGGGAGACTTGTACGGAGAAACGGCGAAGGTGCGGTTTGTTCGTCGTTTACGCGGCGAAAGAAAATTTGATGGCGTGGAGTCGTTAAAAGAGCAACTTGTTAAAGATGTCGCCGATGCTGCCAAGTGCCTATCTGAGTGAGCGGAGCCTGAACACGTGGCGCCTGTATGAAGTGTGAACTTGGCTGTTAGAATGCCAAGTGGCCAGTAATCTTCGCGCCGGCCAGCCAGCCGCCAGACCTACCACGAAGCGGCCCGAAGTTGTACCCCGAGGAAATAAACATATGGCCGAAAAATCCGACATCATGATGGCGCATCGACAACACGACACCGACACAGGTTCGCCCGAAGTACAAATAGCGCTTCTCACTGACCGGATAGACGATCTCACCGAACATTTGAAGAACCACCAAAAGGACCACCACAGCAGACGTGGACTACTGAAACTTGTAGGACGCCGTCGCCGACTATTGAACTATCTAGACAACAATGACGTTGAGCGTTACCGAGCGCTAATTGCCAAACTCGGTTTACGTCGCTGAGTGACAAGGCCGGCCTTCGGGCCACTGACGTCACTATCGACCGAAGCTCACAAAGACCCCAATTCAGCAGCAATTGGTTGTCGTCGCTCCCTCACCTAAACCGGAGTGACCGACGTCTACCAACTGAATGCAAATTATGGCGAGAAGGTCTCGCCGAAGGAGTAGAAGAAAACTATGGCTGATGCCATTTCCGTATCGGGACCGATTTCTGGTACCGACAAAACCCTTTCATTTGAAACTGGCAAATTAGCTGGGCTTTCGAATGGAGCTGTTACAGCAAGAATAGGTTCCACGCAGGTTTTAGTAACTGCGACAGCATC
>NTLA01000037.1 GCA_002457435.1 Acidimicrobiales bacterium MED-G01 | reverse complement strand
CTCCCTCCAAAATGCAAGCCAGACGCCAACTGGCGAACGCAAAAAAGAAATCCATGTCGCTGGTGTCCCGGCCAGTTACACGCTCATATTCGGCTACAAGGTCTTGCCGGCCTGAGAATCCCTCATGGATAGTTGCCGCATCCCCAAGAGGTAAGAAATTGTCGTTGGGTTCGCTCCAGTAAGCCAGCAAAATTCCTAAATCAGCCAAGGGGTCGCCAAGGGTAGAGATCTCCCAATCAAGCACAGCTGCCACTTCACCCTCGCCGGTGACCAGACAGTTGTCTAACCGAAAATCTCCGTGAATCAGAGTGGCCTCGTGTTGCTGAGGAATATTGGCTGCCAATGCGTCGTGCACTCGCTCGATGATCGGCAAATCTCTCGACGTCATAGCGTTAAATTGTCGGAGCCAGGTACGCAATTGACGGGCTACATAATCCTCGCGTTTACCGAGGTCGGCAAGACCGGTTGACTCCAGGTCAACTGAATGAATAGCAGCCAACGCTGCCACGAGCTCAGTCCCTACACCAGGCCGCCGTGCGAGGGGAACCTCAATCGCAGAGTTCTGGTCTCTCAACACGTGACCTTCGACAAAATCGGTCACATAAAAATCGGCGCCATTAATCGCGTCATCAGTACACAGCCCTACAACCGAAGGAACCGGCACCTTGCTGTTCGCCAGAGACGACAGAAGCCGATGTTCTCGGACCATGTCGTGCGCCCCGGCTAAAACGTGGCCCAGGGGTGGACGTCGTAGAACCCATTTTCGACCCTCACCATCGGTGACTCGATAGGTGAGGTTCGAATGGCCACCCGTGATGAGCTCAAATTCGAGCGGGGAACTCAAATTGTCAACTCGAGCAGCCAACCATGCCGTCACAGGTTTTTCCTCAATACCCTTAACCACAACACTCCTCAACTCGACATCACTCCGAAACTACATCTTGCCCGAGTAGAACCCGGCTGAAAACCCAACTCAAAGAACCGAAAGGAACGACATGATTGACGTCACCGACCAGGACTTCGAACAACAAGTCATCGAAAAGAGTCACGAAATACCGGTGGTCGTTGACCTATGGGCACCCTGGTGTGAACCCTGCAAAACCCTTGGTCCGCTGCTCGAACAAGTCATAGACGGCCAAGGTGGCAAGGTACTCGGCGTAAAAATCAACGTTGACGAGAACCCTGGCGTTTCACAAGCCTTCCAAGTTCAGTCGATACCTATGGTCGTGGCGTTCAAAGACGGTCAAGCTGTCGATGGCTTCATGGGCGCCCAAGGTGAACCCATGCTTGAAGATTTCATCACTCGTTTGCTACCAACTGAAGAAGAGAACCATATTGATGCACTCATTGAGGCCGGGGATGAATTCTCGCTGCGAGCAGCCCTCGAAGCTCAAAGTGACCACCCAGAAGCGGTTGTTGCACTTGCTGAATTACTAGTCGGTGACGGCCGGAGTGAGGAAGGACTGGCACTCCTAGAACGAATCCCGGAGTCAGCTGAAAGTCGACGCGTCGCAGCGACAGCGAGAACATCGGATATTTCTGGAGAACCTGATGAGCTAGATGCTGAACTCGGAGAGCTACTTGCTCAAGTCAAGAATGATGACGAAGCCCGACAACGATTTGTTGACCTCCTCGAAGTAATGGGCCCGGAAGATCCAAGAACAGCGGAATGGCGTCGCAGGCTCTCAACAGCGTTGTTCTAAACAATCCGCGCAGATGACTGGCTGGCTGGTGAAACCGGAAACGCAGAATTAACGAATTTGGGAAGCTAACGTTTCGACCGTGGTTCAGGCTTCTGCACAAATATTCTCCGGGCCGGAGTCTGCGTTGCTCGCAGATGCAGTGCGAGGTCGTGTCAAAGAACTCGTGGGTGCACAAGATAGATCGCTGGTACTGGAAGAACTGAGCGGAGAAGAATACACAATCGAACAAGTAGTCGATGCAGTGCAAACCCCACCACTATTGAGTGATCGTCGCGTTGTTGTCGTCCGCGAGTTCAACCGGTTCAAAGTCGACGAATTGAAGCCGCTAATTGAACTATTAAGTGACCCACCACCTACCACTGATCTAGTGATCGAGTGGGGCAGTGGAGCCGTGCCAAAAAAACTTGTTGAGGCGGCGAAGGCGATTGATGGAGAGCAAATCAAGATCGGGGCTCCAGGAACCGGTCGGGCACGCAGTAGCTGGTTTCAGGAGCGGTTTGACACCTCTGTCGTTCAGCTAGATTCGAGCGCTCAACAACTCATAGCGGAACACCTTGGTGAAGACGTCGCTCGCCTCACCGGATTGTTGCAAACCCTTGAAGGTGTCTACGGCGTAGACACGAAACTTAGCGACGTAGAAGTTCGTCCGTTCCTCGGGGACGAAGGAGGAGTCCCTCCCTGGGACCTAACCGATGCTTTGGACCGTGGAGAAATGAAAACGGCTCTCGAAGTCCTTCAACGCATGATGACCGCAGGCGGACGCCACCCACTTCAAATAATGGCAACCCTTCACACACACTACGAGCGAATTCTTCGTCTTGACGGAACCCGAATATCAAATGAAAAAGACGCTGCCGTGCACCTCGAAATGAAAGGCTCAACCTTCCCCGCTAAGAAGGCACTCAGTCAGATGCGGCGACTCGGTCCAGATAAAACCCGTCGAGCAATAGAACTACTCAGCAAAACCGACATGGACCTTCGAGGAAAGTCAGCCCTCGATGGCGACATTCTCATGGAAATACTCATCGCACGTTTGGCGCAACTGAGTCGCTAAATCAGCTAGCCGAAGCCTTCGAAGTCAGCCGGGATTTACGTCGAGCTGCCTCATTCTGATGAATGACGCCTTTAGATGCCGCTGAATCAAGACGCTTTTGGGCGAGCCGTAATAGTTCGTCTGTGGGCTCACCAGCATCTATGGCAGCGAAAACAGCCTTCTCGCGGGTCTTCAATTCGCTGCGAACAGCCTTGTTGCGAACCCGACGGGTCTCGTTTTGGCGGTTGCGCTTAATCTGGCTCTTGATATTTGCCACTTGACCTTCTCTTACTTCAACTCAAACTTACGTTGCCGTAGCTCAATGGTTACAAGCGACAACTGCTTCAGGCTAGCAACACGACTATGTAATGCCGCAGCCCTCATTCAGTTTCCTCAAGAGCGACTCCTCGTGTTAGAGCCGCCGAATTCCAATTCTCGTTGGTACCTTGCAGTTGCAGATGGATCTCACACGAATACGCAACTTTTCGATCATCGCGCATATAGATCACGGAAAATCGACCTTATCGGATCGGATTCTGGAGATCACAGGCGCCGTTGAAGCGAGGTCGATGCGCGCCCAATATCTCGACTCGATGGAGCTAGAACGCGAACGCGGCATAACAATCAAAGCTCAAAATGTCCGAGTCGAATGGAAAGGGCATGTTCTGCACCTCATTGACACACCAGGCCATGTCGATTTCGGTTATGAGGTCAGTCGATCGCTTGCAGCCTGTGAAGGGGTCGTCCTTTTAGTTGATGCTGCACAAGGTATTGAGGCGCAGACTCTCGCGAACTGCTACCTAGCTCTCGAAAATGACTTGGAAATAGTGCCGGTATTAAACAAGATCGATCTACCAGCTGCAGACCCAGATCTTTATGCTTCCGAGATCGAAAACGTCCTTGGGTTGCCGGCAGAAGAAGTCCTACAGATTTCAGCAAAGACGGGAGACGGAATTACCGAACTCCTTGACGCCATCGTCGACCGAATCCCCCCACCTTCAGGCAATATTAACGAGCCTTTACAGGCACTAATTTTTGATTCTCACTTCGATCAATATCGAGGTGTCGTGTCTTCAATGCGGATTATGAATGGACGAATCCGCACCAACGACAAACTCCAGTTCATGCAGACCGGAGGAACCCACTACGCCGAGGAAATCGGTGTGCGTTCCCCAGCGACCGCGCCAGTCAATGAACTTGGACCCGGGGAGGTCGGCTATCTCATCGCGAGTATCAAAGATGTAGGGCAAGCGAAATCTGGAGAGACAGTCACCACCGCCTCGGGTGCTGCTGATCAACCACTCGACGGATACGAAGACCCTAAACCGATGGTCTTTTGCGGCCTTTATCCAGTGGACGGCGATGAATACCCGGATCTACGTGAAGCTCTCCAAAAACTAAAACTCAATGACGCATCCATCACGTTCGAACCAGAAACGTCTGGAGCCCTTGGCTTTGGATTTAGATGTGGGTTCCTAGGGTTGCTGCACATGGAAATTGTGCGAGAACGACTGGAACGAGAATTCGACCTCTCGCTAATAGCCACGGCCCCTTCTGTTGCCTACAAGGTGACGACAGACGATGGACAGACTATTGACGTTGACAACCCATCAGACCTTCCGGATATGGGTACTGTCACCGAAATCGAAGAACCTATCCTTCGAATCAGCATCCTCACCCCGGCGGACTACACCGGAACGGTTATGGAACTTTGCCAAGGACGCCGAGGCACGATGGATCGGATGGAATACCTTTCCCCCGAACGAGTTGAACTTCATTACGAAATGCCGCTCGCAGAAGTCGTGACCGACTTCTTCGATCAACTCAAGAGTCGAACCCAAGGCTACGCAAGTCTCGACTACGAGCCGTCGGGGTACAGAGTCGACAAACTTGTCAAAGTCGATGTGCTGTTAAACGGTGATCCTGTAGACGCGTTCTCCACCATCGTTCACAGTGACGCTGCCTACGATTACGGCCGCCGAATGGCAGAAAAACTGCGAGAGCTCATTCCCCGTCAAATGTTCGACGTTCCGATCCAAGCAGCAATCGGGGGGAGGATCATTGCCAGAGAGACAGTGAAAGCAAAGCGAAAAGATGTGCTGGCAAAATGCTACGGCGGTGACATAACGCGGAAACGAAAACTTCTCGAACAACAAAAGAAGGGTAAAAAGAAAATGAAGGCCATCGGGCGCGTCGAGGTACCCAATGAGGCCTTCGTTTCGGCCCTAAAATTGGACGACTAAGACCCTGTTTAACGAGTGGCTGTTCTCCGACCGCACAGAGTCGCGTAGTATTTCAGCACTGCATCATCGTTAGCTCAGCGAATGGGACCGGACGTGGACGAACGCAAGGCGACAGTATTACGAGCTGTCGTGGAAAGTTTCATTGACACAGCCCAACCAGTTGGCTCTCGCGCTGTGTCTGACCTATCCGGCCTCGACGTATCCGCTGCAACAATACGAAATGAAATGGCAAGCCTCGAAGCCGAGGGCTACCTTGCCCAACCTCACACCAGCGCAGGGCGAATACCGACAGATTCCGGATACCGATATTTCGTAGACAACCTTGGGCCCGGCCACCTAGACGACACAGAAGCTCGACAGATCAGTGCCTTCTTCCGGCACACCCAAGGACAAATCGAACAACGTCTCGCGGATACCAGCCGATTACTCTCCCAACTCACCGCCTACGCAGCGATTGTTGTGGGCCCAACACATGACCCCACAACCGTTCGTTCCGCCCAACTCGTGGATCTAGGTTCTGGGCGACTTCTCCTCGTCATCGTCACATCTTCAGGTTCCATCGAACGTTCAATGATTGAACTCGTCAGCGGCGCCCAAATCGAACCTAACTATCTGGCAGCGGCCTCTGCCGCTATAAACGACGCCTTCGTCGGAACGTCTTTGGGCAGTATTCCCAAGGTCGACTCCACTGGCCAACCAGAAGTCGACAACCTCATAGTGACCACGTTGGCGTCGCTATCTTCCTCATCAACCCACGCCGGCGACTTGTACATCGGAGGCGCAGCCAATATGGCCGGACAATTCGATGCTGTATCGACAGTGAAGTCAGTACTGGCAGTCCTAGAAGAACAATTAATCGTCGTAAGTCTTCTCGGAGACCTTGTGGAACGCGGCTTAAGTGTCGCCATTGGTTCCGAAACTGGAGTTGCGCCTCTGGCCCAGTGCGCAGTAGTTGTGGCACCGTACAAGGTCGACGGTGAACAGGTCGGTAGCATCGGGGTTCTGGGACCAACCCGTATGGACTATCCAAAAGCTTTAGCTGCAGTACACGTAGTTAGTAGCCGTCTTGGTGAGTCCTTAGGTGAGGCACACGAGGACTGAAAAAGCTCATGGCAACTGACTACTACGAGTTGTTGGGAGTAGATCGCGGAGCTTCAGCCGATGACCTCAAACGGGCATACCGAAAGCTGGCCCGGGAATATCATCCCGACGCCAACCCAGACGATCAAGACGCCGAAGCAAAATTCAAAGAAATTAGCGAAGCGTACGCAGTGTTGTCCGATGACGATGCTCGGGCCCGTTACGACCAATTCGGCCACGACGGGCTACGAGGCGGTGGGATGGGCGGGGACCCATTCAATTTCGACCTGAACGATATCTTCGAAAACTTTTTCGGAGGCAATCCCTTCGGAGGAGGCAGAGCCAGAGGGCCGTCCGGCCCACCACCTGGAGAAGATCAAGAAATAGTGCTCGATCTAAGCTTCGAAGAAGCAATCTTTGGCATCGACCGAAAAGTAGAACTACAAACGGCCGTGGGCTGCGAAGATTGTTCGGGTTCTGGAGCGGCAGAAGGAACCTCCCCCCGCCGTTGCACCGAATGCGAAGGAGCTGGCCAAGTACGCCAAGTACGTCAAAGCCTTCTCGGGCAAATGGTCACCACTGCGCATTGTCCACGATGTGGGGGATTGGGTGAGGAAATACCGACACCATGTCGGCAATGCCGGGGAGAAGGCCGGCACCGCGAGTTGATGTCCTACGAAGTCCGAGTTCCCGCCGGCGTCGACACCGGATCAACACTTCGACTAACCGGACGCGGGGCGGTCGGCCCCAGAGGCGGAACTCATGGAGACCTCTACGTCCACCTCAGAGTCGCGACTTCCGACAAATTCAACCGAGACGGCGACACGCTGTATGCAGAACTCCACGTGACCATGTTGCAAGCGGCTCTAGGAGCGCGAATCAATTTCGAGACACTTGACGAAACAGTCGAACTCGCAATACCTCCTGGAACTCAGCCGGGGGAAATTTTTCGATTACGCGACCACGGGGTTCCACGACTAGAAGGTCGAGGAAGAGGAAGAGGTGAGCTGATTCTCTCAGTCACCGTTGAAATCCCATCCAAACTCTCTAAAGATGACGAAGAGCAACTTCGCGCAATAGCGCAGCAACGCGGGGAGAACGTTGCTGACCCAGGTGACCGCACAGTCCTTGGAAAAATTCGCTCAGCATTCCAATAGATCATGGGCTCCCTCCCCGACGGGACGAACGGTCCACACGTCTTCGTCAGCAACCTCCAAGCGCCCGAATTATCTGATGAAGATCGGCACCACCTGCACCGCGTGCTGCGACTTAAGCCGGGAGACCCGTTCACCATCGGGGATGGAATCAACCAGTGGTGTCCAGCAATTTTCGGCGCCAGCATCGAAACCACCGGTGAAATTGTTGCGGTCCCGCCGCCATCGATACCAATAATCATCGGATTTGTCGTCCCCAAGGGGGATCGACCCAGCTGGATCGTCCAAAAACTTACCGAACTCGGGGTCGATGAAATTCACCTACTCAGTTCACAACGGTCAGTGGTTAAGTGGAATGAAACAAAAGCAGAACAGCAACACCAACGCCTTACCCGCATAGCTCGGGAAGCAGCTATGCAATCTCGACAAGTAAGAGTTCCTGAGATCAAACCGATTAGTGAAATCAAGCACGCAGCTTCAGAGCCGGGAGTGTCGCTCGCTCATCGACACGGTGACAGAATCACTCTGAAACAATCGACCATCTATATCGGTCCCGAAGGAGGATGGGATCCCAGTGAAGTGGCCGACCGACGAACGATCTCGTTGGGCCCCTCGGTGCTTCGAGCAGAAACAGCAGCGGTCGCGGCGGCATCAGTACTATCGCTACTTCGCGAAGACCTACTGGACAACCACTCTCCGTGAGCTATGGTCACTCTTAATCAAGAGATGATTGGAGGTGGATATGTCTGACTTGGGTCTCAACGAAGAGCAACTGGCCGGAGAGAACTACAGCTTCAAAGTTGGCGAACGCCTCCGACTTGTCCGCCGACAAAAACGGATGTCGCTCCAAGAAGTAGAGGCAGAATCTGGCCATGAATTCAAAGCTTCGGTCCTTGGCGCATATGAACGTGGGGAGCGCGCCATATCGGTTCCTCGTCTCTCGCGACTTGCACATTTTTATGACGTCCCTGTAGGACAGCTACTCCCACGAGGAGACGGCATCACCGAAGACTCAGCTATGAGCCTCGACCAACAGGTAACAATCGATCTCGACCGACTGGCGCGAGTTCCAGGTGCAGAGGCGGCTGTACTAGGACGGTTCCTAGCCATGATCCAGGCACAGCGGCGCGAGTTCAACGGCTCCTCACTCACCATTCGTCGAGATGACCTTCGAACTATCGCATGCATCCTCGACACAGGGATAGATGAAATAGCGGACCGGCTCGACGAACTCGGTGTTCGACTGGGTGCCTAACAAGCATCTCACCGCAGAGATGAACATAGACACGAACTCCCTCTTTTACCTCACCGCCATCAATTGGCATGCTGAAGAACCTTTCTTGCAATTCCAGGTTCAAGGTGACCAGCTATCACAATCGACGAGCGCCAACGAACTCGAACTTAGGTTCCGTGTAGCTGCTGGCCGGGAACGCCAGTGTGTTGGCACGGTCGACCGCTCCAAAGACGGATCGACCAGGGTCCAATGCGACTCGCCAGCAGCTAGCGCGCGCCAATGCGACCGGTGTCAGACCAAAGAGAACATCGCTGCCGCAAATATGCATCAAGCTCATCGAAGAGGACGCGACGCAATCGGTAAAGCCATGGCCGCATACCTGACACATCCTCACCGACTCTATGTAGCCATATTTCGTGACGGGGCAACTAAAGTCGGCACGACCAGAGGGCTTTCGGGAGGCAACAGACTCGTGGAACAAGGAGCCTGGTTCGCAAGTTACCTAGCGCAAACGGATGACGGATTCTTTGTCCGAGAACTTGAGGACTCAACCACCGAAAAACTTGGCGTGCGCCAAGCAGTCGACACAAGAAAGAAATTCGCCGGACATCTACAACCCTTGCCGGACCAAGAACTTGAAAGCCGACTCACCCAAAAGGCGAACGAAATCAAAAAGTTTCTCACTGGAGAGGTCGGATCGAGAGGATTACTACTTGACGATCGATGGTCGAATCCAAGAATCGAAGACCAAGCCTGGACCAATTTGGTTAGCTACCCCGCAGTCATCAACCAAGGAGCCCATGAGTTCGCCATCAAATCAATGGTTGGGAGACTAGCGGTATGTAACAGGACGGGATTTGCAGAGAACTTTCTTGTCGACCTGCAACCCCTTTTGACACACCCTCTCGAAACCGGCGACTTCGAAATCGACGAGTTCATCATGCAGGACAGCCTTTTCTGATGAACCAGAAAGACGCAAAGAAGTTTGGTCTTTATCTGCATGTCCCGTTTTGTTCGCGCCGTTGTGACTACTGTTCGTTTGCTACTTGGACCGATCGGGAGCATCTGATCGACCAATATCTAGCTGCTTGTAAGACCCAAGCAATGAAGTGGGCCCCCGAGTTGCCTGCGATCACATCGATCTTCATCGGTGGAGGGACACCCAACCTCGTGCCAGCAGAATTGCTGATGGATGTCATCGCGGAACTCCCGATAGCTACCGACAGCGAATTCACCGTTGAATGCAACCCAGATCTAGTCAATAGTGACCAGCTCGAAACCTATGTGAAGGCAGGAGTCAACCGAATCAGCCTCGGTGTCCAATCCATGGTTCCCGATGTCCTTGCCTCGCTTGGTCGAGAACACGACCCCGAGAATGTGCAATCAGCGGTCAAAAAAATTCGATCTGCCGGAATAACCAACGTCAACTTTGATCTCATATACGGAGCCAGAGGCGAAACCAACGAAGATTGGCAAACAAGCCTCGAGAAAGCTCTATCTCTAGAACCGAATCACCTCAGCACCTATGCGTTAACCGTCGAACCAGGAACTCCGCTAGCAACCGATGTCGAGAGACACCCTGATGATGATGACCAAGCCGACAAATACATTGAAGCCGATCGTTATCTAACAGACGCCGGATACTCCAATTACGAGATTTCCAACTGGGCTCAACCCAATAAAGAATCTCAACATAACTTGCTCTATTGGAATCAGGAAGAATATTTAGGCCTCGGCGTGGCGGCGCACAGCCATATCGGTCAGAAAAGATTTTGGAGTGTGCGAACGCCCGAACGGTTCATAAGCGCGATCTCAAAAAGCTCTTCGGTGGAGGCAGGTTCAGAAAAGTTAGATGCCGATGACTGGGCACTTGAAGGACGACAACTTGCGTTGCGAACGAATACTGGTGTTCCTAAAGAATTCATTCCCGACGGAGTTCGACACCTCACCCAACCAGCTGACCTCGATGGCAACCTGAAGCTGACCGCGAAGGGAAGGCTCCTTGCCAATGAGGTAGCCGTCCGGTTGGGCTGATTATTGAGGTATCACCGTAGGCTCTTACTGTGAAAAGCCCGAACCCCGAGTGGTTATCTAGTCGAGAAGCGGCTTTGCTGATAGGTGTTACGCAGAGAACCTTGTACCGGTTTATCGACGAGGACCGGCTTCCTGCCTACCGACTTGGACGGGTCATACGATTAAAAGCCGTCGACGTGGAAGCTTTTATTGAAGGTGGCCGTATTCGGCCA
>NTLA01000036.1 GCA_002457435.1 Acidimicrobiales bacterium MED-G01 | reverse complement strand
TATGGCCCCATACCGTCCATATTGGTGACGTTGATCATTCCGACGAGGTATGCCTTAGCCATTGTTCCGACCTTTCTTATGTATCTCTACTGGGCAACACTTGAGTTATTTTTTCAAAATCGGAATCAACGGTTTCGCATTTTGAGTGGAATAGACAGACCTCGTCCTTTGGCTCCTGATTGTTCTGAGCCTTGTAGCGTTCGTAACAATGAAAGTCTGATTTCTTATTGGTGATCGCTGCAACGCTCTGTAGGGTTAAAGGGTTGCAGAATTATTCTGTACACGTGTAGAAAGAAATTGAGGGCAATCAATGCCGCAAGGAACAGTGAAGTTCTTCAACGCTCAGAAGGGCTTCGGATTTATATCTCGTGAAGACGGAGCAGACGTCTTCGTCCACTACTCAAACATCGAAGGGTCGGGATACCGATCTTTAGAGGAAGGCCAAACGGTCGAATTTGAGATTGGCGAAGGCCGCAAGGGCGAAGAAGCCCAGAATGTGCGCGCCGTTTAGAGCTAGCAACACTAATTTTAGATAACCCTGCGGCCGCTCCATTCGTGGAGCGGCCTATGGGCGTTTTCCCTACCGAAGATACGGTCCTCAGGCCGCAATAGCTTTGTGCACGACGGCTGTGTCAACCATGGGGAGTCCCCGGAACGCTGTTGCTGCGACTACAAACAGGCGACGCAATGTGACCGGCATTTGGTGCGCAACACTTCCCTGCATTGGTACAAGCCGTTCGGAGGCTACGCTCGGTTCATGCAGTTCGACCGGAGGTTCGCGGGAGGCGCTCAGCGCTATATGAGAGTGGGCCCAACAGGCAACAAGTACGAATGCGTGGTGTTTCTTGATCACCAACTGGGGTGCCCCCATCGGCATCTAGGCGATCCTGAAATAGAAGATTGCGGCTGCGGATCGCTGGCAGAGCTGCGAGAACTAGACACTCAGCGCGAAGAAGGTTTCATCGATTTCCGTCGTCGACTACGTCGATTTCTCCGTCGGTAGGCATATTTCCTACATGCTGATCTCTAGCTTCTGCGTCTTTATAGATTGAGTGTCGACGCTCTTTAGCCAGGTAGTGATCGATATCCTCCTGGCTCCTTATGTTCGCGTCCACTGCTTGGTTCCAATGGACCACTTCGTCAATTGGTCGCCGCCATCGGCTCTCCGCTTTCCGACGAGGCCACCCGATAGGAACAATGCCGTAAGGAACATGACTAGACGGGAAACCGAGCAGAGTTTGTAATGCCCTTGCTGTTTCGGGCTCACCTCCGCCGGAAAGCCATGCACTGGCCAGGCCCACCGCTGTTGTAGCCAACTGCAGGTTTTGAATCGCTGCCCCTACAGAGACGAGCAAGATATTGGACCGATTCGCCGCGTACTCAGAATGGTCGAGGTCGGAGTCAAGTGCAACTGGGTATGTGTCGGCCCATCGGGGGTCAACGAAGACAGCCATCAACGCAACCGAGTCATGGACCCAATGTTTCTTGTGGACATGTGGGAATCCCTTGCAGTGTTCGTTAAGCCGGTCAGCTTGACTTGCCATCACAGACGAGACGTCTCGTACTCGCTCCGGGTCGTCAATCACACAAATCTCCCAAGGTTGTGAATTCGCTCCCGAAGGGGCCCATCGGCCAGCATCAGCGATTTTCTCCAACGTTTTTCTCGGCACTGGCTCTCCCGGATCGAAACTTCTAACGCTTCTCCGGGAGCTAGCAAGGCCAACAAAATCCTGCAGCTTCTTGGTGTTGAGTTTGGTTTGCGACAACAACTTCATAAATCGACTTTAGAACAAAGGCACACAGAATGAACTAGGGAGGACAACCGACCCGAAATTAGTAACCTGCGCTCATCGAGATGACGGGCCCATCAACAAACAAAGTCGACGAAATAGTCTTGAAGGACGCTGTGTCTTCTTGGTTGTCTGATCCATCTGGTCTCGGGTGTCTCCTGACACCGGAAAGTCCCAAAACTATTTCCGACCCTCGCCCGGATGCAGTGGGTATCCGCCACGTTGGTGGTCAACTTGTCGGAGACTTCGAACTGATCGCAGTCCTCATTCGTCCTTCCACCAAAAGATTTATCTCGGTGTGTGGTGAGACAAGCGCACAGTCGATCCATTCAGATCGCACGTATTTAGCTTGCTATTTGGGGAGTGAAGAATTCACAGAGGAGCAGATTGATACTGCGCTGTACCTGGGTATAGGCCTGCTGCGGATTGACGGTGATAGGCGTTGCCACAGGTCAGTTCCAGCGCCGTTAAACAGCCCTAACAATCGAATCCGGGCATCATTGTTGCATCAGTTAGGTCTTATCGTTTGTCAGCTCTGCGGCGTCAGTTTTTCGTTATTTCCAGATCAGCAGCAAGATGACGCAGTGCTATGGAATGAAAGGTGGGCGGACCGATTCGGTCGCCTCCGCAATGAAAGTGTTTACGATCGTCGATACCTTTGTCCCGATTGTGTAGCTAATATCAGCGAACTCGGTACCCGCGACGAGCTGTAGTTGACGAGACAGTCCGACTACTGGACATAAGCGGTTTCAGCCGGCAGCTATGACGTCGCTAGGGTCTTTGGTGTCGGCGGTGAAACGAATGCCTTCATAGTCGTTTGATGCAACGTCGTTGATCGAGGCAACATATTTTGGGGTTCCGCCGTTGTAGACCATGTAGCGGACTTTCCCGGCTTCATGGCCTTCTACGTTGCTGTTGTAGCCGGTGAACCAGGACTGGGCTTTGCGCATCAACATCACCGAATACATTTTGACGACGTGATCGGTCCAGCGTTTCTCTGCTTCTTCAGTTGCTTCAAGATACTTGTGGTCTCGTTCCCACATGTAACCAAGTAGTTCGGTGCACCAGTCCACCCCATTTTCGATTCCGCGCGGGTAATTCGTTGAAGCGGAGCCGCTCTGAGGTCCTGAAGGCATCAACAAGTTGGGAAACCCTGAGACCATCATCCCCAGGAAAGTGGTTGGGTTATCGAACCATTTATCCCTAAGAGTAAGTCCGTTTCGACCCCGAATGTCGATGTGGTCGAACGAGCCGGTGATCGCATCGAAGCCTGTTGCATACACGATTATGTCGAACTCAAATTCCTGCTCGGTAGTCAGTATTCCTTTTTCAGTTATTCGTTCCAGCGGGGTCTCGTTGATGTCAACAAGGTGGACGTTGTCTCGGTTGTATGCCTCGAGATAACCCGTTTCCATTGGCACTCGTTGAACACCAAAACCGTGATCTTTGGGGATGAGTTTTTCTGCGATGGCTGGGTCGTCGACTCGGCCCCGTATCCGGTCAGCTATATAGGCAGACACTTCTGCGTTGGCTTCTTCGTCGGTGAAAATTTCTCGGAAGTTTTTCAACCAAATACTGAAACCAGATTCGTCATAGAGGCGATCCCAAAGTTCGTAGCGCTCTTCCTGGTTGACCTCATAAAAGCCCCGTCGGTCTGGCTCGTGTTCGAAACCGCCGGGGGTGCGAGCACAGGTTTCGAAGATCTCGTCGTAACGTTCACGGATATCTTCCATTTGTTCAACGCTGATTGCGCTGTTGTTAAGTGGAGCTACCCAGTTCGGTCGTCGTTGGAAAACCGTGAGGTCACCGACCTTGTCGGCTATCTCACCGATGACTTGGATCGCGGTTGCACCTGTTCCGATGATGCCAACGCGCTGATCGCTGAGGTCAACTTCGTCATGTGGCCACCCGTAGGTATGCCACGAGCGTCCCTGAAAGCTTTCTACCCCTTTGATCCGAGGCATCGTGGGTTGGGAGAGTAAACCTAAGGCGAGGATGAGAATCCGGCAGGTTAGGTCGCGGCCGTCAGAAACGCGGATCTTCCACAATTCGTTTGTTTCCTCAAAGACAGCGGATTCGACGCGGCAACCGAATTGCATATGTTCTCGTAAATTGAATTTATCTGCGACGAAGTTCAGGTACTTAAGATTTTCGGGCTGCCCTGAGAACATTTCTTTCCAGTGCCACTCGTCGAGGACCTCCCGAGAGAACGAGTAACCGTAGGTGTAGCTTTCCGAGTCGAACCGTGCACCCGGGTAACGATTGTTGTACCAAGTGCCGCCTAAATCAGGGTCGGCCTCCAACACGGTCGCCTTAATTCCCATGTCTGTCAGTCTCTTGATTTGATAGATGCCGGCAACACCTGCACCTACAACAACCACTTCATAATCCAGTTCATCGTCGTAAGTCATGTACGAATTCCCTTGCACGTTCGCGTTCCGTCTTAATGATACGACGCTTGGTGCTCGTCTCGCCTGATTGATTCGGGCGAAAACTTATTGTGTTATTTCGAGATGAAAAAGCGAGTCCCGAAGATTTGAAAATCGTGGTGTGTTACGTCCCCGTCGGCGTCGAGTTCTAACGCGTAGATACCTTCGCCTTTTTCGTTGAGGAACAACTCCAGTTCATTTGCGGTTTCTTGCGAAGAGTCGACAGGTGAAATGAGCTCTATGACACCGCCTTTGGGTGGGCGAACCACACACGTTAGAACTCCGCGGTCTGTATCGATCTGCGATGGTTCGGCTACAAGACCTAGGCCATTGGCGTATACGTCTGCTGCGAGGCTTGCGTCGTGAGTTGCAATGAGTACTTTCTGGATACCTGTGTAGTGAGGGGATGCACTCGAGGGATTTTCTGGTTGCGTTACTGAACCGTCGGGGTAAATCCTGATCAGCACTCCGTGAGTTGAGCTGGGGTGGATATCGCGTCCACCAGCACCTCTCATCAGAGGCAGCACTTTGACTCCCTTTTCGAGCAATATTTCTGCTTCACTATTCGGGTCTGCTGATTCGAGCATCATTGCGTAGATGCCTTCGCCTCGTCGATCAAGAAATTTCTGTAGGGCTTGACTCAATGGTTCATCAGGATTCGATGGTGCCATGAGTTCAATGTTGCTTCCCCCAGCAGGCTGACACATGCCGACGTGAGCCCCTAGGGACGGGACTGTTTCCGGGGAAAAATCTAGAACGTGCATTCCCATCTGATCTCGAAAAGTTGCTACGGCGGCTTCGAAATCTTTGACTGCGATCGCTATACGAGGCATTGCTGTGATCATGAGGTGTCCTATCTCGCTTATCGAAGCCTAAGCGCTTCCCGATGCCCTCGCTGGATTAGGTACTGCGCTGGAAGACCCTTGACCCAAGGTGGCTCATTAGAGAGTGAAGAGTTTGATTCGGTCAGGTGTGCTGGGGCTCCGTAACTACAGAGTGTCACGGACGGGTTTGTTAAGTTTGCGCTCACATAAATCTCACGAGGGTGGAATGTGATGGATCTGTTAATTGTTTTGGAACTCGACCGATATCGACAGGCCGACTACGACGAATGGCGCAAGATCTTCGACGAAGACGCTCCAGCACGAGCTGAGTTCTCCGAATCAATGATCGCTGGTCCTCTCGATGGTGGCCACGTCGCAATCGTGTGTCATGGCGTTGACATGGAGAAGATGGCTGCGTTTATGGGAACCGACGAGTTCGCGGCCCGTACGAGCAGATTCCATGGTCCGCCTACGATCTACCACCTCAACGAAATGACTCCCCCAAGTTAACGACCGATCTGGGTAGAGCGTCACGGGTGTATATCTGCTGGCAAAGACGGTCAGGTTTGTGAGCTTTCAATGGCATCAATCAGAGTTTGGCCGTTTTTTAGGACCCATTGGATTTGGCCGTGTTTGGTTTCTGCGGTCACAAGATCAGAGGATCCATTCCGAGAGATTTCTATGTTGATCAGCGCCGCTAAAGGGAGGCGTCCTTCCCACATTTCAGCCTTCGAGGTGCGGTACACCGTGTCGTCTGTGACTTCGAGACTGACCAACCGGGTAGTTCCTGTCCCATCAGTTTCTTTAACACGCTGAAATCTCGACATAGCCTCAGTGTGTCAGAGAGAACGGCGCCGGTTATTTCAATGCGCATCGAGAATCCTATAAATCGTTTGCGGTGAGTAGCTAAGCGTGGTTTGATGGCTGCGTTATCAAGAGCGGTGCACTCCCGTGCATCCGGCAACCTGGGGTGGACACCCAAGGTGCTTTCCTACTTTGTAGGGATATGGCTGAGGTCTGTGACCGAAGCAACAAAGTGTCCGAGGAGACCGCTGTTTCTGCGATCTCACGGCAACGATGGCCCCTTTTGTCCGCTCCTACGGCAACGCAACGCAAAAGGAGATAGCGATGACCACAAATTGGGGATTCGAAACCAAACAGATTCACGCAGGGCAAGATCCCGACCCGACAACTGGGAGCCGGGCCGTCCCGATCTATCAGACCACGTCGTACGTATTCAGAGACACAAATCACGCTTCTAATCTGTTTTCTCTGAACGAAGTCGGCAACATCTACACCCGGATCATGAATCCAACCCAGATGGTTCTCGAAGCTCGACTTCAAGCTCTGGAAGGTGGAACTGATACTGCTATTGGAATACCTGGCGCCCTAGCCGTCGCATCGGGTCAAGCCGCAGAGACACTCGCCATTTTGAATTTAGCGGAGGTTGGCGACCACGTTGTCGCGTCCGCGTCTCTCTATGGCGGCACATACAACCTTTTGCACTACACCCTTCCCAAGATGGGGATAGACACAACCTTCATCGAGGATCCCGACGACCTTGAGGCTTGGGCAGCTGCCATTCAGCCCAACACCAAGTTGTTCTACGGAGAGACGATCGGTAATCCCCGTAACGACTGTCTGGACGTTTCAGGTGTTGCGAAAGTTGCCCATGAATCGGGGATTCCTCTCGTAGTGGATAACACCGTCGCTACTCCATATCTACTCAATCCTCTCCAATTGGGAGCAGACATCGTTGTTCATTCGATGACCAAATTCATCGGTGGTCATGGCAACTCCGTCGGGGGGGTCATTATTGACGGTGGGACCTTTGATTACGGGGCTAGCGGGCGATTCTCGAACTTCACCGACCCCGATCCGAGCTATCACGGTCTCTCCTATTGGCCTGCATTAGGGCACGGTGCATACATCATCAAAGCGAGGGTCCAGTTACTCCGGGACCTGGGAGCGGCAGTCTCTCCTCAGAACGCCTTCTACTTCCTTCAAGGACTAGAAACCCTCAGCTTGAGAATGGAGCGTCATTTCGCAAACGCTCAAGGAGTAGCGGAGTACCTCGAGGGCCATCCCAAAGTTGAGGATGTCCAGTACGCCGGACTGAAGTCAAGTAGCTGGCATGAACGCCTAAAAGCGCTTGGTGGAAGTCGCGGCTACGGCTCAGTTCCAGCATTCACAATCGAAGGCGGAGCCGAAGCTGGAAGCAAGTTCATCAATGCGTTAGAGCTCCATAGCCACGTCGCAAACATCGGTGATGTGCGTAGTTTGGCGATACACCCGGCTTCTACAACTCACTCTCAGCTGACTGAATCTGAGCAACGTGACGCTGGAGTGACAGCTGGTTTGATTCGTTTATCGGTGGGACTTGAAACTCTCGATGACATTGTTGAAGATTTAGAGAAGGGCTTTGCAGCAGTGGCCAGCTAGCACTGCGTGGAAATAGCTGCGTGGGACGAGGCAGACTGTGGTGGGAAGGGGGACGAGCGATCAATGCTTTCCGCGTACCGGGTCCTAGATCTAACTGACCAACGAGGACATCTGACTGGTTTGATGCTGTCCATGTTGGGTGCTGAAGTCGTCAAGATCGAACCGCCTGGAGGAGTGGCCACCCGCAACGCGGGTCCCTTTAACCATTCAGGAGTGTCCCTGACACACCTCGCCTATGACCGGGGAAAAAAGTCGGTCGTTATTGATTTTGAATCTGCGGAAGGAAGAGATGTTTTACTCAACTTGGTTGAAGGTTCTGATTGTCTCGTCGAGTCACAGGGAGCGGGTGTCCTTGAGGGTTTAGGCCTGAGTAGTGAAGTTCTCCTCGCTCGAAATCCCTCGCTGGTAATCGGGACGTTGACTCCATTCGGGCACACCGGACCCAAGGCTCATTGGCCTGCGACGGATCTAACCCTTATGGCCTCCGCGTGCACCATGGCCTTCACTGGTGATGTTGACCGCTCCCCTATCCGAGTTTCGGTCCCGCAAGCATTTCATTTTGGTGCCGCGGTTTTGGCGGGAGGCGTGATCGCTGCGCTCTATGAACGTGGTCAGTCAGGTCTTGGCCAGGTAGTGGATGTAGCTGCACAGCAAGTGATACCCATCGCCACTCAGGCCGGTGTTTTGGCAGAGGCCTGTAATTTTCCTACGCCAATCAGAAGTGGGGGCGGCGCGACCGTAGGACCAATCAACCTCAGACTTGTGTATCCGGCCAAAGACGGTTTCGTTTCAATCACACACGTATTTGGTGACGCCATTGGGCCTGTTACTGCACGCCTAATGGAGTGGGTTTTAGAAGAGGGCTTTGTTTCACCCCGCATAGCAAATTTGGACTGGGTGAATTTCGCATTGCTGTTGGAGTCAGGAGCAGTCAGCGTCGAAGACTGGGACGCAGCGAAAGACGCTATTGCAAATTGCACTTCTTCCAAAACGAAAGCCGAACTCCTCGAAGTGGCTATGGATCGTCAACTTTTGATGGCTCCGATCGCTGATGTCGGAGAAGTCCTTCAAAGCGAGCAGTTACGGAGTCGTAACTATTTCGAGCACATTAAGGTCGTCGAGGAAACGATCGCCGCTCCAGGGCCTTTCGCCCTAACTCAACAATCACCTTTGGCTGACGCAACCCATGTAGCCGAGCTTGGCGCTGACAACGAGGAGCTCCTTTCAACGAAGAGGGAGATCTCCACGGTTGGTGCAGGTAAGCCTGTGGTGTCGCCTCCACTTGAAGGTGTGAAAGTGGTTGATTTCATGTGGTCTCTCGCGGGACCGTTCACGACTCGAGCCCTCGCCGATCTCGGTGCCACCGTGGTTAAGGTCGAGTCGATACATAAGCCCGACGCTGCCCGTGGTTTCCTTCCAGTTTGGGACAATGAACCAGGTTTGGAGCGTTCCGCGCTTTTCGACACAGCAAATGCAGGCAAGCTCTCCCTAGCCCTAAACATGAATTCACCCCAAGCTCTCGACGTAATGCATGACCTCATCGAATGGGCTGACGTACTTTGTGAGTCTTTCTCGCCGGGCAAGCTGTCTTCTTGGGGTCTGAGTTGGGACAGCGTTATCAAAATTAATCCTCGTCTGATCATGCTCTCCACCTGTCTCACAGGACAATTTGGACCAACTTCGACCTTCGCCGGCTACGGCAACCTGGGAGCTGCTCTCTCGGGTTTTTATGGATTAGCCGGGTGGCCAGACCGGCCCCCGTCGGGTCCTTTCGGCGCATACACCGATTACACGTCGACTCATTTTATGTTGGCGACT
Organism: Acidimicrobiales bacterium MED-G01; assembly: GCA_002457435.1. GTDB lineage: Bacteria > Actinomycetota > Acidimicrobiia > Acidimicrobiales > Poriferisodalaceae > MedAcidi-G3. Next base: position 2,634 of record NTLA01000036.1, on the reverse strand, counting down.
GTTCTGGCTTCTTTGGATCGACAGCGACGAACTGGTCTCGGTGAGTACATTGACCTGGCTCAAACCGAGGCCGCGCTTCACTTTATTGCTCCAGCATTATTGGAGGCGTCAGCTACCAACCGTATTGCTTCAGGCGTGGGTAACGATGACCCAGACATGGTTCCCCACGGTGCCTTCCCCTGTTTGGGTGAAGATCAGTGGGTAGCGGTAGCAGTCGAAAATGATGAGAAGTGGCAAGACTTATGTCACGTCATAGGGAGAGCCGACCTCGCCCAAGAGAACAGTTTGATGTCAGCGGCTGGGCGTCGACTGTCTCAAACCGAGATAGATGAGGCCATTAGCGCCTGGACGTCCACCAGATCCGCCACGGAGGCAATGGATTCACTCATTCAAGCGGAGGTTGCCGCTCACCAGATTCAAAGCAGTGTCGAATGTTTGTCTGATCCTCAGTTGGAACATCGACGTGCCTTTGTGTGGTTTGAACACCCAGATCGGAGATGTATCGTCGAAAATGCTCGGTTTAAGTTGTCGAGAAGCGAACACGGTCCGAAGGTTCGCGCCCCGTTCTTAGGCGAACATACTTTCGAGATTTTGTCTGATCTTGTGGGTTACAGCAGTGACCGAATCGCGGACCTAGCTGCCGCTGAGGTGCTGGAGTAATCCACCAGCGGCTGTTCTCGCACTCACTGGCTCCAAAAATATTCAATACTTAGTGATTATCGACGAAGGGGACGGCGATGCGTATTGGCTTTATTGGAGTAGGAAACATGGGTGGCCCCATAGCCGCTCATCTCATTTCGGCAGGCCACGACTTGTCGATATTTGATCTGAATGAGGACGCAATGGGTCCATTGGTTGAACTAGGTGCAAAGCCCGTTTCTTCCGCCGCTGCGACAGCTGAGAACTCTGAAGCTGTGTTTTTGTCGTTACCGATGCCTCGCGACGTCGAAGAAGTTGTCTCGGGGGCTGATGGCCTCTTCAGCGTGATGGACGCCGGCCAGACAGTGATCGATCTGAGCACTAGCTCTCCGACGTTGAGCCGTTCTCTTGCCGTAGAGGGTCAGGAACGCGGGATTGATTTTCTTGATGCTCCAGTGTCAGGGGGCGTCTACGGCGCACGTAAGGGCACTCTGGCTGTCATGGTGGGTGGCTCTGAAAAAGCATTTGAACGAACCATGCCGCTCTTTGAGTTGTTCGCGGCGAAGGTCGTGAGATGCGGGGATGCTGGGGCAGGCAATGTGGTCAAGGCAGTCAACAACATGCTGGCCTTCGTCAACATGATGGGCGCTACCGAAGCACTGCTATTGGGAAGCAAAGCGGGAGTCGATCCTAAAGTGTTGCGTGAAGTCGTCGAAGCAAGTAGCGGCGCCAGTTTTGTGTGGAGTAGCGGTACTCGGGCAATTCTTCGCGACCGGCTAGCTCCTTCGTTCACCAGTGCCTTGGCCTGTAAAGACATCGGTTTGGCAGTCGACCTTGCTGATGAACTCGAAGTTCCTGTGCCGATGGGACGCCACACCCAACAACTCTTAGAAACTTACCGCGACAACGGCTTCGCCGATGAGGACATACTGGCAACCGTTCGAGCCCTCGAAGATGAAGCGAACTTCGTGGTTCGAGGCCTCGCTCCAGACATTCAATAGTTCTCAGGAACGTTTGGTTTCATTCCACGGTCCTGCGTCGGCTCGCGGTTCTTTCGGCAACCCGAGTACCCGTTCGCCCACAATGTTGCGTTGAATTTCATTACTCCCTGAATAAATAGAACCAGGCCGGGCTCCTATGAACGTCGTAACCCAAGCTTGTGACGAAAACGGTGAGCCCACGTCGTCGACGCCCACTCCTGTGGCCGCGTCACGTCCCGATGGAGCGGTCGCGTCCATTCCAATAACGTCCATTGCTAATTCGGTGAACCGGTGATGGTGTTCTGACCACAGGAGCTTGTTCAGTGACGACTCGGGTCCTTGGCTGTATCCACGCATCGATCGGGCAACTGTCTGTAGGCCCATAAATTTCATGATCTGAGTAGTGGTGTAGGCAGCTGTGAATCGTTGGCGCATGACCGGGTCGTCGAGTTTTCCGTAGCTTCGAGCTACCTCTACCAGGCGTTGCCATTCTTCTCCGTATCTAATCCCGTTAGTGGTTGCGTCATCGCCACGTTCGTAACCCAAAAGGGTGTTAGCTACAGCCCAACCGTTGTTCACTCCGCCTAAGACATTTTCTTTGACGGTTCGGGCGTCGTTAAAGAACACTTCATTGAAGTCGTGATGACCTGAAGCGTTGACAATTGGTCGCACTTCCACTCCGGGTTGGTCTATCGGGCACAACAAGAAGGAGATTCCGGCGTGCTTTACAGCCGACGGGTCGGTGCGGCAGAGCACAAATATCCAGTTTGCGTTATGACCTTGAGACGTCCATATTTTCTGTCCATTGATGACCCATTCGTCGCCGTCGAGTTCTGCTCGTGTGGCGAGGGAAGCCAGATCTGATCCTGAGTTGGGTTCGCTGTAGCCCTGACACCACACGTCACTTCCGTTCAGGATGCGTGGCAGGAAATGATTTTTTTGTTCATCGGTTCCCCATTCGATGATGGTGTGACCAATCATTCCGATCGAGAAAATGTCGTTATCGGTCCCGTTG